>NZ_BCUX01000065.1 GCF_001591445.1 Neobacillus drentensis NBRC 102427 | reverse complement strand
TTTATAGGGGTATAGTTTAAAGGTAGAACGAAGGTCTCCAAAACCTTTGGTGTGGGTTCAATTCCTACTACCCCTGCCAATTATATTGTGGCGATTGTGGCGAAGTGGTTAACGCACCTGATTGTGGTTCAGGCATTCGTGGGTTCGATTCCCATCAGTCGCCCCATAATATAAATATTAAAAAATCAATAAAACGTTGGGCTATAGCCAAGCGGTAAGGCATCGCACTTTGACTGCGACATGCGTTGGTTCAAATCCAGCTAGCCCAGCCAATTTGCGGAAGTAGTTCAGTGGTAGAACATCACCTTGCCAAGGTGGGGGTCGCGGGTTCGAATCCCGTCTTCCGCTCCAATATTAATGGCGGCATAGCCAAGTGGTAAGGCAGAGGTCTGCAAAACCTTTACCACCGGTTCGAATCCGGTTGCCGCCTCCATTAACTATTTGCAAACTATGGATAAGAACAGATAATTAGATTTCGCCGGGGTGGCGGAACTGGCAGACGCACAGGACTTAAAATCCTGCGGTAGGTGACTACCGTACCGGTTCGATTCCGGTCCTCGGCATTGCTTTATCAAAACAATTTTATACGCGCCGGTGTGGCGGAATTGGCAGACGCGCACGACTCAAAATCGTGTTCCGTGAGGAGTATCGGTTCGACCCCGATCACCGGTATCAATTTGTTTTAAAAAAAACGTTTCTCAGATAAATTTGAGAAACGTTTTTTTTTGCAAATTTATCGCTTTATGGATATTTTACCTAAGGTAATTTTCCTAAGTTTTAAGAATGATGAATCTATTCGTTACTATAATTGATGGTAGAATTCTTGTATGGTAACGAATAGAAGCTATTCGTGCCCATCAGAAATGAAAAAGCATGATAACGGTAACGAATAGACAATAATCGTGCCCGTTGTTGTTGATAAACCGTAAAGACGGTAACAATTCTTCCCCCGGCTCCTCATCGTACATCTTATTTCAAATTATCAGTAACTAATGTAAAATACATCCTATACTACATTTTTTTAAAAGAAAGGTAGATTCTATTGATGAACGGAAAAACTTTGTTTATTGCAGGGCATGCAAGGTTACCCCAAGGGATGGCAGCAAAAAGTGTATTTGAAACATTGACGATTACAGCAGAAATTGATAGAAAATATGGGGTCATACTCAGTGCCTCTTGTACATTGGCTACCGAACATGCCCGTGAATTTGTTGGCCAAGTGTTAAGGGGAATGAGTTTAAATGACGGTATAGATGAAGCAATTGCTGCGCTGCAAATGTATTACCGTGGAAAGGCGGCTAATGCGTTGGTGGCGGCGTTAAAAGATCTAGATCTCCATTATCAGCAAATCAAATCTATTGAAAATTAATTGTTGAAAAATTCAAATTATTAGTATATAGTTAAAATAACAACTGGGTGACAGCAATGTCCTTGCTGCATGACCAGATGATCGTAAGAAAAAAGATTATATTAAAATTGACTATATTCACTTGATCTTCCTTTGCGGGAAGACGAGCTATGAATAGGAGTCAGTAGAGCAATCAATGGGATATTTCATTGTTTGTTTTGCTGGCTCCTTTTTGTTTTTTTAATAATCGGAAAGAGGTGATAAGTGTGAAAGGGGCACTTGATGGAATCCGAATTTTAGATGCTTCACGCGTACTGGCAGGACCATTTTGCTCCATGATTCTCGGGGACTTGGGAGCAGAAGTAATAAAGATTGAACACTATGCTTTAGGTGATGAAACAAGAGGCTGGGGACCACCGTTTGTAAATGGAGAAAGTTCGTACTATTTATGTGCCAATCGGAATAAACAAAGTATGACACTTAATCTTAAATCAGAAGAGGGAAAAGAGATTTTTGCCAAACTGGCATCAAACTGCGATGTCGTGATTCAAAACTTTAAATCTGGAACACTTGAAAAAATGGGTTTAGGATATTCGCAACTAAAAGCCAATAACCCCGGGATGATTATGGCTTCTATTACGGGGTTTGGGTCAACGGGTCCATATAAGGATTTACCTGGCTATGATTATATCATTCAAGCCATGAGTGGGCTGATGAGCATCACTGGTGAACCTGATGGGAGTCCGGTAAAAGTCGGAGTGGCAATCACAGATGTATTAACGGGATTATATACCTGTATAGGGATATTAGCGGCTTTGCAGCATCGAAACGAGGCTGGAGAAGGGCAGAAAATTGATATTTCACTGCTGGATTGCCAGGTTTCCTCATTAATTAACGTGGCGAGTAATTATTTATGTAGTGGTGTGATTCCAAAGCGAATGGGGAACCGGCACCCAAATATTTCCCCATATCAAGTGTTTAGGACAAAGGACGGTGAGCTTGTCATTGCAGTGGGAAATGATCAGCAGTTTAAGCAATTTGCTGCTGCTTTGGGAAGACCTGAATTAGCGGAAATGGAAGAATTTATTCATAATGAACAGCGTCTAAACAATAACGATAAATTGATTACCATTTGTGAAGAACTGCTTTCAAAAAAAACAAAAGTAGAGTGGAAGGAACGATTAGATGCAGCCGGGGTACCGAATGGCCCAATCAACACCATTGCTGAAATATTTGAAGATCCACAGATAAAGGCACGAGAGATGATAGTGGAAATGGAGCATCCATTAATTGATACACTTCAATTAACGGGCTCCCCGTTGAAGTTATCACAAACACCAGTAACGATGAGGAGACATCCCCCACTGTTTGGCGAACACACAGAAACCCTATTAGAGAGTATTGGATACAATTCCGAAGAAATAGCTAATTTAAAACAAAAAAGTATTATTTAGGGAGGATATATTAAATGATGAACTTTGAATTAACAGATGAGCAGCAAAGTGTTAAGGAAATGGTGAGAAAATTTGTCGATAAGGAAATCATTCCAAATATTCAGGAGTGGGATCGCCAAGGTCATTTTGAACCTGTGATTTTGAAAAAATTAGCCGATCTGCAAGTCATGGGTGTCTGTATCCCTGAAGAGTATGGCGGTGCTGGCATGGATTATAATACACTAGCTATTGTATGTGAGGAACTAGAACGAGGAGATACTGCCTATCGAACAGCCGTTTCTGTTCATACAGGGCTAAATAGTATGACGCTATTGCAATGGGGAACTGAGCAACAAAAACAAACGTATTTAGTCCCTCAAGCACAGGGCCGAAAAATTGGCGCTTTCGGATTAACAGAACCGAATGCGGGGTCTGATGTGGCTGCGATGAATACAACTGCTGCTAGAAAGAGAGATTACTATATTCTGAATGGGTCTAAAACATGGATTTCTCTCTGTGATGTTGCCGACCATTTCTTGATTTTTGCCAAGACAGACCATGATATTGGGCATAAAGGAATCACTGCATTTATTGTAGAACGTAGTTTTGAAGGGGTTGAAACGAAGGCTATCAAGGGTAAGTTGGGTATTCGCGCAGGAAATACTGGAGAAGTATTTTTAACCGATGTAAAAGTACCTGTTGAGAATAGATTGGGTGAAGAAGGCGAAGGGTTTAAAATTGCCATGGCCGCACTAGATAATGGTCGATTTACAGTAGCTGCAGGAGCAGTTGGCTTAATAGAAGCGAGCCTTGAAGCAAGCCTAAAGTATTGCCATGAACGAAAAACATTTGGGAAAGAGATTGGAAAACACCAGCTTGTACAGCAAATGATTGCAAAAATGAGTGCAAATCTTGAGATTTCTAGACTGCTGGTCTTTAAAGCGGGTTGGTTAAAGAATCAGGGGAAACGAAATACCCAGGAGACGTCACTAGCTAAGTGGATTTCCTGTAATGCTGCTTTTGATGCGGCAAATGATGCCGTTCAAATCCATGGGGCGTATGGCTATTCCGATGAATATCCAGTTGAACGCTTTTTGCGGAACTCTAAAGCCCCAGTCATTTATGAAGGCACGAGAGAAATCCATACGATTATGCAAGGGGAGTACGCTTTAGGTTATAGGGAAGATAGGCCACTTCGTAAACAATTGCCAGCATGGCCTTTTGAACAAGTTTCCGTTTCTAAGTAGTAGTAAGGAGTATATAACGAAAAACCGGTCAGTGACCGGTTTTTTTCAGCTTAAACGATTAGAGTAAGGCTGTAATATTTTTTCACCACTAAAAAATAAATTCGACAAAATATGCGTTTTTCCCTTGACGATGTTAAAAATAGTGTGTATTATTGAAAAGGTCAGTTGATGACATTAATATTAATCCTTTGCGGGTGTAGTTTAGTGGTAAAACCTCAGCCTTCCAAGCTGATGATGAGAGTTCGATTCTCTTCACCCGCTCCATACATACTAACTAACGCAGTGTATCGTTACATAGGAGAACGATGCATTGCGTTTTTTCCTATTTTATTTTCCAATAAAACATGCCATTTTAAAATATATATCCATTTGTTCATTCTAGTAAGAAGGGAGGGTCACTCTATTAATATAAACAAGCTAAAGGAAGAATTAATTAAATACAGTAAAGAAATTGGAATCGATAAAATTGGTTTCACGACCGCTGACACTTTCACTGAATTGAAAAATCGATTAGTAAGACAGCAAGAGCTTAACTTCCAATCAGGATTTGAAGAACCAGATATTGAAAAAAGAGTGACCCCTTCATTATTATTAGAGGAACCTCGTTCAATCATTGCCATTGCGATTGCCTATCCTTCAAAAATGAATAACCGTGTAGAAAGTAAAAAGGGTGAGAGAAGAGGAATATTCAGCAGGGCCTCATGGGGTCTCGATTATCATCATGCTCTAAAGGACCGGTTGAATAAACTTGAGGAGTTTATCTTAGCAAGAATGCCGGAAGCGCGGTTAAAATCGATGGTCGATACTGGGGAGCTCTCTGACCGTGCTGTGGCAGAGCGCGCAGGAATTGGCTGGAGCGGGAAGAATTGTGCGATTATTACACCTGAGTTTGGGTCCTATGTATATCTTGGAGAAATGATTACGAGTATTCCGTTTGAACCGGATACACCGATTGAAGACCAATGCGGGTCGTGCACCAAGTGTTTGGATGCATGTCCAACAGGGGCATTGGTTCAAGGTGGACAAATAAATGCACAGCGCTGTATTTCTTTTTTAACCCAAACAAAAACATTTATCCCCGATGAATTTAGAGAGAAAATTGGTAATCGTGTCTATGGCTGCGATTCCTGCCAAACAGCATGTCCGGTTAACAAAGGGAAGAACTTTCATTTTCATGAGGAACTTGAGGCGGATTCTGATATTGCCAAACCGCTACTAAAGCCAATCTTAAAATTAAGTAATCGGGAATTTAAAGCTAAATTTGGAAACGTAGCTGGTTCTTGGAGAGGGAAAAAACCCATTCAGAGGAATGCGATCATTGCGCTAGCCCATTTTAAGGATGAATCAGCGATTCCGGATTTAGTTGAAGTTTTGGAAAATGAGGGAAGCCCGGTTTTGAGAGGAACAGCTGCTTGGGCCTTGGGCAAAATTGGCGGGGAAACAGCCTTTTCTGCACTTGAAAGGGCTCAGGCACATGAAAAAGATCCTGAAGTACAAAGTGAAATAGAAAAAGGCTTTAGTTTTTATAGGTAAAAATGAGCGAACTCACGTAGTTCGCTTATTTTTTTGATTAAACTCTGTCTCCTTTCATATGTATGAAAGAAAGGGGTGGAGAGTATGCTTCATTTAATTCAAGATTTATTTGAAAAGAGAGTAAATCAGTTTGTTTCCGATAAAAGAAATCATAAAGTATTTTTTCCAAAGGCTGAACAGAAACAAAGTGCATTTTCAAAAAGGGATGCAGAAATTGTCAAGGTTAAAGCAGCAGGCCGAATAATAGAGATGAATGAGGAGGAAGAATTTCAAACGGTAAAATATCAAGCCCATTATCAATATTTAATTAAGCAAAAAGAGATTCTATACATCGAAGAAGAAATAGAAGATAGATTAGCTAAGTTTTATAAAAAGGCTTTAGTGATGGATGAGGAAATCAAACCTTATGAATATCAAGAACCTTCTCCACTGCCAATAACACAGAGCTTAGAGGAGACTGATGAGCGACTAAGCTTTCAATATAATCGCTTAAAAGCTGTGCAATATGCGGAACGCTGGTGGAATAGCCACAATCCTGCTTATAAAAAATTTGAAAATGATTGCACCAACTTTATCTCACAATGCCTTCATATAGGCGGGGCACCGATGAGAGGTTATCCTGTCAAGGGTTCAGGCTGGTGGCTCCAAAATAATAATTGGAGCTATAGCTGGGTGGTGGCGCATTCTCTAAAGCTATACTTTGCTAATTCAAAAAGTGGTTTACGTGCCAGGGAAGTCAACAGCCCTGATCAATTGTTATTAGGCGATATTATTTGCTATGATTTCGAAGGGGATGGACGATTTAATCATAATACAATTGTAACGGGTAAAGATGCAAATGGAATGCCGTTAGTGAATGCCCATACGTATAATAGCCGGATGAGGTACTGGGCATATGAGGATTCATCTGCCTATACACCTAAAATGAAATATAAGTTTTATACAATTCTCGGTTAAAATTGCTTCTATATTGAAAGGAAAAATCTTAATGGTATAATGGCATGTAGAGTTATTTATCGAGGTGAGCAACGTGTCAATAAATGTAGTTTTATATCAGCCACAGATCCCTTCCAATACTGGAAATATCGCAAGGACATGCGCAGGAACAGATACCAACTTACATTTAATTCGTCCATTAGGTTTTTCGACTGATGACAAAATGTTAAAAAGAGCAGGCTTGGATTACTGGCAATTCGTCAATATTGTCTACTATGATTCACTAGAGGACTTTTATGAAAAGAATGCCGGCGGTGAATTTTTTTATATAACCAAATTTGGTCAAAAGGCTTTTAGCAGCTTTGATTATAGTAATTTAAGCAAAAATTACTTCTTTATCTTTGGACGAGAAACGACAGGACTTCCCAAAGATATTATCGAAAAAAATAAGGATGTAAGTTTAAGGATTCCAATGAATGAAAATATTCGTTCCTTAAACCTGTCTAATACAGCCGCCATTCTCATCTATGAAGCGCTGCGACAGCAAAATTATGCGCATCTAAAATAATTGATGGGGGTCCAGTCGGGCCTCCTTTTGATTAATGAAAGGAAGAATGTTATGAATGAAGTTATTGAAACGATTCTAAACCATCGCTCCCTCCGTCATTTTGAGGACATGCCCTTAACGGAGGAACAAATCAAAACGATTGTTTCTTGTGCCCAATCAGCGTCGACATCGAGTTTTATTCAAGCCTATTCGATTATTGGTGTTAAAGACAAAGCAAAAAAGAAAAAATTGGCTGAGATTGCCGGTAACCAGGAATATGTTGAAATAAACGGCCACTTTTTCATTTTTTGTGCGGATCTTAATCGTCATTCCATTATTGGGGAGATGGTACAAACAGATGTTACTCCTTCTATCGAAAGTACGGAAAAGTTCATGGTTGCTCTAATAGATGCATCTTTGGCAGCACAAAATGCCGCAATAGCAGCTGAATCGATGGGGTTGGGAATTTGTTACATAGGTGGAATACGCAATAATCTTGAAGAGGTTAAAAAGCTGTTAAAAACTCCTGAACGGGTCATTCCTTTGTTTGGACTCACTGTTGGAGTTCCAACTAAATTGACAGATATAAAACCAAGGCTCCCGTTTGAACATATCTACCATGAAGATGAATATGAACAAGATAAACAGGTATATATTAGTCAGCTTCAAAAATACGATGATTTTATTTCCTCCTACTACGATGAGCGGACCGAAGGGAAAAGAAAGGACCGCTGGAGTGAACAAATGGCTAAAATGCTTGATCGAAAGAGCAGGATGTATATGAAGGAATTTGTTCAAAAAAATAAACTTGATCTTAAATAAAAAAAACTGCCAAATCGGCAGTTTTTTTTATTTTGAAGAACCTGGTTTGTCATTATAACCTGATGTTAAGATTGCAGTCAAAAACGTGATCATTACTAAAATTACAATGAAAGTGTTCATGTTTATGTATTGCCCCCTTTGTCATACATTTTTCATTTTTATCACACATATAGTTTTATTATAGCCTATCTTACAAAAATGAAAAGAGGAAGATTCTTTTTATTGTAGCAAAAAAGATAGACGCTAACTCGCATTGGTTACGCATGTTCAATAGCTTATCAGCATAGAGTATATTAATCGTCTCTGATTAACCTACAGGGGGAGGGCCTTATGGATATTCTAAAAAAAATCGAGATGTATCGCGAAGAAGAAGAAAAGTTACGTTGGGAAGGGTCATTCGCAGATTATTTACAGTTGTTGAAAGAGAAGCCATGGGTTGCACAGTCGGCACATTCACGAGTTTATAATATGCTTAAAGATGCAGGTATTACTGAAGAAAAAGGGACAAAAAAGTATGAATTCTTTAGCAATCAATTATTTGGTTTAGAGGAATCGCTTGAACGGCTTGTTGAGGAATACTTCCATCCGGCAGCAAAAAGGCTCGATGTAAGGAAGCGTATTTTATTGTTAATGGGTCCTGTAAGCGGCGGGAAGTCCACCCTTGTTACTATGCTGAAAAGGGGTCTTGAAGCCTACTCTCTTACGGATAGAGGCTCTGTATTTGCCATTAAAGGATGCCCAATGCATGAAGATCCATTGCATTTAATTCCACACCATTTGCGAAAGGATTTCCATGATGAGTATGGAATCCGCATCGAAGGTAATCTTTCACCATTGAATATGATGCGTCTAGAACAGGAGTATGGTGGACGAATTGAGGATGTTTTAGTTGAAAGAATCTTCTTCTCCGAGGATAAACGAACAGGAATCGGAACATTTAGCCCATCCGATCCGAAATCACAGGATATTGCCGATTTAACGGGTAGTATTGATTTTTCAACGATTGCAGAATTTGGTTCTGAATCAGATCCGCGTGCCTACCGCTTCGATGGTGAACTAAATAAGGCTAACCGAGGAATGATGGAGTTCCAGGAGATGCTAAAGTGTGATGAGAAATTCTTGTGGCACTTGCTATCTCTTACTCAAGAAGGAAATTTTAAGGCAGGCAGGTTTGCTCTAATCAGTGCTGATGAGCTAATAGTTGCTCATACGAACGAGACAGAGTATCGTTCCTTTATCTCTAATAAGAAAAATGAAGCACTCCATTCACGAATTATTGTCATGCCAATACCTTATAACTTGAAGGCGTCACAAGAGGAAAGAATTTATGAAAAGATGATTAATGAAAGTGATGTTTCTGATGTTCATATCGCACCGCATACGTTAAAGGTTGCTGCTATGTTTACCATTCTTACTCGTTTAAAGGAACCGAAGAAAGGCGATATAGATTTACTTAAGAAAATGCGCCTTTATGATGGAGAAAATGTGGAAGGCTTTAATACGGCGGATGTGGATGAACTTAAGAAGGAATACCCAGATGAAGGTATGAGTGGTATTGACCCTCGTTACGTGATCAACCGAATTTCATCTACCATTATTCGTAAAGAAATACCATCTATTAATGCACTTGATGTATTAAGATCATTAAAAGATGGCCTTGATCAACATCCATCCATCACGGCAGAGTTACGCGAACGTTATATGAATTACATCTCATTAGCTCGGAAAGAGTATGACAATATTGCCAAGAAGGAAGTACAAAAAGCCTTTGTATATTCGTATGAAGAGTCTGCGAAAACGTTAATGGATAATTATCTTGATAATGTTGAAGCTTATTGCAACAAATCAAAACTTCGTGACCCGCTTACTGGAGAAGAAATCAATCCAGATGAAAAGCTGATGCGTTCCATTGAAGAACAAATTGGAATTTCTGAAAATGCGAAAAAGGCTTTCAGGGAAGAAGTATTAATTCGAATATCCGCATTTGCAAGAAAAGGTAAACGTTTTGACTATAACTCTCATGATCGCCTTCGTGAAGCGATTCAAAAGAAGTTGTTTGCCGATTTAAAGGATGTTGTAAAAATTACTACTTCATCGAAAACTCCTGATGAACAGCAATTGAAGAAGATTAATAATGTGGTTGCTAGGCTAGTTGATGAGCATGGCTATAATACAACATCAGCTAACGAATTACTGCGCTATGTTGGAAGTCTATTAAACAGATAAGTGGATTAAAATAGGTAGGACTGGCAGAAGGTAATCTGTCAGTCTATTTTTTTCCTTATAAAGGGCAACAGAAACCCGTGTTGCATCAACATTGATACTTTGTCCATTTTCATAGGCATAAGCACAATTGTCTAAATAATTTGTAAATTATTCTATGTTTCTGCATAGGATAAAGTAATCCATATTTATCTTCATTTTTTCACTCGAGTTATAGTATGTTTTTGATAAAAATGTGTGCATTTTGGAAACTAAAAATTAATAAGGAGGGGTTTACATTGTCAGTTAACAACCATCAATATGTCATTTCAAGAGAAGATTGGTCCCTCCACCGCAAAGGCCACGATGATCAGCAGCGACACCAGGAAAAGGTCCAGGAGGCAATTCGCAATAATCTTCCAGACTTGATTACAGAAGAGAGCATAATTATGTCTAATGGTCGAGATGTAGTAAAAATTCCGATTCGCTCATTGGACGAATATAAAATTCGTTATAATTATGACAAGAACAAACACGTGGGCCAAGGTGATGGTGACAGTCAAGTAGGTGATGTAGTAGCACGTGACGGCTCCAGCGGTCAAAAGGGACCTGGCAAAGGCCAAGGGGCTGGGGACCAAGCGGGTGAGGATTACTTTGAGGCAGAAGTATCCTTAATGGAACTTGAGGAAGCATTATTTAAACAATTGGAGCTTCCAAATTTAAAAAGAAAAGAAGAACAAGAACATCTTGTTGAAAACATTGAATTCAATGATATTCGCAAGACAGGATTAATGGGAAATATCGATAAGAAACGGACGATGATGTCTGCTTTTAAAAGGAATGCAATGACTGGGAAGCCTGCATTTCATCCTATTTACAAGGATGATTTAAAATTCAAGACATGGAACGAGGTAATCAAACCGGATTCAAAAGCGGTTGTCATCGCCATGATGGATACGAGTGGCTCAATGGGGATATGGGAAAAATATATGGCCCGCAGCTTTTTCTTCTGGATGACACGCTTCTTAAGAACAAAATATGAAACAGTTGAAATTGAGTTTATTGCTCATCATACCGAGGCAAAAGTGGTTAGTGAGGAGGATTTCTTTTCCAAAGGTGAAAGCGGTGGAACGATTTGCTCATCTGCTTACCGCAAAGCGCTAGAAATCATTGATGCCAAATACAATCCACGTAAGTTCAACATTTATCCATTCCATTTCTCTGACGGTGATAATCTCACATCGGATAACGCACGCTGCGTGAAGCTAGTTGAGGAATTAATGAAAGTCTCTAATATGTTTGGCTACGGTGAAGTAAATCAATATAATCGTCACTCTACCTTAATGTCAGCTTATAAAAATATTAAAGATGACCAATTCCGCTACTATATCCTTAAGCAAAAAGCAGATGTATTTCATGCAATGAAGAGCTTCTTCCAAGCAGAAGAAGAAAAATTATTCGCTTAACAAAAACGACTGGTGTCAGGCACCAGTCGTTTTTTTGCTATTGCATCAAATTTATACATTATGCATTGTTAAATTGGTAAAGATGACAGGAAGGATAGAAAACAGAAGATTTGATTTGCTTAGTGTTCCTAGGGTATTCTTTGGGTTGTATTTGAAAGGTGGGTGTATATGTTAAAAGAAGTTTGTGTAGAAAATTTCACATTGGTTCCTGTGGCTATTGAAAAGGGGGGACATCGCATTGAGCTTTGTGACAACCTATCTGTCGGAGGCACTACTGTTAGTCACGGGGTAGCTGCAAAAACCATTGCATATTGTCACTCCAAAAATACAAAGGTAATGACACTGGTCAGGCCCAGAGGTGGAAACTTTATTTATACTAAAGAAGAAATTGAGATTATGCAAAATGATATTGTCCATTTTAAACAGTTAGGGGCAGATGGAGTGGTGATTGGCTGCTTAAATGATTCTGATTGGATTGACGAGGATGCTATGCTCAAACTTTTAGAATTTGCGAAAGGGCTGGATGTAACCTTTCATATGGCGTTTGATCAGATAAAAAATGAATATCAGTTTGATGCTATTGATTGGCTTGTGAAACATCAAGTGAATCGAATTTTAACACACGGAGGACCAAGTTCTAAATCCATTGAAGGAAACCTTTGCCGTTTGAAGGAATTTGTGAATTTTGCAGCTGACCAAATTATTATTCTTCCCGGCGGGGGAATTACTGATAAGAATCTAAATAATATCGCAAGTAGGTTAAATATTAGTGAAGTTCACGGGACAAAAATTGTTGGTGATCTTTGTTAAGTTGCTGACTCTGAATAAATAATTTGAATATTATGGTATGTTGAGGTTCAACCAAAAATATCAAAAAAATCGGCAGGTGTGCAACCTGCCGATTTTTGTTGTTATTCAATTGATAGGATTCCGTCTTGACCTTGGTCTGAGTGTCCCTGTTTCTTTACATTTAATTTTTTTAAGTTTGTAAAGATAACTGGTGTAATCGCTGAAGGTACTGATTTCTTAATAAATTCTAGATCGAAGTTCAGGATTTCCTGACCTTTAGTAATATGCTGTCCTTCTTTTACAAGTACATTAAAGCCTTCACCTTTTAATTTGACAGTATCCAAGCCAATATGAATAAGGATTTCATAGCCTTGCTTTGATTTAATTCCGATCGCATGCTTAGTAGGGAAAACATTCATGATTTCTCCGTCCACTGGTGAAACGACCGTACCTTTAGATGGAATAATTCCAAATCCTTCACCCATCATTTTTTGTGAGAAAACCTGGTCTGGCACTTCAGTAATTGAAATAATTTCGCCTTCGATTGGCATAACAAAATCTTTTTCAGAAAGTGGTGAGAGTTCATTAGATTCAATTGAAGCCGCCACTTTTTGTGTCATATCCGAATTAATCCCAGCTTTATCAAATTTATTAGTCCCATTACGATGTTTTATAATTTCGTCTGCAACGAATTGTACATTGGTTCCGACAATCACTTGAATGCTTTGCTTCCCAACTATATTGATGCCAGGTACACCAGTCGCTTTAATTTTTTGTTGGTCGACTGCATTCATGTCTTTTACTTCCATTCTTAAACGCGTTACACAATTGTCTACAGAAGTAACATTTGCGTCTCCGCCAAGTCCTTCATATATCTGTGCGGCCATTGCGGCAAATTTACTTTCGCCTGCTGGAACGACAATCTCAGAAGATTCCTCATCATCTTCTTCACGTCCAGGAGTCATTAAGTTGAATTTCGTAATGATGAATCTGAATAAGAAATAATAGATAACCGCAAACACTAAACCTTGAAGGATTAACATGTAAGGGTGGTTTGCTAACGGCAATCTAGAACTTAGTATAAAGTCAACTAATCCGGCACTGAACCCAAATCCTGCTGTCCAATGGAATGCAGCTGCGATGGCTAATGAAATACCTGTTAATACCGCATGTACTAAATAAAGCATTGGTGCTACAAACATAAACGCAAATTCAATTGGCTCTGTTACGCCAGTAAAGAATGCTGCGAAACCTGCTGCTAACATTAAGGATGCCACTGTCTTTTTCTTTTTGTCTTTTGCAGTATGATACATCGCCAATGCTGCTGCTGGTAAACCAAACATCATTACAGGGAAGAATCCAGCTTGGTACATACCAGTAACGCCTTTTACTCCCTTTCCAGCCCAGAAATTACCGATATCATTAATTCCGGCTACATCAAACCAGAATACGGAGTTTAAGGCGTGGTGCAGACCTGTTGGAATCAATAAACGGTTAAAGAAGCCATATAAACCTGCGCCAAAAGCACCTAAGTGAGAAATGCCTTTACCGAATGATACTAGTCCTGTAAAGATAACAGGCCATAAGAAGAATAATACTGCAGAAACAACAAGCATAGATACTGCAGTCATGATTGGCACAAGTCGCTTCCCTGAGAAAAATGCTAAAGCATCCGGTAATTTAACATGACTAAATCGATTGTACATCATGGATGCTACGATACCGGAAAGAATACCAACAAAAGCATTTCCGATTTTTCCAAACGCAGGATCTACATCTTCCGGTTTAATCCCTTGTAGTAATGAAACAGAACCCGTGGAAAGCAAGGTTGTTACAACCAGGTATGCTACTAGACCACTTAACGCAGATGAACCATCTTTTTCTTTTGCCATTCCTAGTGCTACCCCAACGGCAAATAGAATTGGTATATTATCAATAATTGATGCACCAGCTTTAATTAAGAAAGCAGCTAGCGGACTATCTGCCCCCCATCCTGTAGGGTCGATCCAATAACCAATACCCATCAAAATGGCTGCAGCCGGTAAAACAGCTACAGGTAACATCAATGAACGACCAATTCTTTGTAAATATTTCTTCATAATATTACCCCCAATAAAGTGTAAATAAAATTAACTACAATATGAATTATTTCATCAAAATAATTGATGCATGGTGTAAGCGCTTTTCTATTTCTAACTATAGCACTAAATATTTATAGATGTCTAGACCAATTTTTATATTTTAATAGTGTTTTTACTCTTCTAATCGATTGAAACACTTTAATACCAATTGATATAAATAAAAATGGAGTTTTATTCAAAATTCCTAAATAAAGATATTGGTATAGACAACTAGATTATGGTGATGTTAATATTGAGCTATAATCTGAAAGGAAGTATCGAAGATGATTCCAGACGATAATTATATTTTACTTATGGGTGCACGAGTATATTCAGAACAACAAATAATTGAAGATGGATATATAAAAATAAAAAATCAAAAAATTATTGAAATGGGTTCATCAAACGAGCTATCTAATAAAGACGGCTTTAATGTGATTGAAATTCCTGCCCATTATAATGCAGTTCCTGGTTTTATTGATGTTCATATCCACGGTGTGGCTGGGGCCGACACAATGGATGCCACTAAGGAAGCACTGGACACAATGGTCATGGCTCTGCCGAAAGAAGGAACAACGAGCTTTTTAGCCACTACGATGACCCAAGAAGGGAAACAAATTGAAAATGCCTTAATAAATGCTGGGAAATATATTAAAGAACAGCAATTTCCAGGAAAATCTGAAATAATTGGGATTCATCTCGAAGGGCCGTTTGTAAATTCCTTAATGGCAGGAGCGCAGCCGATTCAACATATAATTGACCCAGATGTTTCCTTACTTAAAGAATGGCAAAAGTTGTCCAATGAAACAATTAAACTTGTCACGCTGGCTCCTGAAAGGCCAAGTGGATTGGCGATGATCCGATATTTAAAAGAGAATGGGATCATTGCATCGATTGGTCATACAGCTGCAACTTATGATGAGGTTAACGAAGCCATTGAGGCTGGAGCAAATCACGTCACCCATCTTTTTAATCAAATGAGGGGGCTTCATCATCGCGAACCTGGTGTGGTGGGTGCAGCATTTCTACGTGAAGAATTAAAAGCTGAAATTATCGTGGATGGGGTGCATGTCCGTCCAGAAATGGTTAATCTTGCATTCAAACAAAAGCAAAGTGATGGATTAATTTTGATAACCGACTCAATGCGGGCAAAATGTTTAAAAAATGGTAAATATGACCTTGGCGGTCAAGAGGTCACCGTTGAAAATGGGAAAGCAATTCTTGAGGAAGGAACACTTGCAGGAAGTATATTAAAAATGGGACATGCAGTAAAAAATATTATATCTTTCACGGGCTGTTCACTTGATGAGGCCATTGAAATGTCTTCAGTAAACCCTGCAAAGCAACTGGGATTTTATGATCGGAAAGGCAGTATTACTGTTGGAAAAGATGCGGACATTGTTATTTTAGATGAAGATATGGAAGTTTATATGACCATTTGCCGTGGATCACTTGCTTTTAAAAGGGAGGAAAACTAAAAAATGAGGATTATTGAAGTAAAAGATTATCAACAGATGAGTAAAAGGGCTGCGGAATATATAATCAATAAGGTTGTTCAGAATCCAAGCATTAAACTTGGATTGGCAACAGGCGGAACCCCAATTGGGACCTACAAAAGCTTAATTGAGGATCACCAAAAAAACGGGACTTCCTATCAGAAGGTAACCACTTTTAATTTGGATGAGTATATCGGGCTATCAAGTGATAATAAAAATAGCTACCGGTATTTTATGAATGACCACTTGTTTAACTATATTGATATCAATAAAGATAAAACAAATATCCCGAGCGGTATTGCTCCTGACTTCCAAGAAGAATGCCATCGTTATGAAGACATTATTTCCAGGCATGGTGGCATTGATTTGCAAATTCTAGGGATTGGCAGTAATGGGCATATTGGATTCAATGAACCAGGAACTTCGTTTGGCTCTAAAACGCATATTGTAAACTTAGCACCGTCGACCATTCAAGCAAATGCAAGATTTTTTAGCAGGATTGAAGAGGTTCCAACGAAAGCAATTACAATGGGGATTTCGACCATTTTGAAAAGCAAAGAAATACTTCTTCTAATTTCAGGAGAAAAGAAAAAAGATGCATTGTGTAGACTCTTGAACGGAGAGATTAATGAAAGTTTTCCTGCATCAGTGTTGAAAAATCATCCTTGTGTTACAATTATCGCAGATAAAGTGGCAATAGCTGATTTAGAGGTTCAATGTTTATAGAAAAATAAAGATTCCTATTCACGATTGAACCTTTCTGTAACGTAAATGGGTACTTAAGGAAAGGATGCAGTTGGAGGAAAATGATTAATAAGAATTCTCCCATTCCGATTTATTATCAAATTGAGGAATATGTCAAAGAATTAATTGAAAACGGCGAATTGCGACCCGGTGATTCTCTCCCTCCGGAAAGAGAATATGCCGAAAAATATCAAATAAGCCGTATGACAGTTAGACAAGCCTTTACACAGTTAGTAAATGAGGGTTACCTGTTTCGGTTGCAAGGAAAGGGGACTTTTGTTGCAGAAAGGAAAATCGAACAGCCCCTTCAAGGTTTGACAAGCTTCACAGAAGATATGAAAGCAAGAGGATTCGAACCGGGAAGCCAATTAATTCATTTTGAAATTATTCCTGCGACAAGACAAATAGCAGGACAGCTTTTGATTTCTGAATATGGACCTGTATATGAAATCAAGCGGATACGCTTGGCAGATAGTGTCCCAATGGCCTTAGAAACAAATTATATTTCAGCGAATTTAGTCAAAGGACTTACTGAACAAATTGTGAATAAATCCTTATACTCACATATTGAAGAAAAGTTAGACTTAAGAATTGATAGTGCTTCACAGATTATTGAATCCTCAATTGCCAGTCAAAGTGAGGCGAATTATTTGGAAATCAGCAAGGGAGCACCAGTTATGTTAATCCAAAGAAATACGTTTCTAAAAGATAATACCCCTCTGGAATTAGTTAAATCTGTTTATCGTGCGGACCGTTACAAGTTTATGATTCAGATGAAACGCTGATTGCAAATTTATTGGAGGTTATTTTATATGTTCAATCTATACTTCCATGAGCTTAAAGAATTATTATGTACAATCGAAAGAGATGAAAATGAAAGTCTCAAAATAGCTGCAGAGAAAATCGCTCAGTGTATCCAAAAAGATGGAATCGTTCATGTTTTTGGGTGCGGACATTCCCATATCCTAGCAGAAGAATTATTTTACCGGTCTGGTGGACTTGTACCAATAAACCCAATCCTTATGGAAGATTTAATGCTTCATAAAGGGGCTGTTCGATCATCCCAATTAGAAAAAGAAAATGATTTTGCTGAACAATTTATGAGCAATGTGATGATTCAGCCTCAAGATGTTGTCATTGTTGTATCAACCTCGGGCAGGAACCCCGTGCCTATAGATGTTGCCGAAATTGCTAAAAATAAAGGTGCGTTTGTAATTGGAATTACATCATTCGTTTATACTCAAAGCGTGACTTCAAGACATAAAAATGGTAAGTATTTGTATTATAGTACCGACCTTGCTATTGATAATCATATTAAGGTGGGGGATGCCTTAATGGAGCACGAAAATCTTGCTGTAAGCTTTGGGTCTGGATCAACGGTCGTTGGGGTAGCAATTGTGAATGGAATAATGGTAGAAGCCATCAGTCTAATGATTGAAAAAAATTTTGAACCGCCAATCTTTAAAAGTGGCAATGCTGAGGGTGCAGAAGAACATAATCGCAAACTAATTAACAAATATAAGGGTCGAATTCCAATGTTGGAAAAATAAACCTCAATTAGAATAAATATGTTTAATGAAGCCAACAGTTGCATTTGTTGGTTTTTTTTATGGGAAAGTAGGCTGTCTAATACTTAAATACGTTTATTTTCCATCAATACTTTCTTTGAAAATCATCAAAACTAAGAGAGCAACAAGATCTTCATGAGGAGGTATTTCGATTGATAAAAAAACCAGTGGGGTTACTGTTAACAGCGGTCTTAACAATGGGGCTTGCTGCTTGTAATAACAATGCTAAGAATGATATTAATGATCAGACAACTGATCGCGTCGGAATGAACACCAATACGAGAAATAACACACCATACATGGATGTACGTAATGGGAGAGATGATGGGATTGACCATAATGGTCCATTAACCGAGGATTATACAAACAATAATAACAGTGAATCGGATCTTGATGTAAATCTGTTCAATACTAAACGTAAAAATAAGAAAAATTATAACAACAATAATAATGATATGATTTCTGCCTATCAGACATCTTTGAACAGTAACCAATATCCTCATACAAGAGCGGTATTGATTCAGGATGCTAAATACCAGTATATTACTGTCGACCCAAGAAATTGGGCATTTCAGCAGATACAACCTTATATCCAGCAACAAAGACCAACAGGACAGGCACCAGCAGGGCAGCCTGCACCAACGGGGCAACCAGCGCCAATTCATCAAACAGTACCAAAGCAAACAACACCAGTACCAAAGCAAACAGCACCAGCACCAGCACCAGCACCAGCACCAGCACCAGCACCAGCACCAAAACAGACAACTCAAACGCAAAATGCTCCAACAACTGGAACTGTTAGTCAATACGTCCAACAAGTAATTGACTTAACTAATGCACAACGCAGTAAAAATGGACTGCCGGCGTTAAAGGCAGATACCCAGCTAAACAGTGTCGCTCAGAAAAAATCACTGGATATGCAGCAAAAAAATTATTTTTCACATACAAGCCCTACTTATGGATCTCCATTTGACATGATGAGAGACTTTGGTGTGACCTATAAATCTGCAGGTGAAAATATTGCTCAAGGACAAAGTACACCACAAGCGGTAGTAACTGCCTGGATGAACAGTGAAGGGCATCGCAAAAATATTTTAAGTTCAAATTATACTCATATTGGGGTAGGATTTGAAGCGACAGGCAAACACTGGACCCAAATGTTTATCGGAAAATAAAAACAAACAAACCGGCAAAAGTTTACCTTTTGTCGGTTTGTTTTAACTGATAATATTTTCACTCTTCATGATGGAAGAGATGGTTGGAAATTTAAAATAAAACGTGGTTCCTACTCCTATTTCACTTTCAGCCCAAACGGCTCCATCCATTGCACGAGCAATGCTATAGACCACCATCATCCCCAAGCCTGTTCCATTTTTTCCTTTTGTTGAATAAAAGGGCTCCCCTAATAGATCCAGCTGTTCTATGGTCATTCCAACACCTGTGTCTTTCACACTAACCGTCACATAGTTTTTACTGTACTCAGTGGTTATTGTTAAATAACCTCCATGAGGCATGGATTCAATTGCGTTCTTAAGGACATTCACAAAGCATTGTCGAAACTTCTGGCGATCCCCTTTTATGAACCCAATAACGGAAAAGTCAGTAGTAACCTCGACTGAATTTTGGTTCGCTAATGGCTGAAGTATATTTATGATTTGACGTAATTCACTTTTTACATTTAGTTCTTCAAATGCTTCAAGTGATGGTTTGGCAAAGGTTAAATAGTCTTGAATAACCCGTTCAGCAGAAATTAACTCCTCTTTTACTATTGATAAATATTCTTTCCGTTTTTGTCTAGAAAGGTAATCATCTTGCAAGAGCTGAACAAATCCGCTGGCAGCTGTTAATGGATTTCGAATTTCATGGGAAATGGCCGCTCCCATTTGTTCAACTGCTTTTAACTTTTCAGCTTTAATTAACTCCTGTTGCATTTCATTATTTCTTCTGACAAATTCAATTCCATATGAAATAATCCCAATTCCGAGTGAGGGAATGAACAGGAACGCTATCCAAGCATCCAGCCAGTTAGAATGGGGATGGGCGAAACTCGTCCCAATGACTGTCAATATGCCAAGGGATATTCCCAAACATACGGTAACGAAAATGCGGCGTGCGGGCACTTGCTTTAAAAACCATGGATATAATCGCCAAAATACTACTGTGAGAGGTGCATAAAGTATCATTGTTAAATAAAAGCCAAAATCAAAGCCATAGAAACCTCTTATGATAATAATTGATCCAATTAGAATCGGGCCAATTCCAATGTATAGGGCACCTAAAACAAGAGGAATAATCCCTAAATCATATCTGGCAGAAGGAATCGGATTGTATGAGAATTGAATACATAACCATAACATAGCAATAAACAAAATCGTAAGTGAGGGCATAGAAATGGTGACTTTTTTAAAATTGTCGAAAAAAATCAAACAAAAAAATAAAATGATGATATATATTGAGAGGTTTAAAAAAAGATGTTTCGTAATTTCCATTAACATCACCATCCATAAAGGGCTGATAGGAAAATTTTACTTGTATATTCCTCATTATACTACAAATTGTGCGAAATATTTAGAAAAATATGTTTAAATTTGATAAAAAAGGAAGGCATGTTTATTTACAAGCCTTCCAAACATAAATGAGAAGATGAAATTGTATTTCTACCTTTTGTTTTAGATAAATATAACGCCGAATCAGCCATTTGGATTAATGCCTGAGGTTTTTCAAAAGATGTTGGAGCCATTGTGGCTATTCCAATACTTAGCGTAACAATATCAGCAATCTCAGAATTAATATGAGGGATTTTGAGGAAGTTAATTGTCTCCTGAATTTGATAAGCAATTTTCATCCCTTCCTCCATGGTTGTAGAAGGTGAGATAAGAGCGAATTCCTCACCTCCATAACGGCAAAAAGTATAATGAGAGTTAACAGCCATTTGATTGTTAATAGCTTGTGCAATGGATTGTAAGCAAAAATCACCGGTTAAATGGCCATAAGTATCATTGTATTTCTTAAAGTAATCAATATCGAACATAATCAAGGTGATTGGCGAATGGGTTGTAACAGAATTCGCCCATTCTTTGTCAAGCGTTTCATCAAAATATCTTCGATTGGCTATCCCTGTGAGACCATCCATATAGGAGAGACGATTTAACAATTCATTTGCTTCTTGTAATTTTTGTTCCGTTAGTTTTCGCTCGGTGATATTTCTTGAAACGAGAATTACCTTTTTGCTTCCATCTTCTTCAAAATGGACACTCTTAAGAGTGGATTCAATCCAAACATAATCTCCTATATTTGTCCGGTATCGGTAGGTTGATTCAGCCACACCTTTGTGAAGTGCTTTTTCAAACATCTTTTTTGTATACTCAATATCTTCAGGATGAATAAAATCATCCATCCTTTTACCAAGAAGTTCAGGATATTCAAAATGAATAATTTCTTTAACGGCAGGTGAAATGTATATATATTCGGCTTTTTCATTGTGCATGGTAATCATATCGCTTGAATATTCAGCTAGGAGTCGGAATCTCTCTTCCGTTTCCTTCAATTTTTGTACATTCTGTTTTAATTGAGTTTGTACTTCATACGAATTAACCACGAAAACAAAGAAATGATAGGCAAAAAAACCACCAATGAGCGATATAATACTATGCATGATTAAAACATTTTGAAGGACCTGTGAATTATCAATTCTAATCATAAAAATGATGGAAATAATAAACAACCCGATTAAATTCATTAGGAAAGCTTTAAGGGTTCTTGAAATATTTATATTTGAAAGTCCCCCGCAAAGTATCCCAGTCAATATCGCTCCGAACGATCCCAGCACTGACGATTCGTTAATGCCAAAAAGAATGACTCTTCCAGCTGCAATTAGAATTGCAGCCAGCAATCCAGGTATATATCCACCAAAGATTGCAGCGATAACAATGGCCAAATGGCGTAAATCTGCAATAGTACTTGAATTTATTTGAATGCTAAATGCCATTAATACATTTCCTAAAATTCCAAAACAAAGGCCCCAATAAAGTTTGGTGGAAAGTGATGAGGAAGTGTGTAATGGCTTATCTTTAAATAACACTCCCATAATAGAAAAGGAAGCAATTAATAGTGTGGCATTTGAGACAAAATCTTTTAACATGAAGACTCTCCTGGGATTGTAAATGAATTTCCTAGTTCTATTGTAAAATATTAAATAACTAATTCATGCATCTTTTCAATTATACTATGAATTAGATATTCATGACAAAGATAGATACCCCTTTCTGTTGGAGACGGTAGGTTAATCACCCGAGCTAATAAATAGA
>NZ_BCUX01000064.1 GCF_001591445.1 Neobacillus drentensis NBRC 102427 | reverse complement strand
ATTAGGTTTGCGTTTAACCGTTTTGCATCTCACAAGTAAACCCTTTACAAAAAACGTCATGATTTTTTACTCTCGATGATAATTGAGTCCTGATCCATCTGTTCCATAATCAGTTCGGCCACTTCCCGAGGTGAGCGGAAACGAGAGGTATCTTTCACATGGTCACTATTTTCCCAAAATGGGGTGTCCATTCCACCCATATAAACTGCATTAAATTTAATCCCGCTACCTTCGTACTCTTTCTGCAGACTCTCGGTGAAGCCTCGAATTGCAAATTTACTGGCAGCATAGACTGCTTCATTCACTTTTCCACGCAAACCAGCTGTGGAAATGATATTCATGATTTGCCCCTCGGCTCTCTTAAGTAACTGAGGTAAAATTGCTTTTGTCATCAACAGTGTCCCTAAAATATTTGTATTAATCATTTCAGAAATATGCTGTTCATCCATTTCCACAAATGGACCGAAATGCCCCACTCCTGCATTATTAACTAATCCGTATATATGATATATCTGGCTAATTTCTTCCACTTTTTGCGAAACATCTTCAGCGTTGCCAATATCTAATAATAGGATATCAGCTTTTCCACCTTGTACGATAATTTCCTCTTTTGCAGTGATTAGTTTTTCAAGTGTCCGCCCTGTTAACAGAAGGTGATAGCCCTTTTGCGAAAAGATATGCGCTAATTCTTTACCTAAGCCAGAGCCTGCACCAGTAATAATGATTGTTTTCATACTTAAATCTCCTTTTTACATAAGTTAAACCTTATTAATTATATTATATTATATTAAAATAGAGGTATAAGGGGAGTGAATTAAATATGCAACAGGAGAAACGCTACAGTACAATGACTGAATATGAATTAAGGCAAGAAATCGGCATGCTCCAAGAACAAGCAAGAAAAGCAGAACAAATGGGTATGGTTAATGAGTTTGCCGTGCTTGAAAGAAAAGTCCAAATGGCGAAAGCGTACCTTATTGACCCTAATTCGTTTAAACCTGGAGAAATTTATGAAATTGAAGGGGATCCAGGACAATATTTTAAAATTGACTACATGAATGGTGTGTTTGCTTGGGGTTATCGACTTTCAGGTAATGGGAAAGAAGAGGCTCTGCCCATCTCACTATTGAATAAGCAAAAATAATCAGTGGACAAACCAGAGAGAAAACTCTCTGGCTTGTCTTGTGTTTACTTAAAATCGATTATTTATAAACTTGTGGTGACTCATCATCGCGTTCACCTGAAGCACGCATCCGCTCTTGTGGATGGGTATTAATCGTGCCGTCTGCTCGTTTTGAAGCATATTCTGCTTTTGCTCTTGGCTCTCCCTCGAGCTTGTTATTATTTTGATTTGGGAAATTCGTTGCTTTATTTCTCATGCTGTACCTCCATCAAGGGAATGAGAACACGTGAAAAGCAAAGCATTCTCAATGCTTACCACGTAAAGATAGTATCTGCTTTTTTAAATTAGGTTATGTTAAAAGAAATTGGCAATGAGGTGAAGAAATGAATGATTATCATGAACGATTAACAAAATTGCTATTAGATAAAAACAAGCAACTCTCCTATAACCAAGCACGAACCTGGGTTGAGCTTCTTTGGGAAGATTTTGAAACGACCCATGCAAAAGCAGGCAGGGAATATATGGGCAGTGAAATGGCTGAAAGAATTGTAAGGCAATGGATTGAAAACTACGGAGATAAATTGCATGAATTTGCAGCCACAAACCCTAAATACAAGGACTATTTAAATCAGGATAAAAATAGCTTAAACTAAAAAAATCTAATTTCTTTGAACTTAGATAACTGTCTAGCTCCAGCGCCCAACGGCTAGTGGACTTCGCACTCCGCCCTACGATAAGTCAACATCGGATCGCTTCGCTCTCCGTGTTTCCTTTATCTCAGTTGGAGCGCTCCAGTCCATACGCCGCTAAACGGGCGCTTTCGCTTTTCTTATTAACTTGGTATGATGCTTAATTTTTTTCGTAATTTCTTCTCACTAAACACCCACCCCGTATAAGAGCTAATTGGCTTCAAGTTACAATCTAATTGAACGACGGCCACAAACGGATAGTGTCCATTGCTCCGATAGCGTAAGTCAATAAATCGCACTTCGTAAAAATCAATGTATTCATCGACTTCCCACCGGTAGACTGGTGAAAAAGATAAAAATGCTGAAAGGTTTTTATCTTTTTTGGCTGCCTCGATTACGGGTGTTTTCGGTACAGGAATTCGGTTAAAATGATCTAAAATTTCCACTTGGTTATTAACTGCTTTTCCAACAAAAAATTGTTTTTTGTTCATGGCAGCAATTCTCCATTGATGAAACCTCATCGTGGGGGCAATAATTATTTCTGTTGCAGTGGGAATAACTCTTCTTACCTCACCCAAAACCCTATTTTTCGCCCTAAAACGAGCGAGATAGTAAGCTACAATAAATGTATACATGATCAAAAAAGTATAACCCGGATTGGCTCCTAACACCCAAATAGCGATTCCAAGGATATGAATCCCAAAGATAATCGGGTCAAACGTATTTATTACACCCAGCGCGACCCATTTTGTTGAAAAAGGCCTAAGAGCTTGTGTACCGTAAGCATTAAATATATCAACAAATACATGGATAAAAACCGCTGCAAAGGTCCAAGCCCATAAATGAAAAAGATTGGCATCAGGGAAAAACGGATAAATAACAGCTAACAGGACGAGTGGCCACAAGATTACAGCAGGGATGGAGTGAGTAATCCCGCGATGATTGCGAATGTATATGGCATTATTCCTTAGCTTCAAAACAGTATCAATATCAGGTATTTGCGACCCGGCAATGGTTGCAATTAAAACACTCGTCGTGGTCGCGTGGCTGCTAAATACTGCGGGATCAAGTGTAGCAAGACCACCAAGAGCAATACCCATGACAACATGAGTTCCTGTATCCAAAAGGAAAGCCTCCTTTAATATAGTTCTTGTCAAACGAAACAAATTGAATTATCGTAAAACGAAATACATTATTTATTATAATGCCTTTTTGCATACGGTTTAACAACACCTGGAGGAACAAAAGTTATGATAATTGAACTAAAGAATTTAGCAAAAATCAATATATATGCTTTCCAAAATGATCTAATTTCCTGGTTCAAACAGGAACAACGGGACTTGCCTTGGAGAAAAGACCAAGACCCATATAAAATATGGGTCTCAGAAATCATGCTCCAACAAACAAGAGTGGATACGGTCATTCCTTATTTTAATCGCTTTATTGAATGGTTTCCCACGATTGAAGACCTTGCCAAGGCAGAGGAAGATAAAGTGCTAAAGGCTTGGGAAGGACTGGGATATTATTCACGAGTTCGGAATCTACAATCGGCTGTACAGGAAGTAAGCGAGAAATACAACGGTGAAGTGCCAAACACTCCCGAAGAGATTGCTGGACTAAAAGGGGTTGGACCGTATACGGCAGGTGCCATATTAAGTATTGCTTACGGAATTCCTGAGCCTGCTGTCGATGGAAACGTAATGAGGGTAATCTCAAGAGTCCTTTCCATCTGGGATGATATTGCCAAATCATCTTCGCGCAAGATTTTTGAAAAAGCAGTTCGACAGTTAATTTCACATGATGACCCATCTTCATTCAACCAAGCTTTAATGGAGTTGGGGGCGTTAATTTGTACGCCAACCTCTCCTGCTTGCTTATTATGTCCAGTACGTGACCATTGCCAAGCTTTTGATGAGGGAGTTCAAAATGAACTGCCGATAAAGACTAAAAAAACCAAGACACGTGACGTTCAACTTGCTACAGCTATTTTATTAGATGAAAATAAAAAGGTGTTAATTCACAAGCGCCCATCAACAGGTCTGCTTGCGAACTTGTGGGAATTCCCAAATGTAGAAATCCATCATCCCTTACAAGAGGATCGGGAGCAAATTGCTGAATCGTTCCAGAGTTTACTTGATGTAAACATAAAACTCGAGAGAATTATTGGGCAGATTCAACATACCTTTTCGCATTTAGTGTGGAATATCATGGTTTATTCAGGAACGATTAATTCTTCCTTTCAGGAAAGTGAAGAATGGAAGCTTGTTTCATTCGAAGAAATGAAAGAGTTTGCTTTCCCAGTATCTTCACAAAAAATGCTCAAGCTTTTTCACGAATATCAAATGGAATGAACGCCGCATGAGCGGCGTTTTTTCAATCATAAACTGTTTTGGTTCCATGTGTATAATCTGCTTCGTGGCGTTTGATTCCGCCACGATTTTCAATTTCTTCAATAATTTCGTGATGGATCGTTTGTCCCTCACTATTTAAATAGGGAGTAATTTGCTGTAAGGAGTGGTGGAAAAAAGCAAGTTCGCTCGTCTTCCAGTCGGATTTTGCCATCATCGAAAGTTCAGTCATATCTCGTCCAACATACATCCTGCATCTTCCTTTCAAGGGTTATTTACTACTTAGTGTTTTATAATAATTGTCTTCTATTCGCGGAAAAGTTAAAATGATAACAATACTTGAATATAGAAGGGAATAGTTAGATGACTCAAAAAGTAGCACTTATTACAGGAAGCAGCAGGGGAATCGGCAAGGCGACAGCACTACGATTAGCGGCAGCTGGATATGATATCGTTATTAATTATGCACGAAGTAAAAAAGGTGCACTTGAAACAGCTGAACAAATAGAGGCATTAGGTAGAAAGGTGTTAATTGTAAAAGCCAATGTGGGTGATGTTGCAAAAATAAAAGAAATGTTTACACAAATCGAAGCGGAATTTGGCCGCTTGGATGTGTTTGTCAATAATGCTGCATCAGGAGTTCAGCGTCCAGTAATGGAGTTAGAAGAGTCCCACTGGGATTGGACCTTGAACATTAATAGTAAAGCCTTGTTATTCTGTGCACAGGAAGCAGCAAAATTGATGGAAAGAAATGGCGGCGGAAAAATTGTCAGTATCAGTTCACTTGGTTCCATCCGCTATTTAGAAAATTATACCGTTGTAGGGGTTTCTAAAGCAGCTCTAGAGGCGCTAACAAGATATTTAGCAGTTGAACTAGCATCGAAGAATATCGTGGTTAATGCCGTCTCAGGCGGCGCTATTGATACGGAAGCATTAAAACATTTTCCAAATCGGGAAGAACTTCTTCAAGAAGCAAAGGATAAAACCCCTGCAGGAAGAATGGTCGAAATAGAAGACATGGTTAACTGTGTGATGTTCCTTGTATCTGAAGAATCAAGCATGATTAGGGGACAAACCATTATTATTGACGGTGGAATTTCGTTACTTGTTTAATTATTTTTAAATAATATTTTTTGCGGATAATCTCCACGAAGCATGGTTACATTATATTCGTGGAGGTGATATCAATGGCAAAATTCAATCAACAGCCAAACAAAACTTCAGCTGGAACTAACATCCAGGAAGTTAGACAACAAAACGCTCAATCTCAATCAGGATCGCAAGGCTCATATGGAACTGAATTTGCGAGTGAGACAAATGCTGCTGAAGTAAAAAAACAAAATGCAGCCTCAGCTCAAGGGTCTCAAGGGTCTCAAGGCTCTCAAGGCTCATACGGAACTGAATTTGCAAGCGAAACTAGCGCTGCTGAAGTAAAACAACAAAACCAGCAGTCTCAAGCACGTAAAAATCAAGGCAATGGCCAATTTGGTCAAAGCTAATAATAGTTACCCGGAAGGCACTCTAGAATCGTTTAGAGTGTCTTCTTCTGTTGGTTCAAGTTCTTATTCGACAAAACTTCTCTTAAGTCTACATATGTTGTCAAAGGAGAATAAAACTTATTCGAGAATACATATTAGGTACTAATAATAAGGCGGTGAGGGAAATGGATCATTTTAACCGATTAGTTTCCGATCAATTGGTGACGATGGAAAAATTGCTATATCTTCAAGGAGAACTTGAACGTTGTCAACAAATCGAAGAAGAACTACAGACATTGCAAAAGGCTACGGACCTTGAAAGTGTTCAAACGGATATTCAACTGATGAAAAAAGAGTTGAAAGAGATCCAGACCATTTTTGAAAAGCAGACAGAAGAGGTAATTAATTCCTATCGGGAAATGAATTTATCAGCATCTTTTTAGGTAATAATGCAAAAATATCTAAAAAAATTCGCAAATTTTTACAAAGAGCCATCGAAATATGGCTCTTTTGTTTTAAAATCTGCTCTCAACCGTTATAATAATAAGAAATAGGAATTGTACTTTGTTACCTTTTGTCATTATTTATTTATATATTGGTTAAGAATAGGTTACAAAGCGTTCAGGAATGAAGGTAGGGGAGAAACATGGGCGTACCCATCGAAGGTGAACCAATGCAAATACATAGTTATAAGCACAATGGGCACATCCATCGCGTCTGGGAAGAAACAACCGTTTTAAAAGGGACACAGAATTTGGTGATTGGTGGCAATGACCGAACGCTTGTGACAGAATCAGATGGGAGGACTTGGATCACAAGAGAACCAGCCATTTGTTATTTTCATTCACAATATTGGTTCAATGTGATTGGAATGATTCGTGAGGATGGTATCTATTATTACTGTAATATCAGTTCACCATTTATTTTTGATGGCGAAGCACTAAAGTATATTGATTATGACCTCGATATCAAGGTGTTTCCTGATATGACCTTTAATTTATTAGACGAAGACGAGTATGAACGCCATCGTCGGGAAATGAACTATCCAGCTCCGATTGATCAAATTCTTAAAAGAAATGTTGAAAAGCTGATTCAATGGATTCGGCAGCGGAATGGCCCTTTTGCTCCAGATTTTATCGATATCTGGTATGAACGTTATTTAACCTACAGACGTTAGAATGGCAGCTAAGAATAAGCGCCTGTTGATGTAATCAACAGGTTTTTATTTGCTTCTTAAAGAAGATACTGAAAGGAGGGACAACTTGAACAGTATTCGCAGGTACTTGCAATTTGTAAAACCCTATCGACTGCAGGTGATAGGGACAATTATTATCGGAGTCATAAAATTTTCAATTCCTCTTATGATTCCGATGTTGATAAAGTATGTTGTGGATGACATTGTTGGAAGTCACAGTCTAGCCCGTGATGAGAAAATTAATAAATTAATGTTCGTTCTGGGTGTGATGATTGTTATTTTTGTCGTCTTGAGGCCGCCGATCGAATATTACCGGCAATACTTTGCCCAATGGACATCAAGTAAGATTCTTTATGATATACGTGATACCATGTATACCCACATTCAAAAGCTAAGCTTTAAGTATTTTTCGAATACACGTGCAGGAGAAATTATCTCACGCGTAATTAATGATGTGGAACAGACAAAGACATTCGTCATTTCAGGATTAATGAACCTCTGGCTGGATATTGCCACAATCATCATTGCAATTATTCTAATGTTTTCAATGAGTGCTAAACTGACATTTGTATCGATTTTACTGTTTCCGCTCTACGCCTTTTCGATCCGATATTTCTTTGGAAAATTACGGAGGCTGACGCGCATGCGTTCCCAAGCCCTAGCGGAGGTTCAAAGCTATTTACATGAGCGTGTCCAAGGGATGCCAGTAATTAAAAGCTTTGCGATTGAAGAGTATGAACAAGGTCAATTTGATAAACAAAATAAAAACTTTTTAGAAAAGGCCTTGCAGCATACTAGCTGGAACGCAAAAGCCTTTTCCGCGGTTAATACCATTACCGATATTGCTCCATTAATCGTGATTGGCTATTCAGCGTACCTAGTCATTTTGCATCAACTATCGCTTGGAACGATGGTTGCGTTTTTTGCTTATATTGACAAGCTTTACAGTCCACTGCGAAGATTGGTAAATTCCTCGACAACCATCACTCAATCGTTTGCATCCATGGACCGAGTGTTCGAATTTTTGGATGAAAAATATGATATCGTCGACGAGCCTAATGCACAAGTGTGCAAAAAGGTACATGGTGATATTTCATTTAATAATGTATCTTTTTCTTACGAATTAAAAGAGGAAATGGTTTTGAAAGAGATTACCTTACATGTAAAAAAGGGGGAAACCATTGCTCTTGTAGGTATGAGTGGTGGTGGGAAATCTACACTTGTCAGTCTGATTCCGCGATTTTATGATGTGACCGAAGGGAATATTACCTTAGATGGAGTAGATATCCGCCAATTTAAGGTTCAATCCTTAAGAGACAAGATTGGTGTCGTTTTTCAAGATAATATTTTATTTAGTGAATCCGTGATGGATAATATTTTATTAGGGAAGCCGGGTGCCACGAAAGAAGAGGTATACTTGGCAGCGAAAGCGGCCAATGCGGACGAGTTTATCTTAAACCTGTCTGAAGGATACAACACCAAGGTCGGCGAGCGTGGGGTGAAGCTTTCAGGAGGTCAGAAACAACGTGTTGCAATTGCCCGTGTCTTTTTGAAAAATCCACCGATCTTAATTCTTGATGAGGCAACATCTGCACTAGATTTAGAGAGTGAGCATGCGATACAAGAGTCGCTTGAGGAACTAGCAAAGGACAGAACTACGTTTATTGTTGCTCACCGCTTATCGACGATTACACATGCAAATCGAATTGTCTTGATTGAACATGGTAAAATCGTAGAAGTGGGAACACATGATGAGTTAATGGCGAAGCAAGGAAATTATTATAAACTTTTTCAGGTACAGCAGTTAGAGCATAAAGAAACCGAAGCAGAATAAATTGCTTCGGTTTCTTTTTTACATACTTTTCTCATCAATGGATACTTCATTATGATGATACGAATGGAAGCTTGTAATCAATGTATCAAGATGTTCAACCTGTTCACCGTAATCAATAATCGAGGCGACGATTTGCATAGTGTGATAAAGATGCGGATTATCATGATCGGTAAATGCTTGTTGGTAAAGTAGAAATAAATCGAATAATTCCTTATTGTTCAGGCAATTCGAACTTTCTGTATCGCCAGGAGGATTTGGAATTTTTCCAATAAATCTAAGCATGAGTTGTTCATGATGATAAATGAGACAATCCAATTGTTCCTGTATCGATAGTTGGAACTTTTCCGGCAGGTGCAATAGCTCATTCTCAAACCGATGGAGTTTTTTTAAAGTTACAAGTGCCTTTTTTGCAGCAGAATGCATTTGCCGATAAATAACAAGTTTACGTGATTTTTCCAAGCTATTTTTCTTAAAATAACTGTGTTCTTCTTTGTACATAGAATAAAACTGACTCATTTGGATGATATTCTCTTTTAATTTATCTATATCTGTTTTGAGGAGATTATGATCGAAATCATGTCTAGTGCTTAAACGGATCCATCTAATAATTTCTTCCGTTGTGTTTGTCACACTAAAATAAAGTTTATTTTCATACTTGGGCGGCATAAAGACAAGATTGACTATAAATGCTGAAAATACCCCAATCATTATGGTGGAGAAACGGATTCCGGCAAATGGTATGAAATCGCCACCTGATTTTTCCATGATGGATATTAATGTGACAAGTGATAATCCTATCGTGTTTTCGAGTTTCAGCTTTAAATTAATGCCTATCACAATAATTGCTGCCAAGCCAATGACAATAATATGATTTCCTAACAAAAGTACAAAAGTAACAGCAAGTATAGCTCCAATGATATTACCTTGTATCTGTTCAATAATAGTTAAATAGGAACGATATATGGTTGGTTGAATGGCAAATATGGCAGCAATACCAGCAAATACAGGTGAGGGAGAGTGTAATAATTGACCTAAGTAAAGGGATAAAACAATAGCAATTCCCGTTTTTAAGATGCGGGCACCTAACTTCATTCAGAATGGTTTCCTTTCAAAAGGTTTTCTTGTAAGCAAACTTTTACTATACATGGGTTAACTAAGAGAATCAAGAGATATTATATGAAATTATATTTCATTTGTGAAAGGATAATGTAATGTGAAAAAACGCCCGCTGAGAGCAGCGGACGTTTCTAGTAATATTATAAATCATTCTGTTGATACAGATGGATCTGCTTGTTCTTTGACAGGAAGGACCTGAACAAATTGACTGTCTAAATCAGTTAGCAGGGCACGAAGTTGATTAGCTTCGTCAGCCTGACCGTTCTGTTCAAGCAAGTCAGTATATTTGGTTAATAGCTCGTTAATATCTTGTTTGCCTTTTTCGTTTAAATCAACAACTGAAACCTTTGCCCCTTTGGCAATTCTTCTTTGAATAGCATCTTTTGTTAGCCCCATATCAGGCTGCTGGCGAATATAGACAACCCCGCCCGTCATTCCTGCACAAATCCATGGACCCGGGTCACCCAGTACAAGGCCGCGGCCATTTGTCATGTATTCAAAGGCAAAGCCTTTAATATTAGCATTTGAACCAATATTACCAGCTTCTTTTTCTGGAAGTGGCTTTTTCACAGCTCCGCCGATAATTAAGTCAGCACCGGAAAGTCTAATCCCTGCACGTGCATCTGCATTTCCTTGTGCAACAAGAAGCCCTTTTTGAGCACCGTAACCGAATCCTTTTCCGACGGAACCATTATAATATTGACCATCTTTACCTTTTGATTTTAGGATATAGATATTTCCACCAAAAGATGTTTTACCTACTCCGTCCTGACCGCCGCCATTTACAGTGATGTCAATTCCTTCACTATTATAAGCACCCAAACCATTTCCAGGAATGGAACCGCCTTTATACTTTAGTTGTACCGATGGAAGCTGCTTGTATGAACCATCAAGTCTTCCGCGAACACGGTGACAGGAAACCCGGCTGCCTAGAACACGCTGTTCCGATGTAACACTTGCGAATTCACGGGAAGAGTGTAATTGATCGACACTGCCATCAAGATACTCTGCACCCACGGCAACTTGCATTTGAACTTCTTCAATTGATTTCGAGGCATTTGTGATTGCAAATTGGCTAATTTCTAATGGCTTTAACAAATAGGAGAGGCTAAGCTGACCTTGACCCTTCATTTGTTCTAATAAATCAGATCGACCTACTGCATCCTGTAAATTACGAATACCAACCGATGCTGCAATTGTCTTCAACTCTGTGCCAAAAGCTGTGAAGAGATTCATAATTCCCTGCACTGCTAATTCCAATTGGCGTGGAACAAAACGTCTTAAGCCGTGTTCCTTTGCTTGTGCTTCTGATTCAATTTGGGTTGCGATACCAACATGGCAGGTGTCTAAATGACAGCCGCGGCAGGTCGTACAACCAATTGCCAGCATGGAAAGCGTACCGAAACCAACACGGTTTGCACCAAGCAACATGATTTTCATAACATCCATAGCGCTCTTCATGCCGCCATCAGCCCAGATTTCTACTTTATGACGAAGTCCGCTTTCAAGCAGGGCATTATGTGCTGCCTTAACGCCAATTTCTACTGGTAAACCAACATGCTGAAGGGCATGAATTCTGGCTGCCCCCGTACCGCCATCAAAACCGCTTAAGGTGATAATATCTGCACCTGCTTTAGCAATACCAACAGCAATCGTTCCGATATTTGGAACAACAGGAACTTTAACAGCAATTTTTGCTTGATCGTTTGCCGTTTTTAATTCAAGGATCATTTGTGCTAAATCTTCAATTGAGTAGATATCATGGTTGTTTGATGGTGAGATCAAATCAGAACCAAGTGTTGCATTACGTGCTTCTGCAACCTTTGCGGTAACCTTAGAACCAGGTAAATGTCCGCCTTCACCAGGCTTAGCACCCTGACCAATTTTAATTTCTAATAGGTTCGAAGAGTTAAGGAGTTCCGCATTAACGCCAAATCTTCCGGAGGCAATTTGCTGTCCTCTTGTTTTTGGATATTTACCGAGCATATCCTTGATTTCTCCGCCTTCACCATTTAGGCTGACCATATTTAACCTGTCTGCACCTTCGGCATAAGCTCTGAATGCTGTTTCATTCTGTGACCCAAATGACATGGATGAAATAAGGAACGGTAAGTCATGGTCTCCAACACGAAGATCCACTTCTGCTGGTGTTAGCGATTTACTACTCTTTTTAAGTTGTATTAAATGGCGAATTGTTGTTGGATTCTCCGTTTCTTGTTCAGAGATTTTATCACGATAACTACTATAATCACCTGTAGCTGCCACTTCACCAATTGCTTTCCAAATCCGTGGGAAAAGGTGGAACGTCTTTCCTATTCTTTCCTTATCATTGTGGTAATCTTCTGCTCTGGACAGAGCATCAAGTTTCATCGCTTCAAAATCTGTCTCAAGTTCCTTTGAACCGAAGAAGTTAACGATGTTTAATAGGTTAGCAATTTCTTCATGTAACCCGATACTTGAGAAAAGACGACCATACCCTCTAAGTTCATGTATACCTATGGTTGAAATTACTTTTTCCAATCCTTTAGTTAATGCACTATATAGGTTCGTTAAAGGCTTTGTTGTCTCGTCAAGAACCGTTAAGAACATGTAATAAGGACTAATTAAATCGGCACCTAATCCAAACGCAGTAATCATATCATGTAGTGAACGAATAGCTCCAGAGCGAAGGACTAAAGAACAATCTCTTCTTATTTCCGCTTTAACTAGTGCTTGATCAATGGCAGATGTTACTAAATGTGGATCAATCCAATAGGAATCTTCCTGATGTGCTTTTGCATCATCAAGGACAAGTAATGTCTTCCCAGCCTGAACCGCTTGGACAGCTTCAGTTGCAAGTCTTTCCAATGCATGCTCCAACTTTTCTTCTTTTTTGAAGATTGTAGAAACAAAGGTTACTAGCTTTTGTTCCTGAAAATGATGAACAACTTGATCAAAACTTGGCTGTCCTAAGTCTTCGGAAAGATTATAGCCTGCTTTTCCTTCCAATAATAAAGGAGTGGTCAGTTCTATCACAGTCTCACTATTTTCTTTATTAAATAAAGTTGGTCGCTTTCCGATAATTACTCGAGTGGAAAAATGTTCAGTTTCACGGTCCCGGTCAATTGCAGGATTCGTAACGACAGCCACACTTTCTTTAAAATAATCGGCAATATTTTTTCGTTCAGGGTTAAGCGCAGCTAGAGGGGCATCGTGGCCCAATGAACGGATTGGCTCTACCCCTTTTTCTGCCATTTGCTCGATTAATTGGATATGATCGCGTTCCCAGCCAAAAGCTTTATATTGTCCATTATGGATTTTGTCAGGATAATTCATTGTAACTGTCTTACCTAATGAAGGAGGAAGCAGACGCGCCCGCACCTCGCTGAAATTTAACTTATTAGAAAAGCGAGTGTAGACCTCATTCTGAAAACGGTCTTGTTCATATACTTCCAACGTTTCATCGTTCCATTTAAAGCCAACCTTTTCACCTGGTGCTAAAGGCTTTGGATCATTAACATATTCGCTCGAAGAAATGATTCCAGGTTCTGAGGAAAACAGATACGAGCTATCAATTTCAAGCATCCAAAGTGGACGAAGACCGAGAGCATCGACACTGAAAACAGCTTCATCGCCAAATCTAGAGATAATTCCTGCAGGGCCTTGGGCAAAGTGTCCCCAGGCTTCCCTCAGATAAGTATATAGATCTTGGAGATTTTCAGGATATGCCTTAATTTCATTGATAATGGGCGGGAATAAAACATCCATTGCTTCAAATAAAGAATAACCTTCACGGCAAATTAATGTTTCCATTGTCCGACTTAAATCTTGAGAGTCACTGCCATCTTTGACTAACGGCACACCAATCATTTTAGCTTCATCGCGAAGCTTTGCAATTGTATTGATCTCTCCATTATGCCCGAGAACACTAAAGGGCTGGACCCGGAAAAAGCTTGAAAGGGTATTCGTAGAATAGCGATTATGTCCGAGTGTCATTGTTGATGCAACAAGTGGATTTGCAAGGTCATGATAGTAACGAGGAAGAATATCCCCGGCACCCATTACTTTATACACCACATGGTTCTGACTTAGTGAAGCGACATGAACAAGTTCGTTTGTTTCTAAATCAACTAATGCATCAAAAAGGGCCTTAGTTAATTCCTGCCCTTTTTGAGCGGAAAGACAGGCAAATTGCCAAAACACAGGATTTTCCTGGATAGCGATTGGACCTAGAGCTGAAGTGTCAGTTACTTTATCTGTTTCATAGACTAAATCAAAGCCGTATTTTTCTAACTTGTTTATTAATTCTTGTTTCGTAGTCTTCCAGTTTGCTTTTTGGCTAATAAAAACATGGCCAACAGCAAATTCTTCTTTTTCAGCAAGTGTTGGTTCTTGACCGGCCTGGAGCAGTTTTTCTTTCCAAAGTGCAACAGGGATATCCGTATGAATACCGACGCCATCGCCTTCTCCGTTAATAAAACCAGCGCGATGATTCATTGTTACTAAAGCGTTTATACAATCAAAAATATTCTTTCTAGTTGGACGCTTTGATTTTTCAAGACATGCGACAATCCCGCAGGCATCATGTTCTTGTTTGTGGAAATCTTTGAATAGGGAAGGGGTCCATTTTTCTGTCATCATATTAGGCTTTAGCAAATTTCTGCTAAGGCCTCTTTCACCTCCTATGAAACTTAAAGTTTATGAATATATTATTTTGTTTGTAGTTTGTACTCGGTTGTAACTTTAACGGGGTATAAAGTAAAAGGGTAAAAAATAATAATTTAATAGTATCATAAGAATTTTCAGAAATCAAATAAATATACATTATTTTGGATAAGAAAATAGAGCGAAAATTGTGATGGGTAATTGAGGAAATGTGTAATTGTAAACGTTTTCAATTGAATAAAAAGAAAAAAAGGAAGTGATTCCCACTTCCCTTTTTTGCATAAAAGATGCATATTTATTCGTTAGAAAGTAAGAAAAATGCATTTCTAACTGCGTGTAAAGTTGCTTCAATATCCTCTTGGGTGTGAGCAATGGTCAAGAACAATGCTTCATATTTGGAGGGAGCAAGGTTTATTCCTTGGTGCAGCATATGTTTAAAGAACTTTGCAAATGTTTCACCGTCTGTATTTTCAGCTTGCACATAGTTTTCTATTTTTTCATTTGTAAAATAAACAGTTAATGCGCCCTTCAAACGATTAATTGTTATCTGAATATTGTTTTCCTTCGCAGCCTCTAAAATTCCCTCTTCAAGCATCGCACCTAAACGGTCTAAATAATCATAAATACCCTCTTGCTTTAATACTTCAAGACAGGCGATTCCTGAAAGGATGGAAGCAGGGTTCCCTGCCATCGTTCCTGCTTGATAGGCAGGTCCGAGCGGAGCAACAGTTTCCATGATTTCCTTCCGTCCACCGTAGGCACCGATTGGCAGGCCGCCGCCAATGATTTTGCCTAACACCGTTAGGTCTGGCTGAACCCCTAATAAATCCTGGGCGCCGCCGTACATAAAGCGGAAAGCCGTGATGACTTCATCATAAATCACGAGTGCGCCTGCTGCATGGGTAATATCATTAACCTGTTGTAGGAAGCCTGGTTTCGGTTCAACAATCCCGAAGTTGCCAACAATCGGTTCCACGAGGACCGCAGCAATTTGATCGCCCCATTTAGCAATCGCTTCTTTAAATGGCTCGATATCATTGAATGGTACTGTAATTACTTCTTGAGCGATGCTTTTCGGTACACCAGCAGAATCTGGCGTGCCTAAAGTAGATGGCCCTGAGCCTGCAGCGACAAGGACTAGGTCAGAGTGTCCATGATAACAGCCGGCAAATTTGATAATTTTATCGCGGCCAGTATATGCACGGGCAACACGTATAGTCGTCATTACACCTTCTGTGCCTGAGTTAACAAAACGAACCTTTTCCATCGAAGGAATCGCTTCTTTTAACATTTTAGCAAATTTCACTTCATGCGGTGTTGGTGTACCATAAAGGACGCCACTTTCAGCCGCATGTTTGATTGCTTCTGTAATATGCGGGTGGGCATGGCCTGTAATAATTGGGCCATAGGCTGCAAGATAATCGATATACTGATTGCCGTCGACATCCCAAAAGTAAGCACCTTGAGCGCGCTCCATTACAACAGGGGCACCGCCGCCAACAGCTTTGTAGGACCGAGAAGGACTATTAACGCCGCCAACAATGTGTTCAAGTGCTTCATTATGTAATCTTTCTGAATTAGTAAATTTCATATTTTTTCCTCCTTCATCTGATTCTTACCTATTTTATCACTTTTCCTTACTGACTTAATGTGTTTTCATTTTTCGGAAAGTTAGTGAAGTGCGTGATTGTTGTTTTATCAGTCTTATTTGGCTAAACTATCCTTTTAGGCATCGATTCGGGAGGAAAAAATGGAAAATGTAATTGAAGTGACGAACTTAAGAAAAGATTTTAAGTCCTATTCCAGTCGGACGGGCTTAAAAGGGGCGTTTCGAGATTTACTAACAAGAAATTATAAAGTAGTTCCAGCTGTAAATGATATTAATTTTTTAGTGAAAAAGGGTGAAATGGTCGGATATATTGGTGAAAATGGTGCCGGTAAATCAACTACGATTAAAATGCTGACAGGAATTTTAACACCTTCTTCAGGGCAAATCACCGTAAATGGAATGAACCCACATAAAGAACGGGAAAGATTTGTCCAAACCATTGGAGTTGTTTTTGGACAACGATCGCAATTATGGTGGGATATAGCGGTTCAGGAATCCTTTCGCCTTTTGAAAAAGGTGTATAAGGTGTCAGATGAAGATTATAACAGCCACATGAATCATGTCATCCAGACATTAGATATTGAACCGCTCTTAGATAAGCCAGTGCGCAAATTATCGCTTGGCCAAAGAATGAGGTGTGAGCTTGCAGCTGCATTGATTCATAACCCCCCATTATTGTTTTTGGATGAACCGACGATCGGCTTAGATGTGCTCGTTAAGTTGAAAATCCGGGATTTTTTAAAAGAAATTAATGAGAAATATCAGACGACCATTCTCCTAACCACACATGATTTAACGGATATAGAGGCATTATGCGAACGGGTGATTATGCTTGACGAGGGAAAGGTTATTTATGATGGTGCATTAAAGAATCTTCAGGAGAAATGGGGAGAAGGAAAAGAACTTCAGTTTCAGTTTCTTGAAAAGGTTGGAGTTTCTGAACTGCTAAATCTCACCCAAGGGATACCTGTTAAGTGGGAGCAGGACGAAAAGGAGCAAATCTTTACAGCGTCATTAGAAGATAATGATGAACTTATTTCACAGGTCATTGCCAAGGTAGTCGCTGCATTTAAAATAAAAGATATTAAAATAAACGAAACCTCTACAGAAGAAATCATTCGAAATATCTATGAAAAGGGTGCAGTGTAAGTGGATAAATACCTTGAAATGATTAGAATCCGCTTTTTAATGATGCTTGCATACCGGACCAATTATTACACAGGAATTCTAATCTATAGTATTAACATTGGAGCATATTATTTTTTGTGGTCCGCGATCTATGGTTCAAAGGAACAGATTGTTGGTCTTTCGGTCACACAGATGACCACCTATGTAGCCGTTTCCTGGATGGCACGTGCATTTTACTTCAATAATCTCGATCGTGAAATGGCGTTAGAAATTATGGAAGGGAAAGTGGCGATTGAATTAATCCGACCTTATAATTATCTTGGAATGAAAACGATGCAGGGCCTGGGGGAAGGGATTTTTAGACTATTCTTCTTTTCTATGCCTGGAATGCTGATTGTTTATTTTGTCTTTCCTATAGAATTTACATGGGATTTAAGTGTCTGGGGATTATTTGCGCTCTCCATTCTGTTAAGTTTCTTTATAAACACCGAACTGAATTTATTAACGGGGATTACTACTTTCTTCTTATATAATAACTCTGGGCTCATTCGGGCAAAACGTGTCGTGATTGATTTATTTTCAGGACTGCTCTTGCCGATTAGTTTTTTTCCGGGCTGGGCACAAGATGTGATGAAATTTCTTCCCTTTCAAGGAATTAGTTATTTTCCGAGTATGATTGTTACGAAGGGGTTTTCCCATACCCAAGCACTTGAAGCGATTTTTCAACAATTTGTTTGGGTAATCATTTTATTTTTTCCAATCCAAATCCTTTGGTCCTTGGCGAAAAAACAACTGATTATTCAGGGGGGCTAAAAGTTGTTTTATATTTCGATGTTTTTTCAATACTTATCTCAATATTTAAAAACAAGACTTCAATATCGAGCAGATATATTTGTAGAGTTTTTTTCTGATTTACTTTCGCAAGCGATAAATCTTATCTTCATATTGGTTGTCTTTGGACATACTAATTTTCTAAATGGCTGGAGCAGAGATGAAATCATCTTCATCTATGGATTTTTTCTGGTCCCATCCGCAGTCTTTTCTGCATTCTTTAACATATGGGATTTTAATGAACGCTATATCGTTAAGGGTGAGTTAGACCGTATCTTAACCAGGCCGATACACAGTCTCTTTCAAATTATTCTTGAACGAATTGAAATGGAATCATTATTAGGGGCGATCACGGGACTTGCTGTCATGTTTTATGCGGGTAGTCGCTTAGGGCTAGAGGTACATTGGTTCGATCCGTTCTTGTTTATTGTTTTTGTGCTCGGTGGGGCACTGGTTTATGGTGGAGTGTTCATCATGATTGCCTGCATTAGCTTTTGGGCAGATGCACGTACCTCGCTTATGCCGATGATGTACAATATTAGCAATTATGGACGATACCCCGTTAATATTTATAATAAACTCATTCGTTTTGTACTCACGTGGGTGTTGCCATTTGCTTTTGTTGGCGTTTATCCAGCTGCATTTTTCCTCGGCAAAAAAGAATGGTTTTGGTACTCTTTTTTAACTCCCGTGATTGGAGTTGTTTTCTTCGTACTGTCCGTCATGCTTTGGAATCAAGGGGTAAAAAAATACCGAGGTGCCGGCAATTAACTAGAATTTGATATTATATTGGCCAAGCGTGCATAGAAATTAAATACCAGATGTTAAATTGAGGTGATCTGTGTGTTTTTTTTCTTGCTTCCACTCGTTATTTTTTGCATCTTTATGAGTTTAAGGACGCTTTTTGTTCCAAATACTATAAGAGGAAAAGTGGTATCGATTGAAAACTTTTTGTATTTAGGTTCTGTTTATTTGACTGTCATTATTGGTTTTGGTCTTATTTATTTACTTTTTGAGTTGATTGGAATGCCATTATTGAGGGAGGTAAATAATCAAGACCACCAGAATATCTTTGAAACAAGCTTTTACTTTAGTGCAATGACCTTATTTTCAGTTGGAAATGGGGATGTCATTCCACATGGTTTAGGAAGAATCATTACTGTCATCGAGGCCTTGATAGGTTATACACTACCGGCCGCCTTTGTTGCTCGCGTTGTGTTTGATCGGGAAAAAGTCAGCTAGCGATGCAGGAAGGTTGTGTTGTGAGCCTTAATTTTGATACGCTGACATTATGGAATAATTTACAATGGGAGTGGTAAGGATGACAGTTGAAATTGGAATGCAGGTGCCGTATTTTGAGTTAGAAACCAATAGTGGAGAAACAGTAACTCTTTCAAAATTCAAGGGCACTAATGTTGTGCTTTATTTTTATCCTAAAGACATGACACCAGGCTGTACAACCGAAGCATGTGATTTTCGAGATCAAATTCAACAATTTACAGAGGTGAATGCCGTTATTTTGGGTGTGAGTCCGGACCCGGTTGAGCGCCATCAGAAATTTGTTGAGAAATATGGTTTGCCATTTTTGCTGCTTGCAGATACGGAACATCGATTAGCGGAAGCATTTGGGGTTTGGAAGTTAAAGAAGAACTTTGGTAAAGAATATATGGGTATAGAAAGATCGACTTTTATTATTGATAAGGAAGGCAACCTTGTCAAAGAATGGAGAAAAGTCAAAGTTAAAGGCCATGTAGATGACGCTTTAACTTACATACGAGAACAGTTAAGCTAATTTGCTTACCAAAGCCTATTTTGTGCAGAAAAGGCATTTGTCCAATGCAAGAAACGTTGGATTGAATATCATTTTATTAGGGCATACCTCCTCAGATAAACTTTGGGTCCATTGTGGCCCCTTTTTTTATGGAATTAAACAGGGTTTCCATAATTCAAGTTTTCTAAGTATATATACAGGTGATATGATGAAGACAATAATTACACCTCGCTTAGTAAGGCGAATGCATAAGAATTAAAAGTTGCTAACATATCATTTTACAGGGGGATTAAAAATGAAAATATATACAAAGACCGGTGATAAAGGAACCACGTCACTTATCTACGGACAAAGAGTAGCGAAAAATGATTTGCGAGTCGAAGCCTATGGGACTTGTGATGAAACAAATTCTATGATTGGATTAGCGTTGAGTCACTTATTTAATGAAAATTTTCAAGGGAAAGAAATAATTGATACTATTTATCATAAAATACAAACAAATCTTTTTCATGTGGGAGCGGAGCTGGCTACGCCAAAAGGGAAAGAAGTAAAGTGGACACTTGCATCGTCAGATATTGAAGAAATGGAAAGACAAATCGATGACTGGAACGAATCACTTCCGGAATTAACGAATTTTATTCTGCCTGGCGGGCATCCAGCAGGTGCTGCTTTCCATGTAGCTCGAACAATGGCAAGAAGGGCTGAAAGATGTGCGGTTTCATTACGTGAAGAGGTTAATCCGCTTGTATTAGCCTATTTAAATCGACTTTCTGACTTACTCTTTGTGACCGCACGCTATGTGAACTATCAGTTAGGATTAGAGGAACAACCATTGCATGGAAAAAGAAGTTAAAGATTTAAGTTAATGAGCTAACAATATTGACAAAAGTACTAATTACTTAGTAAAATTAATTATAACAATTACAATGTAAGAATATTTTTTAGAAAGAAGGTGCATGGCGATGAATCCGTTAAAAGAAGCGTTAGATACTTTAAAAGACACAGGGGTACGAATTACTCCGCAACGTCATGCGATACTTGAATATTTAATAAACTCGATGTCACATCCAACCGCAGATGATATTTATAAAGCCCTTGAGGGGAAATTCCCTAATATGAGTGTGGCGACAGTTTACAATAATTTACGAGTATTTCGTGAAGTGGGTCTAGTGAAAGAATTGACTTTTGGTGATGCTTCAAGCCGTTTTGACTTTGTTACATCCCATCATTATCATGTGATATGTGAAAAGTGTGGAAAAATAGTTGACTTTCTTTATCCGGGGTTAGATGAAGTAGAGCACTTGGCATCGCATGTTACAGGTTTTAAAGTGGAGAATCACCGTATGGAGATTTACGGTTCTTGTCCTGAGTGCGCAAGTAAAGAAGTTCATTGATAGGATGGCGGCTGATTTATTTAAAATCAGCCTATTGCTGTAAATAAAAGAGGAAGAAGGAAACCATGGCATCTACTTTGCAGAGTGGTATTCTTCTTCCTCTTTCTATTTTAGGATTTTTTATTATAGGACTCATCGAATTCTTTACCTACAAGATTCGGGTCAAGGGTTAATGATTCTCGACAATACATACACATATCCACTCTACCAAGCATTTTAGTATGTTTTCCACAGCTTGGGCATTTCACTTGAATGGTTTTTGTTGATAACATTCCAATCCAAAAGTATACAATAGTACTGGCAATAATAAAAAGAAGGCCCAAAATCATAAAAATGGTCATAATAAGTGGTGAAGTTCGAAAAAAGATTCCAGCATACATAACAATGAAGCCGATGAAAATTAATGATAATGCAAAGGTACGAATTTTATTTATTTTACTCGAATATTTTGCCATATAACTCCCTCCTCGAGAAAACTATACCATATTTATCGAGAGAATAAAAAAACTAGGTGGAACAATGTCGAAATTTGTCTTCGGATAAAGAAGGAGATTTGTTTTCCTTGTCGAACTTATAATGCTACCTGAAAAAAATGGAGGAATGATAAATGGAAGACATCCTTCGGCCTATTTACCAAGAAAGGGCGAGCCAATTAAATACTCTTGGAGTATTAATGGTGCAAAAAAAACAAAAGTTAAGCCATATAACAGATTCATTTGATGTAATTCTCTTGGTTCTAGTCAAAGAGGCGGAACAGCCTCTATTTATAAAGCACTATACTTACCATGACAAAAAGGCTGCCATGCATATCATTACTGAAGCAAAGTTGCAGGAGTGGTTACTATTAGGAACAAATCGCAAAATTTTTGAATGGCTCCATGAGGCGAAAATCATTTTTGATCGAAACGAATACGTTGCCGAGTTAAAAACGGAACTGCGAGAATTTCCATTTAACGGACGCAAAATAAAAATGGGTTTAGAATTTGCTAAATTGATTCGGCGCTATGTCGATGGAAAGGCATTGTTTGAAGGACATCAGTTCTTAGATGCATATAATTATGTTGTCCATTCGCTTCACCATCTTGCAAGGCTGGCTGTGTTAGAAAATGGACTCCATCCGGAGCTAACGGTTTGGAATCAAGTAAAACAAATTGAACCGGAAATTTTTAAATTATATGAAGAGCTTGTCTATAGTGAAGAAACGCTGGAGAAAAGACTAGAGCTTTTATTCCTTGCGAGCGAGTTTATGATCCATTCGAGAACGACAATCGGCACGAATCATTTTTTAGAAATTCTTAGTCGTAAGGAAGTATGGCAGTTTAATGAAATTATGAACGAAGAAGAGTTGACCCCTTATTCAGTTGACCTTGCTGTCCTGCTCGAATATATGATTGAAAAGCATTTAGTTGATGTCGTTAATATTGAAACGAAAGGGCAAGGGGTTTTTCATAGAGGTTATCGGCTTAGTAAAAAATTATCGTAAAAAAACAAGAAAACGTATTGACCTTTTTATGATTCCTTGGTATATTAATAACCGTCGCTGCGAGACAAACAAACAAATAAATTGTTTTCGTAAGTGACGGTTTAAAAAAATGTTGACAGTAACAAACGCTTTATGTTAAATTAATAAAGTCGCTTACGAGCGACATTGAAA
>NZ_BCUX01000063.1 GCF_001591445.1 Neobacillus drentensis NBRC 102427 | reverse complement strand
CCTCTAAAGTAAACCCGTTAATTAGAATTAATCGGTGGTTTTCTTCGTCTTTTTAACTAAAAAGTAGATCGCCCCTAGAACAATGGCTCCAATAATGGCTGGCATAACATAAGGCTGTGCGTATTCTTTAATATTGGCCCAGTTGCTGCCGAGGACTTTGCCTAAATAAAGGAATAGAATGGTCCATGGGATAATGGCTGCAACGGTGTAAAGTGTAAATTTAGTTGCTGACATTTTGGCAATGCCGGCTGGAATGGAAATGGCATGCCTTACAACAGGAATGAACCGGGCTGAAAAAATCACGCCGGCGCCATATTTTTCAAACCATTGTTCAGCAATATCGATATGATGCTTTTTAATAAGGACGTATTTCCCGTATTTTTCTAAAAAAGGTCTGCCTCCGTAATAACCAGCCCAATATAAAAATAATTGTGCAATCGTCCCGCCGATCGTCCCGGCAATAACGGACCCAATAAAATTGAGATGCCCTTGTGAAATCATATAACCGCCATAGCCTAAAACAATTTCACTAGGGATGATTTCAATCATTAATCCTAAGGCAATACCGAAATATCCCAATTGTGATAAAAACTCCAAAATACTATTAATAAAGTCTGTCATAGTTCACCATCACTTAAGTAAATATTTATTTTCTCTCCTTAAACTAGTTTAAACTAGTTTGTCTATTTAAGAAATAAATATGGTGCTTTTCTATAGGACATTCCTGAAATGTGAAAAAAGTTACGGAGGCCGCTTGCGCTTTTCCTACTGAAGATATTTTAAAAACATGGTGGCGATTCCAAAGTAGGTAAGTAATGAAAAAATGTCATTTAAGGTTGTGATCAGCGGCCCTGAGGCAACTGCAGGGTCAATTTTCATGCGAAAAAGAATGAGCGGAATAATCGTCCCGGCAAGTGTTCCGATGATTAAGGTGAAAAAAAGGGAACAGCCGACAACAGCACCTAAAATGAGACTTCCCTGCCATATATAGGCGATAACAGCGATTAGAACAGAGCAGGTAAGGCCGATCGTAACGCCGACGCCAAGTTCCCTTGTAATTAACCGAGTGATTACGCCTTTATCAATATCATATGAAATCAGCCCTCTTACTACGACTGCTAGGGATTGCGTTCCAGTGTTTCCAGTCATCCCGGCAATCATCGGCATAAAAAAGGCAAGTGCAACAACCTGCTTAAGAGTATCTTCAAAACTGCTGATGATTCTCCCTGAAATGACACCGATGAATAATAGCAAGATCAGCCAAGGGAGTCTTCTGGCAGCGGCAACTAATGTTTTTGTTTCAAAGTCGATTGATTTCCCTGATGCCGATAATTTTTCGATATCTTCATTTGCTTCCTTAATCACGATGTCAATAATATCATCGACCGTAACAATCCCGACGAGAATCTTATTCTCATCAACCACGGGGATTGCCAAAAAATCATACCGCCCCACGATTTGGGCCACAACCTCTTGATCTGTGGTAACAGTAACGGAAATGATTCGTTCGTACATAATTGTGCGGATGTGCTCCTCTGGCTCTGCTAAAAGTAAATCACGGTAAGAAACCACCCCGACTAGTTTTCGCTCTTCATCAATAACATATAAATAGTTAATCGACTCGGCAAATTCAGCGAATACCTTAAACTTATCAACGGCTTCTCGAACTGTAAAATAGCTGCGGATCCAAACAAATCGGTTGGTCATAATCCTTCCGGCTGTTTCCGGTGGATATTTCATTATATCTTGGACGGCATTAGATTCCTCAGTCTTCATCCCGGATAGGAGGGAATCTTTCTTCTCGGGCGATAATTCATGCAGCAATAGCGCCAAATCATCGTTATCCATTAAATCAAGGACCTTGCCGGATTTTTCAATTCCTAATATATTTAATAAGCCAAGCTGGTCTTCTTTATCAAGTTCTTCCATCAAATCCGCAAGTACGTCAATTTTTAAAAACAGCAGGAACCGACCTTTATGCTTTTCCGGCAGATCCTCATAAATCTTCGCCATATCGTAAGGCTGGAGTTCTTCCAGTATGTTCTCAAATTCCGTTTTTTTATTTTCCTTTAAGGTTTTAATTATATAAAGACTTAATTCATCTTGAGTCATGTCTTTAATCATGGATGAGAGACCAGCTCCATTCTCTGCACTACTGCATAAATTCTAACAGGCTATAGAAAAAATAGATGAAAAAGGAAAGATAACAAATACTAATCATCATTAGGCTTAAATCTAGTATGTGTCAATCAAACTTATTATTTGTAAAAGAATTGAAATAAGCTATTTGGACTATTATTTGATAAAATAAGGAAGTATTGACTATATCATTATTTAATGTGTTGATCGGAGGAGTTTTGCTTTGAAGAAGCATCATCAAGACATACAGGATCTCATCTATGTCCATCTAAATCAAACAGACCAGTATGTAATGTCTTACGGTATCGAATTCTCTGAATTTGCTGCTGCTTTTTCAGGTTCATTAAGTCATTTGCTTTTACTAAAGCACCGCTTTGATGATGCTGATTTTAATATGCATACCCAACTTGAATACTGTCCTGAAGAAAGAATAACCAAGTTAGCTGCGGAAGATGTTTATAGTTATGGGGATTTTTGCTGGATTGATTTTATTGAGGAAGATGTGTTGAATGAACTGACTGGTCAGGAAATTGCTGAACTATTGTACCTAGGTCATCAAAAGCAACATTTAAAATTGCCCTTTTACAATAAGCTAGGGAACCGTTTTGTTTATTTGGCTCATGATGATGGCTGGTTTAACAAAACCTATTACCGAAGTTTCAAGGACTTTTTCCAGGTTCTTAGTGAAGTAGTGGCAGGGAAATTAGCGAATCTTAAGCTTGAAAAGTCAATCCTGGGACTTCGTAAGAAAAAATCTTATCCTCAGGTGAATAAAGAAATCCTTCTTTCCTTAACACCTTTCATTAAAGAAGGAATTTGCATTTCTTTACGAGATACAGATCACCAACGCGGCCGAATAGAAATTCCCATCTGGGTCATTGGCGATTTTGCCAATATGGATGATATGGTAGAGGAATATGAGCAAATATCATCAAAACCCTATCATGCAAAAATCATTTTTGACAAAAAGACAAAAGAATGGAAGTTAAATGTCATCTAAATCTTTTTGTTGGGTAAAAATTAGTCCCACTCTTTTGGGTGGGACTAATTTTTATGAAAACCATAAACTAAATAGTCCTTCGTTCACGCCTAAGTTATACATATAATAAATTCCGAATAATATGCTGATAATGCCTGCGAGATTATTCAAATATCCATTCAACTGTTTACCTGATGTTAATACAAAGGGTATACCAATAATAGTTGAAAAGCTGAGCATACCAACGACGGTACCACAACCGAAAATAAGTATGTATAATGCGCCCTGCCAGGCAGTCGACACCGTACTCATCGTTAATAGAACCATTGCCGCACTACCGGCCAGCCCGTGAATGAGCCCGATGAAAAAGGATTTTAAATGGGTCCGGTTTTTTTTCTTATGAGTTGAGGTATGATGGGAGTCATGATGATGATGATGATGGCGATGTTTCATAAACGCTACAATACTATTTAAGCCGAGACTAACGAGCATAATTCCTACGATAAATTCAAGACTAAGGGCGACCGTATCTGTGATGGTGTTTTTGGCAACAATCAAAATCATTCCGACAATAAAAAGTGTAGCCGTGTGCCCAATACCCCAGTAGACACCGGCGAAGATGGAGCGCTTTAAATTTTTTGATTCGCTCGCAATGGTTGACACTGCGATCACATGGTCAGGCTCGATTGCATGCTTAATTCCCAGCAAAAAGCCTAATAATAATATCGATAAAAGTGATCCTGTCATTAAGTCGCCTCCAAATTTAACATTTTAGAATTATTATACAGGATATCTTAGGTGAAAATGGATAGAAAATTGTCAAATTATCCATTTCTGGGTTTTAGGCAAGCTATAGCAATCATAAAATATTCAGGAGAAAAAAAACAAAAAAGACTTAGATGCTACATTTCCTTTCTTATGAAATTAAGTTTAAAATATAACCGTGAATGAAAAAATGGAGGTTTCGTATGAAAACAAAATTAGGTTTATTATATGGAGGAAAATCAGCTGAACATCAAGTGTCTCTCCAAACAGCATTGGCTGTCATTCGGGCGTTAGACCTTGAAAAATTTGAAATTCATCCTATTTACATAAATACCGAAGGAAAATGGATAAAAGGACCGCAATTAAGTGAGCCGGTAGAGAACGTGAAGTCACTTGAATTTTCTGCGGGGAATCAATTATCGCCTTTATCACTCGCGCCCGCGCTTTTCCAAGCGGAGAAGCAGGAAACACTGGATGTGATTTTCCCATTGTTACACGGTCCAAACGGCGAAGATGGAACCGTGCAAGGATTATTAGAACTGTTAAACCTGCCATACGTAGGCAATGGAGTGCTTGCTTCTGCTGCAGGTATGGATAAGGTTATGATGAAAAATGTGTTTGCACAGGCAGGGCTTGCCCAAGTGAACTATGTAGCTTTTATAAAAAGTGAATGGGAAAAAGCAAAAGCAGAGGCCTATAGCAAGGTCGAAACGGAACTTGGCTATCCTTGCTTTGTCAAACCGGCTAACCTGGGCTCGAGTGTCGGCATCAGTAAATGCACCAATCGAGCGGAATTAGAAGCAGCCTTTGCCGAAGCCTTTCAGTTTGACCGCAAAGTCATTATTGAAGAAGGCGTTGTGGCCCGTGAAATTGAAGTAGCAGTTCTTGGAAATGATGAGCCTGAATGTTCAGTTGCAGGTGAAATTGTTCCGAAAAAGGACTTCTACGATTATAAAGCGAAATATGAAAGTGGAGATACGGCGCTAATCATCCCAGCTGACATTACAGACGAGGAATATGCGCAACTGAATGAAATGGCGATTAAAGCTTTTAAAGCTTTGGATTGCTCCGGATTAGTCCGCGCTGATTTCTTCTTAACAAAAGATGGGAAAGCCCTGATTAATGAGGTAAACACGATGCCAGGCTTCACCCCATTTAGTATGTTCCCGCTCCTCTGGAAGCACACGGGATTAGAGTATCCACAACTGATTGAGCGACTTGTAAGTCTTGCTAAAGAAAGACATGCTGAGAAACAACAGATAAAGTTTACTTTTTAAAAAATGGTGACACGGCTAATGTGCCGTGTCCGTTTCTATGTCGAAAAGCGGAATCGCCCGATGAGCGAAGTTTATTATCACTTTAAAAAAAGGAGGATTTCAATTGATAAAACGATCGTTAAAACAGATAGCAGATATGGTTTCTGCCCAAAATGATAGCAGTTCGTTTGCTGAAACGATGATCACGGGCGTTTCGATTGATTCTCGTAAGATCGAAATCGGAAACTTGTTTATTCCTTTTAAAGGAGAGCATTCTGACGGACATGTATATGTGGAGGAATCCATCAAGAAAGGGGCAAGTGCTGCCCTTTGGCAAAAGGATGTGCCGAACCCGCCAACCCATTTGCCCATTTTGATTGTCGATAATTGCCTTGTAGCCTTACAGGAATTAGCAAGAAACTACCGGAAACAATTAAACGTAAAAGTAGTCGGTATCACAGGGAGCAATGGGAAAACAACGACAAAGGATATGACGGCTGGCATACTTTCCACCCGATATAAAGTTCAAAAGACAGAAGGAAATTATAATAATCATATTGGTCTTCCATTAACAGTCTTAGGTTTAAACGAAGACACAGAAATTGCCGTCCTCGAAATGGGGATGAGCGGCAGAGGTGAGATTGAATTCCTTACGAATCTTGCCTGCCCGGATGCAGTAGTAATTACTAATATTGGTGAATCACATCTTCTTGATCTTGGCTCACGGGAAGGAATTGCGGATGCAAAACTTGAAATCCTGCAAGGGCTAAAAGAGGGGGGACTAGCTGTCCTCCATGGTGATGAACCACTGCTGATGGAACGAATTCAAGCACATAAAGGCAGTGTTCGGGTTGAAACGTTCGGCAGAAATGAAACAAATAATATTTTTCCAACTGAAATTACCCAGTTAGATAATGGGAATCGTTTCAAAATCAATGCATCGACCACTTCTTTTGAACTTCCGGTCCTAGGAACTCATAATATATTAAATGCGCTGGCTTCGATGCTAATTGCTAACTATTTCTCCATCCCTTTCGAGAAAATGAATGACGGTTTGGCTGGTATTAAGCTTACGAATATGCGGATGGAGCTAGTAGAAGGGGAGCAGGGTGAAAAAATAATTAATGATGCCTATAATGCAAGCCCCACTTCGATGATGGCGGCAATTGAATTAGTGTCTAATCTTAAAGGCTATGAGCAAAAAATTCTGGTCTTAGGTGATATGTTAGAGCTTGGTCCGCAGGAAGAACAGTATCATCAGCAAATTGGCGCTGCAGTAAACAGTGATAAAGTCGACCTTTTATTTACCTATGGTAACTTGGGCGGACAGATCGCCAACTCAGCCCGCGTCGTTTTGGGAGAAGAACGAGTCTTTCCTTTTACAGACAAGGCATCACTTATAAAAGAACTAAAGCGGCATGTAAATAAAAACACATTAATCCTCGTAAAGGCATCGAGAGGAATGAAATTAGAGGAAATAGTTACCTCCCTGCAAAAAAAATAAAGGAAATTAAATCTTGCCAGTTCATGAATGATTTCAGCTTGATAAAAGAAAAATAACTAAGACCCCCCTGTGAGGAGAAGTTGCCCTTATTATCGAGTAATAGACATTTGATGAAGCGATAAGATTAGTTTGAAACAACCGTAACAAACTTGTCTTGATTGCAAAATACTAGCAATAGTGGTATGATGTTCATCAACGTGTCTAAAGAACGATTATTAAAGGGCATACTCCTTGAGGGAGCATGTTTTTTTTTGGTAAAATAAAGATGTTACCTAGTTACGGCATTTTGATGCGTGTCAGCTCAAGCGCCATAGGAACCGAGCCGTTTCGGTCCTGCCTAAGATGAAGTATGAAAGTTCACTTCCATCCATCCTTGATGAAATTAAATCTACTTGAACAAAAGTAAAATAGAACCTATTTCATTTTTAGTTAAGTCTAAAAGGACTTCAACTTGGGCCCTCCAGCGCTTTTCGCCTCTAAGAGCAGGCGCTTACGCTTTTCTGAGTATCAGGCGAAAATATTCAGCATTAAAAAAATATTTTCACATAGATGAAGGAGAATGAAAACATTGACAAAGTTTGAAGAATTAGGCATTAGTAATGCCACGTTACAAGCTGTCCTTAAAATGGGTTTTGAGGAAGCAACACCAATCCAGGCAGAAACTATTCCATTGGGGCTAAAAGGTATTGATTTGATCGGGCAAGCTCAAACAGGAACAGGTAAAACAGCTGCATTTGGTATTCCGTTGGTAGAAAAAGTTGATGTTAGTGCAGATGCGATTCAAGGGATTATTATTGCACCAACTCGTGAACTTGCGATTCAAGTATCAGAAGAACTTTATAAAATTGGTTCGGGCAAGAGAGTCCGCGTATTACCAATTTACGGTGGTCAAGATATCAGCCGCCAGATTCGTTCATTAAAGAAAGCACCACATATCATTGTTGGTACTCCGGGGCGTGTATTGGATCATATCAACAGAAAAACGATGCGTCTTGATACAGTTAACACTGTAATCCTTGATGAAGCAGATGAAATGTTAAACATGGGATTCATTGAAGACATTGAGTCAATCCTTGCTGCTACACCTGCTGAGCGTCAAACATTACTTTTCTCTGCAACAATGCCGGGACCGATTCAAAGAATGGCTGAAAAGTTCATGAAGGACCCGCAAATCGTTCGTGTGAAAACGAAAGAAATGACTGTTCCTTTGATTGATCAATATTATCTTGAAGTAATTGAAAGAAATAAATTCGATGTATTAACAAGACTTCTTGATATTCAATCCCCAGAACTAGCGATTGTGTTTGGTCGTACAAAGCGCCGTGTTGATGAATTATCGGAAGCACTAACGTTAAGAGGTTATACAGCGGAAGGTATTCACGGTGATTTAAGCCAAGCCAAACGTCTTTCAGTTCTTCGTAAGTTTAAAGAAGGAACAATCGATGTCCTTGTTGCAACAGACGTAGCTGCAAGGGGTCTTGATATTTCCGGAGTAACGCATGTATATAACTTTGATATTCCACAGGATCCAGAAAGCTACGTTCACCGTATTGGACGTACAGGACGTGCGGGTAAGAAGGGTGTAGCTTTAACATTTATTACACCTCGTGAAAAGTCATATCTAGCAGTTGTTGAAAAGACGACAAGAAGCAAGATGGAAAAAATGAAGGCTCCTACGCTTGATGAAGCATTAGAAGGCCAACAAAAAGCGGTTGTAGAGAAAATCGTGGCAACGATCGAATCGAATAATTTACATTATTATAAAGCAGCGGCCCAAGAATTGTTGGAAGAAAATGATGCATCAACTGTTATCGCAGCTGTGTTGAAAATGTTAACAAAAGAACCAGATACCACTCCGATTAAATTAACAGAAGAACAGTCTCCACAAAGAAGAGACAGAAAACCTCAGGACCGTGACCGTAGAAGAAGAGATGATTCTAGAGGTTCAAGTTCATACGGCGGCGACCGTAACAGGAAAAAAGCACCGGCTGGAAAGCCACGCAGTGGTGAAAAAAGAACTGGCGGCGGTGGCAGTAAACCATCGAAGCCAAGAAGCTTTAATCACCAATAAAATCATTTGCTAGACATATGAAAGAGAGCATGGACAACAAGTCCATGCTCTCTTTAGCTTATTTCTTCTTTTTTTGCAGACCTTTTCTTTATGAAGCGTTTCAAGGTATCCATTAACAAATAGACAATGGGGATCCCTTCGACAAAATAGGCATAGGTTGCCCATGATTTTGTATAATAGCTGGTAAGAGCGGCTGTACCTCCAGACATTTGCAGTGATAAAGCAACCATAGCGGCTGCTAATGAAAAAGTCAGCGGGCGGTGATCTTTCAAGCGGAAAATTTGAGCAAGTATAAGAACAGACAGGTAAAACATTATGGAAATTTTTAAATAAACGGTTGTAGACCAAATGGAAATTAAAAAAGGATCCAAGTTTTCAATGAAGTCAGCGATGCGAATGTAGCGGACCATTTCTAACATCGGGTAAGTAAGGTGGTTGGTTAAATTCGGGCCAAAGAGTAATAGTAGAAAAACTAAGTTTACAGTGATTAATAGTATTCCTAGAACAATGGCCCATGAGACTGATTTAAGGGTTTTACTTTTTTGCGTTAAATAGGGAAAGATAAACACTAGTATGAAGATCTCCCCCAAAAAGGGGATTACTGTATAACTTCCTGTAAATATTCCGTGGCCACTATGGTTAGTAATAAAGGCCATCCACCGGTCCCATTTCAATTCCTTTCCAATGAAAATGGAATTGGATAGATCGGCAATGAGGATAAGAAAAAATAATCCTTGAGCTGTTCGAAACAAAGTCTTAATTCCTAACCTCGCCGTTATCGCCACAACCATTCCTAGGATGCCGCCTACTGCCCAATTAGGTGTTTCCGAAAGATAGGTTTGCACGATAAAATCCTCATATTCTCTTAGAACGAATGCGCTTGAATGAAGGAAGGAAAGGGAGTAGAATCCCATAACGAGGATATGAATCCAATAGGGGAATATTTCCTTACCATAGTGAACAAAAAATTCGTTCGGTCTTCGATTAGCAAGTTTTATCGTAAAATAGGCATAAACCCACACTACCAATCCACTGATCCAAAGTACGATTACCGAATCATATTGGGATAAGTGGATTAAATGGCCAGCAGCAAACCCAATTAAGGTGGAATAAAAATAAAGGATTAAAAAAAGTAACAGTTGATTCTGTGAAATCTGCGCTGTTTTCAAGTTAATCCACCTTACCTAAAATTTTCTGTTGCAGTGGTTTAAATAGGAATTGAATCAAATCATTGGGACTAGGCATGTGTTTGAAAACGACTGTAACGATACAGTAAGAAAAAGAAATACCCATAAGGCAAAAGACAACCCAGTACGTTCTTTTTTTGCGATTTTTATTCTTTAGATATGTCCACTCGTAAATAACGGTAAATAGGAAGTAGAGGATGATAATGATGATCATGAATTTATTTCCTTTATCCAGATTGGATTATTTTCGGCACCTAGGCGTTTAATGTGTAAATCTACGTGAATATGTAACTTCGCTTTATCATGATAAACCGTTGGCCAATCTTCTTTGACCTTTTTCCATATTTTTGGTTTATACCATGATAAGTATGCACCGAATTGAAAAACATCTGCTTTCATTTCTTTAGAGGCTTTAAAGGCCTCTTCGATTCTGTCCTTAATTTCCTTTTCGGCAATTTGCTCCAACTGATAAATGTTCTTTGCATTTGTCAAATCAATGTTGGAATAGGACTCAGATATATCATCTTCCGCAGTGACATAAACATCAAATGTGAAGGGCTCCTTTTTGGATGGGCGAATCTTCGTCGTTGACATTAAGATTAATAAACTAATTTGTTTTTTATCTGTGGGTGATGTTATTGAAACTGTGGCTCTTTTAATCGAGTTTCGCAGCCATAAAGCCCCACGGCCTTCTTTTGGACCGAGCGTCCCAACCATTTTATTATTATGAAACAAAGCCATTCCACCTGTGCCAACCTCAAGGGCTTCTTTTCCTTGTTCGCTGATTAATTTTTTCTTTTCTTTTGTTAATAAACCAACAATCATATCGCCATTTTCTGTCTCGAGAAAGTCTTTCGGGGTGGTATATAAAGTTACCTTTTCTTGGGTGAATTCGCGGACAATTTCACTTGGAAAGCGTTCGAATGCCGGAACGAGATTTTCGATCTCTTTTGCTTTTCCCGGTGCAACCAATACGGCGTTATTAATGTTTAATTTTGGTTCGCGAACAATAAATTCTAAGATATTTCCTATTCCTTGTTTTGCCATCTCTTCACTAATTACAATAATTCTTGTATGCCCCCAACTAATTTTCCTTGGCAAATCTACTTGCATCTTTTGATAGGCTTCTGTAATTGTTTTACCCGTTCTTGAAATGAGTGCATATGGATTTCCAGGTGTTGCAGAACCGCCTGCAGTGCCTGGAACAAGTCGATTTGGGAGCGGAAACGATAGCGTTACTTCCATTTGACCATTAGCAGCTTTGTCCACATACATGGCTACGACAAAAGCATAGTCATTGATCTCAACTCTGGACCAGCAGCCTGTTAATAATAAGGTACTCATTACCATAGACCACTTTAGCGCTCTCATTAATCTTCATCACCCTCAGATATTGATTTCTTGATCGTTAACCGATTGGAATCGGAGCTCCCGACAAACGAGGGCCTGCGTTTCATTAACCACCACGGGGCACGAATAAATACATCCTTTAAATCATTCGGTCGTAATGGCGCCGTTGGAGACAGATAGGGTACTCCAAAAGAATGCAGGTTTACGACATGAATATAGATAAGGATACAGCCAATCATCAAACCAAATATGCCGAATGATCCAGCTAATATCATAATTGGGAAACGGAGTAATCGGATCGTAAACGCAAAATCATATGCCGGAATAATGAATGATGCAATTCCAGTAAGCGAAACGATGATCACCATTGGAGCGGAGACAATTCCTGCTTGTACCGCTGACTGTCCAATCACCAAAGCGCCAAGGATGCCAATCGCCTGCCCAATCGCTTTCGGTGTACGGATTCCTGCTTCACGTAATCCCTCAAAAGCTATTTCCATAATAAACGCTTCCACTAAACCAGGAAAGGGGACGTTGTCTCGTGAAGCTGCTACACTAATTAATAAGGTGGTCGGAATCATTTCTGGGTGAAAGGTGGTTATCGCAATATAAAATGACGGGAAAAGCAGCGAAACGACTAAATAGGCGTAACGAAGCAAACGAATAAAACTAGAAAGGAAATATCGTTGATAATAATCCTCTGCTGATTGGAGGAACATATACATTGTCACGGGTAATAGAAGAGGAATCGGTGTCCCATCCACAAAAATAACGACTCTTCCCTCTAACAAGGAAGCAGCGGCAACATCAGGACGCTCCGTCTTTTGTGATTGTGGAAAGGGGGATAATGGAAAATTGTCGATACACTCCTCCAAATAGCTGCTCCCCAATACGCCATCGATATCAATCTGGTTGATCCGTTGTTTTACTTCTGTAATTAACTCTTCTTTACATAGCCCTTCGATATAGCCAATCATTACTTTGGTCTTCGTATATTTTCCAATTTGAAGTTGTTCCATTTTTAAATCAGGAGATTTAATTTTTCTGCGGATCATCGTGATATTCGTATGGATATCTTCCACAAACGCTTCCCTTGGTCCCCGGATTACGTTCTCATTAGCAGTTTCACCTACTGCTCGCTTTTCTACGCTAGTCAGTGGAATAGCAAGCATGCGACTATCACCTTCGAAAAAAATGATTATTTTTCCATCCAAGACAAGATCTGTTGCTTCTCTAATATCGGTAAGAATACTAGCACACATCGTACTTATCGATTTTAGATCAAGTAATTTATGAAATAATTCCTTTCGAGATGAAGCGAAATTAGGTGAAACTATATACTTTAATACCTGATCGTCGAATAACTGTTGGTCAACCATACACTGTAAAAAGACAATTCCGCAGCGGGTTTGATTAGCTGTTAATTCATGAAAGGTAATATCATCACTTTTCTGAAAGGTATCTTTAAACCACTTCATCCGAACGTCAAAATTCTCCCCTAAGAAGACTTGTTCCTGGGTATTAGCGCTTTTAGAATCTTGTTGTTTTTTTGGTTTTGAGAAAATGCCCATTGTCTTCACTCCACAAACTTTTTATTAGAGTTCCCATTTCGATGGAAAATATTTTGAAGTTGGAAATAATAGATCGGTGAGAATAAAATTTATCTTTATTTAAAAATCGAACAGTAATAAGTAGGAGTGATCGAAAATGATTGTCAAACTTGGATATGTTGCAATGAGTGTCGAGCTTCAAAATGCCTCCCCCTCACAAACAATGACATTTGCTCAATTTGAAAAAATAAAAGACCGGGACGCGGCGATTCGGAAATTAGAAAGAATTGCTGTATCAAACTTAGAAAATTGCTTGCGCCTATTAAAACACAATGCGGGCAATCAAATTCATTTTTTCAGGTTAAGTTCGCGACTCATTCCCCTCGCTAATCATGAGGAATTACTGGATTGGGACTACATCAAGCCCTTGAAAGGAACACTTGAAAAATTGGCAAGTTATATAAAGGAGAATCCTTCGAGGATTGACTTCCATCCGGATCATTTTGTGGTGCTTAATTCGCCTGATAAGGACATTTTAAAAAATTCCTTAAAGACGCTGTCTATGCATGAAAGACTCCTTAAAGGAATGGAGATTGATACCGAACACCGTTGTGTATTACACTGCGGCGGAGGATATAACGATAAGGAAAAAGCCCTTGAGTTGTTTATTCATAATTGGGCCTATATTTCCCCTGCGATTCAAAAAATGATTATGCTCGAAAATGATGATACGACGTTTTCGGTGAAAGATACTCTATATCTTTGTGAAAAACTGGGTCTGCCGATGGTATTTGATTATCACCATCATCTTGCTAATCATGAAGAGGATGATTGGCAAGATGATTGGGAACGGATTATGGGTACTTGGTCACAGTCCCCGCTGCCTATAAAGATACATATATCTAGTCCGCGCTCCGAAAAAGATTTCAGGGCACATGCAGACACTATTGATTCGCGGATGTTTCTTCACTTTTTAAATCAAATCAAAGGGACTGTTCCTGAGATCCACTGTATGATTGAAGCAAAGCAAAAAGATGCAGCGCTTTTTCAGTTAGTAAAAGACTTGCACGGAAGTGAGGGAGTTACGTGGATCGACCAGTCCAGTTTTATAATCGGATAAGTAGTAGTGTCGCTATCACCAACCATGTATACTAAAATTGATTTAGAGAGAGTGAAAGTAGGGGGGGAGAGATGAATGGTTGAGCCACAAAATCGACTTTCGATAAAAGCCTTAAAGGTATGGAGAATCTCTGCTGTTATCAAGGTTGTGATCGAATGGTCGATTACATCTGTAGTTGTTTTACTTTTAAACATTTTCAATGGTCCAGACTGGATTTCAATTACCCTCATCATATTAGGTGTGATCTTTACCTTTCTACATATTTTTTTATTTCCTACGCTCAGATGGAAACGCTGGAGATATGAAGTCCGTGCGGAGGAAATAGAGCTGCAGGAGGGATTCTTTATCCGGAGTCGTACCTTGATTCCAATGGTTCGCGTCCAGCATGTAGATACAGTCCAAGGACCTATTCTAAGAAAGTACAAATTAGCCTCAATCATTGTTCATACGGCCGCCACCGCCCACGAAATTCCAGCTTTGGAAGAAACGGAAGCGGAAGAATTAAGATTCAGTATATCGAAATTAGCAAGGGTGGCTGAAGATGATGTCTAAGCCAAAACGACTTCATCCGATAGCCATGCTGGGTTATATGGGTAAAAGAATAAAAAGCTTTATTTTGCCGATCATCGCTTTTACGTTTTCTGTTACTCGTGATAGTGGACGGCCGTTAGTATACGCCTTGATTGTATCGTTCGTGGCTGCCATTTTTATTTTTATTACAAGCTTTGTCTCTTGGTTACGATATACATACAAGTTAGAGCACGATGAACTCCGGATTGAAGAAGGGATTTTTGTTCGAAAGAAAAGATATATCCCTTATGAGCGGATCCAAAGTATTGATTTTTCCGAAGGTATGTTGCAGCGATTGTTTGGGCTCGTTAAGGTTCAAATTGAAACTGCAGGTGGGAGTGGAGCAGATGAGGCGGAAGCGGTCCTCTCTGCAATATCGAAGGAAGAGGCGCAGTTAATTCAGGAATACGCGGCCACGGCTGAAGGGAACGGGACAATGGAAGTAAAGGACGTTACAGAGGGCCGTCCTATTTATAAAATTTCCACCAGACAATTACTGATTCTTTCAGTAACTTCAGGTGGAGTAGGCGTTGTCATCTCAGCAGTCCTCGCCTTATTAAGTCAAGTGGATGACTTGATTCCCTTTAAGAAACTTACTAGCGGTTTTGAAAAATGGATTGCCTCCGGTCTACTATTCATTGCTATCCTTGTGTTTTTTGGGTTGTTCCTCGCATGGGTGATTGCACTTATTGGTACGATGTTAAAGTATGCTAATTTCAAGGTGATAAAAATCAATAGTGATTTAGTTATTACTCAGGGGTTGATCGAAAAAAGACAAATAACCATCCCGTTGAAGCGGATTCAAGCGATTCGTATCAGTGAAAATATGGTCAGGCAATTCCTTGGCTATGCGACCGTTTATGTGGAAAGTGCGGGCGGATCATCGACCAATCAAGAGGGATCGAAAGTAACACTTATACCGATTGTAAAGCTAAATCAGATTCAGTCCATCATTGAACCGGAGCTTGATGAATATCTAGTCCCTGACAGCTTTACTCCATTACCGAAACGGGCGATTTGGCGGTATATTTTCAGGAAATGGTATATCGCTGTTCCGATTGTGATCGTGTCCCTAATTTTTTTGAAAACTTGGGGCCTTCTGTCGATTATTCTACTAGGTGCGATGACGCTTTGGGCAGTTTTAATATATAAGTCTGCCGGGTGGATGCTTACTGAACAGCAGTTAGCGCTTAGATATGGGGCCTTTATCCGAAACACTGTTTTAATGAAGAAAAATAAAATTCAGAGTCTGGAAATAAGAGAAAGCTATTTTCAGCAGCAACGGGAACTTGGCACGATTGAAGCTTTTGTGAAATCAGGCGCTGGAGGTGCAGGCGGCAAGGTCATTGATATGGAAAAAGGCGATATAGAGAAAATTTATGACTGGTATTCGAGAGATAAAGAAAAAAGAGATAGCAGTGAAAAGTAGCTTCGACTGCAATCCCTGTTATTTTTGTGCCAGTAAGCCGAGAATAGCAATGATAATAATCGACGCCCAAATGATAATTTTCAATGGTGATTGGGAGGAGATTCTGCTTTTCTTACTACTGGCCCAATCCGCTGTGCCTCTAAGTGAATCTGAGAAATCCTTTTTATTAAAGTAAGGAATAGCTCCTAGTAAAAAACCGCCAAGTAATCCAAATAGATGGGCGATAACATTTATATTCGGTTGTAAGAAGGTCATAATCAGACTGACGACACAAAGCGTAAGGATAATTTGCGAGTTCTGTTTGGAAAGCATCTGTTTCCGAAACATAATCATCGCAAGATAGTATCCGAACAGACCAAATATCGCTCCACTTGAGCCGACATGTGTATAGGTAAGCGGCTCGAGCAGCAATGTGGCAACGTTTGCGATAAAACCAGACAGGAGATAGATAAATAAGAATCTTGCGCTGCCAAGTATGCGCTCAAGGGCCGGACCGAATAACACAAGTGAAAAGCTATTAAACAGCATGTGTGTAAAGCCGCTGTGTATAAAGGTCGGTGTAATCAGCCGCCAATATTCCCCTTCCATAATGTAAAGATTTACTCCGGACAGGTTTTCAAAGAACCAGGAGTTGGGGAAGATGGTTATACTCGTTAAAAGATAGAATCCTAAATGAATGGCAATAATAATAGAAACAATCGGATAAAGGCGGATAAAATCGCGAAAGCTTTCCGTTCTCGTAAACATGACATAAACCTCCTGTATTTCACATTCTATCTAATATTTAACTAATTTCCGTTCTTGTACACTCATAATATGCTAATTTTATACAAAATAGAAGGAAGATGAACCATGATAAAAGGGATTGGAATCGATATTATTGAACTTTCTAGAATTCAGAACATACTCGAAAGACAAAAGAAGTTTATCGACCGTGTGTTAACTCCAAATGAACGGATGAAATTTGAGGATTTATCGGCGAGAAGAAAGGTAGAATTCTTAGCAGGTCGCTTTGCTGCGAAAGAAGCGTATTCCAAAGCGAATGGAACCGGGATAGGCAACGAACTATCGTTTTTAGATATTGAGATCGAAAATGATAGCTTGGGAAAGCCTTTTTTTGCAAAGCCGGAGAGGCGTGCTCATTTATCTATCTCACATAGTCGAGAATATGCCGTAGCACATGTAATTATTGAAGGAGAGTAGATCGCGGAAATATTTTAAAATTAAATAGCTTGGCAACTTCCTTATCATAATCCCAAAGGTTGTCTCATATATTCATAGGGAAACAGGAGAGACAAGGTCAGCCATGGTCATTTTGGAAAGCAAACTCCATTGCCTGACCCCTGCCTTTCTCTTCTCTGCAATCATATGAAATGAGACAAGAAGGGGTTGAAGGAATGAGGAAAAAGTTGTTGCTGCTCATCACTGGGCTCATGGTCATTTTTGTCCTGGCTGCCTGTGGCTCTAAATCACAAGGTGATGTGGTAAAAGAGTTAACGGGGAAACTAGATGACTTAAGCGGCTATAAGGTGAATGCAAAAATGACGTTAAAAATGGGCTCTGATTCACAAGTGTATAAAGTGGAAATTTGGCACAAGGATCCTACCTTTTATCGCGTGAATTTGAAAAATGCACAAAAGGACCAAAGTCAGATGATTTTAAGGAATAACGAAGGGGTATTTGTCCTGACACCTGCCCTCAATAAAAGCTTCCGTTTCCAAAGTGATTGGCCGCAAAACAGCAGCCAGGCCTACTTGTATGAATCGCTGATTAAGGACATAGTTGCAGATAAAAGTGCAAAATTCTCCACCACCAAAAAATATTATGTATTTGAAACGAAAACCCGTTATCAAAATAATACCATGCTGCCTTCCCAAGAAATCAAGCTGAATAAAAGAGATCTATCACCTGCTGTGGTAAAAGTCATGGATCCAGATCGAAATGCTCTTGTCACAGTAGAGTTTTCCAAGGTGAAATTTAATGCCAGCTTTGACAAGGACGATTTCGATATGAAGAAAAATATGACACGTGCGCAGCTTAATTTGCCAGCGATGGCAGATGGAGGCGATGATGCTTTTACCGTTATGTATCCAACGACAGAACTTAAAGGGACAAAATTAATTGAGGAAAAAGAAGTAACGCTTGAAGATGGTAAACGGGTTGTCCTCACCTATGATGGCAAAAAATCGTTTACGCTTGTCCAGGAGAAAGTAACAGCGAAAACAGCGTCCGTGAATCCTACCAATGTTGAAGGTGATATTGTCGATTTAGGGATGACGATCGGGGCGGTTTCGGATCACTCCCTCTCTTGGTCTCATAATGGTGTTGACTACATGATTGCGTCGAAAAACTTAACGAAGAAAGAAATGATTGAGGTTGCGATCTCGGTTCAAGGTGAAGCGGTAAAATAACTATTTATTCCTGCAGGCTCTTATGGGGCCTGTATTTTGTTTGTAAAAGAAATTAAACAAGAGTATGATAACTTTTGTGATAAAATGGAATAATATTTAATTAAAGCTATTAGGAAGTGGAAACATGGAAGAGCAAGGTTTTTTCTATAGAGATACCTGGGTAGAAGTAGATTTAGATTGTATTTCAGCCAATGTTGTCTCTATCAAAAAGCATCTGCCTCAAGACGTGAAAATTATCGCTGTTGTCAAAGCGAATGCCTATGGGCACGGGGATGTTCAAGTTGCAGAAACAGCACTGGAAGCAGGTGCGTCCTATCTAGCGGTTGCTTTTATGGATGAAGCGATAGCTCTCCGAAATAAAGGAATTACTGCTCCCATTCTTGTCCTCGGGGCTTCGCGACCTGAAGATGTCCAAGTGGCGTCGAAGTTTGATATTACCCTTACTGTTTTTCAGATGGAATGGCTGCGGGATGCAGTGAAAAATTTACATTCGAATGATAAAATTTCTCTTCATATTAAGATAGATACAGGAATGGGGAGAATTGGTGTTCGGAATGTAACGGAGTTAGCCGCCATTGAACAGATTATTTCTGAAAATGATCAATTTATATTGGAAGGGATTTATACTCATTTTGCCACGGCAGATGAATTGGATGAAACCTATTTCCGCCAGCAGTTAGCGTTATTTGAAAGGATGATCCAAGGGCTAAAAAAACAACCGAAGTATATCCATTCCAGCAATAGTGCGGCTGCCCTAAGGTATCCTAACGCTAATTTTAATGCAGTACGAATTGGAATTGCGATGTATGGTCTAGCACCTTCGCTTGAAATGGTAAATGAGATCCCATTTCCACTCCACGAGGCTTTTTCTCTCCGGTCACGACTTGTCCATGTTAAGAAGCTGCAAAAGGGCGAAAAAGTGAGCTATGGGGCAACCTATGAAACTGGTGAAGAAGAGTGGATTGGAACCATTCCGATCGGTTATGCGGACGGATGGATTCGGAAGCTGCAAGGTCAAGAAGTACTTGTTAAGGGAACCAGGTCGCCGATTGTCGGTCGAATCTGTATGGATCAATGTATGATTCATCTCCCTGAAAATGTTCCGGTTGGGACGACCGTAACATTAATTGGCGGACAGGACGATCAGTTTATTTCAGTTAATGAAGTAGCCAAAAAGCTCGAAACGATTAATTATGAAGTTCCGTGTATAATAGCCAATCGGGTCCCGCGCCTTTATAAAAAGGGTGGGAGAATTGTCGATTTAAAAAATTATCTTCTCGAAGATTAATGGGCTAAATGAAGATTTTTTATCATATTTATGATATTGCGGTAATTTGTGCATAAAAGGATGTTTTATTGGCTTATAATACAGTAGGATTATAATTAGTCTATGCAATACTTGCGATAAGTGTTATTATTAAATATGGTACAGTTAGATAAATGGAACACACTGTGTGAAACAGGCTTTGGTCGATTCGTGGAGTGTGTTAAATTTATGCGTCATAAGGAATCTGGTTAGATAAAAATGGTGTGTAGTGATGGTGGAGGTGTATGTTTGTGGCTGAGTCAAGCGCAACTACGGAAATCTTAGTGAAGTTACCGCAACATCTTTTAACGGAATTAGATGGTTTTGTTAAACAAGAAAATGTAAACCGCAGCGAGTTTATCTACCAAGCAACAAAAATGTATTTACGCGAACGAAAAAAGAGACAAATTCGCGAGTCAATGAGACGGGGATACATGGAAATGGCAAAGATAAATCTTAGAATTGCATCAGAGGCATTTTTAGCAGAATATGAGGCAGAACACACAGTTGAACGTCTTGTAAGCGGAGGATAATCCTTTGATAGTCAAACGTGGTGACGTTTATTTCGCGGACCTATCCCCAGTTGTTGGTTCTGAACAAGGCGGCGTCCGACCTGTACTTGTCATCCAAAACGACATCGGGAATCGGTTTAGTCCCACAGTGATTGTTGCAGCGATTACAGCTCAAATTCAAAAAGCCAAGCTTCCTACTCATGTAGAAATTGATGCGAAGCGCTACGGATTCGAACGAGATTCGGTCATTCTGTTAGAGCAAATTCGTACAATTGATAAGCAGCGGTTAACCGATAAAATCACCCATCTCGATGACGAAATGATGGAAAAAGTGGATGAAGCCTTGCAGGTAAGCCTGGGTCTCATCGAATTTTAATTTAAAGCACGCTCTTTCTAGGAAGAGCGTTTTTTCATACATAACCTGACCTCAAATTCAACTTCTGCTTAAGCGAGCCCATGTGCTTGCTTATTTTTTTTGAAATTTTATATCAAAGCTCATTGTTGAATTCGAAACCTTGTTGATTGGATCGGAAGGCGCGAGACTCCTGCGGGAGGACGGGCAAGGTGAGACCCCGCAGGCGCTTTAGCGCCGAGGAGGCTCGCCGGACCGCCCGCGGAAAGCGAAGCGCCTGGAGTGGAAATCAACAACGAGTATAACAGAAACAGAGATGGCCCATTAATGAAACGGACTAGGTATTCTGCTACAATAGAATGAAAAGGAATGGGAGGACAAGTTTTGTGAATGAAACAATCGTAAAAGATGATCAATTGTTAAAGAAAATCGCTGCAGAGTTAACGATATCTTTTAAACAAGTAAAGAGTGTTATTTCTTTATTAGATGAAGGCAATACAGTTCCTTTTATTGCTCGATATCGTAAAGAAATGACAGGAGCACTGGATGAAGTTCAGATTCGAAACATATTAGAACGTTGGCAGTATATTCAAAACCTTGAGCATCGAAAAGAAGAGGTTATCCGCATTATAGCTGAACAAGGGAAATTGACGGACGAACTGAACTCTGCCATCACCAAGGCTGAGAAACTTCAAGAGGTTGAGGATTTATACAGACCCTATAAACAAAAGAGACGGACCAAAGCGACGATCGCAAAAGAAAAAGGTTTAGAACCATTGGCAGACTGGCTGCTGACTTTTACAAGAGAAAGCGTGGAGGAAAAAGCAAAGCAATTTTTATCAGAAGAAAAAGAAGTCCTCACCGTTGAGGATGCCATTGCGGGTGCGAAAGACATCATTGCTGAACGAGTTTCTGATGATGCCGAAAGCAGAAAATGGATTCGCAAGGAAACCTTTAAATCCGGTGCCGTTGTATCGGTAGTTAAGGAAGCAGAAAAAGACGAGAAAAACGTCTATGAAATGTACTATGAATATGAAGAACCGGTAAATAAAGTTGTTCCCCACCGAACTCTTGCCTTAAATCGCGGGGAAAAAGAGGATATTTTAAGGGTTTCGATTAAAATGAATGCTGATTTAATCCTGTCCTATTTGTCAAGAAAATGGATTCGAGTCCAGCACTCGCCGGCAGCGCCTGTTGTGTTAGAGGCGATGGAAGATAGCTATAAAAGATTAATTCAGCCATCCATCGAGCGGGAAATCCGGAGTGAATTAACAGAAAAAGGTGAAGAACAAGCGATACATATATTCTCTGAAAACCTTCGAAACTTACTCTTGCAGCCACCGTTAAAGGGGAAAGTTGTTATCGGTGTTGACCCTGCCTACCGGACAGGTTGTAAATTAGCAGTTGTGGATGAGACAGGTAAGGTATTGAAAATTGATGTCATCTATCCACACCCGCCGGCTTCCAAAACAAAAGAAGCACGTGAAAAGTTTATAAATATCCTCCGCGACTATAAAGTGGAAATGGCAGCAATCGGAAATGGCACAGCTTCTAGGGAAACCGAACAGTTTGTCGCCGATATTTTAAAAGAAATGGACGAAGAGATTTTCTATTTAATCGTCAACGAAGCCGGTGCGAGTGTCTATTCTGCGTCTGAAATTGCAAGAGAAGAGTTTCCGAATTTGCAGGTAGAAGAAAGAAGTGCGGCTTCGATTGCTCGTCGTTTGCAGGATCCATTAGCGGAATTGGTGAAAATTGACCCGAAATCCGTGGGTGTCGGCCAATACCAGCATGATGTTTCCCAGAAGCGTCTATCAGAATCGTTGCATTTTGTGGTCGAAACTGCCGTTAACCGGGTCGGTGTTAATGTAAATACCGCCTCTCCATCGCTCTTGCAATATGTAGCTGGGCTAAACAAAACAGCAGCAAATAATATTGTCAAGAAGCGTGAAGAGGAAGGGAAATTTACGAGCAGGGTGCAATTAAAGAAAGTACCGCGTCTCGGTGCGAAAACTTATGAACAGGCAATTGGTTTCTTGCGCGTATTGGACGGCAAGCAGCCCCTTGACCGAACAGGGATCCATCCGGAAAACTATGATGAAGTGAAGAAACTACTAGCAAGTCTAGGTTTTACCACCGATGATCTTGGATCGGAAGAGCTCAAGACAGCCCTTCATGGGATTGAATTAAAGTCGGTTGCTGACGAACTTGCTATTGGGGAGTTAACCCTTAAGGATATTATTGATGCTTTGGTAAGACCGGAACGCGATCCGCGTGATGATTTACCGCGACCTCTTTTGAAAAAAGATGTTTTAAAATTAGAGGACCTGAAAGCGGGGATGGAGTTACAAGGTACGGTACGAAATGTTGTCGACTTCGGTGCCTTTGTTGATATCGGTGTGAAGCAGGATGGGCTTGTTCATATTTCTAAGCTCAGCAATCGATTTGTTAAGCACCCATTAGACATCGTGTCGGTCGGAGATGTTGTTACTGTATGGGTAGATTCTGTTGATATGAAAAAGGGTCGCGTTGCGCTAACGATGCTGGCGCCTTCAAACTAAAGGGAAAAACACTGCTTCTAGGAGCAGTGTTTTTTTCTGTAAAAGAACCAGCATTGGTTTAACAGTTTAATCTGATAGCGGTCCTTCTCATAAAAAGCTCTTTTCATTTGGTTTTGCAACCAAGTCGGCATCATAAAACCTCCCGAAAAGTACATCTTTATTATAGGTATATACAATATATGCTATAATAGGTTGTCACGTTCGCATAGAAAGAGAGGATCCCAAAATGGAACAACAAGAACTTCAATTATTAGTTGAAAAGATATCTGTTGAGTCCTTTGGGAAACCATTTCGGCATCAAGCGTCATTCAACCCAAGACTAAGATCAACTGGCGGTAGATACCTGCTGAGAACACATAATATAGAAATCAATAAGAAGTATTACGAGCAATTAGGTGAAAAAGAACTAGTAGGAATTATTAAGCACGAACTATGCCATTATCATCTTCACCTTGAAGGGAAGGGGTATCAGCATAGGGATCAAGAGTTTAAGCAATTACTAAAAAAGGTAGGAGCACCGCGGTTTTGTGCACAACTACCAGATAGAAAAGTAAAACGAATATCCAAAAAGATTCTCTTATATCAATGCACAAAATGTCAGCAAGCTTACCGAAGAAAAAGAAGTATCGATACTAGCAGATTTGTGTGTGGAAAATGCAGAGGAAAGTTGACGAAAATAAAAGAAATAATTACGGAATAATGTAAGAATTTATATAAATAGTTTTAACTAAAACTATATTGACTTTCTAATCTATCGTCATTATAATGTAAAGAGTCGATAAGGTGATTGCCTTGTTGGATTATATTATTTGAGAAAAATACGATTATTCCACAGTAGCTCAGTGGTAGAGCTATCGGCTGTTAACCGATCGGTCGTAGGTTCGAGTCCTACCTG
>NZ_BCUX01000062.1 GCF_001591445.1 Neobacillus drentensis NBRC 102427 | reverse complement strand
AGCACGCCCGCGCAGCGCTGTGCGCATGAAGCGGAAATCAACAGACAAGTTTAACACAGCCTTTTTTTAAAAGGATCCTTATTGAAGCTTTGCAGAAATAGATTTTAAAAGACTAAAACCAGATAATTTGAGCATGAGTTTTTCCTTGCCTCTAATACTCTTTTGTACATAAATGGAGACATCATCAATAATAAATTCATGAAAGCTAGTTATTTTTTTCGGCTTTCCAGGGACGGCTACCAGATCCTGGACTCCAGGAGCACAGCAAGCCTTTACTTCCATTGTTTTTACTGTTAGCTCATTACCTTTCAATGCAATCCATTCTTTTGCTCCTGAATCGATTTCAATATTCACCGATCTTCCACCCCTTCTATTAATCCTATTATCTAGTATAATATAGAAAAATATCAAATTTTTTAAAAAAATCGGATGACAGAGCCACCGCCCAATATATGTCAAGATTTGTAGAATCCCCATCTACTTGTCTTAGTAATTGTGAATGTCCCCTCTGACCACAATCGTGCGCTATCCTTGAACAAGGATAAGCGCTCATTTTTCATTTAAGGCAGGAAGCTTTTATTAAGCGGCAATTATATCGTTGTGATATCTAAAGATTTTGTGAACTATTTCTAAACTAATTAATATTAATTCCGTGAACATATGATAACTATAAAAATGGAATAGCAGCACAAGAAAAAGGTTGAGAGGACAATGGCAAATACATAGAGTATACTTAGACCTTAAACAATTTTTAACTATTGTTACGAATCCAGCTAGTCAACTGACTGATTTCGAAAGTAAAGAAAGTAGGAAAGTAAATCGTGGAAAGTACCATTACGTCTTTTTTAATAGGATATCGAGATAGGAGATAAAAATTTATGTCAGTGATTCATAATGAATTTGTAGTTAAAAATCCAAGGTTATTAATAGTGGCAATTGCGTTAGGAGTCATTTTAAACCCATTAAATACGACGATGATTACGGTAGCATTGCCATCAATCCAAAATGAGTTTCTACTTACATCAGGAGATATTTCTTGGTTAATTGCTTCCTATTTCATTGTAAGTGCTGTTTTTTTACCTCTTATCGGTAAATTAAGTGACTTTTACGGAAGGAAGAAAATCTTTCTATGTGGATTGATTTTTGTTGCTATTTCTTCCCTTTTGGCTCCGTTATCTCAAAATATGTTGTTTTTAGTTGGAATGAGAACGATACAAGCAATCGGGACATCCGCTCTTTATCCCGCCGGAATAGGGATGGTTCGAGTTTATATTAGTAAAAACCAAAATAGAGTAATCGCTACATTAGCTGTATTTGCAACCACTTCAGCAGCATTTGGACCAACGATAAGTGGATTATTAATTCAGTATGGCGGATGGCCTATTATCTTTTATGTTAACTTTCCTGTTATCATTATGTCTGCGATGCTTGCTTTAAAATATATTCCCAAAGACATAAAGAATGAGGAAAAAACATTCAAATGGGATATTATCGGGATTATTTTGTTTGGTTCACTCATGTCTTGTTGGATGGTCTTTTTACAATCATTAGAAAGAGGTTTCAATATATGGACCTTCATTCTGTCAATCATGATTACCCTTATATTTTATTACTATGAAAAAAAGAGAACGGAGCCATTTATCAATGTTGGTTTTTTAACCAAAAACTTAAATGTCTCCTTCATTTATGTTCAATATATATTAGCAACCATTGTTTTTTTCGCTATGCTTCTTTTCATGCCCACTTATTTACAAAATGTACTCATGCTTGACTCCAAAACAGCAGGAATAATGATGCTTTCTATTTCTGTATTTGCTTTGTTGATGACTCCTATTGCGACCCGTTGGATAGAAAGTATTGGATTCAGAACCCCGTTAATATTTGGTGCCATAGTAGGGATTGTAGGTGTTGGTTTATTACTAACTTTCAATAATACCTCCGCTCTAGTCTGGTTGTTCACGATATTAGCCATTATTGGAATAAGTAATGGAGTACTTAACATAGGTTCACAAAACCTTCTCTACTCTATTGTTAAGAAAGAACAAAGTGGAATTGCTTCGGGTTTACTGATGACATCTAGATTTATAGGGAACATCCTTGCCTCTAGTTTATATGGTGTGATGTTTGCATCTGGAATAAATGATGTGAATAAAAATTCAATGACCTCGGTCTTATTAATCGTATCAGTTATTATGATTCCGGGAATAGTCTTCATTACAAAGAACAAAGCTTTAATAGGTAAACAATAGAATAGGAAGTTTCTCTTTTCCCGTACAGTTCTATCGAGACCATGGGGACGGTTCTGGCGGTACTAACCTTAATCCCGTTGCCAGTCACGCCCCGATATTTGTCGAAGATTGATAGGTTGTTAGAGAGGCGATAAATGATAATATAGAGGTGCAACTGAAATTGTGAGGGTGGTTGGTTGTTGATCTTCTTTCCTTTTTTGGAAAGGAGGTGATGACCATGGAAACATTTCTTGAAATTCTACGAGAAGTTCTGAAGGGAGTTATGCGTGAATTAATCGCATATTTCTTTAGGAAAAACGTTCTAGAAAACAAGAAAACCACCCCGCGCCGTTGGAAGCAAAAGGGTGGTTCGCACAAATAACAGACTTTAACAACCATCACCCTGACGGTAGAGGTTGCAGGAGAGAAGTGGTACAACACTTCTCTCTTTTTTTATTATATGTCAATTATACACAAAAAAATTCCCTTTTAAAAGGGAATATGAAAAGAGATCACCAGGCAATGCAGTGTGGGTCCTTTTTGTGTGGAAAGAGGCGCGTTCCCGTTGCCTAGTATAGTAAATAGGTTTAAATAATAAAAAAGACCACCATTTTTATAGTAAAATGGAAGTACCTATCACAGAACTTCCAATACTATTCCCTACCAAGGAGCTGAAAATGATGGCTGAACATTAGGGTCAGATCTTACCGATTGGGGGAACAGGTTAAGCACCCAATCTGATAAATAGACGGAACAATTCCGCTTAATTAGTAAATCATATCAAAAATACTCCAAATAGACGGAGAGATTCCGCCTATTGACTCAAAAAAAGGAAAATTAGAGGATTTTGCCTTGCTTAACCGGAAAACCTCCCCTTATTTACCCCTAAATGGGCTTCATTCTGTATTTAACCGGAAAATCTCCGCTTATTTACCTTTCGATGGTTACTCAAAACGGTTCCCTCTGACTACTTGCAGAATACTTTTTATCCGGGTGGCCCTTCACCTTCAATCTTCTAGTGTCACTAACCTATGGCACGAGTGGCATGCAGTCATGGCGATATTCATACGACAACAAAGTGGAAAAGGGGATTGAGGGAAGGAATGACTAGATACTAGATAAAGGCAACAATACAAGGTACAATATAAAAGGTAATCGGTTATATAGATAAAAGGGGAGTGTGTATGGTTACCAGAAAAGATGTGGCTCTAAAGGCAGGAGTTTCACCATCAACAGTATCGCGTGTCATCAATAATAACGGGTATGTTGCCTTCGAAGCAAGAAAACGAATAGAAGCGGCCATTGCCGAACTGAACTACATACCGAACCGAGCGGCACAAAATTTACGGACGAAATCCTATCGACAAATTGCTTGTATCTCCCCCGCTATTAGTAACTCCTTTTTTGCAGAAATGTTTATGGGGATTGAGGAAATGGCGATTGAGCTCGGATATTCGTTATCTTTATATAATATTACGAATAGAAAACAAAATTATTTAAAGCAAGTTTTAGAAGGCCCTTATGATGGCATGATTCTGCTGGCATCTCATGAATTAATTATGATTAAAGAACTTCTCGAAAGTATGCAAAAGGTGCCATTGTCCATCTATTGGGATCGAATTGAAAAAATAAACATTCCTCGTGAAGCAGGACTTCCTCATGTATATATCGATTTACAGAAGGTAATGAGGCAATCTGTAGAATATTTGATAGCTAATGGACATAATGAAATTCTTTTTTTAGGCCATTATTATAGTAAAGAAAGAAACAGTAATTCAAGATACATGGGTTATGAAATGGCTATGAAGGAACATCACTTACCGATCAAGGATTATTATCGAATATTTATTGAAATGTATGAAGATAAATTGTCGACCGGTTATGAAGCAATCAAGATGTTATTGGATAAAGGACAACATTTTACTGCTGTAGCTGCGTCTAATGATTTGTTAGCAGCTGGAGCAATAAGGGCGATTATCGAAAGTGGGAAAAAGGTTCCTGAGGATATTTCAGTCATAGGTGTTGATAATATTGAGCTAGCTAAAATCGTAACACCAACGTTGACCACGATGAATATTCCAAAAAGGGAAATTGGCAGAATGTTAGTTCAGCAATTGATGGACCAAATTCACAATGAAAATACTATTGAGCAAAGTATTGAAGTGGAAGTGATGTTGAAGGAAAGAGAATCAGTAAAAAATTTAGTAATCTAATAATTTCCATTGACAACGGTTACAAAATAATCTATTTTAAAACATAGCAGGAAGAAAATATCTAATTGAATAAATCGATGCAAGATGGCTTCAAAGGATATTTTACTAAATAATGTGGTCACGTAACCATATTATTTTTTCTGCAACGTGGTTACGTGACCACGTTAATTTTTTTCACAGTGTGGTTACGTGACCATAACTAATTTTAAAAAAGGGGAGCGAAAAAAATGAAAAGGTTATCAGTATGGTTGTCACTATTATTGGTTCTAACTGTTTTTTTGACAGCATGTAGTAGTGGAAAAGATGAAAAGGCTAGTTCTACTGAAGGAAAAGCTACCATTACTGTGGCATCCTGGAATGCCGCTGCGGATGCTTTAACAGAACAAATCGAGGGATTTAACAAAAAGTACCCAGATATAAAAGTGGAAGTGCTACATACAGATACTGGATATTCTAAAGTTACCCCAGCCTTAGCAGCAGGGACAGGAGCTCCGGATATTATTCAAACACAAGCAAGGGATTTTCCGGCATTTCTTCAGAAGTTTCCTGATCAATTTGTGGATATAACAGACGAAACGAAAAAATATAAAGATGATTTTATTGAGTCTTCTTGGAAAAGCGTTACACAAGATCAAAAAATATATGCCATGCCATGGGATGTAGGTCCAACGGCTTTATATTATCGAACCGATTTATTTGAAAAAGCAGGCATAGATGTTGAATCGGTGAAAACATGGGACGATTATATTGAAGCAGGTAAGAAATTAAAAGAAACATTCCCTGACACAGCGATGACCCTCTATACCGATGATTTTAATCTTTATGAAATCTTCTTAAACCAATTGGGTGGTTCTTATGTGAAAGATGGAAAAATTAATGTGAATTCACCGGAATCAGAAAAAGCACTTTTACTTCAAAAGAAAATGAAAGATGAGGGCATCGCCATTAATGTTCACGATGGCAATGGACGAATTCCGGCGTTAACGAACGATAAAGTTGCCAGTGTTATTTTACCTGTATGGTATGCGGGAACATTAAGCCATTCTGTTGAAAAACAAGCAGGTAAATGGGGCATCGTTCCGATTCCAGCTTTTGAAGTGGGTGGAAATACACAAGCCAATTTAGGCGGCTCCGTCTTAGCAGTGTCAAAACAGTCTAAAAATGCGGATGCAGCATTTAAATTTATTGAATATGTGTTAACGACAGACGAGGGCCAAAAGATCATGCTAAAATACGGACTTTTCCCTTCCTATACTCCTTTCTATAAAAGTGAAGCATTTAATTCAAAAGATGAGTATTTTGGAATGGAATTATATCCTTTCTTTGCGAAACAAACCACAACCATTAAAGATATGGAATATGGTCCGATTATGTTAGATGCAACGAAACCGCTTAAAGATATGATTGATGGTGTGTTAGCGGGAAATGATGTAAAGAAAATGATGGGAACTACTGCAGAATCTATTTCGAAATCTACTAAGCTTAAAGTAAATCATTAGAAAAACTAATAAGGTAGGTGTTTGATAGTTGAACACCTACTCCTTTCATAGGAGGTGCCAAAATGAGGGAAACAGCTGTTGGAAAAATGACAAAACCTTCTGTTGTTAGTAAGAAAAAATGGAATCAAAAAATATTAACTCCCTACCTATTTCTATCACCGTTTTTCATCGTGTTTGCCATTTTCATGGTGTATCCCATTTTTGAATCATTGTATTTATCCTTTACCTCTGCTCAAGGAAACCAGGCAGAATGGGTAGGTCTTGAAAACTTTAAAAACATCTTAACAGACGGATTATTTTGGAAATCACTATCCAATGTATTTATCATTTTAATTGTTCAAGTACCGCTCATGCTCATTATAGGAACATTATTAGCTGTCCTATTAAACTCCAAATTTATTAAGGGAAAGGCCATCTTTCGATTATTTATCTTTTTGCCGGTATTAATTGATTTAGTCACCTATTCCATTGTCTTTACCCTTATTTTTAATGAGCAATACGGAATGATGAATTACCTTTTAGGACTGATTCATATTGACCCTATTCATTGGTTTAGTGACCCGTTCTGGTCGAAAGTGTTAATTATTATTGCAGTGACATGGAGATGGACCGGTTATAATACGATTATTTTGCTGGCGGGAATCACAACGATTGATGACTCGTTGTATGAATCTGCTGACGTAGATGGGGCCAACAAATTCACCCAATTCTTTAAGATCACCATTCCCATGTTAAAACCAATCCTGTTGTTTTGTGGAATTCTTTCTACCATTGGGACGATTCAATTATTTACGGAGCCTTCCTTATTAACCGCGGGCGGACCAAACAATGCTACCAATACACCTATTATGTACCTTTATCAATTTGGATTTCAAAGCTTCCAATTTGGCTATGCATCAGCCGCGGCGTATATTATTACCATTATCGTTGGGATTATTAGCTTCTTCCAAATCAAGGTTTCAAAAGGAGGAGAGATTTAATGAAAGGACCATCCTTCTTAAAAAAATCAGCAGGATATCTATTTTTAATTATTGCTAGTATCGCCTCTGTGTATCCGTTTTATTGGATGTTTGTAGGTTCTACGCTATCAGATAGTGACATTTTTCAAAGTCCACCCAAGTTATTACCGAGTGGGGAGTTTATGAATAACATAACCGGACTAGCGGATTCAGCCCCTATTTGGAGTGCCTTGGGTAATAGTTTACTCATCTCTACTATTTTTACAATTGCGACCCTTTATTTGTGTGCGATTGCAGGGTATGCCTTCGCAAAATATGAGTTTAAAGGGAAAAATATCATGTTTGTTATCGTATTAGTGACGATGATGCTGCCACACCAAGTAACATTAATTCCCTTGTTCAAAATGATCATCGGGTTCGGCTGGCAAGATCAACCACAGGCGGTCATTTTACCAGCGCTTGCGAATGCCTTTGGGGTCTTTTTTATGAGGCAAAATATGATGAGTATTCCGACTGAAATGATAGAAGCGGCGAGAATTGATGGAGCTAGTGAATTGTCCATTTTTCATAAAATTATTTTGCCTACATCCTTACCGCCATTAGCTGCTTTAGGCATATTAAGTTTTATCCAACAATGGGGCAATTATTTGTGGCCGCTTATTATTTTACAGAATAGAGAAAGTACAACGTTACCTGTTCTATTATCCCAATTAGTGGCTCCAGGCCAGGTCGTCTATTATGGTCAAGTATTAGCGGGAACGGTTATCAGTATCGTGCCGGTATTAATCTTATTCCTATTATTGCAAAAGTATTTTATCAGCGGAATATATGGGGGTTCTGTTAAAGGGTAATATCGAGAGGAGAATGAAGATGAGTTTACAAAATGATTGGGAAAACTTGAACGTGTTACATAAGAATCGACTGCATCCTAGGTCAACCTTTTTTAGCTATAAAAGTAAACAAGAAGCCCTGACGTATGAGCGAGGAGACTCACAGAGTTTCCTATTGCTCAACGGCAATTGGAAATTTCATTACGCGAACTCACCGATGGAATCACCGAGTGACTTTTACCAGGAGGATTACTCCACTGATCATTGGGCGGATATTAGCGTTCCATCTCATTGGCAATTAAAAGGATACGGAAAACCGCATTATACAAATGTCCAGTATCCTTTTCCAGTTGAACCTCCGTATATTCCATCTGAGAATCCAACGGGATCATACAGCCGAACCTTTTATGTCACAAAAGAAGCTTTACAGGGGAAGTTACACCTCATGTTTGAGGGTGTTGATAGCTCTTTCCATGTTTGGGTGAATGGGTGTTTCGTAGGGTATAGTCAAGGCAGCCGACTTCATTCAGAGTTTGATATAACTGATTTTGTAAGAGAAGGCGAGAATCGGATCTCGGTACGCGTCTATCAATGGACCGAATCCTCTTATATTGAAGATCAAGATATGTGGTGGTTAAGCGGAATATTTAGGGATGTCTACATTCTCTCGAAACCAGATGTGCATATCCGTGATTTGTTTTTGAATGGCACTTTAGAACATGACTATCAAGATGGCCGACTTGATATTGAGATTGCTTTATCAGGAGTGTATCAAGATCATACAGTGGAAGTGGAAATCCAACAGGAGGGCACTGTTGTTGCTTTACACAAACAAGGTGTAGTGAGCGAAACGGTGACAGGTTCGATCCATTTGGGACAGGTGAAGTCGTGGAATGCTGAAACTCCCTTCTTATATGATGTGGTGGTTACTCTACTAAATCCTGCAGGGGAAGTGGTAGAAGTTATTCCACAAAAATGCGGATTTAGAACAGTTGAGATTAAAGGCGGTCAATTACTCGTGAATGGTGTAGCCATTATGTTTAAAGGCGTAAATCGACATGATGCCCATCCTGATTACGGAAGGGCTGTCCCATTACGTTCCATGATTGACGATTTAGTTTTAATGAAACAGCATAACATTAATGCCATCCGAACCGCGCATTATCCTAACGACCCGAGGTTCTATGATCTTTGTGATCAATTTGGCTTTTATGTGATAGATGAGGCTGATCTTGAGTGTCATGGGTTGACTAGGATTGGGCAGCCACATGCATTAAGTAATGATCCAGCATGGAAACATGCCTATTTAGATCGAATGGAAAGGTTGGTAGAACGAGATAAAAATCATCCTTCCGTCATTATGTGGTCATTAGGGAATGAGTCCGGTTTTGGACAAAATCATGTGGCGATGTATGAATGGGCAAAAAGAAGAGACCCTTCCAGACTGGTCCACTATGAAGGGGAGACAAGGGAAATGCTGCTAGCGGATGACTTTGTCCCAACGAAGGATCCAGTCGCAACAGATGTTCATACGTCCATGTATACACCAATTGAAAAACTGAAGGTAATCGGGGGATTAACCTACTTAAACAAGCCCCATATTTTATGCGAGTATGCCCATGCAATGGGAAATGGCCCAGGTGGTTTCAAAGAATATTGGGAGACCTTTTATGCCTATGATCGATTACAGGGCGGTTTTGTTTGGGAATGGGTTGATCACGGTTTACGCCAATATACAGAAGAGGGTAAGGAATATTTTGCATACGGCGGAGATTTTGGAGAGGCACCACATGATGGAAACTTTGTGATCGATGGATTGATTCGGCCGGATCGTGAGCCATCTCCGGCATTAGCTGAATTTAAAAAGGTGATTGAACCTGTCATCACATCCGATTTTAATGATAAAGAAAACACCATACTAATCCAAAATCGATTTGATTTTTCCAATTTATCAACGTTACAATGTGAGTGGTTTATTGAAGCTGACGGGCAAATCCTTGAAGGTGGAATAGTCGATGTTCCAGACATTCCTGCAAACACAGCCAAAGTGGTTGACTTACCGATCCATCTGCCGACTGTGGTGAAGGAAAATACAGATTATTGGTTAAATCTCGTTTGGAAGACGAAAGAAAATACACGATGGGCTGGTTCAGGTCATCCGGTTGCGTGGTCTCAATATGAACTCCCAATCGCTCGTTTTGCTCCGATTGAACCACACTATTCAGGCCAATTAACGGTTAAAGATAAAACTACCACCACGAAAATAACTGGACCTGACTTTGAATTGACCTTTAATAAACAAAATGGACGAATCGAAGATTTTTGTTTTGATAGTCAGCTAGTGATGTCGAAAGGACCAAGGTTACATTTTTGGAGAGCACCGACCGATAATGATTTATTGGGTTCTGTAGAGTTCAACGCAAGCTCCGTTACCAAACGATGGAAGGAATTTAGCGTACATGCCATTCAACATAGAATAATCGGAACGGACGTCTCCATCAGTGAAGATCTCCAGTCCGTTGTCATTCAGTGTGAAGCCAAACTGGCACCACCGGTTCTTGCGTGGGGATTCCATGTGACCTATCGCTATACCATCGATGCGAATGGAAGAATTGTAGTTGAGATCAAGGGCGTGAAATCTGGTGAGGGACCTCAGTATCTGCCGCGAATTGGTGTGGAGATGGTGGTAGAAGATACCTACGATTACGTGCAGTGGTATGGTCTAGGACCAAATGAAGCTTATAGTGATAGCAGGCAGGCGTCGAAGATGAACGTTTGGTCATCAACCGTTGCTGACTTGCATACGCCGTATGTGGTCCCGCAAGAAAACGGGAATCGCCATCAAACCAAATGGGCAAGTTTTACAGAAGAGAGTGGAAAAGGATTGTTCATCAGTGGATCCACTTTTGATTTCACTGCAAGCTATTATACGGTTGAACAGTTGGAGGACGCCAAGCATACAAGTGACCTATTTAAACAGCCGTATATCACCTTACATGTGGATAAACAGCAATACGGGCTGGGCTCAGCCAGCTGTGGTCAAGAAGTGCAGGAACAATATCGCTTGGAAAACGAAAACTTTGAATTTGCATTTTCGATGCTGCCATATGATGAAAATGCCCATTCACCTATTGCTTTAAGTAAGAGGTTTCCTAGTGTAACACATCAACCGAAAGAAGAATTGCAGAAACGGTAATGGCTTAGTCGTTTTTACTACTGGTTTCCCGTGCCTGTCATATATCATAAAAAGAGGCTGGGTTCATTATGAATCCGGCCTCTCTTCCTTATTAGGCAAGGGTGTAATCTGTCACATTGCGGTCGATTACTCTTGATTCCGGTGACTGTAACGCATTCATAGGTGAATTCCAGTGCGTTTATATTTGCGATTTACTTGTTTGCACCTCTAAAGTAAACCCGTAATAAAATTTTCATCTCCGAGGGGAAATAGCTTCTCCTTTTCGAATCGCTAGCCGAAGCACTTCCTTTTCGACAAAGGGCAGAGATGTCTGGTCCAGTTCATCACCCATCCACCGGCCAATCACTTGCTGAACAGGTTAAGCACCCAATCTGATAAATAGACGGAGAATTTTCTCTTAATTAGTAAATAGCCCTAAAATTAGCTTAAATAGACGGAGAGATTCCGCCTATTGACTCGAAAAACGTGAAATTAGAGGATTTTGACTTGCATAAGCGGAAAACCTCCCCTTATTTACCCCTAAACGAGCTTCATTCTGTATTTAACCGGAAAATCTCCGCTTATTTACCTTTCGTTGATTACTCAACGGAGGACAAGACTTCTTATTTAAAAGAAAGCAGTGGGGACTGACCTTTTTTATCCGAACTCACCAAAAATATCCCCTGCCCTTTTTACATTCTCGTTTCTATATAAGAGGTAGAAGGAACGTAAGCCAATCGGTGGGCTGAAATCATCTTACGATCGAATCAAGGTTCCTTTACAAAAAAGCTTAAAGGAGAGGTTCAGATGAGTAGGTTGTTGATTAAGGAAAGTCCAGTCATGATTATCCCAGGTTTGGCGGTGAAGATTGGTTTAAATGAGGCTGTGGTGCTGCAGCAAATACATTATTGGCTCGGAATTAGTAAGCATAAGATTGAGGGAAGAACCTGGGTGTATAACACTTATGAGGAGTGGCAGAAGCAGCTTCCCTTTTGGTCGGTCAGTACCATTAAGCGGACGATTCATTCATTAGAGATGAAGGGGTTACTTCTGTCTGCAAATTTTAATGCGATGAAAATGGACAAGACGAAATGGTACAGCATTGACTATGATCAACTGCAAGAGCATGAAGACAGCACAATTGAACGTCCAGCTAGTCCTACTCCGGATTTTGCAACGGAGGAAGTGGCGGAGAATACGAAGGAAATGGATGTCAGTCCATCTGTGAAAAAGATCATCCCATTTGATGAAATTATCCAATATTTAAATGAGAAGACAGGGAAGAACTTTAGAGCAGGCTCGAATTAAACAAAGGAATTGATTCATGCCAGGTATGGAGAAGGGTTTACGCTCGAGGATTTTAAAAGGGTCATTGATATAAAGTCAGTAGAATGGCAGTCTGATCCTAAGTGGAATAAGTTTCTACGTCCAGAGACGCTATTTGGGACAAAATTTGAAGCCTATCTCAATCAGCAAGAAGGAAAGAAGAAAATGTCTGAGGAGGATTTTAACTTTGACGACTAAAAAAAGGATTTACCAATCTAAGTGCGACAATTCCTTCTGAAACGCTGAGTATGCAGTTTTCCAATTTAAACCTTTCTCATAGAATAAGGTCAACGTCTTATTCAATTTTTTCTGTGATACCTTAGCTAAGCTGGTTCCTTTTGGGACAAACACGCAATAAGCCGTCTATGTTCCCGTGGCATGAAGCAACCGTTCAACTCCCAGTGACCAACCGTTTCTTGTTTTTTTAACCTCTTTTGGGTGTTTTTGAATGGAACTTCTAATATTAAAACGGCTCTTAGCCCCCCTTGTCCTTTGGCGCTTTATGGGTACTTGCTGTCTTTTAGATATGGCACTTAATATTACAATTCAATTCATAATAAAATTGTCCCTTTCATAAAGTTCTAAATATACATCGTTTGTCTGAAGCCAATGTATATGCGTGGAAAGATGATATAGGAGATGAGGAGATGCCTAACAGTTTAAACAAGAAGGCTGAGCTTAATGTCATCTATATCGTTCTAGATGATGTAGGTTATTCAGCTTTAGGCTGCTATGGTTCAGAGATTGAGACACCTTATATTAATTCGGTAGCCGAAAATGGACTTAGGTACAATAACTTTACAGTCACTCCTTTGTGTTCTCCTACTCGTGCCTGTTTGCTGACAGGGCGAAACTGTCACTCGGTGGGGGTGGGAATGGTTTCGGATATAGATTGGGGACCTGAATATCCTAATAAACGGGGAAGAATTTCAAATTCTGCTGCCACTCTGGCTGAAATTTTAAAATCAAATGGGATGGCTACTTATATGGTTGGGAAGTGGCACCTTGTCCCAGGTCATGAGGCCGCTTCAAGCGGCCCCTTTGGGAACTGGCCGCTTTCAAAAGGATTTGAACGGTATTATGGCTTTTTAATAGCAAAAACAGACCAGTATACGCCGGATTTAGTATATGATAATCATCGCGTACAGAAGCCTGAAAAATCTAATTATCATTTATCTGAGGACCTTGTTGATAAAACAGTAGAGTTTTTGACTGATCACATCTCTGTTACTCCGGACCGTCCATTTTTCCTATATTTAGCCTTCGGGGCGCTGCATGAGCCTCATCAGGTACCAAAGGAATACATCGAAAAATATAAGGGTGTTTACGATAAAGGATGGGACCGCATAAGGGAAGATCGCTTCAAACGGCAAAAGGAGATAGGGATCATTCCGCCTAAAACGGAACTGGTTGAACGTAATCCAGGAATTAAATCCTGGGATGAATTAACACCAAAAGAAAAAAGATTGTTTATCAAATTTCAAGAGACATATTCGGGCTTTCTTACTCACACAGACCAGCAAATTGGCAGACTGCTAAATTTTTTAAAATTAAAAAACAAGCTTGATGATACGATTATTGTTTTACTTTCTGATAATGGAGGAAGCCAAGAAGGAGGTTGGAATGGTTCGATTAATGATTCTGCCCATTTCAATGGTATCGAGGAAAGTGTGAATGAAATGTATGAACATGTGGAGGAAATAGGAGGGCCTTTGACAAGCCCTAATTATCCTAAAGGATGGTCGCAGGTATGTAATACGCCTTTTAAATATTATAAACAAAATACGTTTTATGGTGGGACACATGTCCCCCTCATCATCCAATGCCCTCAAAGGATTTCAGACCCAGGATCAATACGTTCCCAATTTTATCATGCAATCGATATCACTCCTACTATCCTTGACCTTCTACAAATTGAGGCCCCGTCCATATATGACGGTGTGACACAAATGCCGCTACATGGTGTCAGTATGTTGAATACATTCACAGAGTCAAAAGCCCCGTCAAAGAGAAAAAATCAATATTTTGAAATGCTTGGACATCGTGCCATCTGGCAGGATGGGTGGATGGCTGTCACTTACCATGAAAGAGGTGTACCTTTTGAGGAAGATCACTGGGAGCTATACCATGTAGATCAGGATTTTTCACAAAAGTATAATTTGGCTGCAAAGTATCCTAAAAAATTAAAAGAGCTTCAACAAATATGGTGGGAGGAAGCGAAGAAGTATGGCGTGCTGCCTCTAAATGACAATCCATACAGAAAAGGATATTTCGGCTTGCAGGAGGGAAGAACTACCTTTATTTTCTATCCAGGCATGGCTCATTTGCCATCGACTGCCGCACCGATTATCACACGTTCTTCCTATTCCATTAGCATTCCCATCTTCCGTTCTAATCCTGCAGAACAAGGAGTATTAATTGCCCATGGCAATCACTCAAGCGGATATTCCCTCTATATAAAAGATAACTACCTATTCTATGAATATAATTATGTTGGCACAGTCTATCATATTCAATCTCCAGCTCAAGTGCCAATTGGAAATTCAACCATAATATTTGATTTTAAACGAGGTCAAGAAACAAGTGGTATGGGCAGCCTTTCGATCAATAGCCAGCAGGTTGGCACAATTTTCATGCCCCGTACATTGCCTTTTATAATTTCTGTTGAGGGATTGGATATAGGGCGGGATCGATTGTCTGCTGTAAGTGCTAACTACCCAGTGCCAGAATTTCCGTTTAGCGGGCAAATCAAGAAAGCGGTTATTGAACTTTATAGGGAATTTAAGAGAGATATTTGCATTCAAATAAATGGAACGATTCAATATCTTTAAATAGAAAGGTGGCGGTCCATTTGGACAGTTTCCACATTCTAGCTAAGCCGACTGGTTCGCTTTGCAATCTTGATTGCAATTACTGTTTTTACACGGAAAAGGAGGTTTTATTTCCGAAAAACCATTCCTTTCAAATGTCTGATGGTGTTTTAGAGTCGTATATTAAACAGTATATTGCCTCTCAAAATACCAAGGAAATTGTGTTTGCCTGGCAGGGAGGAGAGCCAACTCTAATGGGCTTGGATTTCTTCTCAAAAGCTGCAGCATTGCAAAAAAAGTATGCGAACGGGAAACAAATCACCAATACGATTCAAACGAATGGGACATTATTAAATGATCAATGGTGTGAATTCTTTTCAGCCGAACGTTTCTTAGTAGGGATAAGCATAGATGGACCAGAGCACATTCACGACAAGTACCGGACTGACCGTGGTGGGAAGCCTACTTTTGGATTGGTCATGAAGGGGCTTTCTCTGTTAAAGAAACATGATGTACAATTTAACGTTCTTACCTGCGTTACAAGAAATTCCGCTTATAAGCCGATGGAAATTTATCACTTTTTCAAGCACCAAGGCATTCAATATATACAGTTTATCCCCATTGTTGAACGAGAAGTGAATGAAGGAGCTACAAAGCTGTCTCTAAATCATGCAACCCCTCCTTCACTTTTAATGGAAGAATCCCAACAAACCGTAACCCCTTGGACGGTAGAACCGGAAATGTACGGGGAATTCCTTATTCACATATTTAATGAGTGGGTTCAGCAGGATGTAGGATCTATTTTTGTCATGAATTTTGAATGGGCATTAGCTTCCTGGGTAGGAATTCCGTCACCCATTTGTATTTTTGCAGAAGAGTGCGGGCAGGCAGTGGTGATGGAGCACAATGGAGATTTATATTCTTGTGATCATTATGTTTATCCGGAATACCGATTAGGAAATATAAAAGACGACCTTGTAAACATGATTAATCTGCCATCACAGCTTGTCTTTGGCCAGAAGAAGCGTGACACACTTCCTTCCGTATGCAAAAGCTGCCCTGTTCGATTTGCCTGTCACGGTGAATGCCCGAAACATAGATTTCTAGTTTCCGAAGACAATGAACCAGGATTGAATTATTTATGTGCATCCTATAAAAAATATTTTAGCTATATTGATCCTTATATGAAATTAATGAGGCAGTTGCTGCAAGATGGAAGCCCAGCCTCCTTTATTAAAGAAATACTTATGAAATAATGTATTATTTTTAGTTAAAGGAGGGTTTTTACCTCATTTTGATTTATCACGGGGAACCGTACCATAAGTAAATGAGGTTTTTTATGAAAAACAGAAACAGCACCGTTCCATTTTGTGTGGAAGGTGCTGTTTTGATTAGATAAACATTTGATGCATGAAGTATTTTTTTGTTTAACTAGTTCTTCATATTTTGCTTGTTCTAAATTAATTTTATTATCTAAAGTTGAAAGGACTTGGATTATTTTTTTCTGTTCCTTCAGCAAGTCGATTTTTTCTTGTTGAAGTTGCATTTTTCCTTCTAATGACTCTTTAATATAAGCCATCTAGCTGGAAATAAACGGATGTAATCCTCGATAACAGACTGGGAATAATATATTAGGAAATCTAATTGTGTATTTGTTAATTTTAAATCATAAAGAAGAGCTTCAGGAATTGTGTAATAATCATACAATTGGTAAGGGTTTAGTTTAATGACCTTGAGTTTTTTGTTTTTTATATATTCTAGAAGAACTCTTTTCTGGAGTTTAAAGCTCTCCTCCAGCTCTTTTTCGTATTTTATTATTTAACAATCTAGGCGCATAGATCTAATAGATCAAGGGTCTTTTTTTTGTGCCAGATTGTGTAATTCTACGGGCTGTTCTTGAGAGAATATATGATAACGTTAATTAAATAGATTTCATATTTATGAAATTATTTCATAGTAGATTGCGTATTGCACTTATATATATTATATTATTCACGAATATGAAATTCGGGGTGAAGTGATGAATATAGGAATGGAAATAAAGAAATTGAGGACTGAAAAAGGAATTACTTTGAAAGAGTTAAGTGAAAAAAGCGAACTATCTGTTGGATTTTTGTCTCAATTAGAAAGGGGGCTTACTACCATAGCAGTTGATTCACTTGAAAAACTAGCTGATATTTTGGAAGTACATTTAACACATTTTTTTGATTATCCACTTAAAAGGAACGATATGGTTTTAAGAAGTTATGAACAAGAAATGATGGATTCAGTAGAAGGTGGTTTTATTAAGTATAGTTTAAGTACAAATTTGGAAAATAAACAACTTGTTCCAAGGCTTATAGAAATTCTTCCACAAAAAAAAGATGAAGAAATATTATCCTATAAGCATGAGGGAGAAGAGTTCATTTATGTTTTAGAGGGTATATTAACAGTTTACATAAATGGTAAGAGGCATGAAGTGTATCCTGGTGACAGTGTTCATATGGACTCAAATATTGACCACAATTGGGCTAATTATACTAACAAAAAGGTCAAGCTCATAGCTGTTAATACTCCTAATTATATCTACAATAGTGGGTTGTATACTACAGATGATGATTAGTAAAGACATTATATAAAGTTAATAGAAAGTGATAATAACAATGGATAAATTTGTATTATATCTAATCGGTTCTTTTTTTGTAATCGGAGCTATTGATTATATTACCGGAAATCATTTGAAACTGGGTGAGAAATTTGAGGAAGGCATAAAGACCATGGGGGCTTTAGGGCTTGGGATGATAGGAATTCTTTCTTTAGCCCCTATATTTACAAATTTTTTAGCCGCTGAGATTATTCCAATCTGTAAAGTTCTTCATCTAGATCCTTCTATCGTTCCTGCAGCATTTTTAGCTATAGATATGGGGGGCTATCAAATGGCTAATGAGCTAGCATTGACAAAGGAAATGGGGGCATTCGCAGGAATTATCATCGCATCTACTTTAGGAGCCACAATTTGTTTTTCAATACCTGTCGCGTTAGGGATGCTTTCTAAAGAGGATGAAAAATATTTTTCTAAGGGTGTGTTGGTTGGAATTATTACTATACCAATAGGATGTCTTGCAGCAGGCTTATGGCAAAAAATAGATATCAATATATTAGTATGGAATCTGGTACCTATATTTGTTTTTGCCATTATTTTAGGGGCAGGATTATTAAAAGCTCCTCATGTTTTTATAAAAGTTTTTAATGTATTTGGAAAGCTTATAATGAGTTTGAGTACTGTTGGATTACTTTTACAAGGTATAGATGTGATATTTGGTGTAAGGCTTGTCTCAGGATTAGCACCACTATCTGAATCTACTGTTATAGTTGGCAAGATCGCATTTGTTTTAGGTGGGGCATATCCTATGCTAGCACTTATTAATCGAATTTTTAAAAATAGTTTTAAAGAAATAGGGGAGAAATTTGGAATTAATTCAGTGTCAGTAGCGGGGATTCTAGGAAATTTGGCTAGTAATCTGTTGATATTTGGAACATATAAGGAAATGAATCCTAAAGGAAAAGTGGTATGTACTGCCTTTGGAGTAAGTGGAGCATTTGTATTTGGTGGTCAATTTGGATTTGTGTCAGGAGTAGCTCCAGAAATGTTAGGAGCGTTTATAATATCAAAGCTTACAGCCGGAATAATTAGTATAGTACTAGCCGTATGGCTGTATGATCGTGAAAGTAAACAATTTAGTCATAAGGAAAATGGAGGTAATTGTAATGAATATCAGGGATAGGGTCGAAAAGCTAAGGCAGCTAATGAAAGAAAATCAAATGGATGCTTATATAATTCCCAGTTTTGATGCACATCAGAGTGAATATGTAGCAGACCATTGGAAAGGTAGACAATGGATATCAGGATTTACAGGGTCTGCAGGTACTGTAGTTATTACATTAGAGGATGCTGGGTTATGGACAGATGGCAGATACTATATTCAAGCTGAAAAGCAGCTTGATAGCTCAGGAATCAGATTATTCAGAATGGTGGATCCAGGGGTACCATTTTATACAGAATGGCTCGCAGATGTTCTTAAAGAAGGAAGCATTGTGGGCTTTGATGGAAATGTTTTTTCAATTAATATGGTTAAAAAGATGGAAAAAGATCTAAAAGCAAAGAGAATTGTATTAAAAATGAATCAAGATTTAATTGGTAATCTGTGGGAAGATAGACCGGAGATTCCTAAAGGACCCATTTTTACTCATGACGTAAAATATGCAGGTAAATCACGCGTAGAAAAATTAAATGAAGTAAGAGAAGAAATGAAAAATATAGGAGCAAATTATTATATTTTAACTTCCCTTGATGACATTGCATGGCTTTTGAATATAAGAGGGGCGGATGTGCCTAACAATCCAGTTGTAATAGCTAATGTTATCGTAGCAGAACATAAATGTTATTTATTTATTGATTCTTGCAAGGTTCCCTCTTTGGTTAAATTAGAACTGGAGGCTGAAGGAATCGAGTTAAAAGTGAATCATGAAATACAAATATTCTTGGAAAATCTTTCAATCGAAGATGCCATTATTTTAGATACGGATAAAACAAATATCAGATTATATAATGCCATTAACAGTAATACAAAGAAAATTGAAAGTCCAAACATCACGACTAATTTAAAAGCTATTAAAAATGAAGTTGAGATAAAAAATTTAAAATGGTGTGAAATAAAAGATGGTTTAGCCATGGTGAAATTTATAAAATGGCTAAAGAACTTTGTAGACAAAGAAGAAATTACAGAGATTACTGCAGAAGAAAGATTAGAAGATTTCAGAAGAGAGCAGGAAGGATATGTTGGACCTAGCTTTGATACGATAGCAGGTTATAAAGAACATGCTGCGATGATGCATTATAAAGCCAATAAAGAAACGCAATATACTCTTAAGAATGAAGGTCTCTTTTTAATTGATTCAGGCGGACAGTATTATGATGGAACAACAGATATTACACGAACGATTGTTTTAGGAAAACTTACCGATGAACAAAAAAGAGATTTTACATTGGTGTTAAAAGGATTTATTGCATTAAGCTCAGTAAAATATTTATACGGAGCAACAGGCTCTAACTTAGATGTTTTAGCAAGACAACCAATTTGGCAGTATGGTTTAGACTATAAATGCGGTACAGGACATGGGGTAGGTTTTTTCTTGAATGTTCATGAAGGACCACAAAGCATAAGGAATAATAATCATGTTGTATTAGAAAAAGGCATGATTATTACGAATGAACCAGGAATATACCTTGAAGGTAAATATGGAATTAGAATTGAAAATATGATGGTAGTAGTTGAAGACGAGAAAACAGAGTTTGGTCAATTTATGAAGTTTGAAGCAATCACGTATTGCCCTATCGATTTAGCCGGTATCAATAAAGATATGTTAACAGAGAGTGAAAAGCAATGGTTAAACAGTTATCATCAAGAGGTATACACAAAGCTAGCTCCTTATTTAAATGAAGAAGAGAGAGCATGGCTAAGGGAAGAAACTAGGGAAATATAAATAGGTATTGCTTATCTAACACAATAGGACAATATTTTGGGATAAATAATAAACAATAGCGAATTAATTTTAAGATTAATGAAGCAAGGAAATACGTCGATAGCTACTGGCATGAGAAAATATTTGCCTACTATATAAAACTCATTTAGATATATTACGGAGAACCGTATCATAAGTAAATGGGGTTTTGGATTCATGAAAATAATAACAAGTCAAAAATACCAAGTGATGAATAATTATTTGCATATTTTTGGTCATCTCTCCTGTTTCTTAACTTTGGTATCTACGTTATTTTATGTAGATACCGACGTTAAAGAGAAGCCTCGACGATGCCAACAGATTGTTCAGCAAGTGATTGGCCGGTGGATGGGTGATGAACTGGACCAGACATCTCTGTCCTTTGTCGAAAAGGAAGTGCTTCGGCTAGCGATTCGAAAAGGAGAAGCCATTTCCCCTGTAGAAGTCGAGAAGTGCTTAAAGCTAAGTGACAAGACGGTAAAAAAAGTACTTTCTAAACTAGTCGATAAAAAGATGTTGATTCCCGCATCTGGGAGCGTGAGGATCGGCTCTTATCGGTTGGGGGAACAGGTTAAGCACCCAATCTGATTGATGGGGGGATTAAGTTAAGCACCCGATCTGATAAATAGACGGAACAATTCCGCTTAATTAGTAAATCATATTAAAAATACTCCAAATAGACGGAGAGATTCCGCCTATTGACTCGAAAAACTGGAAATTAGAGGATTTTGCCTTGCTTAACCGGAAAATCTCCCCTTATTTACCCCTAAACGAGCTTCATTCTTTATTTAACCGGAAAATCTCCGATTATTTTACTATCGCTTGTTACTCAATTAAGGAAAAGACTTCTTATTTAAAGGAAGTGAGATGAAAGGCGGGTTTTAGTATTTTTTCCAAGAAACCCTTATTTAGATGCGTTGCGGAGAACTGTATCACAGGGAAATGAGGTTTTTAAACCTTGAGAATAAAAATTAACGAGAACATACAATCCCTTTCATTAGATTAGTAGATTGAACAAACACCCCCTTTGATTCTGGATATCACAAGGGGGATCCATACTTACTAAATGGAAAACCTGCGGAAATTCCCCCAACTCTCTTGTTTAGCAAATTGAGGGTAGGCGGACATAAAATTAACTATGATTGAAGCATGATCTAGATTTGGGTAGGCGTCGAATAAAAAACGATCGCCGTATCGAATCGCTGATAATGCCAGCGGTAATTCACGCCTAAATATTTCATTGCGTTTTGCTGCTGCATCTTGGTTAATTTGTCCTTGATCGATATATAAATAGACACAGTAATAGAAGGTATTTCCGTTTGTTTTCCATTCACCTAATACCTCATCCCTCATAGGATTGATTTTATCCCAGGCATACTTCTTTCCGATTGCTAAAAATAGTTCACCAGATAAATCAGAGTGAGTTAGTGTATAATATCTTGGAATAATAGGTTCCGTAGCAGTCACACCATCCAGGTATTCCACAGATAGTTTTTCTGGAATGAATTTGGTCAAGCAATCAACTCCAATCAGCTTTTTTTATCAATATGCTCATTAGAATTTATTCATTCGATATTTCTTGATTTATAAAATATGTAAAATTTCAATTAAAATATTAAATCAATGTGAGAAGTTCTTCCTTTCTTTGAAGGATAGATTCCGAAAGATTCTGGAATTAGTTGTGTTGAACGGGAGAGCAATTCAGATACAGTTACACTTTTATACTCGTTCTTGTCTAAAAAGTCCAAAATGTTATCTAATGCTTTAACGGTAGAACAGGTTTGAGTATACTCACTACCATGCCAATCATGAAAAAGAATAATATTACCTGGCTTTATTCCATTTTTTATATAACTGCACATTTGATTTACCGGAGGATCTGCCCAATCACGGGAATCTTGACCCCATGACCATAATACGACTGTTTTACCATTCTTTAAAGCTGTATTGATAATTACATCATTATAAAAGCCTCCTACAGGCCGATAGAGTGAAGGTTTTAAACCAGTGAATTGGTTAATCATTTTATCTGTTTCTTCTAATTCGGATGATAGTTTTGCCGAGGTTATATTTCCATAAGTATGGTGGAAAGTATGATTAGCAATTTCATGGCCCTCTCTCACTTCTCTTTTTAAAAGATCAGGAAATCGGACAACTTTATTGCCAGCTACAAAAAAGGTAGCTTTCGCATCATGTTTTGCCAATATATCAAGTATTTGTGAAGTGAAAACAGGATGAGGTCCATCATCGAAAGTAAGGGCAACTAACTTTTCCTTTGTGTTTACTTCCCAAATAACACGCCCTGTTTTTTCATATACTTCTCGACTATTAGTGGATGCAGTCGCATTTACTTGAAAGGAGAATAAAAGAATCGATAAAAGGCTGGTAATGAACAAAATTTTTTTCATTGGATACTTTCCTCCTCTATGATGAACATATTATTTGAAGTCTTTATTAAAAATATTCAAATACCATGCCTAATCACGCCTCGAGTGTTGAAATAACTGGTAATCTGCCGAAGATAATAGGAGTTCTCGTCCGAGAATGATAGAATAAGATTTATTAAATTTTTTTAGGAGTAATTAACGTGCAAAATAAAATGGAAAAGACAATGTCAGTTAATCAGAAAATCCAATCCCTCATACCTTGGATTTTAGTATTCGTTTGGATGTTCCTTATATTTAATATGTCTGCTCAACCAGCTACTCAATCTAACTCTCTTAGTACGGAAGTAACCGAAAAGTTGACCGAACTATTGAATGAAATCACTCCTGGGGTAGATATGAATATGGAGCAATTAAACCATATCGTAAGAAAAAATGCGCATTTCTTTGCCTACTTAATCCTTGCTATATTGGTACGAAACGCTTTGAAAAAAGGTAAAATCTCAGAAGGTAAGAACTTGCTTCTAGCTATTGGGCTTTGCGTCGTTTATGCCGCTTCAGATGAATTTCACCAGATTTTTGTTCCGGGTAGAGGTCCGCAGGTAAAGGATGTTTTCATTGATAGTGCTGGGGCCGTCGTAGGAATTGGGATTTATCAACTAGTGAATAAAATTGTTAAACATAAAGCTAAACACTGATGCCCAAGGGGGACGATTCTTGGACGTTTTTTAGCTCGTTCTTCTAAACACAAAAAACCACCAAGTTTCTACTTGAAAGTAGAGGCTGGTGGCTTCTTTCATTTAAGTTCTCTCTCTCATCCGCTCAGGAAGTGTCTGTATTGATTGGACGACTAAATCTAGCTTTGCTTCAATTCGGTAAAGCAAATAGAGTGTCACAACGATGGGGAATCCCACCTGGCTGATGATTGGAATCAACTGTTCCACTTTTCTCTCCTCCTTCTATTATTTTTAAAAAGAGGCTGGATTCATCATGAATCCGGCCTCTTTTCCTTATTGATTAGGAAATTATAAAATTAG
>NZ_BCUX01000061.1 GCF_001591445.1 Neobacillus drentensis NBRC 102427 | reverse complement strand
CCTCACAAGTAAACCCGTTACTAATCAAATAAGTATGTCTTTTTTAATCGCAAATCTTTTATAACCAGCCGCCAATTTGCAAGACTGTCAGGGCTATCTCCACGACAATCAGAGTGACGATGATCCATTCCACGAATAGTCCACGAATTGAATGACTGATGGTGGAAAAACCATCCATGATGTTATATAAAATGTCCGTTTTGCTTTTTAAAATTTTATAGCGATCATTCAACTCAAAAAACTCAACCATCCGGTCATAGAAATCGCCTGCTGTGCTGCTCGTCCAGGTTATATCAGGCTTATCCAAAATCATGATATATGCCAGTGTGTTATACTCGTGGCGGACAATTTTCGCCGTCGTCCGGGCCAATTCCTTGTTGCCGATACGGAGCTTGCCTTTCTCCAGCCGGTCGATCATGGTTTCGAGCTTGTCGTGGATTTTTCCAAGTTGCTCCTCTGTTTTCTCCAGCGCCACTGATTTAGCGATCACTGTAGAAATCAATTCAGGGTAAAAATCCTCATATTCAGGCACTACCACATATTCATCAGTTAATTCAATACTCTCTGATTCATTAATATGGAGGCAGTAATCATCGGTATATCTATCGGCCTGTTCAATGTCAAAGTCCGGTTCAAAAGAATGGATGTAGCGCAATAAGCTCTTTATTTCATCAACGTGTGTGTGATTAGTAAAGACAATGCTGCCAAACGAAAAAATAAGAACCATTTGCGATTCGTCCACTTCCTTAAAAAGGATCGATTCAAGAATCTCGCCTTTTAAGATCAAAGGCTGTTCCCAGGTGAATTTCTTGGGAATACCGCAATGGATGGCAATCTTGTTCAAATCAATTTCATGCGTAATGGCAAATGCTTTAAAGGTAATTTCTTTCACTTTGATCACCTTTCCAGTGAATTGTCCTTGTCCTTCTTTCGATTCTATTCTCTCCTACTTAAATACATGCTGAACAGTTCTAGCATTATAAAAAGCGGATTTAAATGAGTGGAAATTTTCTAGATATCATTAATTTATATTCTATCCTAAGTTCGGCCAATGTGCATATTAACCCCTTTAATTGGAAAAATTAACATAGTTAAATAAGGGGGGGCTTGATGATGGTTCGATTCCGTAAACGAATAAAGTTACACGATTTGAAAAAAGTGACCTCACTGCCTTCTGAAGAAGAAAATATTGAACCGATTAGTTCGGATCTTTCAAAAAATGAGCAAATTTTAAAAGATTTGTTTCAAAACTGCTTTGATTTTGTTATTCGCCCTATTAATATAACTGGAAAACCTAAAATACTTCTAATTTATTTAGAGGGGTTAATTGACACAAAAACACTTGAAAATGTCCTATTAAAACCGATGTTGTTTGAGGGACTACCGAGCGGGTTAGGTGAAATTCGTACGATTGGGCAAGTAATCGAGGAGCAGCTGATTGCAGTCACACCAATTAAAACGGTTTCACAGATAAAAGAATTGGTTAATGGGGTTTTAAAGGCTGATGTCGGTATTTTAATTGAAGGGCAGACAGACGCTTTACTTGCCAGTTTGGCTGGATTTGAAAAGCGGGATGTGGAAGAGCCCACATCAGAAATCACTATACGTGGTCCGAGAGACGGATTTACCGAATCAATTGGGACAAATACCACCCTTCTACGCAGGAGAATTCGCAGTACAAGACTGAAATTTGAGCCACTCTCACTTGGTGAGCTGTCGCAAACAGATGTTGTGATTGCTTATATAGAGGGAATTGCACTTGATTCTCTTTTGGAAGAGGTTCGTAAGCGATTAGGCCGCATCCAAATTGACGCGATACTAGAATCAGAATATATCGAAGAGTTTATTGAGGACGTGCCGCATTCCCCGTTCCCGCAAATTCAAAATACTGAAAGGCCCGATATTGTCACTGCCAACCTGTTGGAAGGAAAGGTGGCGATCATCGTCGATAACACTCCCTTTGCCCTCCTAGTCCCAATGACGTTTTGGGATGGAATGCAGGCGGTGGAGGACTATTATGAACGGCATATCTATACCAGCTTCATTCGAATGATTCGTTATGTATTGTTTAACATGGCTCTCTATTTACCATCTATCTATGTCGCCCTTACAACCTATCATCCAAAACTTATTCCGACTAAACTTCTTATTAGTATTGCGGCTGCCCGGGAAGGTGTCCCGTTTCCAACGATCGTCGAAGCGTTGCTCATGGAATTTGTGTTTGAAGGTCTAAGGGAGGCAGGAATTAGACTGCCCAAAGCAGTCGGTTCAGCTGTCAGTATTGTCGGGGCACTTGTCGTCGGCCAGGCTGCTGTACAAGCAGGCATCGTTTCCGCCCCTACGGTCATTGTAGTGGCCACAACTGGAATTGCCTCGTTTTCGATTCCGCGTTACAATCTGGGAACTGCACTCCGGCTTACAAGGTTCGCCATGCTGATATTAGCGGGAATCTTTGGTTTTTACGGTATTACTCTAGGTTTTATTACGCTGACAATCCACCTGGTTAATCTGCGCTCTTTTGGGGTTCCGTACTTTACTCCAGTAGCACCGCAGATTCCCCGCGATTTAAAGGATGTATTAGTTCGGTCACCAAGATGGGCTTTACAGACTGGGCCAATGTTTACTTTTGGCAAGGATAAACAGCGGGTACCTCCAGGACAAAAGCCAGATCCCCAAAAAGGAGGAAGAGACGATTGAGGAAGATCATCCTTCGGTTAGGATTATGTTTGTCTGTTCTTTTTATCTCTGGTTGCTGGGATCGTAAGGAATTAAATGAACAGGCCCTTTGGATTGGTTCAGGTTGGGATGTTGCCAAGAATGACGGCGTAGAACTCAGCGGACAAATTGTTATTCCTTCCAACATTCAGACCCAAGGCGGCGGTGGAGGATTAATGCAAAAGGGCTTTTTTACAATATCTGCGAAGGGGAAAAATCTAAGCGACGCCTTGCAAAACATACAGACAAAACTATCAAGGGAGGCGTTTTCTGGACAGCGGCGCGTTATAATATTTGGGGAACAATTTGCTAGACGGGGACTTAAGAGACAACTCGATAACTCACAACGGCGTGCCGATGTGAGTTTGCGGTCGGATGTCTTTGTAATCAAAGGGTCGACAGCAAAGAAAGCTCTTTCTGTATCCAATCCATTAGAAAAACCACCTATTGCTGCCACATTAGGTGAACATAAAATAAGTGGCGGCAGAGGGAACACGGCATATTTAAGTCTCCTCATGGCCGCTACCAGTGACGGTTTACGCCCTTCTATTCCTGTTCTTGAATTTAGCAGTTCTCTAGATGGTGAGAAAAAAGGGAATGAAAATTCAGCTAATCCCCCGCTACTTCGGCTGGCTGGTGTTGCTATATTTGATAAAAATCTTAAAATGCAAGGACTTCTGAATATGGAAGAAAACAGACATATGCTTTGGGTGATGGGAATCCTGCAAAATTTGACAATTAGTTTTAAAAAAAAGGATATGAATGCCAGTCTCACCTTAAACAAACTCAGCAGTAAAATCGAACCACATATAAGTAAAAATCAGCAGATTACATTCACTGTCACCTTGAAAGGTGAAGGATCGCTGAAGGAAAATAATTCAGGTTTGGACGTTCAGTCCCCCAATAATCTTAAACGGCTAGAAAAGGAATTTGAAAAAATTTCTCAAAAACAAGTTCAACAAACGGTTACAAAAGTCCAGAAGAAATACGGCCTTGATATCTTTGGATTGGGTGAAGTGATCCACCGAAAGAAACCAAACCAATGGAAATCCCTGAAGTATGATTGGGACAAGAGATTTCCAGAGGCGGACATTATCGTCAAGACAGATATAAAGATCAAGGAGCTCGGAATGGATGGACCCTCATTATTGTTCAAAGAAAGTGAGATAAAAAAATGAAACTTTCAGGGCTGCAAATTTTTTGGTTGATGTTCACTTTCGAAACGGGAAATATGATCCTGCTTACTCTTTCCCCAACTTTTCAGGACGCTAAACAGGATGCTTGGATTTCCTTTTTGCTCGCTTCCATTTTGGGAACCCTGATTGTGTTTGTTTCCTCTAAGGCAGCCCTGCTATATCCCGGTAAGACACTTATTGAATACAGTAAGCTTATTTTTGGCAAGTGGCTGGGAATTCTCATTGTGATTGTCTATCTTATTCAATGGTATTCCGTAATTGCCGATATTTTAAGAGAATTTGCGGAATTCACGATAACGATCCTTCTTCCCACCACACCTCTATGGGTATTGGTATTAACGATGCTGTTGTTACTTATTTATATAACTTACAGCGGTGGAATTGAAGGAATTGGACGGTGTAGCGAAGTGTTCGGTCCCATCATCCTCCTATCCGTGTTTATCTTGTTGATTTTATCCGTGTCAATTTTCAATTACAAGAATTTTCTTCCCGTTTTTTCAGATACCGGCTTCGTACCTATTCTTAAAGGGACCGTACATCCGCTGTCGTTTTTGGGGGAGTCAGTCATGATGTTGATGCTCCTCTCATTTATGGATCAGCCAAACAAGGGTCCAAAAAGAGCCGTTTTGGGAATTGCCGCAGCCTCCTGTTTAGTGAGTACCGTCGCGATTTGGGTATTGCTGATTTTGGGCCCTGAGATTGCATCGAAACTGCGTCACCCTGCTTTTGATGCAGTCAGCTACGTTACCGTCATGGATTTTATTCAAAATTTAGAAATTCTCGCGGTTCTAGTCTGGCTCCTTAGTGTTTTTATCAAGTTATCGCTTTACTTCTTTTTAGCCAATTATGGTACAGCACAATTGCTCCATATAAAAAACTGGCGGAAATTAATCTGGGTTACGTCGGCATTCTTTTTTGTTTTAGCCGTCATTTTTCCTAACCCTACCTATACCTACATCTTTGATAATACCTTTTGGATTTATTTTGCCCTACCCGTTAATATGGTGGGTATCCCACTTTTACTATGGTTTGTTGGAAGCTTACGCAAAAAATATCAGGCAAATCATTAACAGACAAGGGAAAGCCCTTAAATATTAGGTACGAATCTCTTGTTTTAAGTCCTTCGTTTCACAGAAATGAAGTCAGTAATCGTCGGTATATCTATATTCTAGTTTCAATGGGAATCATATATATTTTATAATAGATAGAAAAAATGGGGAGGAAATATCATATGAAACGATTAGCAGTCTTTTGCGGTTCAAGTTTCGGTGCATCAGAGGCCTATAGAACAGGAGCTATTCAACTAGGGAAAGAGTTTGCTAAACGGGACATTACGTTAGTATACGGCGGTTCGAGTAACGGCTTGATGGGTGCAGTTGCAGATACGGTATTAAATGAAGGCGGTCATGCAATTGGTGTTATCCCTAGAGTGTTGGAGGAACGTGAAATATCTCATAACGGATTAACGGAGTTAATTAAGGTGGAAACCATGCACGAGAGGAAGGCATAAATGGCTGATTTAGCTGATGGATACGTTGTCTTGCCTGGCGGCACCGGGACACTTGAAGAATTTTTTGAAATGTTCACTTGGGGTCAGATTGGTTTGCATCAAAAGCCATGTGGACTTCTTAATATTAATCATTATTACGACCCATTGATCAGCCTGTTTGACCATATGATTGAACAGAAATTTCTCCAGGAAAAATTCCGTTCGATGGCTATTATTGCTGAACAGCCAGACGTATTATTAGATAAATTTTTAGACTATCTACCTCCGACGATAAAAAACTACTGAGAAAAGGCGAACAGTGAGAGGTACTGTTCGCCTTTTATTTCCGATAAAGTCGGATCAGGAGACTATTCGGATGAATAGAGATTTAATCAATCAGAATCTTTACAACTGCCTTTTTAATAGATTGAGGAGTGCTATCTGAAATTTGCGGCATATGAGCTTCTTCAGGTAAAAAGATGGCAAAGGATCCTTGCTTCACCAGCAATAGATCACCCGATCCTTCAAAATAAAAATGGTCCTTCTCTTCGTGTCGCTCAATTAAGTTCATTCCCTCAATGGTTGAATATCCCATTCTTTCCTGGCCACTTATCATGTATTGTATATCAGCGTATTTCCGATGTGATTCCCAACGTCCTTGTTCTTTAGGCATCGTCTCGTACTCTTCAATCAATACATACAAATGCAAACCATCAATCTCGTATTTACCAGGTGCCATTGAATTCAGATCATGTTCAATAAGATACTCCAGTCCTTTTTGTATTCTTGGATGGACGCCGTAATATAATTTTGCATTAGATAGCTTGTCAATGATCATTGTAATCCCCCATAATTATAAAAAATAGTTTCTAAATAGAATTTTTACTATGCCTGCCTCTATCATGATGTAAGAGGTTTCAAAGAAATTGTTGAAGTCTCCCGTAGTTGTAGTATTTAATGTGTTCCGGTTACATCTAATGTAGTGTTGGTTACCGACTTTTTCTTAAATGTGGAGGTGCTTATTTTTTCTTGTAATTTTTCATAATAAAGGTTTGGGTCGATAGGTAATTCTACTGTTTCGTTTAGCCAAGAAGATAAGTAAATGGCATTTGAAATCTCCAACGCATTGATGCCTTCTGTACCCGGTGCCAATAACTGTGAACCTGTGACAATCGAATCAATCCAATTTTGAACAATCATGGAATGATTTGCATTTTCAGACTTTACAGGAATTACGATTTTCTTCCATTCAGGCACCCCGAAACCGCCTGTATACGTAGCATTAAATTCACGTTCCGATTGTGTTAATCGGTAAAAAGAAAGTTCATCATTTTCAACCACAAGTTTCCCGCAATCCCCAACAATTTCGTAGCGATCCGTTCCTGGAGCTTCTCCAGTTGAAGTAATAAACACACCTGTTGCTCCATTTTCATATTCCACAAATGCAGTCACATCATCTTCGACTTCAATATCATGATACTTTCCGATACTGCACGTAGCACGAATGCTCTTTGGCAAAAACCCTGTGGTCCACTGCCAAATATCTAAATGGTGAAGCGCCTGATTTAATAGAACACCGCCACCTTCACCTTTCCATGTGGCTCTCCATTTACTGGAATCGTAATAACTTTGCGAACGGTAAACATCGGTAACAATCCAATTGGTCCGTTTGATCTCGCCAAGCTCACCGGACTGAATAAGGTCTCGTAATTTTTGAAAAAGCGGGTTTGCCCTTTGGTTATACATAATGCCAAATACTTTTCCACTCAACTTCGCTGCCTCATTCATTTCTAGCACATCTTTTGTAAAGACTCCTGCTGGTTTTTCAATCAGGACATGAATTCCTTTCGCAAAGGCCTTTTTGGCGAGTTCTGGATGACTGTAATGTGGTGTGGCGATAAGAACGGCATCAATTCCTGATTCATTAAAAAAGGTGTCTACGTCCCGGAAAATTTGCACATTACCTTGCGTATTATTTTTCACCCATTCGATGCGACTTGCATTACTACTGCAAATTGCCGTTAAAGCTGCCCCTTTGATTTGTCCTTTATCCAACATTTGAACATGCGAACTACCCATATTTCCGATTCCAATTACTCCAACCTTAACTAAACCCATCTCTATCCCTCATTTTTAATTCAATTTTTTTATATTAAAATCCGAGGATTTATTCAAAAAATTTATTTCTATCGTATGAATGATAAAATATTAACCGCATTGTGATACATATGTATCATTTTTACTAACTTTAGTATAATGAATAGTAAAATCATCTGTCAATCACTAACTTTTCCCAAAAGTTTCTTTAAGATTCTTTTAAACATATGCATTCGACGATTCAATATACAAAAACGATTCAAATTTCGGGTATAATAGATGGATATATTTGTGGAAGGAGTTCATACTTTTGAACAACGATAAACAGGATCAAACGAAACTATCTACGGTTCAGGTGATTTCTCGTGCGGCAAATATTCTCAGGGCACTTAAAGATCATCCCCAAGGATTAAGCCTATCGAAAATTGCCAAAGAAGTGGGCCTGGCTAGATCTACAGTTCAGAGAATTGTTGCTACACTTGAACAGGAAAAGTTTGTGGCAGCAGTTTCCTCAGACGAAGGATTCCGTCTAGGGCCTGAGCTTGCGATGCTTGGGGCTGCTGTCCAGAGTGATTTAAGGGAAGAAATTAGACCATTTTTAATCCAATTATCAAGACAAGTCAATGAAACGGTGGACCTGTCCGTATTAGATAACGGAAAAGTGCTTTTCGTGGATCAAATTATCGCTCCGCATCCATTACAAGCGACTTCACAACCCGGTGCATCCTTCCCATTACATTGCACGGCAAACGGTAAGGCGATCCTAGCCTCTTTACCTATAGCTGAAGTTGAGAGATTATTACCTGAAGAGCTGCCACGGTACAATGACCATACGATTACAAGCCGGTTTGAATTGTTACAGGAATTAGAAGTGGTGCGTAAAGAGGGAGTTGCTTTTGCCAAGGAAGAACATATCCAAGGAATTTGTGCGGTGGGCGCAGTGATTTCTGATCAAATGGGGAATTTAAGGGCAATTTCGATTCCGCTTCCATCTACTCGTTTTTTTGGCAAGGAAGAGAAGCTTGCGACTGCCCTTCGTAATACTTGTCAAACAATTAACCAGCACCTTGGTAACAAATGAAAATAATGATGACCGTAAGCAAAACAAAAAAATAAGCTAGAAGAGAGATATCATAATGACATATCTCCTCTAGCTTACATTTTCTTCTAGAATGCGAGAACCGTTCCCCTGGCCCCTATAATAAGTGATTTGTCGCTTGAATAAAGAACTGGGATTGTTGATAGTTATAGGTGACTTTGGAGAAGTCAAAGGGCGAGCCATTGGTTAAATGAAAAATCGTTTCTACGTAAAGTTTTGGCGCCCCAGCCTCTAACCCTAAATACTCAGCTTCTTCCTTGTTTAGTTTATCGACATGAAGGAATATATCTGAAAAACCAACCTTTAATCCTAACCCTTCCCTAATGTAATGAAAAATCGATTCTGAAACAATTTCCTCATTCAAATACGTAACGATCGATTTATTATAGTAGGATTCTTCAAAGCATAAAGTTTGTCCGTTAATATACCGGACTCGTTTTACATAATAGACATCGTCATCAAGCGTAAGGTTTAAATTATTAGCCGCTTCTTGGGTAGGTTTTCTTAACTCCAATTCAATTACTTTTGAGGATACATGGAAATCCTCTAGGTCCGATTTAAATCCTTGATTTGAAAGCAGACTCATATATCCTTTTCTTTTATGCCTTCTTACAAAAATTCCACTGCCTCTGACTTGAAAAACGACCCCTTTTTTCTCTAAAAGTTCAAGAGATTTCGTAATGGTGCTTTTGCTCACCTCAAATTGTTTCATTAAGGTTTCTAAAACGGGAAGCTTTTCTCCTTGTTGAAGGGAATTATCTTCAATATATTTTTCTATTTCAAATGCAATCTGCTGGTACTTTAACATATTCATTCCTCGTTAGTTAAAATTTAGTTGCTTCATTAATTAGAATTATAGCATAAAACGAACGAAAATATTATTTGTTTATAATAGTATTATCAGGGTATTGAAATATTGTACCGGTATAATTATAATGAATTATACCAGTACAATATCAAAGAAGATAGGTAAGGGGGAAATAGACGTGGAAAAATTACCAAAGGATTTTCTATGGGGCGGCGCTTTAGCCGCTCACCAATTTGAAGGTGGATGGAATCAAGGCGGTAAAGGACCAAGTGTGGTTGATGTTCTTACTGCAGGAGCACATGGCGTGCCAAGAAAAATAACAGAAACAGTCGAGGAGAATGAATTCTACCCGAATCATGAGGCCATTGATTTCTATCATAGGTATAAAGAGGATATCGCTTTATTTGCAGAAATGGGCTTAAAATGTTTAAGAACTTCCATCGGCTGGAGCAGAATTTTTCCAAAAGGTGATGAAGTGGAACCGAACGAGGCGGGATTACAATTCTATGATGATGTATTTGATGAATTGCTCAAGTATGGAATTGAACCTGTTATTACGCTTTCTCATTTCGAAATGCCGTTACATTTGGCAAGAGAATATGGCGGATTTAAAAATAGAAAAGTAGTAGACTTTTTTGCGAAATTCGCTGCGGTTTGCTTCGATCGTTATAAAAACAAAGTGAAATACTGGATGACTTTTAATGAAATTAATAATCAAATGGACGTGAATAATCCCCTGTTTTTATGGACAAATTCAGGTGTTACTGTAGAAGAAGGCGAAAATGCGAAAGAAGTCATGTACCAAGCAGGTCATCATGAATTAGTTGCAAGTGCTTTAGCTGTAGCAAAAGGAAAAGAAATTAACCCAGAGTTCCGAATTGGAGCCATGGTTTCGCATGTTCCGATTTATCCTTATTCATCCAACCCAGAGGATGTGATGCTAGCTGAGGAAGAAATGAGACAACGCTACTTCTTTGCTGATGTACATGTCCGTGGATCTTATCCAAGTTACACTTTAAAAGAGTTTGAAAGAGAAGGGTATCATATCAAGTTCGAAGAAGGCGATGCAGAAATCTTAAAAAATGGGACGGTTGATTATTTAGGCTTCAGTTATTATATGTCTACCACCGTTAAAAGCGATGTGGTAAAGGATAACCTTGGAGATATCGTGAATGGCGGATTACCGAATGGTGTCGAAAATCCATATATTAAATCGAGCGACTGGGGTTGGGCGATTGATCCAACTGGACTCCGTTATACATTAAACCGTTTTTATGATCGCTACCAAATTCCATTATTTATCGTAGAAAATGGTTTTGGTGCTGTGGATACAGTCGAAGAAGATGGCAGCATCCATGACTCGGAAAGAATTCAATATTTAAAATCACATATTGAAGCCTTAGAAAAGGCAGTAAATTATGATGGTGTGGATTTAATGGGCTATACGCCGTGGGGAATCATCGATATCGTTTCATTCACAACAGGTGAAATGAAAAAACGTTACGGTATGATTTATGTTGACCGTGATAATGAAGGAAATGGACCGATGAAACGGATGAAGAAAGATTCATTTGATTGGTATAAAAACGTCATTCAAACGAATGGCCAAGAATTATAATCATTCCATGCAGCAGTCGGGATGAACTAAAACCCGGATAATGGACACTTCTAAACAAGTGTTTCATCCGGGTTTTTTTAGTATATACGATAGATTCATTAACATACTTCTATTCTCTTTAATAATCAAAATACTAATGTTCATAAATAATTCAGATTACTTTTATCAGTATAAAAAAAACCAGATTCATATTTCAGAATCTGATTTTTTTATAGGGGAAGGGAAGTAACATTCTCGGATGCGTGCTTCCCTTCCCCTATAATAATCGACTTTTAAGCAAGTCTCATCTTAAAATCTTGATAGCCAAATTGTTGCACAACACGACAATCTCCATCCTTATCTTGAACAGCGATAGCAGGTAATGGCATGCCGTTAAAGGTGGTGTTTTTGACCATCGTATAAATCGCCATATCACCGAATACTAAGCGATCGCCGCTCTTTAATGGCTGATCAAAAGAATAATCGCCGATGACATCGCCTGTCAGACAGGTTTGCCCGCCCAGTCGATAGGTAAATGGCTTTTCGCCAGCTTCGCCAGATCCAAAAAGAGGGGGACGATACGGCATTTCTAATACATCAGGCATATGACAAGTTGCAGAGGTGTCAAGAATCGCAATCTCCAATCCGTTTTGATGGAGATCAAGAACGGAGGTAATCAAGTAACCTGCATTGAGGGCAATCGCTTCTCCCGGCTCAAGATAGACTTCTAAACCGTAGTTATCTTGCATTCTCTTAATACATGTTTCAAGAAGCGGGATATCATAATCTTCTCTCGTAATATGGTGCCCGCCGCCGAAGTTGATCCATTCCATTTGCGGAAGCCACTCTCCAAACTTTTCTTCGAATGCATTTAGAGTGGTTTCTAAGTCGTCTGAGTTTTGCTGACAAAGGGTGTGAAAATGCAGCCCTGACACACCGTCAAGCAATTCGGGACGAAAATGTTCTTTGGTTACACCGAATCTCGAACCCGGTGAACAGGGATCATAAATGGCATGCCCAATCTGTGTGGAGCATTCAGGATTGATCCGCAAGCCTACTTTCCTGCCAGCTTGAAGAGCTTTATCTTTATATTTTTCCAACTGTGAGAAGGAATTAAAGATGATATGGTCGCAAATCGAGATGATTTCATCCATTTCATCCTCACGATAGGCAGGGGCAAAGACATGGTTTTCTTTGCCCATTTCCTCATAACCTAGACGTGCCTCATACAAACCGCTTGCTGTTGTACCGCTTAAATACTTTCCAATGAGGGGATACATGGTAGTCATCGAAAATGCTTTTTGCGCCAAAACAATCTTTGCTCCTGTACGTTCCATAACCCCGTTCAGGATTTTAAGATTTCTTTCGACAAGCCTTTCATCAACTACATAACATGGTGTTGGTAATTCTTCGAACCGCATCTTAACGAACTAGCTCCGCATCTTTTTTTTCTTCAGGCAAAGCATCAACCAATACTGGGTTAAAGTCTTCTACCCATGGAAGTCCCCATTTGTTTAACTCTTCCATGAATGGATCTGGATTAAATTCTTCAATATTGTATACGCCTGGTTTATTCCATTTGCCAGTCATGATCATCGCTGCACCGATCATTGCAGGAACACCTGTTGTATAGGACACTGCTTGAGAACCTACTTCTTTATAACACTCTTGGTGATCGCAAACATTGTAAACGTAATAAGTCTTATCTTTTCCGTCCTTTTTCCCTTTGAAGATGCAACCAATGTTTGTTTTTCCAACTGTACGAGGTCCAAGGGAAGATGGATCAGGTAATACAGCCTTCAAGAATTGAAGCGGAATGATTTGTTTTCCTTCGAATTCAATTGGCTCAATGCTAGTCATTCCAACATTTTCAAGGGCCTTTAGGTGAGTAATATAGCTTTGCCCAAATGTCATGAAGAAACGAATACGTTTAATTCCCGGGATGTTTTTAGCAAGAGATTCAAGTTCTTCGTGGTAAAGCAAATACATATCTTTTTGGCCAACTTCAGCGAAGTTATACTCGCGTTTGATTTCCATTGGCTCCGTCTCAATCCATTCACCGTTTTCCCAATATCTTCCGTTAGCAGATACTTCACGAATATTAATTTCAGGATTGAAGTTAGTTGCGAACGGATAACCATGATCGCCGCCATTGCAGTCAAGAATGTCGATATATTCAATCTCATCGAAATAATGTTTTAGTGCATAAGCAGAGAATACGCTAGTTACACCTGGGTCAAAGCCGCTGCCTAAAAGAGCTGTAATCCCAGCTTTTTCAAAGCGCTCTTTGTATTCCCACTGCCATTTATATTCAAATTTTGCCGTATCTTCTGGCTCATAGTTTGCAGTATCCATATAGTGTGTTTTTGTTGCTAGACATGCATCCATGATCGTTAAATCTTGGTATGGAAGAGCTAAATTCATAACGATATCTGGTTTTACTTCATTAATTAACGCGATTAACTCTTCTACATTGTCAGCATCCACTTGTGCAGTGGTGATTTTTGTTTTACCGCCATCTAGTTTTGCCTTTAAGTCATCACATTTTGATTTAGTACGGCTAGCGATACAAATTTCTTCAAATACCTCACTGTTTTGAACACATTTGTGGACTGCAACAGATGCCACGCCGCCAGCTCCGATAATAAGTGCTTTTCCCATTTTCTTATCTCCTAACTAATAAATTTTTTGATAAAGCGAAGAGAATTCCATAACCATATTACGTTGATCGAACGATGAAGACGAAAGACATAATTTCTTTAAAACAGTTGCAACACAACAAAAAAAGCAAGTGCAAAAACGCAAACCTGCGCACCACACTTGCTTTAGATATAATCATCAATATTAAAAAGCAGAAGAATACCGTAATAGAAATCGTACACTAATACGATAAATGTCCTTAAAGAATTAGTAAGGAAGCTTAATAATATTCAAAATATATCATAATAGGATCAGAGTCTATATAGCAAATAATTACTTTTACTACTCTTATTGACCGTTTCACAAGTTGTGTGCAATATGCACTGGTTGTAAAGTAACCAACTTATAAAATTTGAGCTTCTAACTCAATCAATAAGGCAACTAAAGTTGCCATTCGGCATTTGACCCGGCTGTCCGTATGGCCTTAACTTCTAAACGAAGTGGTCAAAAATTATCTGCTTGGAAAGATCCAGACATATTGAATATTAGCTTTCCAATTTACGCACTTTCTATAGTATCAGTAACGAATATAAAAGGCAATATGAAAAATAAAAAAAATGTCGGAAAATATTAGGGAATCTAAAAAAGCCCTTGGAAGGTTGAACGGTCCTAATAGGCGAGTTTTTGCAACAACCGTATAAAAGATCTTGGCAGGACAAACATAAGGAAGATGGATCGTTGAAAGGAAGATTAGCATGAAAAAGAAAAACTTTGAAAGTAAAACAGCCTTGGTCTGGAAAATGGCTATTGCATCGGCTATTTCTTGGGAGTTAGCAAAATTAATAGGCTCTGATCACCCCTATTTAGCCCCAATTTCTGTTGTTTTATGTTTGCAAACTACCATAGATCAGTCGATCCGGTATTCTTTTCACCGTATGACGGGAACGGCTATTGGTATCATTTTAACGGCTAATCTTGTTAGTCACTTAGACATGAATGGTTGGATATTGGGTCTTTTATTATTAAGCGGAGCCTTTATAGCAAAATGGTTAAAATTAGATGAAACGGTTATACATCAGGTAGCTCTCACCATTGTCTTGATTTTTACATTTGAAAGAAAATCTAAGGATTATGCATTTGATCGGATAATGGATACGTTGATTGGGATTGTAGTCGCTATATCGATCCACATGTTTTTATTTCCGCCGGACTTTACAAAGAAGGCAGCAAAATCCTTAGAAAAATTATCTAATCAACTCTCAGGAATCCTTAGTGAACTTTCCAATTGGATCCAAATGGAATGGGGACAAGAAAAAGGGAACATGATAGAGAACAAAATACATCAATTTTTGCAGGAGTTACATGCTACAAAGGAAATGTTAAATACAGCATCCAATAGTTTAAAATTTAATCCTTTTGGCAAAAAGCATCATTCCCTGCTTAAAAAGTATGATATGGAACTCAAAAAGATGAGCAAATGCTATGATTATATTTCGACTATAGTAACAACCTTAAAAGAATGGGAAAAGGAAGGACACTTATCTTCATCTGATCAAATGGAGGCCGGCATTTATTTACAAGCTTTTAGTAAGTTTTTTGGAAACTTGAGTGTTCAGCGGCAAAACGAATTAAAAAAGGGAAGAGATCGTGATCTGCAGGGCTTACTGGATTTACTTCAGTCCAAAATACTGATGAGCTCGCAACCTAGTTATCAGGTGTATAGGGATTCTTTCAATTTAGAGACAAAGAAATTAGTTAAAGATTTATTATTAAATTAAGCGAGTTTGCTCCTAATAAAGAACCAGAAAACAAAAAAACACTGCATTTGAAGATTCATTCTAATGCAGTGTTTTTCTTTGTAGTGGATACAACCGGTGCCGGTGATACTTTTAATGGCGCTTTGGACTTTGCCATCAGTGAAGGTTATGCGTTAAAAGAGGCCATTCAATTTGCCAATGCTGCCGCTTCAATCTCTATAGAGAAGCTTGGTGCACAAAAAGGCATGCCATCATTTGATGATGTGAAAAAACGATTAAGTCATTGAAATCATGATCCAAATTTTGGTGCGCGGTGTTATGGCTCAATCACGTTAAACTCTAGTGATAAACTAGAGTTTATTTTTCGATGGAGAGAGTAATTAAATATCTAGTTATCAAAAGGTATGCTGAAATATTTAAATAAAAAACGAATTATTGCAGATAATTTATACAAATGGAAGGAGGGGGACAATGGTAACAAACAATATAGATAAAAATCTTACAAATAAGAATCAAGAAGAAAGCTTGGAAATTAGTTCTACAGGTTATGGATATGAGTCTGTTACAACAGAAACAGGAGCGGAACAAACAAAACAACGAGCATAAGGGACGAGGAAGTCTTGTGGAGGTTTGTAATTTTTCCCATTTGATTATGAATCCTTCTTTTTTTATTCTTCAAGAGTCTATACTAAAAACAATATAAAAAAAGGGGAGTTTCCAAATAACTTGGTAACTCCCTCTTTTCATTTTACTCTATTGTAATGGAAGTATTACTTGTTGTGCCCGGCTGGCGTGCGTACCGTAATGGAATCAATCAGCTTGGCCTTGTCAGAAGAGTTACCGACTTTCACCTTGTACGTACCGTCAAGAGTTTTCCACGCGTCAGCATCGGCATCCCAAATGGACAATGGGTGGTTAGACGCTGACGGGTCGATGGTAATTGTAACATGCTTCTTCTCACCTGGTTTTAGCCAGACTTTCTCAAAACCAACTAAGCGTTTAGGTGGCTGGTTCGCATTTTCAGGCAGACCTAAGTAGACCTGAGGCACTTCAGCGCCGGCAACGTCTCCGTCGTTCTTCACGAAGAACGATACCTTAATAGGCTTGGTACCATCAGTGGTCTTCGGTGTGACTACGAGCTTAGAAATCTCGAAGTTGGTGTAGGACAAACCATGACCAAATGCAAATAGAGGTTTGATACTTTTGGCGTCGTACCAGCGGTAACCCATTTCTAGACCCTCCGAATAGTACACTTGCGGAATCTCCTTGCCAGCACTATCGAACACTCCTTGATTAACTCCAGGGTAGCGGTCAGGGGTGCTAGTAGGCGTGTCCGCTTTTGCTACCGGATAGGTCACTGGGAGCTTACCGGATGGGTTGGCGAGACCGAATAACAAGTTGGCAACAACATTGCCGTCCTCCTGGCCTGGGTTCCATGCTTCGAGTATTGCTGGAACATCGTTAACCCAAGGCATAAGAACTGGATCGCCATCTTTGAGCACGAGTGCAGTTTTCTTGTTTGCTGCCGCAATGGCTGAGATTATGGCGTCCTGGTTGTCTGGTAGAGACAAGCTTGGACGGTCTCGGCCCTCGCTGGTCACAACACCTGCCATAAGGATGACAACATCGGCATCCTTCGCTGCAGCAACAGCCTCATTAAGATTGCTATTATCATTTTTCACTATCACCTTGGTAATCACAGCATCTGAACCTATTTTTTCTAGGGTGTTCTGTAGACCCTGAAGTGGTGAAACTGTGTAAAGCGGACTGACCCTTGAGCTTCCGCCACCACCGGCTGCTGCTGCGTCGGCGTAGGTTGCCTGCCCAATCAAAGCGATTGAATCAACGGAAGCGTCAAGCGGCAACAGGCTATCCTTGTTCTTTAGCAGAACCGCTGTTTGCTCGGCGATTTCGCGGGCTTTTGAACCGTTAGTCTCAGCGTCAATGGTGCCTTGAACGATGGGACGGTCGAAAATGCCAAATTTGAACATTTGTACATATCGGCGGTCGAGTGCCTGGTCGATTGTTTCCAACGTTAGGCTTTTGTTGTCGAGTGCAGCCTTGATGCTCTCGTTATTGAAGAACTTGTTCGATTGCATCTCTAAATCCAATCCGGCGTTTAACGCAGGTGCAGTTGAATGCGTAGCGCCAAAGTCAGACTGAACGTAGCCCTTGAAGCCCCACTGATCACGCAGGACGGTGTTTAGAAGATACTCATTCTCGCAGGCGTAGGTCCCACCCACCCGGTTGTACGAACACATGATTGAGCCAACGTTGCCATCTTTGACTGACATCTCAAACGGCAACAGGTAGAGCTCATGAAGGACATTCTCGTCGATGTTTACGTTAACTCCCATACGGTTTTGCTCTTGATCATTAAGTACGTAATGTTTCGACATCGCAATGATGTCGTTGTCTTGAATCCCTTGGATTTCTTTCGAAGCTAGAGCGCCGGCGAGGTAAGGGTCCTCACCCATGTACTCGAAATTGCGACCATTCTCGCCCAAACGTGCGAGATTCATACCTGGTGCTTCGAGTTCGTGCAGTCCTAGCGTGCGCGCCTCGCCGCCCATCAAGTTACCAAAGTCATAGGCAAGGCTAGGATCGAAACTGGCCGCAAGCCCAAGTGCAACGGGTAGAGCAGTAGCTTTATCCTGCGGGCTGCAATCACCCCCGCCAAGACCGACGGGACCATTCGTGATTCGGAACGTTGGGATCTCTAGCTCAGGAATGCCGGGGATGTGCCGACCAGAGGTACCACATTGCGGAAGCTCAGGAATTGCAGAGCGAGCACCGGCAAGTTGTTGGATTTTCTGGTCCAGCGTCATTGCGTCGAGCAGAAGTTCCGAACGTGCCTCAGGAGCAAGTGACATATCCATCCAGGGTAACAGTGACGAGGAACCTGTTGGAACAGCATCAGTAGACTGGGTCGGTGACGCGGCGAATGCCCCGCTGACAATGGTTACGGCAGCCATACTTGATACAAGTGAAGACCAAATAAGTTTTCTAAAACCTTTAGCTGATTTAGACATTTTCTTCCCCCTATTAATTGAACTGATCGAACTTGTCTTACACCTCCTCATTCTTATATGTAAACGTTAACACTTCACACAACTCAATTATACGGAATATTCCGATTTTTTAATTTGTGAAATATTTAGACTTTTTTGTAATTTATTTATTATCTTAATCTGTAATGGTTAACGATTTCATAAGGTTAATGCCGACCAAAAATAAGTCGAGGTGGTTTAAATCCTATATAAATAAAAGGAAACTACCAATTAAAGTAGTTTCCCTGTTCATACGAAGGATGATTATTTTTTAACAACATTATATCGTTTTAACACGATTTTCCCAAATTGAGTCAGGACACGATCCATGAAAAACCCCATTAATCCAAGTGTGACAAGACCAACGAAAATCCAATCTGTTTTAAAGTACAATCTTGAATTCCAAATCATGTAACCAATTCCTTCATTCGCTGCAACCATTTCAGCCCCGACGATCGCCATAAAGGAGGACCCCATGGCCAGTTTAGCTCCAGTGAATATAAAGGGGAGGGAAGCTGGGATGATGACATGGAACATAATTTGTACTTCTGACGCTCCCATACTCCTTGCAGAACGGATTTTATCTTCTTCCACAAAAAGTACACCCGTAATCGTATTGATGATCACTATAAAAAAGGTGGCATACATGATTAAAAAGATTTTTGATTGCTCACCAATTCCAAACCAAAGCATGAATAACGTAATAAACGCAAGGGGAGGAATGAAGCGAACAAAATTAATAATCGGATCGAGCACTACTTATCTTATGTTAGTTTTATTTACATTTTTTCAGATTAAATATTACAAAATTTCATTTTTATTCAAAAAATTATATAAAAATTCGAATGAAATATATGGAAATAGACATTTTTAAGGAAAATGGAAAAAAATAATTTACATTTTTTCATATGTGTTTTAACATTTGTTCAAAAAATATGTTATATTATTTACGTGTTTTAGAAATTACAGATGGAAGCGTTCACTATAGTCCTGTTTGTGAAGGAGGGAGAGTTGTGAAAAATTCTTTTCACAACAATTAATATGGGGTTTGTTGGTTTATTTCTTTCAGGTGCAGTATTATTTCTTAACAGTCTCATGCTGTTAGGAAAAGCAGAAGCAAAAAGTGTTGGGATATTTAATTTTTTCATAGGAACGATTCAAATAATCATCCCATTTTACTTAATCATTGTTTCGGGTCAAGAACATTGGGAGCTTTATAATTATGCATCTATATTCTTATTTGGGTTAACATATTTATATGTTGGGTTCAACATATGGAAGGGGCTTGAAGGCAGCGGGCTTGGTTGGTTCAGTCTTTGGGTTGCAATTATTGGAATTGTATATACTGTTACAGCGGTTATACACTTTCATGATGTTGTCAATGCACTAACCTGGGGCATGTGGGCATTTTTATGGTTTCTATTCTTTTTATCAAATGCACTTGATAAGAAAATCGACCATTATATTGGAAAAGTTGCATTTGTTCAGTCGTGGGTAACGTTGACCATCCCGGCGCTCCTTTACTTTTTAGGTATCTGGAATACTCATATTGTTAATCAAATTTGGACCTGCGTATTAATCTTAGCCATTGTCTATTTTGTTGTTAGTTTTTTCAAATTGAAGTTTTCGTATAAAAAGGGTAATAGTGGTCAAAAAATTCATGTAATCAATCCTCTGGAGGTAAAATAATATGTCAATCTTAATCGCAATCGTTGGTATCCTAGTTCTAGTAGGTATTGCTTGGTTGATGTCAAACGATAAGAAAAACATCAACTATCGTGCAGTTGGTATCATGGCAGTCGTTCAGTTGCTTATAGCTTGGTTTATGCTCAATACTTCAATCGGTCAAAAAGTTCTCCACAAGATCGTAGATGGCTTTAACAAAGTTCTTTCTTTCGGTAATGACGGGATTGCATTCGTATTCGGTGACCTTGCAGGAAAGAATTTATTCTTTGTAAATGTTCTAATGATGATTGTATTCGTAACAGCTCTTCTAGGTATCTTAACTTATTCAAGAATATTACCATTAGCTATTCGATACATTGGTGGTGCAGTAAGTAAGATAACAGGTCTACCAAAAGTGGAATCATTCGTTGCGGTGAATTCTATGGTATTTGGTGATACTTCTGCTATCCTTTCTGTTAAGTCATTCATTCCAAGCCTTTCTGGTAATCGCTTGTTTGTTGTTGTTACTTCTTCTCTTGTTGCGGTAAGTTGTTCAATCTTAGGTGCTTACATGCAAATGATTCCTCCAGAGTTCGTATTGGTGGCGTTACCAATTAACGTATTCTCAGGACTTATCTTATCAACGATCGTATGTCCCGTTCGTAAAGATGAAGATGAAGAAATCGACATTAAGGGAATGATTCCTGAGAAATCCCTTTTTGAAGCAATTGGCAACTGGACATTGCTCGGTGGTAAGACGGCTTTAATCGTAGGCGCTATGCTTATCACTTATGTAGGATTGATCGCGGCAGTTAACTGGATTTTTACTTCAATCTTCGGTATTTCTTTCACTGGCGTACTTGGATATATATTCGCACCAATCGCTTGGATCATGGGTATTCCTTCAAGTGAGATTGTTAAGGCTGGCTCAGTCATGGGTACTAAGGTAGCGGCTAACGAGTTCGTCGCAATGTTAGACTTCATGAAAATGATCCCTCAATTGTCTCCGAAGACAGTAGGGATTGTATCAGGATTCTTAGTATCATTTGCTAACTTCTCTTCAATTGGAATTATTTTAGGAACTGTACAAGCTATTAGTAATGAAAGAGCGAGTGAGTTAGCTAAAGTTGGTTTAAAAGTATTGTTAGTTGCAACAATGGGATCAGTCCTAACGGGAGCGATCATAGGTTTGTTCCTATAATTATTTAATAAATGATGTTTCAAATCCTCTTTCTCACTTTATTTACCTAATGTAAACAAAGGTGAGGAAGGGGATTTTTTTATGTTTTGGTGCCTGACACCAGTTGGCAAAAAGCACCGTCCCTGTGCTTACATAGTTTGACAAAAACACAATTTACCAATAGTATCACAATTATTCGAACTTCGTTACAGGAGGGATAAAGATGGAAATTTATGTGGATGCGGATGCTTGTCCGGTAAAAGATATTATTATTTCGGAAGGAAGGAATGCAGGGTTACCTGTTATCCTTGTGACGAGCTTTTCTCACTATTCTAATGAAGAGCAGCCTTCAGGAGTGGAAATCATATATGTGGATTCCGGGGCGGATGCGGCGGATTATCGGATTATGAAGCTGGCCCGAGCAGGGGATATTATAGTGACGCAAGATTATGGTCTTGCATCGCTGGGCTTAGCCAAAGGATGCATCGTTCTTCACCATAAAGGGTTTCGCTATACTAATGAAAACATTGATCAATTATTACAAACACGCTATTTAAGTGCCATGGCTCGAAAAAGCGGAAAACGGACAAAGGGGCCCAAGCCTTTTACTGCAGAAGACCGGGAGCAATTTAGGCAACTATTTAGACAAACAATTTTAAATTAATGAAGAACCAAGATCCATCATAGAGGAGCGTACTTTTTTAATGAATCAGGAATTTCTTTATATTATTATCATCATTGCCCTTGGGTATCTATTAAAACGTTTAAATATTTTAAAAGAAAAAGATGGGGAAGTCATTTCAAAAATTATCTTTAAAATTTCCCTTCCGGCCTTAGTTCTTGTCACATTCGATTCTGTAAAAATCGAAACTTCATTAATTTTATTGCCAGTTATCGTCCTTATTTATGGCCTTATTACTGCATGTCTAGGCCTGTTGGTTTTTAAAAATGAGGAAAGGGAACTGAAGGGTTCTTTCCTGATGCTTTCTGGATTTAATGTAGGATTATTTGCCTTTCCTTTAGTTTTTGCCATATGGGGGATGGAAGGGTTAACCTATTTTAGTATGTTTGATGTCGGAACATCATTTGTCGTTTTTGGTATTGCCTATATTTTAGGAAGCTATTTTTCGGCAGAAGGCCTTAAACTTAAACCCATAGAAATTCTAAAAAAACTTGGCAAATCGATTCCGTTAATGACCTACCTAATTGCCAGTATTTTAAATTTTAGCCACATCCAATTACCAGATACGATTATTAATGTGGCAAGTACAATCTCTAAAGCCAATATGCCATTATCCTTATTATTATTAGGACTTTATTTAAATTTTAAATTGGATAAACAATTTATTAAACCTATGTTGAAATTTTTAACCTTCCGATATGGTTTAGGTTTACTTTTTGGATTTGGTTTGTACCTATTTCTTCCTTACAATCAGATGTATCGATTTACAGTCTTAATCGGGCTGTTACTACCTGTTGCAGCATCCGCCTTAACCTTTGCCGTTGAATTTAAATATAGCACCAGCAGTACCCGGTTAATCGCCACCATATCAAATATAACCATATTAATTAGCATTGCTATTTTATATATTTTTGCAAATTTTATTTTATAGAAAGTCGGGACAATTAATCACATCATTAGACATCCCCTTGTACTTAATTGGGTACGTTTTCTTTAGGAAGAGAGTAGCCTCCTAGGAATCCGTTCGTAAATGGATGACGATTCCACTTTTCTTAAGTATAATTCAACTATAGAAAGGCTTTTAGGACGGTGAATATAAGGTGAAAAAAATTACAGTCGAAGACTTAGCCCGGAAGTTTTCATTGAAAGTAGTAGCCGGGGAAAATCAACTGCAGAAAATGATCACGCAATCACGGGTGCATCGACCCGGCTTGGAGTTTGTTGGTCATTTTGATTTTTTTCCGATGGAACGGGTTCAAATTCTAGGAAAAAAGGAAGTTACCTATTTACATAAGTTAAGTAAAGAGGAACGGAAAATACGAATTGGAAATATTGTTCACTATCACCCGCCCTGTTTTATTGTGACGGCTGGTGAAGAAGGACTTACCTATTTAACTCACCATTGTGTTGAACAAGGGATACCGTTGTTACTAACAAACAAGCCTGAGACAACCTCAGAGTTTATCACGAAATTGGATGCGTATTTGGTGAAGGAATTAGCACCAGAAATGACGGTTCATGGTGTATGTATGAATGTGTCCGGCATTGGGATTCTACTTCGAGGGAATTCAGGAGTTGGGAAAAGCGAAACGGCTCATACGTTAATTCTTCGCGGACACCGGCTGGTTGCTGATGATATTGTTGTCCTGAAGAAGCTTGGACCGCATACCATTCTCGGTACCCATGATGAAAAAGCCAAGGAATTTTTAGCACTTCGAAGTATTGGGCTGTTAAACGTGGTTCGCTTATACGGGCGCAAAGCTTTTCAAGATGAATCACGAATTGTGCTTGATATTAATTTAACGAAATGGCAAAAAGATGACTTGAATAATGAATTGGACCAGGAACCTCAATATATAGAATATATGGGTGTTAAGATTCCATCGATCGAAATTCAACTCCAGCCTGGACGTGATGTAGCGGGTTTAATTGAGGCAGCAGCTAATAATTGGTATTTAAGGCAGCAAGGATACAGCGCAGCAGAAGAATTCATGAGCAGGATTGAGGCCGATATTTCGAATTCTGATTTGAAATAACTATTCAAGTAGTAATTTGCTAAAAAATCCACGCTCCTGGAGAATCAAAAAAGTGTAGGTATCCTTCATATTAGGAGACCGACACTTTTTTAGTTTAGCTGTTTCCATAACCCGCTTGGTTATTACATTTTTCATACTGATCACAAAATAATTGAAATAAAAGATCAATAATTTATTGGGAAGGATTATTTATTTCGTTGAAAATAGATAAAAGTTTTATTTTATCAAAAAGCAGCGTAAAACCCCTAGCTTTAGATATGGGGATACTCATGTGGATATTCTAAATATGTGAAAAAGCTTACTCAAAGAGTAAGCTTAACCGCGATAAACACTATCACATGTGCCAGGTTTGGGTTCATAAAAACAATGTTCTTTAAATTGACCAGTTTTAGGTTGTCCGTACCATGTTGGAGGGCATGGAGCATGTGGATTAAAATACCAAAGGGCATATTTCGCTGGGTGGTCTCTCCAATAATCCAAATTCTGTTTTGCTAATCTTCGTTCAGAAGTTCTTGATCTTTGATAAAATACGTTCCCTTTTTGAACAGCTTCAAAGGAAAAATTTCCTCCTTGAACTTGAAAAATAACTTGGTTAATTGTTCTTAAATCTTTAAAGTCTATACAATTTGCTACAAGACGATTCACAATTACATTTCCAACATATAGCATTCCCTGTTGTCCTTCACCTTCAGCTTCTGCTCTCATCATTCTTGCCATTAAGTCAACGTCTGAACTTCGGTAATTTACTCTTGGCATTTTTCCACCCCCAAAATATAGTATGAAAAAAAGACTACATTCATGTCATGGATTTTAGGGTCAGGCCCCCGCTGGTTAAAGTGATATCAAAGCGAGGGCCTGACCCAATTTCCTAAGAGGATCTGCTCTTATCGGTTGGGGGAACAGGTTAAGCATCCAATCTGATAAATAGACGGAGTAATTCCGCTTAGTTAGTAAATAAAGTAAAAAATAGCCTAAATAGCCGGAGAGATTCCGCCTATTGACTCAAAAAACGTGAAAATGTAGGATTTTGTGTTGCATAAGCGGAAAACCTCCGCTTATATACCCCGAAATGAGCTCCATTCTGC
>NZ_BCUX01000060.1 GCF_001591445.1 Neobacillus drentensis NBRC 102427 | reverse complement strand
TTTTGGCTCGGGATACGGCCTATCGTGGAATGGCGGACGCAATTATTCTGGCCGGTGCGGAATCGGCACAACCTCCATCGGTTGAGAATTTAGAGGCGGTTAGGCGTGCAGTCCCTGATGTTCCTATCATTATCGGTAGTGGAATGAAAGTCGAGACTGCGCATCTTCTCAAATATGCGGATGGTGCGGTCTTTGGATATGGCGCCAAGATTGACGATATCATGACGAACCCGGTTGACGAAGAGAAAACACGCCGCTTTTGCGAGGGAGTCAACAGAGAAAGAAATCATCAATTGGTATAGTAGCACGAATGTACCCGTAATTTTAATAGAATCAGAGTATCGAAGGCTTTGGGAGGCCAACTTGGCCCCCTTTTTATACCGAATCCTCTTTTAAATGAGGGTTGGTGCTAATGCACCTCTCGATATTTTTCTATAAAAGGCGTTATAAATTTAAGATACAAGGAGGATAAGAAATTATGGTAGAACGAGTTATTATCGATACTGATCCAGGTACTGACGACCTTGCGGCTATTTATCTTGCGCTAGCGTCCCCGGAACTTCAAGTCGAAGCTATAACGACGGTGTATGGGAATATAGAGGTTCAAACTTCGACACGCAATGCTCTTGCTTTACTTGAAGTGGCTGGAAGAACGGATATTCCTGTTTACAAGGGGGTTGTCAAACCATTAATACGTCCAATAAAGTTTGCCAAGCACATTCACGGCGATAACGGTCTCGGTGGTGTCGAGCTCCCAATACCTTCAGTTTCAGTAGCGGAAGGGTATGCTGCGATGGAGATTGTGAAGCGCGTTAACGAGGCACCCAATGAAATCACTATAATGGCAATAGGTCCAGTGACAAATGTGGCCCTCGCCCTTTCCATCGACCCAAGTATTGCACAAAAGGTGAAAAGAATCATCGTCATGGGCGGTGCAGTCCGCGTTGCTGGAAACATTACTCCTACTGCTACATTCAATTTAAATTGTGATCCGGAGGCCGCACGGGTGTTGTACGAGTCGGGTGCGCCTATCGTTCAGGTTGGTCTCGATGTATGTACAAAGGTGAGGATTTCGAAAGAAAACCTTGATCGTATAAGGGAATCGGGTAATCGTCCCGGAGCATTCCTCTTTGAGGCAGCCGAATTCCGCCGTCAGGCATACAGCAAAGCGCAGCTTACTTCAGAAACGGAGACAGGTGTCTTTTTCAACGACTTGCCTGTCGTTGCCTATGCACTTTGGCCAGAACTCTTTGAGGTGCAGCCGGCATTTGTTTCGATTGAGACGGCGGGGGTGCTGACGGCTGGTCAAACTGTCGCAGAATTTACAGGGCAGTGGGGTCATCCGGAAGCCAATACCTCAATCCTCATGGAGGTTGATGGGGAAAGTGTGGCAAAACGGTTTGCCGATCGGATTTCTACCTTAGAACCTAAAAGGTCGAGCCTTATAAGCTAATATAAATTTTACTTCAAGAGCAACGGGGCGAAATAACTGTAAAACCCATTTAAAAAGGAGGACGAAATATGAAAGGGATTAAAAAAGATTTTACACTTTTTGCAATTTTGCTCATTCCCATTGGTGTCGCCATTAATGTAGTTGCTGGAGAACTAGTCGAATTGTTAAAGGTACCTCTCTTCTTGAATCAAATTGGGACGATGATTGTTGCGATGGTAGCTGGTCCATGGGTTGGAGCGATAACAGGAGGGGTCTCAAAACTCATTTTTGGAATATTTAACCCAACTCAGTTAGCATTCATGCCGGTTGCCATGGCTTCCGGAATTGTAGTAGGTTTATTAGCTAAGAAGGGAATGACAACAAAAATTTGGAAGGTTGCCATTACTGGTTTTATTGTGGCGCTTGTTGCGATATTAATTGCGACTCCGACAACGGTTATTGTTTTTGGTGGAGCATCCGGAACCGGATCAGATGCACTAACTGCAATTGTCTTAGCTTCAGGAAAAGAAATTTGGACTGCTGTTATTACTCAAAAGATATTTATTGAAAGTATCGATAAAATACTTTCAATATTTGTGGCCTATATGATTGTTCGGAAGATGTCAGATCAATACCTTGCTAAACAAAACTATGGACACTTTTATATTAACAAGAAGAAGGCATCTTAAAAGAATATAGTAATCCGTTAATGAGTGAAAAACTGTTTGCCACTCATTAACGGATTTTCACCCAATTTTTTCGCCTTGGTGGTGCGAAAAAAATGAACCTTTAAATGAAAGGGGAGATACACATTTGGAAAAACTAAGAACCTTTATTCTTAATCTATACCCAACAACTAAATTTTTTATCACACTATTTTTGATGATAACACCGTTACTTTTACCAGGATATTTATATTCATATTTGGTCCCCGTGTTGTGCTTATTCATCGCTATGATAGCTGGAAAAACAAAGCTGTTTGTAGACATCGTCTTCAAGGGTTTGCTTTCTATCGTTATCATGATTTTTCTTTTGCAAGCATTCTTCTATCCGGGGGATACAATTTTATGGACATGGAAAATATTCTCAATCAAACAAGAAGGAATTGACTTTAGTGTACAATTAACTTCCAAAATTTTAGCGGTAGGATCAGCAATTGTTTTATTTTTCCAGATTACAAAAATAAATGACTTAGCTCGTTCTCTAGAAATATTAGGGGTTTCGCCAAAAGCTACCTACGTGCTTTCATCCGCACTTAATATTATTCCGGAGATGAGGATGCATTTATTAAGAATAATGGATGCACAAAAAACGCGCGGTGTGGAAACGGAAGGGAATCTTCGAATCCGATTGAAAGCATTTTTTCCGGCATTAACTCCTCTGATTTTATCGTCATTTTCAAGTACAGATGAGAAAGCTATAACATTGGAATCCAGGGCATTTACCGCCAGAACCAAAAAGACAAGTTTACATCAATTGGAAAAGACTAAGAGTGATTCAGTAGTAAGGGTCTTACTATTGATTTTATTTGTATTCATCTTGATCTGGAGGTTTTTCTTATGAGTGGCATAGAGATCAGAAATCTATCTTACCAGTACCCTACTGGTAGTGAAAAGGTTTTGCATAATATTAATCTGAATATTGAAAGTGGAAAGTTTTATGCCTTTGTAGGTGTAAATGGCGGAGGCAAGACCACACTTTGTAATGTTATTCGAGGCTTTATTCCACATTTTTTTAAGGGAGATATCAGTGGTGAAGTACTGATAGACGGGAAGGATGTGCGTGATTGGGATACAAGTGATCTTGCGCAGAAGATGGGATTTGTCTTCCAAAATCCTTTCACTCAAATCAGCGGAGTGAAAGAAACCGTTTTTGATGAGATTGCCTTTGGCCTTGAGAATTTAGGAGTTGAAGTCAGTGTTATTAAACAGAAGGTTCAGGAAATAATTAGCTTACTTGGCATTGGGTATATACAAGACAAAAATCCAAATGAACTCTCAGGTGGACAAAAACAAAGAGTGGCTCTCGCATCAATAATCGTAATGGAGCCAGATATTCTCATATTCGATGAACCAACATCACAATTGGATCCGCAGGGTACGGAGGAAATATTTAAAGCAATAGATATTATGAAGAAAAAAGGAAAAACCATTATTTTAGTAGAGCATAAAATAGAATTAATTGCGGAGTATGCAGACTATGTTATCGTTCTTCAGGATGGACAGATTATGAGACAAGGAAGAACGGAAGATGTTCTTTCTCACGAAGATACACAGGACTATGGGATAGGATTAACTCAGTATACACTATTAGATTTACAAATGCGGAAACACAATATGATTACCGAAAGAATTCCTATTACGGAAAGTGACTCCATTAAAGTGATGAAAGAATGGATGTCATTACAAGGGGTGAAAGCATGAGTTTTTTAACGGTAAATGACGTTACCTATCGTTATCCAAATGGTTTTACGGCTGTTGAAAATGTCAGCATGTCTTTCGAAAAGGGTGAATCGGTAGCCATAATTGGACAAAATGGTGCAGGGAAAACAACAACAGTGAAAATGATGAATGGATTATTAAAGCCGACAAAAGGTGATGTCATTATTGGAGGCTTAAATACAAAAGAATATACAACCGCTCAGATAGCTAAAAAAGTAGGATATGTATTTCAAAACCCTGATGATCAAATTTTTCATGAAAATGTAAAAAGCGAAATAAGATTTGGTCCTAAAAACCTTGGATTTTCGGAGGCGAAGATTGAAGAAAACGTAATGAAGGCAGCAGAATTAACGGGAATTGTGCCTTTATTAGATATACATCCGTATAATTTGCCTTATTCCCTGAAAAAATTTGTAACAATTGCCTCGGTGATTGCGATGGATACAGAGACGATTATCTTAGATGAGCCAACCGCTGGTCAAGACTCTCTTGCAATTAAAAGATTAGGTTCCATTATTGATTCATTAGTTCAAGAAGGGAAAACCATTATTACCATTACACATGATATGGAATTTGTCGTTGAAAATTTTGAACGTGTCATCGTAATGGCAAATAAGAGAGTAGTCGCAGATAGTACGAAGCAGGAAATATTCTGGAATCATGACATTTTGGAAGAAGCAATGCTAAAACAGCCACATATCAGTCGATTAAGCCATGCACTAAATTTAAATGAGAAAATATTAAATATTGACCAAATGATAGATACGCTAAAAGTCATCAGATGAATGAAACTCTAGTACTACTAAAATATGAGGAGAATTGATATGAAAATTGGTATTATTCATGCAACCTGTAATGCTGTGCCACCTTTAAATGCAGCCTTCAAAAAGCTAGCACCAGAAGTAACGGTTTTAAATTTTGTTGATGAAAATATTCAGTACTATGCAAACCAAATAAATGGAATCGATGATAAATTATATCGAGATTTTGTAGATATCGCAGTTAAAGCACAGGAGGCAGGTGTTGATGCAATCATTGTAGCATGCACCGTGTTGACACCTGTTGTAGATTCTGTAAAGCCATTTATATCCGTACCCATCTTTGCGGTTGATCGTCCAATGTTAGAAAAGGCAGTCAATCATTATAAAAAAATAGGCGTTGTTGCAACGACTGCACCATCTGGACCAGCAACAAAAGCCCAATTGGAGAGGATTGCCAACCTTTTGGGGAAAGAAGTTGAAGTAGATATACAAATTAATACGCAGGCTATGACTGAATTGAAAGCAGGAAATGAGGAAGAACATGATCGTCTTAATTGTCTTGCTGCAGCGGAATTGAAAGAAAGAGGATGTGAAGTGATCGTTCTTGCGCAGATTACACAGGCATCTGCAGAAAAGGAAACCAATACCTTAGGACTACCAGTGTTGACTAGTCCAAAAGAAGCGGTAAAAGCGGTAATCAGTGCGTTAGAAAGTGAAAAACTAAATAAAGTTGGTAGCTAAATTCTATTGTAAAAAATCTGAAGATTATTAATAGTCCTTCTACTAGAGAATTTTTATAAAGCCTTGAAATAAATTATAAATAAAAGGAGTGTTCCTCAATGAAAGTAAGTTATATTGGATTAGGCGTAATGGGTACGGGTATGGCATTAAATCTTGCAAAAGGTGAAAATGAAGGTGAATTTGATTATCTTGTATGTGATGCAAATCCAAAAGCATTAGAACCATTCAAGGAAAAAGGAATTAAAACCACAACGAATAGTATAGATACAGTAGATAGTGATTATATATTTCTCTGTTTACCAGATTTAGAGATTGTTAAAGGAGTGGTACTAGGAGAGAACGGTCTATTAAAGCATCTGGAACCTGGTCAAACAATTGTTGACTTTAGCACCATTAGTTATTTAGGTGCAATTGAAATTGCAGAAACCTGCAGAGCGAATGGAATTGAATATATGGATTGTCCGATTTCTGGTCATCCGAGAAAAACTATTGAAGGAACACTTAGTATCATGTGTGGTGGGAATGAAGAATTATTTAACACAATAAAACCTATGCTTGATCGTATGGGGACACAGGTACTCTACATGGGTGAAAACGGGGCTGGACAGCTTACGAAGATGATTAATAACTGTGCATTAAATATTTGTTGTGCAAGCTTTAGTGAACTATTACCAGTTGGTGTAAAACTTGGTTTAGATCCAGAAAAACTAGGTGACATATTAATGACCGCAACAGGATCAAGTTTTGCTTCACAAACATTGATTCCTAAAGTTTTAGAAGGGGATTTTGAACATAGTTTTTCACTAGAAAGAGCATATAAAGATATGGAAAGTATGAATGAAGTATTAGTGAAATACCAAATTCCACTACCAACTTTGAGCGGAACAATGCAAACTTATCAACTTGCATTACATAACGGACAAGGTGATTACTACAAGCATGCAATGATTTGCTACTTTGAAGATTTGTTAGGTGTAAAGGTACGTAAAAAGAACTTTGAAGAAGCTCAAATGGTTAAATAACAATCATTATTAGAATGTCAGTATACATCTTTAAAAAAGGCTATTTTCGCATAGATTGTTGCTTTTCGTATAAGTTCATCAACCCGTATAACTTGATGCTTCGTGGCATCTTTTCGTATGAACATTTGCGAAAATTGCCTAGAAACTTAGTAAATGACCTTTATAAAGCTCCAAAAGCAACAAAGTTTACGAAAAGAGCCTTAAAAAATAATAAGGGGGTGAATCTAGTGCGCTTTGGTGTTATTGCAGATGATTTTACTGGTGGTAGTGACATCGCTTCTTTTTTTGTAAAAGGTGGACTTAGTACTGTTTTATATAATGGAGTATCTAAAGTTAATGAGGCTCCTCAGGCAGAAGTGTATGTAATTGCTTTAAAGACCCGTACTCAAAATCCAAAAGACGCTGTTAAAGATTCACTTGAGGCAATAAGGTGGGTAAAGGAGCAAGGCGCACAACAGTTTTATATAAAATATTGCTCTACATTTGATTCTACACCTGAGGGTAATATTGGACCAATTTGTGATGCTGTATTGAAAGAGCTAGATGTTCCGTATACAATTCTATGTCCTGCGCTTCCGGTAAATGGGCGTACTGTTAAAGAAGGATGTTTGTATGTAAATGGAATCCCATTGCATGAGAGCCCAATGAAGGATCATCCGCTTACACCAATGTGGGATTGTGATCTAGTTCGTTTAATGAATGCACAAAGCATGTTCCCTAGTGTTAAAATCTCAGACTCTTCCAATAATGAAGAAGTAAATGAATTTATTGCAAGAATGAAAAATAAGCATGAAAAATTTTATATTGTACCAGATTACGAGAAAGAAGAAGATGCCCAAAAGCTGGTCAAGTTATTTGGAAATCTGAAACTTATTACTGGCGGTAGTGGTCTAGCATACCCATTGGCGAAAATGTTTAAAAAAAATGCTGAAGCAGATGGATTTGAACGGTCTGAGTCACCTGCGTTCCTATTAGCGGGGAGCTGCAGTGAAGCGACACGAAACCAGATTTTAGAATATCAAAAATATGGCGGAGAAACGTATTTTATGGATCCCATGAAATTACTTTCAGGTGAAGAATCGGTAGAGAAGATTTGGAATGTGATTTCTCAAAACAAAGAAAAATCGATTTTAGTATATAGCAGCGACACACCTGAGAATGTGAAACGAATTCAACAAAAAGGTAAAGAAGAAGTTGCAGAAAAATTAGAAAAAGCAACTGCAGATTTAGCAGAACTTGCTGTCCAAGCTGGGTTCCACAGAATCATCGTGGCTGGTGGAGAAACGAGTGGAGCAGTAGCAAAAAGGCTCGGTTTCAATGGATACCATATTGGAGATAGTATTGCACCTGGAGTACCCATCATGATACCTATAGAGGATCACCGAATTCGAATCGTGTTTAAAAGTGGAAACTTTGGAAATTCTGATTTTTTCCTACGCGCTTTATCTTTAACATAATAGAGAGAAGTGGTAAGTATGAAAGATACATTAGATAAGAAGATTAATAATGCGATATGGGTTGCCCATAGTCTCTTTCAACGTGGAAAAGCTACGGGAAGCGTCGCTAACTTAAGCTTTTTACATGAAGATAAAATTTATATTACTGCTACTGGAACTTGCTTTGGAACGCTGAAACCAGAGGAATTTGCTGTTCTGGACATGGATGGAAATCAATATGATGAAATAAAACCAAGCAAAGAATGGCCGTTACACTTGTCAGTCTACAAAACAAAACCAGATACAGGTGCAGTTCTTCATACACACAGTACGTATAGTGTACTTTGGAGTTGTTTACCTTGGCTAAATGAATCAGATTGTATGCCGGATCATACACCATATTTGAAAATGAAATTGGGAAATGTTGGCTTAATTTCTTATGAAAAACCGGGAAGTCAAGAACTGTTTAATGTATTTGAAAAACGTGTAAAGGATAGTGATGGCTGGCTCTTGAGCCATCATGGCCCGGTTGTACCAGGGAAAGATCTCATGGAAGCATTTTTTAGATTAGAAGAATTAGAGGAAAGTGCAAAGATTGCATGGGAGTTACGAAAAGGACTATAACTTTACTAGTTCACGAATGCGGAAATAGAGGAATTTAAACAGGGCATTTTCATATGGAAATGCTCCTTTTTTCGTACCCTTTCGAATCATAATTCAATTCATAATAAAAAATTATAAGAGGAAGTAGATTATGAAGATGTATGTGTATCCTTTGCTGATCATTATTGCTGCTAGTAGTTATGGTGTAGTTTCCACCATTATAAAACTAGCGATGCGTAGTGGTTTTTCAGTTTCGGAAGCCGTTACCAGTCAATTTTTTATCGGTTTTTGTATCGCCGTTTGTATTTTCTTTCTTACAAACAGATCAAAATTAAGCTTTAAAGGTGTTGAAATTCTTATTTTTGCAGGCGTTTTAACAGGGTTAACAAATATTTTACATGGTCGTTCTTTGAACTTTTTGCCTGCTTCTATGGCAGTTGTACTACTGTTTCAATTTACATGGATTGGCATGTTGATTTCCTGTATAACAAAACGCCGATTTCCCAACCGAAGTGAAACGGTTACTACTTTGCAAATAGTAGGTATTGTAACCATTATTCTCGGTATGAGTTTACCAACAATGCTAGATAGAAAAAGATTGGTAATAAAAAATAAAACTTCAAAACAAAATGCAAAAAATCAATCAAACATGTTTGTTGAATTAAAAAAACATATTTGATTACACCACTAGAATTCCCACCCTCGCCATGTTTTTTACCAATGTTCACCAAGAAATTTACTACAAAAAAGATGCCAGGCACCATCAAGACTGGAGGGTGCCTGGCACTTTTTGGACGTTTTAAAATAAATAGGTGCCTGACACTCTGGTATTAACTCTATAGTGTCAGGCACTAAGTCAATATTACATACAAGCTTCAAATTCTCTCATAATGTTGTTGATGATTGTTTTCACAGGCAGGATTTCTTTGATTTCATGCACTCTTGCACCGGCAAAGACTAGACCATTCTCGCAATCGCCATTCATAGATGTAAGCAAAGAATCTAGCGTACAAAAACGATAGGAACAATTTTTCAGGCAATCCATGCACTTCTTAATTTTCACCTTTTTATCATCAGAAATAAGTTCGGTGAATTGGTTCTTAATCGCACGACCCTGAAGACCAACCGTTGTTTTTACTAAAATAATATCCTCCTGTCCACAATGAATATATTTTTCTTTAAATGATAACGGTGCGTCACACTCTTCGCTAGCGACGAACCTCGTTCCCATCTGTACTCCGGAAGCCCCTATACTTAGGGCGCGCGCAAGATCTTCTCCAGTCATAATTCCTCCAGCAGCAATAACTGGAATCTTAACTGCTGAAACAACTTCCGGCAATATATCGAATAAAGGTCGTTCGGTCCCAAGGTGTCCACCAGCCTCATGGCCTTCTACAACAACCGCAGAAGCGCCAAGGCGTTCTGACAGCTTAGCAAGCTTTGCTGATGACACGATCGAGATGACGGGTATGCCGGCTTCTCTACCCCAAGCATACATATCTCTAGAAATTCCTGCCCCTGAAATGATGAAATCAACTCTTTCTTCAATGGCTGCTTTCATTTTTTCAGCAAAGTCGTTCATGGCGAAAAGAACGTTTACCCCAATATAGCCGGAATCCTTAATGCATTCTTTCGCTTTCCTTATATGTGATCTCATTTCATCTATGGTTATCCCAGTTCCTGAAATGATTCCAATTCCACCAGCGTTTGCTACAGCTGAGGCGAGCCCGCTTAACGAAATACCTACACCCATACCGCCTTGAATGATCGGTACTTTTGGCATAATATGGCCAATTTTCAACTGAGTAATATTCAAAAAAGCACCCCATTTCTAGAAGATATACTCGCAATTTCTAAAAATCTGTTTTGTTAGGAACGTTATTGTTAGTTATAATGCTTAGCTTCGTTTTCAAATAGGCTGCACTACCAATATATACCCGTGTTTCAGCTACAAGGGCAAACAAGAGACTGCCTGCTGCAAGGTGAAGCATGGCCCATGAGATATCAATAGACGAATTGATCGTCAGGACTCCCAATACTATTTGAATGAGAACTGTTATAGCTGAAAAAATAAGTCGATTCTGAAGTTTCCCATCCCATCTCTTTTTAAAAGACAAAAAGACAAGGAAGAAGATGTACAATGCTGAAATGAATGCTAATCCTCTATGAATGGTTTGGATGATTTCTGGAACCGTCATGGGGAGAAACGAATTTCTACACTGAAAAGAACCACATACCATTCCCAAGGATTCATGCTTCACATATGCCCCAAATCCAAAAAGCAATAGTAAAAGAAACAGTACGATATTGAAGTGTCTTTTTATCCTTTTTTGTTGGTCAGAACGGTTGGTCGGATACGTCTGAATGTCCGCTTTCTCTTCTGCTCGCCGCCAGATCCAGATGAGTCTTGCTAGAAAGAACATAGCAATGATTAAGTGAATGGCTATAACGCTTGTTGGTAAATCTTTTAACACAACGAGTGCACCTAAAAGCACCTGAATGATAAGCAAAACAAGCATCCAATATCCAACTGTACGAACGTAAAAACTTTTTTCAGTTCGTAGAATTTTGGCGAATAGCACAAAAGAAACGATCCCGAGAATTGCCCCAATCACTCGATGTGTGAATTCAATCAACGTTTCGCCATGGAAAGCTGGAACGATTTCGCCCTTACATAAAGGCCATTCAGGTCCACATCCCATCCCTGATTTTGAAGAAGCCACATAGCCCCCAAAGACAATTAATAAATATGTGAGTAAAACCGTTAACAAAGCTAAGCGCTTTATTGTCACGCTCACCCCTCCTTAAAAGTAGCTTATTACGAAAACATCCCCATGTTCCGTGTTACTATTTTTTCCAAAATTCTCTAAGTAGAAGAAGATAATTATGTACATTTTGTGAACTGTTATTTAAAGGGATTCCCATTAACACTATGGCTATGCCGACTAGGAATAAGAAACCATTTAAACAGATGAGTATGATAAAAACACTAAATAGTAAAGTGATTATCCAGGATGCCTATTGATACATAAACCAAACCCCCTTGTTAGAATTCAAATTAATGCCCTAACAAGTATGAGAAAAAAAGACTCACCTTTAGATTAAGCGAAAATAAAAACGGTTACCGTTAAATAAATCACGTTTGGCGGAAAATTCAGAAAATGGTAAAATTAGCAATCCTCGTTTCGGGAGATAAGGAAGAAATTCTTGAGTTTTCCAGCTATAGCGGGGTATTTTGAGAGGAGCAGGTGAGGTATTTATTATTCTGAATTATCATTGTATAATAAACTATAAGTTATTATTCTAAAATAGAAGAGGTTATCAAAATGAATTCAACATTCACACCAACAAGAACAACCAACACAAGAACCATCGTCATCAATGCACTTTTCATCGCCTTAACCTTAGTAGTCACGATGTTTATTCAAATAAGGCTCCCATTAATGGGGAACGGTGGCCTCATTCATCTGGGGAACGTGCCTCTCTTTATCGCAGCCTTGGTTTACGGCAAAAAAACAGGAGCCATCGCAGGTGCCTTCGGGATGGGTCTCTTCGATATTATCTCTGGCTGGACACTTTGGGCACCATTTACATTTGTCATCGTAGGTACAATGGGCTTCTTAGTCGGACTTATTTCCGAAAAAGTACCCGGAAAAAGAGCCCTTGTTAACACACTGGCAATAGCTACTGCACTAATCATAAAAGTTGTAGGTTACTATTTTACAGAAGTAATCCTTTATGGCAACTGGATCCAGCCATTTGGCTCCGTTCCTGGCAATATTATGCAGGTCGTAATTGCAGGTATCGTTGTAATACCTCTTGTCGGACGTTTAAAGAAAAGAGTTTAAATACTACAGTTGCAGGGAAGTTAGTTAAGAGGATTGGCATTCATATAAAAGGGCTATTAGATGATTCTCATCACACAATGATCGATACTTTTGGCGTATCCTTATAAAAGAGTTCATAGAGCCATCATGGATGAGAAAAATCAAGGATGATTGGTGATGGCAGGATGAGGGGGATTAGCCGATGAAGGGTTCGAACGTTGTTTTAAGCGCTCCACTGCAACAACTAATGGACGAGCATGTGTCGCTCCGAAAAGATATGGATCTGATCTATGAAATCACTGAAGACATAGAATATGATTCGGGAACTTCGGTGATTCAACTGTTTGCGAAATTGTACGAGCAGGTTTCAGTTTTCAATGATAAGCTGAAGACCCATTCCAAACGAGAAGAAGAAGGATTGTTCCCGATGATCACCCGCTATCTCGGGGCGAATGATCGAACCATCGAAGAGATGGAATCGGAACATGAAAAGGCGGAACAGCATCTAGAGGATTTTCTAACCGAAGCCGAACAGGCAGGAATGGACATTGATGAAACCGCTGTGGAATGGATTACCGTATACGCTGTCCAAGCTCATGCTACCTTAACACAACACTTCGCTAAGGAAGAAAAGATGCTGTTTCCGTTGGCAGAGAAATTGCTGTCGGTGGAGGAAAAGGCGGAACTTGAACGGGGGTTTCGGGGGTGAAACAGCATCTCCTCCGAGCCTTTTAATCCACTTTTAAGCACTCACAAATGGGTTAATCCACCTTTTGTGGGTGTTTTTTTTGTAGTCAAGTAAGTTCCAGAATAAATCTTTTTTAGTTTAGTAATTTCAGACTGTATTTTTTCTTAGTTGATTTTAGTGAACTTTTCTTCATCTGTTTCTCCATTTTTTTACACCTTTTGAAATGAATTTAGATACAAAAAGAAAACACATATAATATAATAAATGGACATGTAAGATCAACTCTATACGTAGGAGAACCCCAATTAATGAAAAAATACGAAAATCAATTACCGACTACTATGACTATGGGATTAAAGTCAATGATCAGTATGCTGAGAGATTCTCTCATACGTGCTACGAATCGGAGACCCAAGGCTGTAATCGATGCGGAAACATTCCTGCCAGCTAAGACGATCTCCATCTCAGATGCTCCTCGGGTCACCTGGTTTGGCCACTCGGCTTTTTTTCTCGAAATAGAGGGCAAGAGGCTATTATTTGATCCCATGTTCGGTCCTCGTCCTTCACCTGTTTCGTGGGCAGGTACCAAGAGATACAAAAGTAATCTTTCTGTGCAACTTGAGGATTTTCCGACACTTGATGCAATCATTATATCTCACGATCATTATGATCATCTTGATTATCATTCTATTCGTAAATTAAAGGATAAAGCATCCCGGTTTATGGTACCGCTCGGTGTTCGTCAGCGTTTGATCCAATGGGGCGTTCCTTCAGAAAAGGTTACCGAACATGCTTGGTGGGAGGAGTTGGAATTCAAAGGACTCACACTGGCTTGTACACCGGCAAGACATTTCTCGGGAAGGGGATTATTTGACCGTGATTCTACCATGTGGTGCTCATGGGTAATAGCAGGCAGGGAGACGAAGGTTTACTTCAGTGGAGACAGTGGATATGGTCCTCACTTTAAAGAAATTGGCGAAAAATATGGTCCGTTTGATCTAACGATGTTAGAATGCGGGCAATACGACGAGCGATGGTCCAGTATTCATATGATGCCGGAAGAGACGGTACAAGCTCATCTGGATCTTGGAGGGCAGCTGTTAATTCCCGTTCATTGGGGTGCTTTTACACTTGCCTTTCATGCATGGACAGATCCGGTAGAAAGAGTAACGGAAGAGGCATTAAAACAACAGGTCAGTATTTCAACCCCTAAAATAGGGGAATCGGTCGTGATTACTTCAAAAGATTTTCCGACCAGTTTGTGGTGGAGATGATATTCAACATCAGAACTGGATCTAATTTAAATTAATGAAAAAGAACCACTTTGAAAAAATTCATGCACATTTTTGAAACATACAGCATATAGTAACTTCTGTGAGAAATTTTCTAGGAAGGAAGTTAGAACAATGAATAACATTCAATTCAAAACATTAAAGGAAAACGAGTGCAAAAATGGAGGCAATGGCTATAAAGTTGTTGAGGTCAATGTTTCGGATCCAAGTGAAAATTTATTTGCGGTAGTTACGCCTATTAAAAAACAATAAGAGAGAATCTCTATTTAGTTGAATGATCCTTTTTTTAATATACATAGAATGATGGTTTTGATTACTAGTCCACTATGATATTTAAAAGAAGTGAAAAGAAACTCAGATGCAAAGGTTTAGGAATTAAAAACTATATACCATGATAATAATAGAGTAACTCTCTGTAGGGGGCTACTCTATTGTTGTTATATATTCACGGCTTGGACTCATAAAAAGCCTTGAAAAATGCCCCTTTGGAATTCCTGTGGAGTAAACAACTCTTTTTAAAAGACAAATAGTGTTAATATAAGGTCATCTTATTCTATGGAGAGTTCGAATGCAAAACAATAACCGCAAGCGAAAAATTGTGTTTGGCAGTATTTATCTATTATTCTTCATTGTTGCCGGAAGCTTGGTGTATTATATTCAATATTACGAAGAAGATTTAAATGATTCCTTGTCGTTGACGGTAACGGTGAAACCAAAGGAGCATATTCAAGAAAAGATTGCTTCCCAGCTTTTGACTCAATATTTACAGCAATACCAAGAGACGACGACTAGTTCCCGGAAGCGAATTACAAATGTTAGCTATAACGAGTTTCAGCTTTTAGCAGGTGACGAGTATCAATTTGCAGTAGGTGTCACCTTTGAGGCGAAGTTGGAAACAGGGAAATGGTCTGCGCATCGCAGCTGGGGAAAGGTGCAAAAGGACGGAACGGTCAAAGAAATCCAATGGACGTTACGAATCAAGCAAACGGGCGAGAATACCTATATGTTAGAGCGGATCGAGAATACCTCACAGGCCATTGCAGGACTGGACCCATTAGAAGATAGGTACCAAAAAGAAGCGGGTATTAAGGTGCCGGATCAGAATCATCGATATGAGATTGTCAATGAAGAGTTGAAGGTGACTTATGATCATGGAGAGCATTGGCGGTCTGTCCCCGTCCCGCTATATGATTTATTTGCTGGGGGCTACAGCGGTTCGAAACAGGAATTGATAGAGGGAAGCTATGTAATTAGCCCTGAAAGAACCGCATTTGTCATTGGGGATAGCGAAAATGTCAGAATTCTCCTCACCACAGACAAAGGGGAGCATTGGAGGAAAGTACCTGTACCGAATTCTTTGCCAGGGATTCGCATGCGGCTGATAGGTTTTACATCTAAACAAGATGGTTATTTAATTTTGACAGGTGATAAGACGATGAGCTGGGAGGTAAATGCCATTTTCAAAACAAAGGATGGCGGAAAAAGCTGGGTGAAGGCAGGTTATGCGGATGAGCAAAGATTAATAACCGGCGGTGGTTTTATAACCGACCAACTAGGATTTATCTCCTTTGGATCCATCCGTGTGATGGATCAGCCTCCACGTCCATCCTTGTATCGAACCACGGACGGCGGGAAAAGCTGGGCAGAAGTTGAGGTTCCAATTCCAGTAGAATATAAGGGGATTTTTATCGAAGCAGAAGTTCCGACTTTTGATGGCTCGCAAGGTACAATGCTCGTCAATCAAGGACCAAGCGGCGATTATCAAGGTGGAAAAGTTATGGCCAGACACATCTCACTGGACGATGGAGCCACATGGACGTTTGCCAATATAGTCGACCCGGATCAAATGATGGATAATTAATATGATAATCGCTTAAAAGCAATTTCAGAAATTAATAGAGTTTGGAGAAGTAATAATGGAAAAACTGACCTCATTATTTCATCAAAGAATAGGCATGCCAGGTGACACAAGGCTTACCTTCGAAAAATTAACGGAAGTTCTAGAAAAAACAGTACAAAGCATTCCGTTTGAAAGTCTATTGATCAGGTGAAATTCATAGAGCTTGCAAAGCCGCATTTTGGGAAGGACTCTGAAAGATAATGGGGAGGCGAAAAAATCAATCCTCCAATGATAGCAGCATATTTCTTCACAAAGTTTAAAAAGAAAATTTTCCTAATTTTTATTTATAACAGCTTAACGTTGATTCGGGAATATTGAACTTCGCTAGCTACAAATTGAATTCTACTTTATCTGGAGACCTTTTCGTATAGAAAAACTTATTAAGAAACATGCACTAGAAAAAATATAAATCATATATAGGTGATATCCCGTTTAAATGGTTGAGGAGGATATCATGAAGCCTATGCTACCTATTGAAAATTATTTCGGTAAGTTGGAACTAGTTTATGCATTTTATGGCACTATGCCTACAGGTGTTAGTGTTTCGGAAACTGGTCGTATTTTCATTTGTTTTCCGAAATGGGGAGACGATGTTAAATTTACGGTGGCGGAAATTGTTGAGGATAAATTGCAGCCTTATCCTAATTTACAAACCAATTTGGTTAACCCCGAGAATATCACAATGACTTTCATCAGTGTCCAAAGTGTAGTTGCTGATGGAAGGGGAACGCTTTGGGTATTAGATACAGCGGCACCCAATTTTTCTGAACCTATTAGAGGTGGGGCAAAATTAGTCGCTATTGATTTAAAAACCAATACAATTAGAAGAGTATACACCTTTACAGAAGATGTTGTCCTGCCAACAACTTACCTGAATGATGTCCGATTTGATTTTCGTGTTGGAAACGCAGGTTATGCCTATATAACGGATTCTTCTTCCAAAGGACCAGGAGCTATTATCGTCGTAGATTTAGAAAATGGAAACGCGTTTAGACGGTTAAATGGGGCAAATTCAACTTCACCCGATCCCTATTTTATACCGAAAGTAGAAGGAAAAGTGTTGATGAATCGAAATAAAGATGGCGGGACTTCTCGATTTAGATTGGCGTCGGACGGTATTGCGATTTCTCCTGATGGAAAGGTATTATTTTTTTGTCCACTAACCAGTCGCCATCTGTTCTCGATCTCAACAGAAGCCCTGAGAGACAGAAATATACCGGACATGGATTTACTTTATCATGTGGAGTATTGGGGAGAAAAAGGGGCGTCTGATGGAATGATTACAGATGCAAAAGGGGCGATTTATGCTGGAGATTATGAGAACAATAGTATTCGAAAGATATTGCCGAATGGCACAATGGAAACCATCGCACATGATCCGAGAATTTTATGGCCGGATACTTTTTCGATTGGTCCGGATGAATACTTATATGTCATTGTGAACCAATTACATCGGCAGGCAAGATTTCATTATGGAAAAGACCTGCGACAAAAACCTTATAGTTTACTTCGTATGAAAATTGATGAATTTCCTGCTCCTACCATTTGATAATAAAAAATAGTTGGTTCATTTTTTTGTGAAATTTGAACGGGTAAGCATGGAGCCAATAGGTCGTAATAAGCTTAATATAGCTCTATTCATAAAAGCAAAGACATCAAATTTGTAATTGTAAAAGAAAATGGTGGTCGCAAAAGGAGGGAAATCGTTATTTACATCATTTAAATATAAATGGTTTATTAAGAACAGTTTAGGTTGGTAATGTTAAACTGCTCCTATTTTATTTTATATAGTGGGTAAGTTCAATGCTGTATTGATATTATTTAAATCTAAATTGATTTGTTCGTTGGTATCCCAAGCATGGTACCATCCTTTTTCTGCCATATATGAGGAAATTTGTTCATGCATATCAAGAGCTTCCATTAAATGGCGAGTGAGCATTTCTTTAATTTCGGGCGTTCCTGTTTCCGTAACTGCCATGGCATAATTTCTAACTCCACTTTTAGCTGCAATCAATAAATCCATTGCAACGACTTGATCCGATAGTGCATCCATGCCAGTTAAAGTTTCAATGATTGGATTCATGTTCATTCAACTCCTAATTTACTGCTTAGCGTTGGAAAGGATAGAAGCATAATCTTGTAATTGTCTCGTAGATACATCAATGTCTTGCTGCATAATATCTTTTAATAGCTGATCTGTAACTAACGCTTTCATCGTTTTGGATTTAGTTAAACAAGTGGTCTTAAATGCAGCCATCTCATGGACCTCAAGAACTTCATGTAAGGCGTAGTTCATTTTTTATACCTCCTTCCTCAAGGTTTCAACACGACTTTTATACAATCATCCATTTTTGTGTCAAATATCTCATAGCCACGCTTTGCTTCACTAAGTGGAAGTACATGACTTACGACATCTCCTGGATCAATTTTTCCGGTCGAAACTAATTCAAACATATATGGCATATAATGAATCACAGGTGCTTGTCCAGTGCGTATATTGACGTTTCGGTTCATAATATCACCCATTGGGAATCCATTATATCTTCCACCATAAACGCCTGTGACCTGAATGTTTCCGCCTTTTCGAACTGCCTGTGAAGCGATGATAAACGCGCTAAACGCTCCCCCTTGAAGTTTCATTCCGCTCGCAAGGAACTCTATATCAGTCATTTTACCGTCCATACCAACTGCATCAATGACAACATCAGCGCCGCCCTTCGTCATTTCTTTCAAATGCATTCCCACATTTTCAAAGTGTTCGAAATTTACAATTTCAACTTTGTTGGTACGTTTGGCGTGTTGCAAACGATAGTCTACATAATCTACGGCAATGACACGCTTTGCTCCTTTAAGCCAACAGAATTTTTGAGCAAAAAGACCAACCGGACCACAGCCAAGAACAATAACTGTATCTCCATCCTTTACGCCTGCATTGTCAACACTCCAAAAACCAGTAGTCATCGCATCGGCAATAACTGCTAACTTTTCATCTGGTTCTTCACAAGTCTCTGGAATTTTGAAATGAGTAAAGTTGGCAAATGGCACTCTTAAATATTCAGCTTGCCCACCTGGATAGCCACCCGTCGTACCAGAATATCCGAAATAGGCACCCATATCACCATTATCATTAGAATTATCACATTGGCTTTCCAAATGGCTTTTACAGTAATAGCATTCACCGCATGCTATATTAAAGGGAATAATTACTCGATCTCCCTTTTTTAGTTTAGTCACACCTGGACCAACTTCTTCGACGATTCCCATTGGTTCATGACCAATAACATAGTTTTCTTGCAGGTTAGGAATCATGCCATGAATTAAATGTAAATCAGACCCACATATAGCTGTACTCGTTACTTTAATAATCATGTCATCTGGTTTTTCAATCTTTGGATCTGGAACTTCTTTGACTACAACATTTTTAATACCTTGATACGTTACTGCCTTCATTTGTTACAGCCTCCAGTGTTAGTGTTCATCAGGTGTCCGGTCAAACATACCTTTTCTATTTGTCTCAACAGGGAATAGATTCATTTTGCCAATCATCAATGTATTGTTGGCAGAGAGTTGATCTAGTTTATACTGTTCACTTAGTTCGTATGGATGGAACCATTTTTTATTAATCATAAGTTCTGTAATTTCTTGGTGCATGGCAATACCTAGCATTAACTGTTTTCGTAAGAGGGTTCTAACATCAGGTGATGCAGACTCCGTTAATGCGATAGCAATATTGCGCACACCTTCTTTGGCACGAAGAAGTAAATCCATCGCAAATGTGGTATCTGCTAGTTCTGGTACGTGTAGCGCGTTTATAGGGTCTAAATAGTCCTGGTTCAATGAATTTGCCTCCTTTTCAATTTATTATTGGTGTTGGCCGGTTTTGAGGAACTGGAGCTTCAAAAGGTGCGCGTTGATAAATGGCCTGTAATTCTCCAAGCGCTTGCATGGATTGTTCAACATCTTTTTGCATTAATGCTCTCAAATCATGATCAAATACCAATCCTTGCATTAGTTTTGATTTCGCTAAGCAAAGGGTTTTGAAATTAATAACTTCATGTAAATCCAATGATTCATGATCGGCTAATTTTTGATTATCCATTTCTAATTAACCTCCTTATTCTTTAATACAATCAATTGTATTGTTCCAAAAATAGGAGGGAAACATTCTTTAATGTTTTTTTGAAATTGGTAAATTATCTCAAATGATTGGAATATTCAAGTGGGGGAAATTCATTTATTGTGATGGCTGAGGATGATTGCTGCGGCGGTCTTTTTTCTTGTAGCTAAAAAAAATGTTCAACCAGAAATATCTGGTTGAACTTATAATACGAAAGGAAGAAGAAATGCCCCATCCTTTTTACTCTTATTGTTGATTATGAACCTCCATCTAAGAAAAATCGTATTTATTATTGAAGAGACGTCTTATAACAGACATTGAAAATCTGACCAATAAAAAGGAAAAAGAAAGCGAATAAAAAGTGGTTTTCCAATTCCACCCCTTTTTATATTTAACAAGCTGTGTATTTTTTTCTAGCCATAGCTCAGTAATAGTCATCGGTATACTGAAATACAGAACTTTTAAAAGGCACTGAACGATGCGAGAATCCTTAGTCAGTTGATTATAAAAGACACAAGAAATTGGGAAGATTATGTAATCAAACACCACACTTGTTTTAACTTGTTTTGGAAATCGGGTGGGATATTTAACAAAACCTTTATTTACAACCAGTTTATCGACCAATGATGCATAATAACTTTTAATAAAGAAAACAAGGAGCCAGTCCTTTGCAAGTGGTTTTTTAATTAAGTAAATAAAGGAACTAATACCAAAGAAATAAAGCAATTTTATAAGGTTTTTTTCAAATTTTCGGCCCATGTTTAGCACCTCCATAAGTTAGGTTATCTCTGATGCAGGTGGTTATACTTAGGACATTCGAAAATTAGATAAGTATACAATGAATAAACAAGGCTCTATTTTGATATAAAATTGTTTCCTAATTGTGAACATTTTCACTTAAACAAACGGGTGCGTTAGTGAAATAAGAAAAAGTAGTTAAGATCTTCAACAATCGGGCACGATTGCTGAAAAAAGAGCAGTCCCTTTTTTACTAAACTGATCAGAATAGTTCTATAAATGATTGGATGTAAATAATTAAGAAACCCAGCTAATCTTCCCATGTGAAGGTAGCTGGGTTTTTAAGGTTGGATGTGCAAAATAGCACTTAAAATAAGTGCAAGTTATCTCCTAAAGTGACAAACAAAATGATGGATGTTAAAAAAACTCCCTTAAACGAACATTTTAGGGAGTTTTACAAATGACCATTTTATAAGCTAGTTAGTAAACTAACGAGCAAAACAACTAAATGCGAATTTTGTACGCTAAGGCAGGCAGTACAAACAAGATATCCCAAGAAAAATGGAGATTGTGTTTTTATAAAAAAACAAGATTATCGCAGTATTTCCCGAATATGAAACACCACGAAAACGGATGAAAATGACCGAATACGGGGTTTTTATTGTCTTAGAGGTATATGTATCTACCTTGGCGAAATATCTATTCCATATTATTTTTATAATTTAGTTTTAATGGACTTTTAAAATCTAGCTCAGCAATTAATACACTTAATAATATGAGTACTGCACCTAAGTAGCCTTTAAATGTGAACGTTTCACCCGTGAAAAAGAAAGCAAAACCTGCTGAAAAAACAGGTTCTAATGTAAAAATAAGACCTGTATGTGTAGGGCTAGTATATTGCTGTGCAATAACCTGAACAATGAAAGCTATTGCTGTACAAAATATGCTTAAGGCTAAGATTGAAAACCATGATTCAACAGTGTCAGGAAGTTTTGGGGTTTCCATAAACATTGAGAAAATGAGACTAAATAGGCCGACAAAACCTAGTTGTACTACCCCAAGAGTAATTGAATTAACATGCTTAGTCATTGTTCCAGTAACGATGACATGAACCCCATAAAATAAAGCAGATAAGATACATAATATATCACCATTAGCTATCTTTAATTCGTTATTTAACGTTAATAATCCTATTCCTATTATGGTTAAAACAATCCCCAATACAATTTTTTTTTCAGGTCTTTGCTTTAAAAATATAGATGATAATACTGGAATAAAGATGACTGTGAGACCCAATAAGAAACCGGCATTAGAAACACTTGTATACTTTGTACCAAAAGTCGCAAAAATATATACTATAAATAAAATAGAAGCTAATATAAACGCATATTTTACAGTTTTAAAATCAATTTTGATTAAGTGCTTGTAAAATACTATACCTGATAAAAGAAAAGCAATTATAAATCGTAATGCGATTAAATTATATTCTTCTATGTAATTGAGACCAACCTTTGTAAGTAAGATGGATGCACCCCAAAAAAATGTAACCATTAGTAGCATTAAATCAGCTTTTAATTGTATTTTCATCTCTAATCCCCCGTTGTTTATAATTTGTAATTTCATAACCCTTTTACTACTACAAAATCGTCTTTACTTCTACAATTTTTAATTTTTATATTTTTTGGTTCCATCATTTACTTTAATTGGGGTTCAGCCGAGATACGTGGTGCACGTTGTTTCCAGACAATCTGCGTGGAAACATGCAATAAAACTGGAGGACTACACAAGTAATCTAACTTTCACCTCGTCGTGTATTAATTAGTTTACCAAGCGTGTAGCGGTAGTATTTCCTTATCCTTATCCTTTTGTAAACCGTTTTGTCTCTTGATAATTTCCAGTGTTTTCATTATAATTCGCATTATTAAATTAGTAAAACTCATGTTTTTAATGAAAATCATAAGATTTACTCATGAAGGAGAGGACTGTTTTTGAATATTTCACAATACGAGGCTTTTTTGAAAACAATTGAACTAGGGAGTTTGACAAAAGCTGCACAGACACTAGGTTACACCCAGTCTGGTATCACCCATATGTTAAATGCATTGGAAAGTGAATTCAGACTGAAGATTCTGAACCGTGACCGTTCAGGTGCTACTGTTACTTCAGATGGGAAGCAACTATTACCATATATTCAGGCCGTATTGAATTGTCAACATAATCTGAATAACAAATTAGACGAGATACATAGATTAGAATCAGGTCTAATCAGAGTTGGAACATTTACTAGTGTGTCAGCACAATGGCTTCCGGGCATGATAAAGAATTTTAGATTGGACTTTCCAAAAATTCAATTTGAATTATTACATGGTACGTATCAAGAAAATGGAAAGTGGCTTATGGATGGGCGACTAGATTGCGCTTTTGTTCGAGTGCCCGCTAATAAGCAGTTAGAGACGATATTCCTAAGAAGAGACCCATTAGTCGTTGTTTTGCCTGAAAATCATCCTCGTGCACATGACGCATTTTTTCCAATCTCAGGTTTATCAAGATATCCATACATAAAACTTTATGAAGGTGCCGATGATGAGATATCAGAGATATTTACAATTCATCAAATAGCGCCAAATGTTCAATTTGTTGAAAAAGATGATTATGCAGTTATTGCTATGGTTGAAAAAGGGTTAGGAATTAGTATTTTGCCTGAGTTAGTATTAAAGAATATATCTCGCAAGGTAGTATATAAAGAATTAGAAATTCCATCATATAGAGATTTAGGAGTTGCCGTCAAAGACACAACAATGTTTTCAACTTCTACGCAAATATTTTTAACATATGTGCAAACATGGATTTCTAAAGAATATTCTTAAAAATTCAATTCGGTATTGTTAATATAAGCAGTAGAAATTCCTTGCGTTTCTCATAGCTCCTCCTGCATTTATTTGTGAATTTGCGGTGGCACTTGTGACGTTCATTCCACGAGTAGTTCCGCTAATGGTACTCAGTCGAATGAAACTATCAGAAAGTATACAAAACTGGCTGCATTTTGTCCCGATTGCCATTTTAGCAGCCTTAGTCGGGCAAGAGTTATTTATTTATGAAAATAAAGTAAACATAACGCTAAACCAAGAAATATTAGCAGCGATTGTATCTGTACTAGTTGCTATCAAAACTCGTAGTTTATTATGGACAGTTATTGCAGGGGTTTTAGCGTTTGTTCTAGCGCGATGGTTATTTTCTTTGTGAATGTGTAGAAGGGTTCGGAGGGTTTCATTTTAAGCGAACGGATGCGCTAGCACAATAAGAAATAGTGGTGGTGAAGTATAGATTCCTTTATTAAGATTTTCAGCAATTGGACGCTTTTCTTTAATAAGAAGGTGTCTTTTTGCATGGACAACACATTTAAGGGATTGGAGTTTATTGAGGTGTAAAAAAGATTGTGAAGTATTGTACTTAAAGTAAAGGGTGCTTTACTTGAAGAAGCCAAAAGGAACTAAATGGTCCTTTTATATTTGGTAATAAAATAAGAATTTCATTTATTGTATTGGAAATACTATCTGTCGAGGTGAAATAAATGAGCAGATTTAAAGTTGTGTTTGAGAATACAATCCAAAGTGGTGGGTTTTCATTGGAGCAGTATTTGATAACATTACATCAAGAAAAAGATATGTTGGATTCATTTGATGGTCATGATGATTACGCGTTGGACATGAGGTTATTTGAAGGGGAGATTCAGAAAGTTAACCGATTGTTGGAGAGCTAAGGCTCTCTTTTTTTTATAAAATAAAGATTTTATTTTCTTCTTCAACTAACGTGGCAGGTTTGTTTAAGAAGGATTTAATGGATATATGGAGAATTTTAAATTTTAACTGAAAAAATATAAATCTCCAACGCGGAAGAGGATAGATATGAAAAGATTAAAACGTAAAATTTGCTTTACACTATTGTTATATATTTCTTTATGTTTGTACCATTTTATTATTCATAAATCGTTTAATTGGATTGAGAATGCAGTATTAACTTTACTTCTTGTTGTGTTCGGAACCTTTTTCAATTGGGCATTCAGTAATAAAGGTAAAATGGATAAAAGTTAGATTAGAAGCGAATCTTCTTTCACTAACGGGTGCTTTAGTTGATCAGGGAGCAGAACCCCCATAAAGAAGAGAACTCGCCAATACTGTGGCGAGTTTTGCTTTTATGATTGCTATGTCAAAATGAATGTCATTCCACTTATGTTTCCAAGAAAGTAACCTTAAAAAGAACTCAATAAATTATAGATCAATAACTTTTTTCTCTAGCTATTTATGTCAAGACCTTATTCAACATCATAACAAATCTAATGGTGGATAATTAATCCTAAGAACATCATAAAAAAATGCTTAGCATATTGCCAAGCATTTTTTATTCACCTTATTTGGCTTTAGGGAATACTCTACGAATTGTTTCAGTAAACTCATTAAAGAAACCTGAGATTGGTCTACCATTTCGAATATCAGAGGCATATGTGTTCATGCGATCATAAAAGTCAGGGTTTTCCGATACATATACATTATCAATATCTCGATCAGTGGATTTCACTCTTTGTGAAATCTTATTTTCAATACTATTAGTATCCTCATTTTGGGATGTAGGTGAGAGCTTTACGGCTACATATGCATTATTTTTTGTAACAATGACATTTGCCGTGTCCACTTCTTTCAGGTCGGTTACTTTTTTAGCAACATCATCAGCAACTCTCATTCTGGAATCATTATTGTTCCTGACGTTGTTGATGTTGTTTCTTGTTACATTTTGATCACGATTCACAAGATCATTTTTATTTACGTTATTTCTGGCACACCCTGTTAAATCAAGGCTAAATAAAAGGATTGCAATTAAGATTAGGCTCTTTTTCATGGTGTATTCCCTCCGTGAATTTAGTTAACAAGATTAAGTTCTCCATTTCCTATAAAGATTAGTCATATGATGGTTTAGTTATTCAAATAATATATTTACTTTGAATTGGTGGATAAAACCCGTGTAGAGCTTTCCATTTTTTATACTTATTACTCGGTTAAGGTGAGTACATTATTTAAGAGAACTGAAGAGGTGAAGAAGGGATTGAAAAGAACGTATTTAAAGGATCGGGTGCAAGAGTTAAACAAAGGAATTGTTGCGGCTGCTCCTTTTCTTA
>NZ_BCUX01000059.1 GCF_001591445.1 Neobacillus drentensis NBRC 102427 | reverse complement strand
CCATGATATTATTCCGCAGTAGCTCAGTGGTAGAGCTATCGGCTGTTAACCGATCGGTCGTAGGTTCGAGTCCTACCTGCGGAGCTTTTTTTGAACCAAAGGGAAGTTTTGTCTACTCCCTTTTAAACATATCTACATTTATTTAATAACAATACAAACCACCTTAAAAAAGTAATTTTTTTAAAGGTGGTTTTTTTATGTTTAGCAAATACACCTTTTGATAACTATTTACATTCATGTAGAAACTAAGTCCACTAGAGGATATTTGCAAAACTGAACAATACTGGGTATAGGCACAATTTCTAATTCAGCAGCTAAATAGGATCCTTTTTAAAAGAGTCATTGTTAGAGCCAACCTTCGACATTGTTTTCATGGATTTGAAGGGATAAGGTCAGGAATGGAGCGTACTGAAGGCACTTTTAATCAAACGTTTGTGTAATAGGGGAAAGACGGGTATTTCGTGGAATGATCAAAGTTTATGAGAAATTAATCTATTTTTGGGGAAATGTAGGTTATCTCCTGCGGAATTTTCTTGCGTATCTCGACAATCTCCCAACTAGTTTGGTAGTTGAAATCCTTTTCTATCAGTGCCGGCAGCAGTTTCAACCAAACGTTTGATTAGTATATCCTATCTGGAATTTAGTCGAAGAGTGCAACTTATTTTACTGGCAATCAAAATGCCAGGAAAACCGTCCCTATGGAACGGTTATGACGACATTTCCCTTCTTGTGTCCTTTCTCGACATATCTATGAGCTTCAACTATTTCTTCGAACGCATAGGATCTGTCAATGACCGCTTTTAACTTCCCCGCTTCAATTAGTTCTTTGAGGAAGTCCAGTGCTTCTGAAGTTTCAGGTGAATTGCGACTCAATATTAGTTTCTTGCTGCTTGTCAATTTAGTCCATAGCATTCGAGCACCTGGTAACGGTACAGTGACGTTTAAATAGGTTCCGTCCTTCTTTAGCGATTTCATACAAGCTGAAAACGAACTTTTATCGACGGCTTCAAGGATCACATCATAAGCCTCGCCTTTACTTGAAAAGTCTTCTGCAGTGTAATCAATTACTTGATTGGCTCCCAGAGATTTTACCCATTCTATATTACTGGTACTGCATACGCCTGTAACATTTGCCCCGAAATGCTTGGCAATCTGTACGGCATAACTTCCTACACTTCCGGAAGCTCCATAGACAAGGACCTTTTGGCCACTCTGAATATTAGCTTTTCTAAGAAAAAACAAAGCTGTTCGTGCTCCTATGGGAATGGCTGCTGCTTCCTCATAAGTTATATTGGTGGGTTTAATCGAAACTGGTCCATCCTCAGGAAGACACTTATACTCGGCATAAGCACCAAAACCCACCAGAGATGCTGCAAAAACCTGGTCTCCTTCCTTAAACCTTTTGACATTTTTGCCAACTGATTCAACTTCTCCTGCTAATTCCATCCCCAATATCTCTTTTTTGGGTTGTCTAAAACCAAGTGTTATTCGGGCAGGCAGCCAATAAGCGCGAGGAACTGTAAAACTCCGTGACCGAATATCTGCTACAGTAACGGTTGTCGCCTTTATTTTTACCAGTATTTCATTTTCTTTAGGAATCGGTTTTTCTACCTCTTTCAGTTGAAGGACGTCGGGGGGACCATACTTTGTGTACACAATTGCTTTCATTTACCATCCTCCAATTCGTGATATTTTATTAATATCAATACCTACGAATAAATAGAACAATGGTTTAGCTCTTCATGTGGTGGTACTTAAATTAAGGCTGTGTTAAACTTGGACACTCATTACATATTTATTGGGACTTACTACATAAATTTGATTATTTACTACATACTTTCCAAAACTTACGACACTTGCTGGAACGAAATTGGAAATGACGGAAATTAAAAAATATATCCTTACCTGCTAATATTTAAATTTTCAAAGAATCGTAGTAACAATGAACTACTAATAGTAAAATAAAGGTAAAAACATAAGGAGGGGAAGTAATGGAATGTTATCAGTGTCAATTTACAGTACCATCTGATGCGAAATTTTGTCCCTTTTGTGGTTCTGCTGTCATCATGGTTCAAGATAGTATCAGTATCCGCAGGAGTGCAAATAATACTGAAAAAAGTGCAGGTTTAAGCTCAATTGCTAACAAAATTAATGCGGTCGCAGGCATAGATAGTCCTCTTGAAATAAAACTAAAGGATCTGTTTTCAAATGTGATGGTCAAACATAGTGAGGAAGAAGCTGAGGATTTATTCTTCGTAGGGACGGGTAAAACCACTCCAAGTATTGAGAACATGGTAGATAGCTGGCCTAAACCTTGGTTGTTCGCGCGTACCTTTATGATAGTCGGTATTCTTTACTTTGGGATGTATCTTGGTGTTGAGACATTTCAAAACCTAAATTTTTTACCGGGTCTGATTACTTTAGGTTCATTCATGATGCCACTTACGATACTAATTTTCTTTTGGGAGATGAATGTTCCACAGAATATCTCCATCTATAAAGTTATTAAAATTCTGTTTGGCGGAGGAATCTTATCACTGGTTACGGCTGGCTTTATTTATGATAATTTTAGCGATAGTACTAATGTCATCATGATTGGAATTATTGAAGAAGTTGCTAAATTGTTAGTCATTCTTTGGTTTTTAAAAGAAACCAAGTATAAATTTATCTTTAATGGACTTTTGATTGGAGCAGCGGTAGGGGCTGGGTTTGCAGCTTTTGAATCGGCTGGTTATGCCCTCAGAGTAGCATTGTTGTCCGATTTAGACAACATGTACTCGACCATCATTTGGCGAGGAGTGCTGTCACCTGGGGGCCATATCGCATGGGCCGCATTATTAGGTAGTGCAATTTGTATAGTAAAGGATGGAAGCAACTTTCGTTGGTCGATGTTAAGTGATTTCAGGTTCCTGCGAATATTGGCGATTGTTATTATATTGCATGCATTATGGGATGTCCAATGGCCAGGCGAATTGCCGTATGCCCAAATTGCCCTTACCATTATTTCGTGGATTATTGCTTTGGGGATAATGAATATAGCTTTAAAGGAGATTTCAAGTTTAAAAGCTTCCCAGACCATGGGAATGGTTCTGCCAGTCGACACTAGCCTTATTTCAGGCCAAGAGAACCGTCCCCGCGGAATTTAGAATATTAGATGTGTAAGTACTTTTAACCAGCCGAAAAACGCAATCCATAACGGAATACTTAGAGATGTACCCCAGACTAGTCCAACTAAAAGATTTCCCTGCTTGTCCATGAAATCCACTCCCAAGATAGACATAGATAAACATCATTTATGAAAACGCTTTCACTTTGTGTATCATCAATAATTACCCTTAAAAGGAATAGTGCATCCCCCGAAAGGTCAATTAGAGTATATGAAACGAGATTGTTTCCTATATAATAACCAAACACAAATAGGGAAAAAGGGAGAAATGTGAAAAAGATGAATAAAATATTTCGACAATTAGTGTAAATAAAAAGCCGAATGATGGTTTTATCATCTTTCCGACAGAATACCCCTTCCTTAAGGAATGTGAAGGGCGAAGCCCAATGAGTAGGGAGGGGATGAATGTCGGTTGGCGATAGCCAAAACCTTCCTCCCTATGCTATAATAGGAACAAATGTTCCTTCGGGGTGAAATATATGCTTGTAAACAAGGCATTCAAGTTTCGCATCTACCCAAACAAAAAACAAATTGAACTGATTAACAAAACTATTGGCTGTTCAAGATTTGTATACAATTTCTTTCTTGGCAAGCAAAAAGAAAAAGATGCTTACTGGTATATCGTCGAAGAAATGAGGCAAAACGGTCAGCTCCAAGCGAATAACTGGAAAGGAAAATTCTTCAACAAATATGAAACAGTGAAATCACTTCCTGAACTAAAGAAAAATTACTCATTTTTGAAAGAAGTCGATAGTATTGCTTTGCAAAAATCAGTAGAAATTTTAGCTGATTCCTATATTCGCTCCTACAAAAAGCAAAATAAACAACCTCGATTTAAGTCAAAAAAGAATCCAGTGCAATCTTATACAACAAAGTATACAAACGGAAATATAGCTGTCATAGACAACTACATCAAACTTCCCAAACTAGGGAACGTCCGTTTTGCAAAAAGTCGTGAAGTCGAAGGTCGTATGATAAGTGCCACGATCAGGAGAAATTCCTCTGGTAAATATTTTGTTTCTTTAGCTACTGAATCGGAAGTAAAAGAATGGCCTAAAACCAATTCAGCCATTGGAATTGATGTCGGACTGAAGGATTTCGCTATTCTTTCGAATGGAACGATTTACTCTAATCCGAAGTTTTTTCGTTCATTAGAAGAAAAATTGGTCCATGCACAAAAAGTTATGAGTAGACGAACGATAGGTGGTGAGAACTGGTATATAGCCAAAAGAAAAGTCGCTCGTATTCATGAGAAGATTGCGAATGCAAGAAAAGATTATCTGAACAAGATTTCTACCGAGATTGTCAAAAACCACGACATTATTGGAATGGAAGACTTGTCAGTATCGAGCATGTTAAAGAACCACCATCTTGCCAAAGCAATCAGCGAAGTATCTTGGTCACAATTCAAAAGCATGATTGAATACAAGGCGAAATGGTACAGTAGACAAGTAGTAACCGTTTCAAAAAACTTCGCTAGTAGTCAGCTTTGTTCTTGTTGTGGCTATAAAAATAAAGACGTTAAAAATCTCGGATTACGTGAATGGGAATGCCCTATATGTCATACCCATCATAATCGAGATATTAACGCAGGAATCAATCTTAAAAACGAAGCATTAAGACTTCTAACCGCAGGGACTGCGGGGATCGCCTAATCAATAACGGGTGGATACACTGGTGTTCTTAGGAATCCCCTTCTTCAAACAACCCGTAAGGGTGTTAAGGAGGGGTAGTTCAACAATCAACCATCATTCGGCATTAAGTTAAAAGTTCTTCGTTACCAACTCTTTGATCTTTTCTTGATCAATGACTAACTGGTAGTTATTTGCTTTTAGAATATCATCGTACATTCTTTTTCCTTCACCGGGAATTTGGTGGTATTCCAACTGGGTTTCGGGGTTGAAATCTTTAGCTGCTAGTCCAAGACTTAACATATCTTGAGTGGACATGTTGGTCGCAATTACAAAGTCAGGAATGGATTTTACCAAGGTAGGCAAATTGGTGATATTATTTGGACTTAAGGCTTTCTTAGCAATTCCTTTTAGCGCTTCCTCTTGTAACTTTTGACGGCCATATTCACCGCTTGCAAGGGAATAGCGCTCGTGTACAACCTCGGCGACCATTTTTCCATCAAAGGAATGAGTACCGGCATTGATGACTTTATTCTTATTTTCGGCATACCATGGATGGGTTAATTTCACATCAAAAGGGACGTTCATCTCAATACCATCAATGGCATCCACCATAGCCTGAAAGCCGCCATAGTTGGTTTCTACATAATAATTGATTGGAACACCCGTTAGCTCACCAACTGCTTTGACCGCTTCTTCTATCCCCTTTTGGGCGCCCTTTGTTGCCTGCATAATATATTGAACACTTGTGAGTTTCGTATATCCGTAACCATCCAAATGAACGCGGGTATCACGCGGTATGCTGATTGCATCATATTGATGATTGGTTAGATCGACATGTACAAGCATCATCGAATCCGAGTGCCCAACCTTTTGTCCTTTTCTTTCATCGGATCCAATTAATAACAAATTAAATTCTGGGTCTTTTACTTCTACTGATTTATTTGTTGATGTGGTGTCTTCGGTTTTTCCTGAACTTACAACAGGCACCGTGGTAAAATGATTTCCCGGCTGTATTTTGTAGTATTCAAATCCAAGGCCTGCAATGATGAGTAAAATCATACCTAATAAGCTAAATCCAGCAATCTTCCATTTGCTTTTCTTCTTTTTCATAATTTCCTCCGACATTGGATCATTCAATTCTACTAATTTTACTATTTCTGGTTAGTGATTTCAATAAAAATAAACGGTTGCTGCCCTTTTCCAAGGGTGCAGTTAGGTCGCATTTTCATCATAATCAATAGGTTTATAGAACTATTTTATAATATTTGTGACAGTTTTAATAGATATAAATGCATAGTTCGTACGAAAGGGCAAACCCATTGAAAGGTGGTGGCGCAAAGCTAAAGGGGCTAAGGTTTACACAAACGATGCCAGCCAGTTACCGAATATAATCACCATACTACGAATTATGATTTCCAACTTTAGGAGGTAACCCTATTTTAATTTCTATTACAGGTTTATTTGTTGGTTCTTTCGCTGTGTTAAAAATCATGAGTTTAATCCTTGCGGCCAAAAAAGAGACCAAGTAATTAAAACGCAACCTTAAATTGAAAATGATTTCTAAGACAATCCCGATTCAGAGATTTTTTTGTGTGGGACATATGACTCAGACGCTTGGTGCGGTTCCGAGTTCAAATTCCCAGCATGTTATTTTCCAAAACTATTTTTGATATTTATCGTGCACTGAATTGCCGGGGCTTTGATGTCGAAAATTGTTATGGAGATTATTGGAATATTAGAGTAATATTGCTAATATAGGTATATATTATTCAAAAAGGAGATTAACAGAATGCTTGAAAAACGACTGAAAAAAGTAGGTATGCTCTTTCTAGTAATTTTTAGTTTTCTTTACTTTACCCATGCGAATGAAGCAGAAGCAAAGAGTACTTCCGGAAACAATGTAAAGAGTGTAAGTGTAAAAAGCGGCAGCAGCACGATTTTTATGGGCGGGTCTACGATGGCAAAGACCAAGCTGACACTTGAAAAAAAGAGTAAGATGAAGGCCTCTAGTATAAAAATTAGCTATTCATCTAGTAATTCTGGAATTGCAAAGGTCGACCAGAAGGGGGAAATTACTGGCGTTTCCGAGGGTACGGTTATTATTACGGCGAAAGCGGAAAGAAAGATTGGAAAGGTCAAAGTAAAAATACTCCCTAATGTGAAGAGTGTGAAGACGGTCCAAACAGCACCGCTGATGCTTGGTGCAAGTTCAACAGTAAAAGCATATATAAGCTTAGATAAATATAGTAAGAAAAAATTGAGTGATATTAAAGTAAGCTATTCATCTAGTAATACTAAGATTGCAACTGTGGATCAGTACGGAAGGATTACGGGAAAATCAGAAGGGAGCGTTACCATTTCAGCCAAGGCTGAAAAGAGGGAAGGAAAAATTACTATAAAAGTCCTTCCTAACGTAACGAAGATTGCATTAGTAAAAACGGAACCACTGTTAATCGGCGAGAGCGCAGACCTGAAGGCAACCGTATCCTTGGATAAGAATAGTAAGAAAAAGTTGACTGATTTTAAAGTGACATATACATCTAGTAATCCGAAAGTGGCAACTGTCAATACAGCAGGGAAGCTTACTGGTGTTGCAGCTGGACCGGTTACGATTACTGCAAAGGCAGAAAATAAACTAGCAAAAATTACATTCAGTGTGGAATCACATATTACTAATCTATCTATATCGAAGCAAAAGGATTTGCTGGATATTGGTGAAGTATTAGATACACAAACAACGATTACTTTAAATCCAAATTCCAAAAAACAGCTTTCCGATATTAAAATCAGCTATTCATCTAGTAATCCCAGTGTCGCAGCTGTAAATGAAAATGGTCAGATTACTGGGGTAGCTGAAGGAACCGTAACTATATCTGCGAAAGCCTTAGATAAAGTAGCTACTTCAACTATTAAAGTATCTCCTCTTATCTGGACACTAGATGCTGAAGAGCTGGTTGAGGATGATAATAATATGACATGGGCTAGTGACTCGTCGAAGTTTTCATTAAATAATTATATCCTTAATGCAAAAACTAGTACGGTAATTAAGAAGTACAATGGAGCGGTGGATTTTTATTCCAAAGGGTTCGGTGTGCTTGATTACAATCCTGATCATCTGAGTTTGTATAGCAATAATTTTAAACTATTTAATACTGTTGCTGATATGAGTGCATCTTTTAGCGGTACGTCTTTCTTTTATAATAAATATCAAAGAAGATATACCCCGGATGGTTCCTATTTGTTGTATACAACCCCAAATGATTATAAGTATTTAGTGAATCTTACCACGAATGAACTTGAGAAAGAATTTGTAGGACCTTATGGTCATTGGGGACGTCTTTATAGCCTAGATATTAGTCCTAATGCCGATAAAACGGTTATTTCGGGTGGTGATGAATTTTATATTTTTGATTTGAAAACGGGAGTAATAGAAAAAACCTTTTATGACGAAGGTGTACGAAATTTATCTTACAATGCCAATGGAAGTGAAATTGCAACAATCAAATATAATGCTGCTGATGTGAAAATATGGGATGTTGATTCGGAGGATATCAAATACATATTAGCGGACCATGCTGGAGAAGTGAATGATTTTTCCTACAGCAGTGATGGAAGATTCTTCGCCACGTCTGGGGATGATGGAAAAATTATTGTGTATGATGTAAGGGATAATTATCGTATTGTTCGTACCTTAATCACAAAATATGATCAAAAGCAAAACAGATTGGGATGGAGCACCAATCAAGTTAAGACAATTGCCTTTAACCCCGCGGGGAAGGAATTGGCAGCAACCTATTATACTCCATTTAACGACGAACCTAATTTAGTTTTGTGGAATTTGAATGGGTTGAAATAAAGAAACTTTAGAGTTACTTCTGGGACCTATTTAAGGCCCCAGAAGGCTGAGGGGAGGCGGTCATCAGGAAACAAATAATCTCCTATTTTTCTACCAATACTGGACCTGAATTACTATAGTTATTCTTCCCAACTGTAACCTTCCTGCTAGACTCGCGTGTTGCATAAACCGAATACTCCTGTACATCTTTAAAGGTATTCCCTTTGATATTTAGCCCATCAACAATAGAGCCATTGTACGTGTCTGTTTCCATTCCACTTTTAAAGTGGGAAAAGGTGTTTTTTTCAAAGGTTGTGTTTGAAATATTTGGTCCTTTCGCCCATAAATAAGCCACTTGACCATTCCTAGCTCCGGTAAATGTATTTCCTGTGAAGGTAGTATTTTTTGAACTAGTTTTTATGGTGACTCCAACACCAGTCGTCTTTACTTTGTTTTTAGATATCTTTGTTCCAACAGATTCTCCTAAATGTCCTTCAAATACGAATCCGTTCTTTGTGTTTATCGTATTGTTATAGATATTAAGGTTGCTGTTTTTAAACCAGAGATACATTTCTTTTACTTGAAAGGTATTATCATGTATTTTGGCGTCTTTTGTTTCTTTTATCATGAATCGGCCATTCTTTCCTTTGACCTTATTATGATAAAAATTAATATCGTGGTAAAAATTACCTGTTCCCTTGGTGCCTTCAATTTGTATCGTATAGGTTTCACTTGCGTTCGTTTCAAATGAATTATTGTAAATTTGCGCATCGTAGAGGTTGATTTCTTTCCAGGGTTCAAAATGGAGTGCGGGGCGGCCCACGGTCGATGAACTAGTGTTATTAAAGATCTTGATATGGTTCACTTGCTCGACGACTATGTTGGAACGGTGATTATCTAGGATGAGATTGTTAGAAAGGGTAATCTGGTTGCTTGCCTTCGAGGAGCCAGTTACGGAAATCCCGTCGCCAACAGCATTTTGCAGCCTATTATGGTCCACCACGATATGATTACTTTCCCAAATAAAGATTGTGTGCATATGTTCGGTGCCATCTGTGTGATTTTCGTAATTCCCATCAAGGGTTAGGTTTTTGATTTGAACATTCTTAACTTCACTTACATTTACTAATCGTGTTTGTTTTTGGTCATTTGCGGAATTAGCAAGCTTTAAAGTTACCGTATCACGGTCCTCACCAATTAAATTGACATTGGATTTTACAAAAATCGGTTCTAAGATATAGGTTCCTGCGGGTACATAGACATCTCCTCCGCCATTCGAAGCGCTCGTATCAATCGCCTTTTGAAACGAGCGTGTATCATCGGTTATTCCATCACCTTTTGCACCATACTCCTTAACATTGTAACTCGAGGGATTGTCCCCCTGTCTATTCATGAATAAGAAGGTGACTATCATTAGTGAAAATAGAAGGAATAGGGCCAGCTTTTTCATTTTCCGCACCCCCTTCGTGCCAATTTTCTCCCATTATAAAAAAAGACAGACGCTTTATACCCTGTCTACTAAGTGCTTCCTGATGCTGTCATTCAATCTATCTACTAAGTATACTATCTTCTATTATAGATTCCTTGTTTTTTCCTTAAATTATCAAAAATGCGATTTATTTACTGAATAATGTGTACGAAAGCTTTAAAATTAAATATGGATTATTTTGTAAAAATACAGACGAATAATGAGCGGAATTTGTCAATGAAAAGGGCATATTAGCTGGAAAAAGTTGAAAGGATGGCTGATTTTGTCTTCCGGTGGTAATAATTTTTGTGCTTGAATGAAAATGTAATCTTGAATATTAGATTTGTAGATTTTTGACTAAACGTTCTTAATTACGAACAGAGATGACTCTGATAAGGCGGTTATGTGCCTAATAACCTATTGGAGGAATGTTATGAGAATTAGTAATAAGTTTAAGTGTTTAGTATTAGCGGGCGCTTTACTTATGTCCTTACCAGTTAATGCATTCGCAAAAGGTCCAGAAAAAAATGAAAAGAGTCATGAAAAAGTTGAATTAGATTATGTAGCATTAGGGGATTCTCTTGCAGTAGGGTATACACCTTTTGGTCCAGGGAAGGTAGGATATCCGTTCTATATCTCACAGTATTTTGGGAAATCGGGATTCAAAGTCGATTATGATAATTATGCTGTCCCTGGCTATACTTCAGTTCAATTAGCGAACGATGTCCTTACCAACAAACTGGTACGAAAAGGAATTCAAGAAGCTGAATACATTACCATAGATATTGGGGGAAATGACCTCCTGGCTGCCCTTAAAGTGGATCCTACCGGTCTAACTGCCCCAGCCGCCATTGCGAGTGCCTCTGGGAACATCCAAACCATTTTAAAAACCATTGATAAGTTAAACCATCATGCGAAAGTGTATGTCATGGGCTATTACAACACCTTCCCTTATTTACCTGAGCAACAGCAGGCAGGATTGATACCATTGTTGGTTGCGCTAAATGGTCAAATCAGTACATTGTCAAAGGCAAATGGTGATACGTATGTGCCGACATTTGATGTGATTGCATCAAACTATCCAGCCTATCTTCCTAATCCAACTAACATTCACTTAAGTCTAGCAGGCTATGAAATTGTCGCCGACCAATTCTGGAACGAGATTGATAATAGCTTACCAAACAGAGACTGTGACGACCACCACCACAAAGGCAAAAACGACCATCATCACCATCGATAAAAACAAGAAGTAACCGCCCTTTCTACATGGAAATGGGCGGTTACTTTTTTACTGATTAACTACGGATCTATCGAATTTCTAAAAAGAGGTATCTTGGGTTTCGCAAACAAATTAATTAGAGCGCTATAGTATAGACGACCGAACACCTGGAAAAATCGATAGCACGGTAGCCAATAGGCCTTATAGACGACCGAACACCTGGAAAAATCGGTAGCACGGTAGCCAATAGGCCCTATAGACGACCGGACACATGGGAAAATTGATAGTTCGGTAGCCAATAGGCCTTATAGACGACCGAACACCTGGAAAAATTGATAGCACGGTAGCCAATAGACAGTCTAGACGACCAATCCAACGATATCCTACCTATACGGTCCAATTCTAGTCACGTACTAAGTTTTTAATTTTTTCTCTGGCCCCGCTGCGCCAGCCTTTTACTGCTGATAAGGAGACTTTTTCTAGTTCGGCAATTTCCTTGATAGATAAGCGATCGCAAATGGTATACACGAACCATTTCTTTTGGTTTGGTGTCAGTGTTGTGCAGTAGGATAAGAGAATATCCTTCTGTAATGGGTCATCCCAATAGGAATCCACGACAAGGTCCCAGAATTCCTCATCAGGGTAAACATATCGTTCCTGGTCTAGGTGTGATTTTTTCAATTCCATCAGAAGGAAGCCTTTGATATAGGTGTAGGCATAGTTGGTGAAGCTCCCTTTTTGGGGGTCGAAGCGTTGGCTTGCCTCCCAAAGGGCGATCAGACTATGTTGATAGAATTCGTCCTTGTCTTTGTAAAGGTGGAGCGATTGGATGATTTTATGGAGCATCGGTTGGTACTGATCGACTAATTGTTCAAAGCTTTCCAAGGGAAAGTCCTTTCAGAAAGCGCGCTTTTCATGTATTCCCGGGTACCTCTACCATAACGGGAATACACGATTGTATCGAATCGACATTATTCATATTTGGAAGGGTTTTTGGCCTGTAAGAGGCTATTTTTGCTTGCAAATTTCATTTTTGAGGTAATATTTCGTTGTTTCAGTTAAATTTGGGGTGAATTGCAACAAAATTATTTGAATGGGATTCGGACAGGTTTTACCTTTAGTACCAACCCCTGTCCGAGTAAGATATGCTTTCAACTTCACAACCAGTTAGTCCGCTGTTCCTTTGACTAGAAACCGAGCGGCATTTTCAATGGTTTTCAAGCGATGGGCTAGTAGCTAATTAATCGAAACATCGCAATCGCTACAAATCGTACTGATTGGAACGATTGGAACTTATGACATATTTTGAAAGATTTATTACATATATATTAGAACTTACTACATATTTTCCGAGACTTATGACATAAATGGGGAGACTTATTACATATTTTTCGAAACTAACGACATTTGCTGGATAAAATATGGAAATTGTTACTTTTTTGAGAATTCGGTCGTCTAAAAGAAGTCTAAAAGCGAGAAATTAATGGAAGGAGGGAAGTTCAGTAGAAACTAATCTGATTATGGGGAAAGGTAGGTTATTTCCTGCGGAATATACTTGCCTCATTCGACAAGTTTCTTGCTAGTTTGGTAGGTTAAATTCATATGTAGCAGCCCTGGCTGCTGATTCAACCAATCGTTTGATTAGTATAGCCTATAAGGAATGAAGTAGAAAGTATGTCGATAGGTGGAAAAAGTGGTTCTTTCGCTATTTTTCTCACATTTTGATTTCATTATTCTACATTTAATTTATCCATTGACAAGGACCAGCCCTTGTTTACCATGGGGAGAAGTCAATTTAACCAAACGTTTGATTGAAAGGGGAAATTGACGAATCTGGGCAGATTTTAGGAGCTAATTGTGCCTGAGAACCCAGGGCTTTTTTCATAAATAGCTCAATCATCATATGTTTACTTCCGTGCCCCCAAGGACTATATTAAGACTAGTAAGCAACTTCATACATAACAAGGAGCAGTAATGATGTTGATTAGTGATTTTATCGGTGATTTAATTGGTGAGTTATTTAGTGGTATTTTGGATGCAATCATCCCTATTCCGAAGTCTAAACTTGAAAAAAACATTGGTGAATTAAAGGGAGAAGAGTGGTTTTCCCAATTGGATAAGGATGTTCGTTATAATTACATTATTTGGCATAACAAGAAGGTGAAACGGTTCTTAAGCAAGCCTGAAAATATAAAAATACTTAAAAGTAGTGAAGAGGAGCGCGAAAGATTTATAGCGCTTGTTATTAAGGAGCATAAAAAATTTACGGGGATCCGCTAAGATTTTACGGCAAACTGATTTTGTTGATGAAAATTACGCGATTCGGGATTAGGGTAAGGCGGGTAGATGGCCCTAAATTTAAAGAAGTACTTCATTTTAACCAGTTAGATTCCATTTGCTTCAGGTATCTAGCTGGTATTTTAATGGAATTTATGCCACAAGCTGTTCGGAAGAAACTAGATAATAGAAACATTGTTATTTCGGAGGATAATAGGTTTGTTTATATCGAGCCGGTTAGGTGTCGTGTGAAGTATAGGAATATAAATAAGGCGGGGTTTCTACGGATTCCGTCGCTTGTAAAATTGTATTAAAGAAATAACCTGGAGAATAGGGATGCTCCGGGTTATTTCTTTTTGTTATTTAGATTAGATAATAGCTCTATCCAATTTGAGGGGAAACCTATGTGTACGAACTCAAGAGCATCTTCATATTCGTGAATTAATCTGGTACCTTTATTTTTTGTTAGTAACTGTTGGATAATGTAGATTGCAAAAATCACAATAAAATTGCCGGTTAGACCATAAAAATTTCAGTCATGTTATTTCCAGAATCATTCATTCTAAACTTTATCCTATCTCTTGTAAAGTATCCTGTTCTTTCCCATAAAAAACGTCCCAAAGCTCATAAATTTTCCTGCGGCCGTTTGCAACTTCAGGGTTGAATTGAATGGCAGCGTTTTGACGGACAGTATGAACGTTCTTCATTGCCTGTTCAAGCTTCTCGTTGATATCAGTGCTACCTTTCCCAGCGTGTTTAGCAATTGAAATACCGGCCGTTGTTCCTTGAGCCATGGCTATTTTCCCGCTCTCGATTCCAGTGATATTTCCGGCAACAAATAATCCTTCGAGCGGAGTTTCCATTTTTTCAGAATGATGTGGAACATGTCCACCAAGTTCTGGAACGTATTTGAATGGGCAACCGGCAACTGCTGTGAGCTCTGCTAACGGATACAAGCCGCCTGCGATACATACAAAATCTGCTTCGTAAACTTTTTCCGTACCTTTGATCACATTTCCATTCACATCAATATCTGCAGTAAGGACGCCTTCTACCTGATCCTTGCCAAGAATTTCAAGAGCTGCTTTTCTAAGCTGCAATGGTGTGCCATTCACCTTAACGCCGCTCTTAGGGAAAAACTTCATTCCTAATTTGCGGAATCCTTCATTTTTCATAAAACTACTACCGAAACGCAAGATTGGTGACGGGGCAAGATGGGCCGCATTTAGAAGCGACTTCATGACTACCTCTGGTTCTCCGGCATTTTTGCTGAGAGGGCTCTTTTCTGGCAGAACAATGCGTTCCACATTAATTCCAGCTAATTGCAGCTCGTTTAAAATGGCAAATGCTAGAATGTTAGCACCAATGATGATGCCTTTTTTGCCGACCTCGACACGATGAACATTGGTCATGACCTGTGCAGCCCCAACGGACATAACGCCTGGAAGTGTCCAGCCTGGTACAGGAATTGGGAACTCGGCTGCACCAGTTGCCACTAGCACATAAGGAGCTGTTAATGTCCCTATATTAGTATGAACATTCCATGCATCCTCGTCTTTTTCAAGGTTGTATACAGAAACGCCACAGCGGATATCTATTGATTGTTTTTGAGCTTCATTGTGCAGATGCTCTGATTCTTTTATTCCATTCCACCATTCACCAGACGGTTCCTGGTGCAACTGGCCGAGTAATCTTCCACCGGGTCTGACAAATTCATCAATGACGGTTACTTTTAAGCCATTTTCAGCACATGATATGGCACCAGCTAAACCAGCCGGTCCAGCTCCAATTACGATTACATCTATCATCGATTCTCCACCATCCTTTTAACAATATTAGGATGTTGTTTCCCTTTTTCAACAACCATATTTTCCTTCACAACAGTTAAACAGGCTCTTACATTGGCCTGACCATTTACATTTACACGGCATTCCATACAGTGGCCGATATTGCAATAAAACCCTCTTGGTGTTCCACTTTCCTCATGAACACGCAGTGTTCTCACATCGTTTGCTAGCAGGGCAGCGGCAATTGTTTCATTTTCAAGTGCCTCATATTCTTTTCCCTCAAATGTGAATGGAATCTTTTTTCTATCATCTAATTTTCCCAAAACTGGATGATCTATAATTCTATTCATGATTTTCACCTACCGTTCCAAAGGTTACAGGGCGAATTGGAGGCTGATATTTTAATGGGATATCTCCTTCTTCTGTATTAGGTACGATACTTTCGATGATCCGATCGACCATGACTCTACAAGTGCGTCCTCCACAAAAACCCATTCCTGCCCTTGTTCTAAGCTTTAGCTCCCTGGATGTGCATTTATGTTCTTTTGCTGTTGCGAAAACTTGTCCATAGGTAACCTCTTCACATCGACAGATCACAAGTGCTTCTTTGTTATTCATTTGGAAAATCCCCCTCTTCAGCTATATGTTAAAATATAATGCAAGAATCGTACCAACTTTGAAGTCTATATTTTAAAGATTAAGAAGGTATAAAATTTCAGCTTTGAGAAATGTCTAGCTCCAGCGCCCTAGCGGCTAGTGTCCTTCGCTCTCCGTCCTACGATAAGTCAACATCGATTCGCCTCCGGCTCATCGTGTTTCCTTTATCTCAGTTGGAGCGCTCCAGGCCATACGCCGCTGACCAGGGCGCTTACGCTTTTCTTAATTAGCTTAAGCTGAGGCGTTTTAGACGATTGTAAAGGGTTGCTCGGGTGATCCCTAGCTTTTTCGAGCATTCTAATTTGTTGCCATGGGTTAATTCCAATGCTTTTTCGAGTACCTTTTTCTCGTGCTGATCCATTTCCTCCTGAAGTGGCAAAATGGTCTTGTTCAATTCCATTTGGTTTTCCTGAAGGTCCGTATCAGATACATCTGGATAGCTCATTACTGAATGAAATGGCAAATATTCTTTTCGAATGACGCCATCTGTCGCAAAAACAACAAGGCGTTCAACGACATTACGCAACTCTCGGACATTGCCTGGCCAATTATATTGAAGCATCTCTTGCATAACTTCCTGTGAAAAATGGTGGACCGGTCGCTGATAGCGTAGTGAAAAATCCTTTAAAAAATGATAAATCAGTTCAACGATATCTTCACGACGATCTCTTAATGGAGGAATTTTTAAACTGACGACATTCAGTCGATAATATAAATCCTCACGAAATTGGCTCTCTTTTATTAATTCTTTTAAATCCCTATTTGTTGCGGCAATTACCCGGAAATCAGCCTCAATTTCTTTTTCACCGCCAACCTTGTAATACTTTCTTTCCTGAAGTACGCGAAGCATTTTGACCTGCATTTCTAAAGGCATTTCGCCTATTTCATCAAGAAAAAGAGTACCGCCTTTAGCGAGTTCAATTTTTCCCCTTTTACCTCTATGATCCGCACCGGAAAAGGCACCGCGTTCATAGCCGAATAATTCACTTTCAAATAATGATTCAGGAATGGCACCGCAGTTGATTGAAATAAATGGTGCGTCAGTCCCTTCGGTTGCCTCATGAATGGATTTGGCAAAGACCTCCTTGCCGACCCCGCTCTCTCCTAAGATTAATACGGTTGATCGGACAGAGCACACCTTTTTCGCCATTTGCACCGTTTTTTCCATCGCAGAGCTTTTCCCCTTAATGTCATTAAAGGGATCTAAAGGCCTGTATTTCGCCATCTCCTGTTCTAAACGGTGAACCTCTGTCGACATATTAAATAATTTTTCATTAAGAACAACCTGGTTTGTCACATCGGTTTCAGATACAACTGCCCCGATAATCCTTTCATTAAAGTAAACAGGGTTTGCATTTATATGAACAAATAGATTAGATCTTGCTTGGTGATCCTTTCCCCGAATTCTTTTTCCTTTGTGCAATGTTTCTAAGATTTCTAGATTCTGATGTTCAAAGAATTCTATAATTGGTCTGCCTAAAATCTCATCTTTTTTGACGGAGAAAATTTTTTCTGCTCCTTGTGTCCATGTGCGGACACGCTCATTAGCATCGATTACTGTCACTGAGGCGTCCATCGTTTCAATGACAGTTTCATAGAAAGCCTTTAATTGATTGTAGGAATCATGCAAAAAATCAATGATTTGTTCATTTGTGATGCAGCCAAGGTCTTGACCGCTTGAATCTGTGACGGTAACAGCTGGATAGTGCTTGCAAACATCAGCTAATACAGAGAAGGAATCATGCAAATGAACCCTTCCTAAAGTGCTTTCATTAACTACTTGGTTTAGATAGATAAAATTATTTTCAATTATTTCTTTGACTGACGGTAATTCAAACATGACAGCCTCCTTAATATGTAAAAATATTTTTACACTGTTTAATATTTTATACACCAGTTTATCAAAAATTTTGACAATTGCAAGCGGATACAAAAAATGAGTATTTGGAATAATTGTAAAAATAGTTTGGAAGTTGTTGTTTTTACGCATTTATAAAAGTTGGCACGCAACTTGCATTAATAGAATTATATAAGAAAACGAAGGGAGGTTGGTTTTGTGAGAAATTATTGTGACGTTTTGGTTATAGGTGGGGGAATCATAGGTTGTGCAATTGCCTATTATACTTCTAAATCTGGACGAGATGTAACAGTTATTGAAAAAGGTGAATTTGTTAGCGGTACTTCATCACGTTGTGATGGAAATATTTTAGCTATTGATAAAGACCCTGGATTTGATAGTCAAATGTCACTTGTCAGTCAGTCATTAGTAGATGAATTAAGCAGAGAATTGAAACAACCCTTTGATTATCGGGCTCCTGGGAGCATTCTTGTCTGTGAGACAGAAGAAGAAATGGAAGCCGCACGAAAGTGGGTTGACCGTCAGAAGGAGGCTGGTTTGCCGTTCAGGATGCTGGATCGTCAGGATATTCGCCAAGATTCCAAGTATTTTGCTGATGATTTATTAGGCGGTTTAGAGTGTGCAACAGATTCCACAGTTAACCCATATCTTCTTGCCTTTAACCTTCTTGAAGGTGCAAAGAAAATGGGAGCTAAAGCCCATAAACAAACTGAGGTTACTGGAATGAGAAGGGAGCCGGACGGTACATTTACCGTTGAAACATCTAATGGAATTTTTACCGCAAACCATGTTATTAATGCTGCAGGTGTATGGGCTCCATATATTGGAGAGATGCTGGATCTGTCCATTCCAATTAGACCAAGAAAAGGCCACATCATTGTCGCATCACGCCAGGAATTTGTAGGGCCAAGAAAAGTTATGGAATTTGGCTACTTAATATCCAAATTTGGCGGCAAGCGCCAGGTTGATTCGATTACTGAAAAATACGGCGTAGCCCTTGTTTTCGAACCAACTGAGAGTCAAAACTTCTTGATTGGAAGTAGCCGTGAATTTGTTGGATTTAATACAAAGATAAACAATGAAATTATTAAATGTATTGCCAATCGTGCAATTAGATTTTATCCGAAAATGGCTGACATGATGGTCATACGTTCCTATGCGGGCTTACGCCCTTGGACGGAGGATCATTTGCCAATAGTGTCAGAAGTTGAGGGAATTCCAAACTATTATATTGCGGCCGGTCATGAAGGAGACGGAATTACCCTTGCCGCTGTAACTGGAAAAGTGATAGAGGAAATGATTAATAAAAAGGATACTTGCATCCCAATTGAACCGCTGAGCTTTTCCCGATTTAAGGAAAGGGTGTTGAGCTGATGAAGGCAAATCGAGTTTTTACAACAATTGATACACACACGGGCGGAAATCCGACAAGGACATTGATTAGTGGGCTCCCAGAGTTAAAAGGGGAAACAATGTCCGAAAAAATGCTACATATGCAAAAGGAGTATGACTGGATTCGTAAGCTGCTGATGAATGAACCAAGAGGACATGATGTGATGTCAGGTGCGCTACTGACAGATCCATGCCATCCGGAAGCAGATATTGGTGTTATATATATCGAAACCGGTGGATATTTGCCAATGTGCGGCCATGACACAATCGGTGTTTGTACTGCATTAGTTGAAGCGGGACTAATCCCTGTTCAAGAGCCAGTTACTTCAATCAAACTTGATACACCAGCAGGCCTTGTTGAGGTAGAGATTAAGATAGAGAACGGAAAGGCAAAAGAGGTTTCTTTTTGTAATGTCCCTGCTTTTCTGTTAAAGAGTATTTCTGTTGATGTTGAGGGAATTGGAATCGTTGATGCAGACATTGCTTATGGCGGCAATTTCTATGGAATTATTGATGCCCAATCTGTTGGATTAGAACTGACACCGGAGAATGCATCAAAAATCATTGAAATAGGTATCAAAATTAGAAATACGATTAATCAAAAAACGGATATCGTTCATCCGCAGTATCCATTTATTCGCGGTTTGACCCATATTGAATTTTTCACTGAGCCAACCCATGAGGAAGCAGATGTGAAAAATTCGGTCATCGTCCCTCCGGGCGGGATTGATCGTTCACCATGCGGTACAGGTACATCAGCCAAATTATCTGTCCTCTATTCTAAAAAGGAGATAGGGATCGATGAGGAATTTGTGCATGAGAGTATTGTAGGCTCTTTATTCCGTGGACGAGTCCTTAGAACAATAGATGTTCAGGGTTTGGAGGCAGTTATTACAAGAATCACTGGTTCAGCATGGCTAATGGGAATGCACCGGTTCTTTTATAACGAGGAAGATCCGCTTAAAGAAGGCTTTTTACTCATTCCCCCAATGGAACATGAAATGGAGGATGTGAAATGAAAATTCAAAAGGCTTACACAGCAACTGATGTACACGTAGCAGGCGAAGCTTACCGTATTATTAGGGATGCACCATTTATTCATTATCAAAGTTTACAGGAGCTGAATGAGCAATTTTCGCTTGCCTATGAGGAAGAAATTAAGCTTCTTTTAAATGAGCCCCGCGGATTTGCCGGACTGAATGGCTGTTTGGTCGTTCCACCTTTTAAAAGCGGTGCCGATGTAGCTGTTGTCTTTTTCGATCATAACGGAACCGTTCCTTTTGCATATGGTGGAATTGTTGCTGTCATAACCGTATTGCTGGAGTGCGGCCAATTAAAGGCAAAGCCTTCAAATGAATACAATATTGAAACCGTCAGCGGTGTTGTTACTGTTACTGCTGCTCTGAAAGACGGAGAAGTGAAATTAGTTGAGTTAAAAAGCGAGCCATGCCGGGTTGTACAAACCCATGTACCAGTGTCTTATTTAGATTTACAGACAGAAGTTGCTCTAGTTCAAGCCGATCATCTCTATGCGATTTTTGATAAAGCAGAGCTACCTTTTGAGATTGATATGGAGAGCCTTCCTGACATTAATCAATGGGGGCAAAAGGCGATTGAAGCCTTAGAAGGCAAACATGCTGTCAGCCGAGTGATCTTGCTGGATCATTCGCAAAAAAGTGAAGGCAAAATCAAAACGGTAACATTCCGTCCGGATCGTTATATTGTGCGTTCTCCAGGATTTGGTACTCTAGCTGCCTGTAGCATCTATTTAATAGGAAATGGCGATATATCTGCAGACAGCCCAATTGAAAATGAAAGCATTTTTAATGGCAAATTGATAGCTGAACTTTCAGCACAAATTGAAACTGGTTATGAGTTTAGTTTTTCAGCCCGCGGATTTATTACGGGTATGCAGACATATGTATTAGATCCGACAGATCCATTATCCGCAGGGTTTTTATTAAAATAAAAAACTATTAATTATACAGGAGGAAAATAAAATGACTAAAATCAAAGGGGCTTTTCCAGTATTAATTACGCCAATGACACAGGAGCAGGAAATCGATTGGGGCGGAGTAAAGAATAATGTTAATTACTTCGTGGACCAAGGTGTGGCAGGAATCGTCATCAATGGGAGTACTGGTGAATTTGTGAGTCTATCAAAAGAAGAAAAATTCCAAATGGTAGAAACCGTCATGAAGGAAGTAAACGGCCGCATCCCCGTTATTGTTGGTACTGCTGCTGAAACAACAAAAGAAACAATCGAGTATACAAAGCAGGCTGAAGCACATGGAGCTGATGGTGCTTTAATCATTAACCCCTATTACATGAAACCGAAAGAAAATGAAATCTACCATCATTTCAAAGAAGTATCTAGTGCTGTTAATCTACCAATCATGCTTTATAACAACCCATTTACTTCTGGCGTTAATATGAGCACAGATTTAATGCTTCAGATTGGTAAGGATTGTGAAAATGTCACTCACATTAAGGAATCAAGCGGTGAAATTGGCAAGGTAAGAGATCTGGCAAGAAAAGGAAAGGGAGACTTTGAAGTATTCTGCGGCGCTGAAGAACTTGTAATGGAGTCTTACTTAGTTGGAGCAACTGGATGGATTTCTGTTGCAGGAAATATCGTGCCAAAGCTTGTTACAGACATGTATAACCATTTCCAAAACGGTGAGCTTGAAGAAGCATGGGCAATCAATGATCGTATTTTACCGCTTTGTGCGTTCCTTGAAGGATCTGGAAAATATGTGCAAATTGTGAAGAGAGCCATGGAATTAGCTGGACAGGCTGGAGGCCCTGCACGTTACCCTCGTTTAGGTCTATCACCTGAGGAAGATCAAAAGCTAAAAGACCTTCTTGAAAGTTTAGCAACAGTAAATATTTAATAGTGAAGGAGAGAGAACATGCAAGCGACAAATTATACATTGACACCAAAAGTGCAGGAATTTTTAGAAGGTGTAAAAGGACTATATATAAATGGTGAATATGTTCCATCGATTGGAGGTAAAACGTTTTCCGTTGTTAATCCTGCAAATGAAGAGGTCATTGCGGAAGTAAGTGAAGCGGAAGAGGAAGATATTAATGCTGCAGTAGCTGCTGCAAGGAAGGCATTTGATGAGGGTGAATGGACAAAAGTGGATGCGGCTGAGCGCTCCCATCTCATTTATAAATTTGCCGATCTTTTAGAAGAGAACCGAGAAGAGCTTGCTCAGCTAGAATCATTGGATAATGGGAAACCATATAATGTCGCTCTTGCCGACGACGTCGATGGAACCATTCAGCATTTTAGATATTATGCCGGATGGGCTACGAAAATATTTGGTAAGACAACTCAGATTTCAAAGGATTATGTAACCTATACTGTTCATGAGCCAGTTGGCGTTGTAGGTCAAATTATTCCATGGAACTTCCCGCTTGCCATGGCAGCGTGGAAGCTCGGATCCGCACTTGCTGTTGGCTGTACGGTTGTTATTAAGCCAGCAACTGAAACACCGCTATCTCTTTTATACGTAGGAAAGTTATTTAAAGAAGCTGGTTTTCCAGACGGTGTTGTGAATATTGTGCCAGGAAAAGGAAGAATTGCCGGAGAAGCGATCATAATGCATAAAGATGTTGATAAAGTAGCATTTACTGGTTCAACGTCTGTCGGAAAAGAAGTCATGAAAAAGGCTGCCGATCAAATTAAAGGCGTTACGCTAGAGCTTGGCGGAAAATCACCAGCCATTATTTTAGAAGATGCCAATCTTGAAGAAGCAATTGAAGGGGCCTTTAACGGAACGATGTACAATCATGGGCAAAACTGTAGTGCTTGTACACGTGTATTTGTACAGCGAAGCATTTATGACCGTGTCGTAGAAGCTTTAGCAGTGCGTGCAAACTCCCTGATAGTTGGACCAGGTATGGATCCTGAAACAGAAATGGGCCCACTCGTTTCAGCTAAACAGCAGCAAACTGTTCTTAATTATATTGAACAAGGGAAAAAAGAAGGAGCACGCCTTGTGGCTGGCGGCGAAAAAGCCTTCGAAAAAGGATATTTTGTTCAGCCAACCATTTTTGCTGATGTAGAAGATCATATGGTGATTGCTCGTGAAGAAATCTTTGGTCCAGTCATGTCAATTTTCGTTTTCAATACGATTGAAGAGGTAATTAAACGGGCAAACGATAGTGAATATGGCTTAGCTGCAAGTATCTGGACAGAAAGTATGAAAAAGGGCCATTACATTGCAAGCAAGCTGCAATCAGGTACAGTCTGGATCAATGATTTTGGTCTTGAATGGGAAACAATGCCTTTCGGTGGCTACAAACAATCAGGAATCGGCCGCGAAATGGGTGGAGATTATGGCTTACAAAACTATACGGAAGTGAAAAGTGTATTTGTTAACATCAAGCAGGATGAGCTACTATAAGGACAATGGGATAAATCTCGTTTACTAATCGGATGGGAGTGGGACAGCGGGTCTGTCCCATGTCCCATTCCACACCGTTACGTTATCTGAAAATTATTAATCTTTTAAATAAAATAAAGAGATGGAAATACTTGAAGTTTGCTGAGGAGGTATAAGATGGAAGAATTAGTGAATAAAGCGTCCGGTATGGTTTGGAGTCTTGGGTTAGTAGTGTTTGCACTGGGTGCTGGATTGTTCTTTTCCATTATGACGCGTTTTGTGCAAATTAGATATTTTAAGGAAATGATTAAGCTTCTTTTTGATAAGGGTGAACCGGAATCTGGTGTGTCCTCTTTCCAGGCGTTTTGTATGGCTCTAGCCGGCCGGGTCGGTATTGGAAATATCGCGGGGGTTGCTACTGCAATTGCATTTGGCGGTCCGGGAGCGATTTTCTGGATGTGGATCATGGCTTTATTAGGAGGAGCAAGTGCTTTTGTTGAATCGACTCTCGCTCAGGTCTATAAAGTAAAAGATGGCAACCAATACCGAGGAGGAACTCCTTATTTTATTGAAAAGGGTTTAAATATGAAGTGGTTCGGGGTGTTAGTTGCGATTGTTGTTACCCTGTGTTACGGAATATTAGTTCCAGGTATTCAGGCTAACACGATTGCTGTTGGATTTGAAAACACAATGGGTCTCAATAAAAGCATTACCGGCCTTATCCTTGTTGCATTACTTGCCATTATTATTTTTGGCGGTGTTAAGCGAATCGCTTCTGTTGCAGATAAAGTTGTACCTTTTATGGCTTTAGGGTATGTGATTGTCACGTTCGTTCTTTTAATTGCTAATGCATCAGAAATTCCAGCAATGTTTGGGTTAATTATTTCAAGTGCATTTGGAGCAAATGAAATGTTTGGCGGTATGATCGGTGCAGCGATTGCATGGGGTGTTAAGAGAGCGGTATTTTCCAATGTTGCTGGTGTAGGGGAAGGAACCTATAGTTCAGCCGCTGCTGCTGTATCCCATCCGGCAAAACAAGGTCTTGTTCAAGCATTCTCCGTCTATATTGATACCATCATTGTTTGTACTGCTACTGCACTTATGATTCTAATCACTGGCATGTACAGCGTTACGCCAGAAGGACAGCAGCCGATTGTTGACAAAATCCCAGGTATTGAAGCTGGGCCAATGTGGACACAAGCGGCTGTTGAAAGCGTTATCCCTGGATTTGGCAGTTTGTTTGTTGCTATTGCTATCTTCTTCTTTGCTTTTACAACGCTAATGGCTTACTACTATATTTCTGAAACAACCCTCTTTTACCTTGGTAGAAATAGAAATTTAAAATGGTTTAAAGTAGGCTTAATGATTCTTTTCTTAGGAATGATCTACATTGGAAGTGTCGAAAACGCATCCCTATTATGGGGACTTGGTGACTTTGGCTTCGGAAGCATGGCATGGCTAAACTTAGTGGCTATTTTAATGCTAACGAAAACAGCCTTAAAAGTATTTAAAGATTATGAACAACAAAAGAAAGCAGGAATTGATCCAGTCTTCGATCCTATTAAACTCGGCATTAAAGGTGCAGATTTTTGGGAAGAGAAAGTGAAAGAAAGCAATTCAAAAGGTAAGGGGAAAATAGAAGGAAAGCAATCGGAAACAGAGAACACTGTCAATTTTTAATTTTAAAACCCTTATTACGGGTGGTGACAGCGTCCACATGCATAAAAATCCGTTAATGACGGTAACACTATGAATGGAAAAAGGAATGGGTTCAGTTGCGAGCGAAGTTGGGCTCCGAACTGTTACTCATTCTTTTTATTTGAGTGCAAAATTATTTGGTAAGAATGATTATCTTTCAATCGATGAAGCAGTTAAATTAAGGGTGAAATAATTTTTTCTGAAGTGTTTCGATTGCCCGTTCCATATCTTCTAAATCTTCTTTAGAGGCATTTTGTATTCGAAGTAGAAAACGAGATTCTATCGTTGCAAAGGCTTCTTTCATCATGATTTCCCCATCGCTGGAGAGACGAATCGATTGTTTCCGTCGATCTTCGGTATCATTTATCTTTTCAATTAATCTTTTTTCACTTAACTTTCTTAGCTCACGACTTGTATTTGGCATAGACAAATGCTGACAATCGCTTATTTCACTGGGAGTTACAGGTTGGCTAACAGCAATATATTCAAGAATATTATATTGAACTTGCGAGATGGAATCTGACTTCGCATCTTTTGTTAATTCATAGGTCACACGATGAACTGATGTTGTAAATTGTACAAGTTTATTAAAAAGTGCCTTTTTGTCCATTTCTTTCACCTCTTTAAGACAAGATAACAAAGTTGTTATCAAAAAACAATTATCAATTGATAAATAGTTTGAAGGATGTTACAATTTACTTGTCAAATGATAAGTAAAGGGTGAGTTGATGAAGCTACTAGTAATATACACTTATCCAAATCATAAAAGTTTAAATTATGCATTTTTACAAAAAGTGATTAAAGGAAGTAATGAAAATCCAAACATCAAGGAGTTACAGGTCTTAGATTTATATGAAGAGAACTTTAATCCGCTTCTAGTGTTTAACGAGCAAAAACGAAGACGTGATATGCATACTGATCCTCATATTGAAAAATATAGACAACAAATTACATGGGCTGACAAGATTGTTTTTATCTATCCTATTTGGTGGGGAAGGCCTCCCGCGATGCTTTTGGGGTATATCGATCAATTATTTGCTTCCAATTTTGCTTATCAAGATCAGAAGGGGCTTCTCCCAAAAGGGCTGCTGAAAGGAAAGTCTGTTATATGTATATCTACCATGAAGGGTCCTACTCACTATCCATTTCTTTGGTTGAAAAATGCACATAAAATGCTGATGAAAAGAGCTTTATTTAATTTTGTGGGAATCAAGAAGGTGAAGTTTTTCGAATTTGGGAATATGGAAAGTCCAAAAGGAAAACAAATGAAAAAGCTAGAAAAGATTGATACATATTTTCAAAGACTACACCACTAAAATTGAAAAAGTTAGTTATTTTTCCAAAATCCGAGCTAGTTGGAAGATATTTTAATAGACGCCTAAATTCAGTTATTGTTTTCTACCCCCTCATTCATGTGGTGTCGTCCGTATTCTATTCATATGAACACGCAAAAAATGAGGGGTAGAACATGAATAAACTAACTAAGGGAGCCTTTGCTATGGTATTAGCGGGGTCTGTTACGTTTTCTGTCACCAACGCTTTGTTAGCCGATCAACCGCTTAAACGATTAGCCAAACAAATTGCTTTACCTATTTCCGCCGACCGAAAACAAGCGGATGTAGTCAACCATGCAGAAAAAAAGGTGAAAGTTCAAACGCCAGCAGCGAATGTGAACGACCATGATAATGAAGCTGTCCAATTATCTTTGAAAAATAGCGATACGGCTATAGCAGCCATTCAAACAAATAGGGAAAAATCCAGCAATCGCACGACAACCAGTCCGACTTATAAGAATGAGACAACAACGGTATCTGTGAAAAGCACAAAAGCACCAACAACAACGAGTACACCTAAAACACCAGCTGCACCATCGAAGCCAAGTGCTACCACAACAAGTGGAACCAAAAAGCCTGTTACAGCAACGAAACCTGTGGTAACCACGAAAGCACCAACAGTATCGAATCCTGGGACAAGCGCAAAAGCACCAACAGTATCGAAAGCTGGGACAAGCACAAAAGCACCAACAGCATCGAAACCTGGGACAAACTCAAAAGCACCAACAGCATCAAAACCTGGGACAAGCACAAAAACACCAGCAACAACGACTACACCTACGAAGTCGAGATCGAAAACAAAAACGGCAACCACAGCAAAATCTAATCCATCAAGTACGACCACAACAAAAACCAACCGCGGACAACAGGTTTCTCAAGCGGCAAAAGAAAAAGCAGCGAGCCGGAAGGAAAATAAAAAAGAAAACAACGTAAATAAAATGTAATTATTTCAAAAAAAGGGTCACCATCTATGGGTAACGGGTTCCGTTTGCTATCGAAAAACGTGAATTTATAGCTAAAAATGTAAAGTAAAATGCATATCAATTTGCACTGTATTTGCGGTGCTTTTTGTTTTCGAAAAAATAAAATAGCCCAGCTCCGTATGGAGCTAAGCTATCCTTTATTTATTTCGGAGTTTATTTAACTAAAG
>NZ_BCUX01000058.1 GCF_001591445.1 Neobacillus drentensis NBRC 102427 | reverse complement strand
CACCATAGTTTTTTGCCTTAGCAAAATAACTTTCAATATATGGCCCCTTGGTCAAGCGGTTAAGACACCTCCCTTTCACGGAGGTAACACGGGTTCGAGTCCCGTAGGGGTCATGGCTTTTGATTGTCAGGAAGAGGCTGGCAAGGACGGTTTCCTTGCTGACAATCAATTTAATATTGGTCTGGTAGTTCAGTTGGTTAGAATGCCTGCCTGTCACGCAGGAGGTCGCGGGTTCGAGTCCCGTCCAGACCGCCACTAAATGCTCAGTAGCTCAGTCGGTAGAGCAGATTGCTCACATCGATGAAAAAGCTCCTGCGCCAATCTGCGAAAAAGAACGAAAGTTCTTTTGAGCAAAGGACTTACGGTAATAACAGATTAGGGAAATATCCCGGAATGGCTCAGTAGCTCAGTCGGTAGAGCAAAGGACTGAAAATCCTTGTGTCGGCGGTTCGATTCCGTCCTGAGCCATAAAAAGAGAAGCTTGCATATATGCAGGCTTCTTTTTTTATGGGGATTTTACTTAGAATATTTCATGAAATGTAGGTAAATGTCAGCAAGTATACAATTCTGTTACATTATGAAGACTACTAATCTATTTACAAAATATTATGGTAAAGTAAAGAAGGTCTAAAATACTGGGAAATCTTTAGTAGTTTATACACTAGATTAAGAGGGTTTTACCGTGGTTTAGGGAGGAAAAATGTTATTTTTAAATAAGATATCACAAACGAAAAAGTTATTAATCAAAACAACAATTGCAACGACGATGGCTTCATCGCTTATTGCCTTTAGTAACGGTCCGGTTGCATTTGCCGACACATCCAAATCAACCAAGGATTATGAAGTATATCTTGACGGTACATATATAGGAAATGTTGTAGATAAGGCTGTAGTCAATAAAATAATTGCTGAAAAGGTCGATAACACGAATACTATCAGTCAACAAATGCAATACATTCCATATCAAGTATTTCCATCTGCTGCAAACGACCAAGAAACAGGTCAAACAATGAAGAGTATATTCCAACTGCAAACAGAGGCAGCGGCGATCATCATCGATGGTAAGCCCATTGTTTACGTTGATAATCAAAAAACAGCTGAAGAAGTAATGAAGAGGTTGATCCATCAATATGTTCCTGAGCAACAATTAGCAGAACTTAAGGCCAGAAAAGATTCATCTAATTCATCACTGCCAGCATTAAAGGAAAATGAGTCTCGTTTATTAGATGTTCGATTATCAAAAGATGTTTCATTTTCTGTAGAAACGATTGTTCCAGAAAAGATTATGACAGCTGATGAAGCTGTAACCTTTTTACAAAAAGGTACATTAGAAGAAAAGAACTATGTGATTCAAAAGGGTGATGTCCTAGAAACAATTGCCCAAAATCACAACTTAAAGATAGCGGAAATCTTAGCGATCAATCCGAGCCTAACCGAGGATGCGCTCTTAAAGATTGGCCGAAAAATTAATATTACCGTTCCAAAACCGTTTATCGAAGTAGTTGTTGATAAAGAAGTGAATAAAAAGGAAGCAATTCCTTATCAAAATAAAGTAGTTGAGGACTCCTCCCTCCTAAAAGGCAAGACAAAGGTCAAGCAAGAGGGGAAAAGCGGATCACGTTCTGTGACATATAAAATTTCTGAGCAAAATGGTGCCACAGTGCAAAAAGTAGAGTCAAATGTGACCACCCTTGAACAGCCTGTTGATCAAATTGTCATTAAAGGAACAAAAGTAATACCATCGCGCGGCGAAGGAAGCTTTGCTTGGCCGACCGTTGGCGGATATATTTCTAGCAAGCAAGGTCCCAGATGGGGCAGAATGCACAAAGGCATTGATATTGCCAGACCAAGTGACCGAACCATAAAGGCTGTCGATAATGGCGTGGTGGTATCGGCTGGCTGGGGCGGCGGTTATGGGAATAAAATTGTCATTGACCATCGCAATGGTTACCGTACGCTATATGGGCACATGTCATCACTGAAGGTAAAGGTTGGTCAGACGGTTTCCAAAGGTTCTGCAATTGGAATCATGGGAGCTACGGGAGATGCTACAGGAGTACACTTGCATTTTGAAGTATACAAAAACGGCAGCCTCGTAAACCCACTTTCATATTTAAGATAAAAGGTGAGTCTCTAGCTTATGTTAGAGGCTTTTCTTATTCCATATGGATAATTTTGTAATTCCATTTCTGCCAAATGGTTATAGGTGAATTTAGGCGAATAACATGGTACAGTAAACTAGTATAGTTATGACTTCTAGTGTATTTGATTATATAGATAAGATTGACTTAATGATAAGGAGAGATGGTATGGAAAAGAAAATTCTTGTTGTGGATGATGAAAAGCCAATTGCAGATATTCTCCAGTTTAACTTAAAAAAGGAAGGATACATTGTCTATTGTGCTTATGATGGGAATGAAGCAATTCAGTTAGTAGATGAAATACAACCCGACTTAATCCTCCTAGATATTATGCTTCCGTTACGCGACGGGATGGAAGTATGCCGTGAAGTTCGTAAAAAGTATGAAATGCCGATTATCATGCTGACAGCAAAGGATTCTGAAATTGACAAGGTCCTTGGACTTGAACTTGGTGCTGATGATTATGTAACGAAACCGTTTAGCACAAGGGAATTAATCGCACGCGTAAAAGCTAATTTACGCCGCCACCAGCAGATTCTGGCACAGCCAGATGCAGAGAATGAAACCAATGAAATTGAAATTGGTTCACTGATCATTCATCCAGATGCCTATGTTGTTTCAAAACGTGGTGAAACGATTGAGCTTACGCACCGTGAATTTGAATTGCTTTTCTATTTAGCTAAGCATATTGGACAGGTCATGACGAGGGAACACCTCCTGCAAACTGTATGGGGTTATGATTACTATGGGGATGTAAGGACCGTTGATGTAACCGTTAGAAGATTGCGGGAAAAAATCGAGGATAGCCCTAGTCACCCAACGTGGATTGTCACACGCCGCGGGGTTGGATACTATTTGCGGAATCCTGAACAGGAGTAAGATGAATGAGAAAGGTTAGTTTCTTTCGCTCTATACACGTAAAATTCGTTATCATCTATGTCCTCCTTATTCTAGTTGCCATGCAAATTATCGGCGTGTATTTTGTCAAACAGTTGGAAGAAACACTACGGACAAACTTCCAAACGTCGTTAAAACAACGGGTTGATTTGCTTGCCTATAATATTGTCGAGGAAATGGAGAAGGAGAGAACGCCTGAAGATCCAACACTCGAAGAAGATATAAAAAAAATCCTTAGAGACTTTGATGCAGGTGATATTTCTGAAGTTCAAGTGATTGAAAACAGATCTCTTAAAATACTGGGTACCTCTCATCCAAGTAATCAAGGGGTTGTCGGGCAACGGACAACCAAACTCCAGGTGAAGCAATCGATGGTTTTAGAAGAGGACCAAAGTTCTATTAATATTGATGAACAAACAGGACATCGGATTTGGGTCCTCTCTACCCCAATTAAATCGGGTAAGAAGGTCATTGGTGCCATTTATTTGGTCGCGAAAATTGAGAATGTTTTTGAACAAATGAAAACCATCAATGGAATTTTTGCAACAGGGACAGCGATTGCCTTATCGATTACAGCCATATTAGGGATATTATTGGCACAGACCATCACAAGGCCGATTGCCGATATGAAGAAGCAGGCCATTGCGATGACCAAAGGTAATTTTTCAAGAAAAGTAAAAGTGTACGGCAATGATGAACTTGGGACACTGGCCGTTACATTTAATAATTTAACGAAAAAGCTCCAGGAAGCACAAGCGATGACCGAAGGGGAACGCAGAAAGTTGTCCTCTGTTTTGTCTTATATGACGGATGGAGTCATTGCCACCGACCGGAAAGGCCGGGTTATTTTAATCAATGAACCTGCGGCAGAAATGCTGAATGTTTCACGTGAAACAGTGCTGACTCAGCCTATCGTATCCTTATTAGATTTGGATGATACCAATTCCTTTGAAGATTTACTAGAGGAAAAGGATTCGATCATTTTAGATTACAGTACCAAAACAGAGCGCTTTTTCCTGCGTGCTAACTTCTCTGTGATTCAAAAAGAGACGGGCTTTGTTAATGGGCTCATTGCCGTCCTGCATGATATCACGGACCAGGAAAAAATTGAGGCTGAACGCAGAGAGTTCGTCGCCAATGTATCCCATGAACTGAGGACACCTTTGACCACGATGAGGAGTTACTTAGAAGCTCTAGCTGATGGAGCATGGCGTGATGAGGAGATTGCCCCTAATTTCTTAGAAGTGACGCGGACCGAAACGGAAAGAATGATCCGTCTTGTCAATGACCTGCTCCAGCTTTCAAAGATGGATAGTACGGATTACAGGTTAACCATCGAGTGGGTAAACTTTGTGGATTTCTATAATCGCATCATTGATCGGTTGGAAATGTCGAAGGAGCAGAACGTTACATTCAAACGAAAGCTGCCTAACCATGCAATCTTTGTTGAAGTAGATGAAGATAAGATGACGCAGGTCCTATACAATATTATTTCCAATGCCTTAAAGTATTCACCGGAAGGCGGACAGGTTACTTTTTCGATTAAAGAAAAGGACGATAAAATTATTGTCAGCGTAAGTGACCAAGGCGTGGGAATTCCGAAAGAGAATATTGGAAAAATCTTTGACCGTTTTTATCGGGTTGATAAAGCGAGAGCAAGGAAATTAGGCGGTACGGGACTAGGTCTGGCCATTGCAAAGGAAATGGTTAATGCTCATGGCGGGGCAATTTGGGCAACCAGTGAGGAAGGAAAAGGAACAAAGATTTCCTTTTCACTCCCCTATGAACGTTCTGAAGAGGATGAATGGTCATGAGATACGAAAATATTAAATCAGGGATTTTAACATTTTTAGTCTTGGTTAGTATTCTTTTAACATGGAGTCTTTGGACTTACCAGCCCAATTACAAAACGATGGAAAATGGCAGCTATGTAAAGGAAGTCACAGTCAGTGAAAAACAAGAGGTCCAAAAAATCATTCGACCTGATCAGGTAATTTATCATGTACAAGGTCAGCATTACGGTACGAACAACACTGATGAAATTGAAAAGGTTAGTAAGGAATTAAGCAGTTGGGCCTTTTTTGATGTAAAAAAGTATACAAATGAAGTGAAAAATATTAAGGATTTAACCCATGGGAGCGGCAATACTGAAATTATTTTCCCGGGAGAAGTACCGATTGAATTATACCGCAGTGTCTTAAATATTGAAGCGAAAAAAATACCTTCCTTCAACTTTAATCGTATCATTATTAATGTGGAGAATTCAGACAAGGAAAATGGGATTGTTTATTTTGTGTCCACTGAAGACCAGCAAGTGTATATTAGCCACGTTTCCTCAGCGAATTTAACTGAATTTATACGTGATTATTATAAGAAGGCAGAGCATTACCCACGCTATTTTGCCTATGAGGCTTCAGAATGGCGAACGATTTTCCTGCCAGAAACTGAAACTGAAATGACGACCTATAAGTATTTGCCTGTTACTCTTGATCCAGAGGAATTCAAGGATGCCCTGTTCAGCGACCCTAGTTTTGTACAAAAAAGCTCTGTACCTCCAGTTGAGGAGTATACGAGCGATTCTAGTAAAATGACGGTCAACTCTGAAAGCAATGTCCTTCGCTATGTCAATCCTACGGTTGAGGAGAATTATGTCAACAGTTCTTATGATTTAGTAAAACGAAGCATTGACTTTGTGAATGAACATGGCGGCTGGACAGACCCATATCGTTATGTTTATAAAAATGAATTTACGCACTCCGTTACCTTTCGTTTATACAACATGGAGGGCTATCCAGTCTTTAACGGTAATGGAATTTCTGAAATTAATGAAGTGTGGGGTCGAGATGAAATCAATAAATATATTCGGCCAAACATTGCATTAGAGCTTCCGCTAACAACCGAAATGAAAAAGGTAACTCGCCCATCAGGACATGATGCACTGAAATTTATCCAGAACAAAAAGAACTTTAAGCCAAGTCTTCTTGAGGAAATGGTCTTGGGCTATTCTCTGGAAAGGGATACAGACGCGAATCAGCTAATCGTTTTAGAACCTGCTTGGTTCTACCGCTATGGCAAAACCTGGGGACAGATTACGATGGAGGACTTAGGAGGTTTGCAGCATGGATTGGAGTAAGATAAAAACAATTTTTATCATCACGTTTTTAATTTTAGATGTTTATCTCTTATTTCAATTTATGAAAATCCGTGATGCCAATAAATATGAAGTCATTACGGAGGCCTCGTTTGAAGAAAAACTGAAGGCGGATGAGATTACTTATAAGGATCTTCCCAAAGATCCCATTCAAGCGCAGTATCTTAGTGCCAAGCCCAAGGTGTTTACTAAGGTGGATATTGATAAACTGAAGGGACAGTCTGTTGTGATTAGCGGAGCAGAGACAACCACGCTTCATGCCTTATTAAAGAAGCCCTTGCAGTTAACTGCAAAGTTTGAACCGGCCGAGTTGTCTGCCTTTTTAAATAAAAATGTCCTTAATAGTGAGGATTATCAATTTGGTGAGAAAAGTGATAAGGATCAAACGATCACTTACTATCAACAATCAGAGAATTACCCTTTATATAAAAATATTAATGGAATGATTACCTTTAAATTAGATGAAAAGAATCAAATTGTGTCATATGAACAGACCCTTCTGGAGGAAATGGAAAAATTAACAGCCAAAGAAGAAATCCTTCAGCCGTTAAAGGCGATTGAAACTTTGCACCAGAAAGGGATGTTGAAGTCGAAGAGCAACATTACGAGGATAGAACTGGGCTACTCCACGCTTATTCAGTTGGCTGCCTCCCAAGTTTTGGCGCCAACATGGCGCTTTGAGGTCGATGGCAAGGAGAGCTTGTTTGTGAACGCATTTGAAGGGCAGATTATCCAATTTAACAGCGACGGAAATAGTAAGGTGGAGTGAAATAGTATGTCTTTAAGTTATAGCATTCTTGCAAGCGGGAGTACGGGGAACGCCCTTTATGTGGAGTCGGATGAACATTCGTTTCTAGTGGATGCCGGGTTTAGCGGGAAGCAAATGGAGGCGCTGTTCAGTCAAATCGATCGTGATATTAGCAAGCTTTCCGGGATATTTGTTACCCATGAGCATAGTGACCATATTAAAGGAATTGGGATTCTCGCTCGTAAGTATCATTTGCCGGTCTATGCGAATGAAAAAACCTGGCGGGCGATGGAACACAATGTCGGCGCCATTCCAACAGAGCAAAAGTTTGTTTTCAATATGGAAACCGTGAAGAGCTTTGGTGCCGTTGATATTGAATCCTTCGGGGTTTCACATGATGCAGCAGAACCGATGTTTTACGTTTTCCATCATGGAGGGAAGAAGCTTGTTTTAATCACTGATACAGGTTATGTCAGTGACAGGATGAAAGGGATCATCTCCAATGCCGATGTGTATATTTTTGAATCCAACCATGATGTTCAAATGCTGCGGATGGGCAGATATCCATGGAACATTAAACGAAGGATTTTAAGTGACGTTGGCCATGTTTCTAATGAGGACGCAGCCTTCGCAATGAGCGATGTAGTAGGCGATCAAACAAAGCGGATTTATCTTGCCCATTTAAGCATGGACAATAACATGAAGGACTTAGCCAAAATGGCCGTAACCCAGACGCTCCAGGAGCGAGGGCTGATTGTAGGCGAACAATTCGGGATTTATGATACCGACCCGAAAATCCCGACCGCATTAACGGCCGTGTAGAGTATTTTAAAAGAATGAAGAGCCTATTTTACAGGCACTTCATTCTTTTTTTATTATTTATGAAAAAACTATGAACAAAGTCGTAAGTTTTGATTAACACAAGGTTATTATTTAGTAATATAAAGTTGAACGAGTATAATTGTTATTATAAGCCAAAATAAACGGTAGCAATCTTTTCGGAAAGTGAGGAATGGTGCAAAGTGGGTTATTATGATGATCATTCACAAAACCGCTTCAGGGAACAGAAAGGAAACAGGGGTGGAATTTTTTTCGCAAGCGTATTTGGTGCGATACTTGGTGCAATTTTAGTTATCATAGCTATTCCGGCCTTATCCAATCGTGGTATTCTGCCCTACCAAATTGAAACAAACAATAATAATGCAGTTGAATCAGCTACCAGCGATAATCAGAATGTCATCCAAAAGCAGATTGCCTATGATGTGAACACGAATACAACGAAAGCAGTTGAAAAAGCTGCAGACGCTGTCGTGGGAATCAACAACATTCAGTCCTCGAGTTTTTGGTCAGACCAAGAAGCAGGTTCATCAGGGGAAGAGGCCGCTGGTACAGGCTCAGGTGTTGTCTATAAGAAGGCTGGAGGTAAGGCCTTCGTTGTCACCAACCATCATGTCGTGGAAGGGGCGACAAAGCTGGAAGTAAGCTTTAGTGACGGCACAAAGATCCCAGCAAAACTGCTCGGTAGTGATGTGTGGACGGATTTGGCCGTGCTTGAAGTCGATGCAGATAAGATTAAAAAGGTTGCTGAATTCGGTGATTCTGATAGTTTAAAAATGGGAGAACCTGTAATCGCCATCGGGAACCCGCTTGGAGCGACCTTTTCGGGGTCGGTCACACAAGGAATTATCTCTGGACTGAAGCGAACCATTCCCGTTGATATTAATCAAGATGGATTAATCGACTGGAATGCAGAAGTACTACAAACCGATGCGGCGATAAATCCTGGAAACAGCGGCGGTGCTTTGATAAATATTGCAGGCCAATTAATTGGAATTAACTCGATGAAAATTGCCCAAAATGCGGTTGAAGGTATCGGTTTATCCATTCCAATCAACTCCGCACGTCCAATTATTGACGACCTTGAAAAGTTTGGTACAGTTAAACGTCCATATATGGGTGTTGATTTGAAATCAGTCTCTGAAATTCCAGCCTACTATCAAGAAGAGGCATTGAAACTGCCGCGTAATATTAATTATGGGGTTGCTTTACGGCAAGTCGTTCCGAATTCACCTGCGGCTCAAGCTGGATTGAAAGAGTTAGATGTTATTGTAGAGATGGACGGAGAAAAAATTAACGACGTTATCGATCTCCGAAAACACTTGTATCAGAAAAAGAAAATTGGCGAGCAAATGAAGATTAAATATTACCGTGAAGGTAAATTGAAACAAACCACATTAACATTAACAGGAGATACAACTCAATAATGCTCGATAATTAGCAGGAAGGTGAAGATTTCACTTTCCTGTTTTTTTTATGTGGTATTATGAATAAGTTAGTTGTCCTCTCGTATGACAGGATGCTATAAAGTAAACAATAACGTGAACGAATATGTATAGGAAGGTTGAACTGAAAAATGATTTATAGCTGTGAAGAACATGTGGATATTGCCTTAGATGACATTGTGGATGAATTTATGACATTTCCGGTATTATCAAAAGTAGATGGGGATAACTTATCAACAAGCTGTGAATATTGTCAAAATCCAGCAACATATATGGTGGCGAACAAGTGATTCCATACAAGATGTGGATAAAAATTGTGAATATGTGGATAACTTCTGTGGATAACTTGTTTGTAAGCTGTTTGTAATCAAGTTGAAAAGGGCTGTGGATTGTGAATATCTCAATTGTTACCGTTGGTAAATTGAAAGAGAAATATTTAAAACAGGGTATTGAGGAATATTTAAAACGACTAACTGCGTATGCAAAAGTTGAAATGATTGAAGTGGCAGATGAAAAAGCACCCGAAGAATTAAGTGAGTTGGAGATGGTCCAGGTAAAGCAAAAAGAAGGCGAACGAATTTTAGCAAAGATCAGCCAGGATACATATGTCATTGCCTTAGCGATACAAGGGAAATTAAGCTCGTCCGAAGAACTAGCTGATTCTTTAGATAAGCTAGCTACTTATGGGAAAAGCAAAATTGCCTTTGTAATTGGCGGGTCGTTGGGCTTAAGTGAGGAAGTCGTCAAACGATCGAATGAACAACTTTCATTCTCGCGGATGACCTTCCCCCACCAGTTGATGAGATTGATACTTGTGGAGCAGATTTACCGAGCGTTTCGGATTAATCGGAATGAACCTTATCACAAATAAATGAGTTTTTTACTAACCATTTAATTAAAGATTAAAAAGATATGGTTTAACAATAATATAAAGATATGAAGGAGAGAATCAAATGAAAAACAATGAATTAAAAGAAACACCACATATTAAGCCAAATGGAGTAGAAATAGCAGAAACTATACTATTGCCAGGAGATCCATATCGTGCAAAGTTTATAGCTGAAAATTTTTTAGAAAAACCTGTTCTTTTTAATGAAATTAGAGGTATGCTGGGGTACACAGGTGAATATAAAGGAAAGAAAGTTTCTGTTATGGGTACCGGTATGGGGACACCAAGCATGGCGATATATTCATGGGAACTAATTAATATTTTTGGAGTTAAAAATTTAATTCGTATAGGTTCATGTGGGGCTATGCAAAATGATATTAAATTATATGATATTATATTTGCTATGGGAGCAGCAACAAACTCAAATTATGCACATCAATTCAATCTTCCAGGTCAATTTCCAATTACAGCATCTTATGAATTATTAGAGAAAGCTAAGAAAATAGCTGATGAAAAGAATTATAAGGTTCATGTAGGGAATGTACTATCTAGTGATGTTTTCTATAATGCTGATCAAACTGCAACAGAAATGTGGGCTAAGATGGGAATATTAGCGGAAGAAATGGAAACGACAAGTTTATATTTAAATGCTGCTAGTGCTGGAGCTAAAGCATTAACAATTTTAACAGTAAGTGACCATATGATTACACATGAACAAACAACACAAGAGGAGAGACAAACTTCATTTACAAAGATGATAGAAATAGCTTTAGATATAGTATAAGAAATGGGAGCCATATGAGTTATTTTATAGAAAGCACATAGTCTACTTTATTAAAGAAGTACCAAAGAACCTAAACGGGTCCTTGATACTTCTTTTTTCAATTCTAGCCATCATAATTGAGTTATGAAAATTATGCTATAGAAATTTAAATCAATAGAAAGGGAATATAATCCATTTGATGAAATGAACCTGAAAAAAAGGATGTCTCGATTAAAGAAACATCCTTTTTTCCTTACTCTTACTTTGTAAAATTATCAAAATTTTAGGGTCAGTCCCAGCTGCTTTAAAGTGATATTAAAGCGTGGGACTGACCCTAATGTCATCCAATTGTATTACTTACTTTAGACAAGTCCACTCTACTTTGACCTCACGTAATACTTCTTCATTGCCGCGCATTTCAGCAACATAAGAACAAATGGCAATATCTAAAGTGGTATCTTTTAAATATTTCATAGAGGTGATTGGAAATTGCAAGCTATCATGGTCTTCGTCTAATTCAAAATTGGTTTGGCCTTGTTTTTTCAATTCTTTTAAAACGACGCTTTTATCGTCTCCAAATACTTTAGCAGATTTAATGAAAAAATCTTTGTCTGAAAATGAATAATGCTTAGATAAACGGACATTTTTATTTTGCTGATACAGTTGTCCAGTATGTTTATTTTCCAATGAACAGTAATGTACCCCCAACTTTAGAGATTGCTCTGAAGCATACTTTAGAAGTTCCAAGCATTCCACTTCACTTTTATGAACAGCCAAGCCTCCCGCATACCAATAATTGTAGTAGGTTTCAAAAGGTGGGAATTTAAGGTCAAATCCACGTTCTTCAAAGGCTTCAGCATTACTCATAGGAAAGCAAAATTCTAATAAATTAATACCATTAACCCCTATTTCGTCTAAGGTGTGTAAAATGGATTTCATTTGCTCAAGAGTACCTGGTATGATGGGCATTTCAACCACTACAAATGGGATATATTCCTTTGCCAACTGCATTAATTGGAATAATTGTGCCATTTGTTCCATGGTTTCTTCTTGTTTAATACTAAATCGAATTTCATTCAAATGGGCTTCTTTTAACGAACTTAAAATCTCTGGTGTCAACAAATCCCCTGCTGTATAAAGCCGGGTATACGTATTCTTTAATTTCTCCTCAACAAATTGAAAGAATTCTACCACCTTCTTTGCGTGAAGCAGGGGCTCTCCTCCCGTTAAAGCAATATGATCAAACTTTTCACCATGTTGGAGGCGCTGATTCAGGTCCGCAATTGGATCATTGTCTTTAATGCGAAAAGTGGAATAGTTTTCTTGATTTGGATTAAAGCAGAAGTAACACTCCTTATGACATTTGAAAGAAATGAATGATGTCAGGCTTTTTTCACCCGTTCTGCACGCTTGGCATGCCGTGGATATCCAATTTAGATAGAGGCTCTTTTTTCCATTTCTCGAGACGACACCTTCCTTGATCACCTCTTCCTTAGTAATTCTGCTTCCTTCTTTGTTAAAAGGAAGACCAAGGCTTTCAATTGTACGATTCGTCCGGTCTTCGATATTTAAATACCGGGTTACATAAGAACGAAAACTTGAATTTGGGATTTCATTTATATTTTCTCTTGTAATCGTTGTATACATAAAAAAAAGGCACCTACTTCCATGATGTATGATTAAGGACGTTAAACAAAACAGGATTCCTACAGTTGCGTAGAAATCCATTATATATGATAAAATCGATGATTTTTTCTAAATTCATTGATGACTTTTCGAAGTTAATATTTGGAACTATGCTTTTTTTGTATCTTCTAAGGATTTAACCGTTTCCACATTATCATCAACTAATTCTTTTGTGGATTTTTTGAATTCCTTTAATGTTTGGCCCACTGCTCTTCCCATTTCAGGAAGCTTTTTAGGACCGAAAATAATTAAAGCAAGAACTAAAACAAGTATTAAACCTGGAACTCCAATATTAGAAAGCATAGTGATTACCTTCTTTCGATTTTTTGAAACTTTCTTGTTTCCTGCACGCTACACATTTTTCATCATGTTCTCGCAATGTGCTATATGTTTTCTGGCAAACAGTGCAAACCTTTTGGTAAATAGGAAGCAATGTTTCTTCTGCTTTTGCAATCTGATTCTCCACGATTATTGCCTTTTCAGGACAAATATCGACACAAAGCTGACATGAGGAACAACCTTGGGATAAAAGAGAGAAATGTCCTTCTGTAATATTAAGGCATTTATTCTGACAAAGTTTTTGACAAGCAGTACATAGCATACATTTTTCACTATTGATCGTGATTCTAGCAAATTGATAATCCCGATAATATTTTGGCAAATGCAAATCATTTTGATTGAAACGCCATTTTGCTGGTGCTGCCTGTTTCATAGCGGACTTGCTCTCATTCTTCCAAAGGGAGAATAATTCTCTTCTTGAAAAATACCGTTCTTCCTCGATCGATTTAACTGAAATAGAAAAAGGGGCTTCATTAAGTTGTTTTAACAGGTCATTTGCCTCATCAATCGGCTCTTTCCACCATTCTATTAAGGAGGATTTTTCTCCAACTATCGTCTTGACCCCTTTTTTATATAAAATGAGCAGTTCTTTCACTGTCGGTATCTTTTGACTCTGAACAACAAGTTCATTTTGAATGATGGTTCTTTTTGGATAAATGCCCGCAATCGCTTGGACAGGACAATCAGAAATGCAATTTCCACACTCATTGCAATTTTTATGATTAATGACAGGCTTGCCATTGACCAATTCGATCGCCTTCATTTCACAGGAATTTACACATTGTCCACAAGTTGAATGAGGGCTGACATAACGAGTGCAGTAAGATGATATTTCATATTGATAATCCAAACTTTCGATCCATTTGCTCAATAAGCCCATCGAATTCACCCCATCCACTGTATTCTAGCAGGTCATTGCTTTATTGATGCTTACCATACATGATTCATGAAATAATGAAATATCAGGGGATAGGATTGAAATCAACTCCCCTGATAATGTTAATATAAATGGAATCTAACCAACGATAATGGATACTCCGATTCCATAGAAAATGTACCTGCCTAAAAATTCACCTACTAAAACAAAAACGAATGCAGCATAATAGAATTTAAACTTTGCTTTCTGCTCCATTTCTCGACTAAATATAAATCCAATCATGGCTAAACCAATAGTTGATAAAACCCATCGAATGATTGTTGGAAAAGCATATGTTCCTGTTATCAAACCAACAGATTCAACACCAGCCTGGCCTCCATCAACGGGCAGGCCTGCTACATAAACTGGTAAATAGATTAATTGAATGAAAATCACACCTAAACCAGTCAATCCAATTCTCTTGACTACACCCATAAATTCTTCCGATTTTGCCTCTTTGCATAACAAGATGCTAACCATTGAAGCGGCAGCTCCAAAGACGAGCGTTGTCCCATAAAACGCTAAATAGGTATTCGCATCTGTCCATGCTGGTCTGATAGAGGCAGTATAAATACTTGCCATACAGAAAATAGCACCTATGCCTACAATGGAAGTAATCCAGCCGACCATTTGATTCCAGGCGCCTTTACGATCTAAATAATAGGAGACGATCCAAAGTGCAAAGAATCCACCTGAAAATAAGATTTCCCTACTCAACCAGGACGAATCCAGATTCAAAATAGAACGATAAGCTCCAAATGGAGTGCCTAAGTGGAACACTGAAAAAATCAATGCCACCAACATCACTGGACCAATCAGAAACATTCCGCGTTTCGTAACCGTGATACCAAGATTGTTGCATCGCTTCTTATTCGAGGACCTGATCATTACGAAAAATATATATGAGCCAACCGCTAACTGTGTGAGGAGAGTAAATGTCAGCAATGGCCATTCTTCAGCAAACATACAAATAACCTCCTTTTAATATGGTTTCTCCTATTTCATAGCCTCTTCCTTAGCATGAATGGTGATGGAAGGATGGGTCATACTGGAATTAACAAGAACCTTCAAATCAGCATTAGCCCCATACTTCTTTCGAAGCTCATCGATATCACCAAACTCGATTGCTCTCATTGGACAGGAATCCACACAGGCTGGATTTTGACCTTGATCAACGAGGTCTGCACAACCGTCGCATTTTCCACATTTACCCTCTTCTTCGAGATATTGCGGACGTCCGTAAGGGCAGGACCAAATACACATTTTACAGCCGATACATTTTTCCCGATCTTGAACAACTAAACCATCTTTTTCCCGCTTATAAATGGCACCTGTAGGACAGTTTTCAGCACATTTTGGATGCTCACAGTGATTACACCCTAAGGAAAGGTAGTATCCCCATACATTAGGAAATGTTCCACCTTCAAATGAATATACTTTTCTAAACAGTTCTCCTACTTTTAAATCATTCTTATCTTTGCATGAAATTTGGCAGGCTTTACATCCGGTACAAACTACTGAATTATAATAGAAACCTTTTTGCCCCATAAGAAGTCACCTCCTAAAATATGATTCTTTGCTCCCACTCTGCATCTGGTTTTAATTCTTCATCTTTGTATTTCTTAACACGGACAATCGTTGTATTCCATGGCTCTTCACCTTGTCCACTTAATCGGGCTCCACAAAGGACGTTCGTTGCACCTGCTTTATCGATGCCTGTCTTTTCATCTATCTCTGCCCAAGCTCCTTCTCCAAGGCTGACAACACCTGGCATCATACACTCTGATAGAGTAAGTGGACGGATACATTTTCCATATCGGCTCTCAATTAAAACCGTATCTCCATCGTTAAGACCCAGTGCTTTACCATCTCTTGTATTCATCCAGAAGTCCTGTGGATAGGCTTCTCGAAGCTGCGGTATATTATCGAATACAGAGTGGGAACGTCTTCCGTAATGCATCGTGACAAGTTGGAATGGATATTCGCCCTTGACCTTATTTTTCCAATTTTCAAACGTATCTTCATATCCATCAAGCGGTGGCTCATACTTTGCGATTGGTGATATTGTCGTAAAACCATAAGCTGCAATCTTATCAGTTAAGGACTGACAGTGGATTTCCAGTTTTCCGCTCTTTGTTGCAAGAGGATGAGCTTTTGGATCCTTTACAAAATCCTCCCCTTGAATCACAGTGAAATGATCATCAGGAGATCTAGGGACTTGATATACCCCTTGTTCAACTAGTTTTTCTAGAGAAATCTTTCCTTTTTGCGGTTTTCCCTGAACGCCCCAATCTTTAATATCTTTTTGGGAGATGGTGACTAGTGACTCGTAATTTATTCCATCTTTCTTAATTACTTGAGCTCCCGCAAGGCTATTGAATAATTGTTGTTTTTCACTTATTGGATAAATTTTTTCAGGATTCAGCCCAAGTCGTTTGGCAAGTTCTCGATCCATCCATTCTTCGGATCTTGCTTCAAAAATCGGCTTAGATACTTTACTTGTAACAATGATGGCTTCTGGGTTTCCTTGGAAAACTTTTCCTTCCTTTTCCCATTCCGTCGTTGCAGGTAATACAATATCAGCATATTTCGAAATGGTTGAGAGCACGATGTCATTCGTAATAACAGCATCAACTTTACGGAAAGCTTTAATTCCTTTCATAACATCAGAGGATTGATTTAGGTAATTATAGCCACTTCCATCACGGACCAGCCAAATCATGCGAATATCACATGGAACTTTACCGCGGCCTGCTGTTGCCGTATACTCATTATTTAAGATAGCATCATAGGTTTCACAATAAGCCATGCCATGGGCTTCGAGATTTGTTGGGTTAGCCCATCTATAACCGTCATAAGCCCCGTAGGTTGCATCCGGGAATAGCGGATTCACGGCAGGAGGAAGACCTGTATCCCCACCGCTCACAAGGGATTTACCACCATAACTTTGATTGGAAGCATAAGGCATTGTCCAAACACCGGCACCTGATTTGCCCACATTTCCAGTCATCCAGCCAACTGTAAGAAATGCTTGGCAGTACTGCTGCCCTCTATACGTACGAGCAGGAGCGAATGATGACATAAAGATCATTGGCTTTGTTGTTGCAATTTCCTGTGCAAATTCTCTAATTAATTCAGGAGCTGTTCCGCAAATTTCCGATGCCCATTCAGGTGTCTTTGGAATGCCATCATAGGTACCTAACACATAATCTTTGAAGTTTTCCTTTGGCTCTGCTCCTTCAGGCATATGATTCTTATCAAATCCAACCGTACATCTATCAAGGAAATCTTGATCCTGCAGATTGTTTTCAATCATATGGTAAGCCATTGCAAGAAGAAGGGCGGTATCTGTACCAGGTCTGCAAGGAATGAATGTATCTGCTAATGTTTTAACAGATGGACTTATCGAAGGATCGACAATGATAATTTTTGCCCCTGATTTTTTTGCTTGTAATATGTTGTAGCTAGGATTCCCTAAATTGGTGCGAGTAGGATTTGAACCCCACATCACAATCAGCTTGGCATTTCTCCAATCTAATCTGTCATTGGCTGCCCAAGAGAAGAAGCCCGTCATACATTCTTGAGGCACTCCCCAGGCACCTGATGAAGATGAACCCCATCTTACAAGACCTCCTCCGTAAAAATTAAGGAGTCTGCTAGTTCCAAGGATCGATTGGTTTCCATGCTTTTCTTTTATTCGTTTTAATTCAGCGGCCACAAGATCAAGAGCTTCATCCCAAGAAATACGTACCCATTCGTCTCTTCCGCGCAGCTCCTTCTTGCCGCCTCCGGGCGCCCAATGTTTGCGTTTCATCGGATATTTCAATCGATCGGCTCCGAACACTTGATGTCTTTGCGAACGTCCGCGATGACAGCCCCTTTGTTGTGGATAGTCTGGACTATCCGGGTGGGTATCATCTGTTTTCTGTCTGACTACAACGCCATCAACCACCAAGGCTTTATTCAAACAACGTCCTCCACAGTTATGCCAACAGGCTGCTGTTACCCATTTTTCCTCTGTTTCTAATTTTGCAGCAGCAACCTTCGAATCTATTTTTTTCAGTCCATACGATGGGGCCGCCACCGCAGTCGTAAGTGCTGCACTCCAGCCTAAAAATGCTTTTCGAGTCATCCGATGATCCATAGCTTTTTTTAGAAAATTTGACATAAATACACCTCCAATTTTCACACACTTGTTTGTATCAATTTGTTCTGCTCAGGACTTCCTTTATGCAGGCTTTATCTATTGTTAAAAATCCATTAAGAATTTTTACCATACCCTTATAAAAATCTGTTTCGGAATGATGAATAACCTCCTTTCCAAAAAAGGGAGTCCATTTCAGAAGATGTTCTTGTAAAAAATAATCTTGATCAGCTAATATTTTATTGAGCTTGATTGTGTTTCCTTCTTTTGCAAAATCGTTTGCGATATTGCTTAGATGATACATGTAGTCAAGCTCTAACCCTAAATGGTCATCTGCTTCTCGACCATAATGAAGGGGTTCAAAACAATTTTCTAAGTATAATCTCCTTACGAGCAATGTCTCTTCTTGAAAAAGAAGGCGGTCCTTATTCACATAGGATGATTCCCAAATATGAACGGGGAGTTCGTATGGGCCAATGAACATCCTGGTAAAATCCCAATGCAGTTCCTCGAAGTTTTTATCCATATCGAACGATTTAAAATAATGATTAACTAGTTCAATTCCATCTTTAAGTTGTGAATTTTCTTCTTTGAAAGGAAAAAAATTGAGTACACCATTTTCAAATTGGGCAATTAGTTCCTTAGTTGGTTCCTCCAAAAAGCTTCTTCGCAATATATCATAAGCAAATATGCGAAGGTCAAATAGATTTTGAATCTCTGTTATTTCGGAGAGTTGCTGTTGGTTCACCGTCATTTCACCTCTTTCTAATATAAAAAAAACTGGGATGGATCTAAGTAAGCATGAACTCGATAAAAGATAGTGCCAATCGTTTTCTCGTTCTTAGTCTTGGTCCTAAGGGATTTATTCTTGTGAATTTTTTCACATAATGATCTACCTCTTTATTTTAATAAAGAAAATACATGAAAAGAAGTGTATGCTCATCCAATCTTGCGGAGTTCCAATTGTGTGTTTTTCACAGTATCTTTTCGGAGTAATAAGAAAGAAGTGAACAACTAATGATAGGTAAGAGCCATTCTCATAGATTTCAAATTTTATTCATAAAAAAACCTAGCTCTGCCATATCAAGAGCTAGGTTTTTAAAGCTATGACTTCATAAAAGATAGAAGTTTGACCGCAATCATTAAATTCATAAATTCCTCAGGATCTTGTAAGTCGATCCCTGTTATTTCTTCTATTTTTTTGATTCGATTTCTTAACGTATTCGGATGGACAAACAATGCTTCCGAAACATCATTAATTCTTCCCTTTTGCTGAATATATAGTTGAAGCGTTTTAATATATTCCGTTCCACTTTCCCGATCGCTATCAATAAGAGGTAACAAGTATTCCTCACTATAATCAAGAAGAACCTCTTGGTGAATTTGGATGAGTAAGCGGAGAGCACCTAAATCATTAATGTGACAGACATTTTTATTTTTAAACCATATTCGACCAAATTGCAGCGCCATTTTTGCTTCTTGATAGCTTTTATTTAAATGGGTGCTATCCTGATACCATTTCCCGACTCCTATGAAAAATCGACAATAGGAAAAATGGCTAGAAAGAAGCTTTATCAGTTGGTGAGCAATCTCGGCTACATGTTTTTTTCTTTGATTGACGGTTCGATTTTCTCCATCTTCAAGCAAAACGATAATTTGATCTTGAAAGGGAAACACAATCAATGTTTCCACCGTTCCAGAGATTTGTGCCTCGATGGCTGAGAGGATTTCATCTAGCCAATTCATATTGGTCATCTCTTCTGAGACGGAGATATTTATTACGAGGAGATGATGCGGGTGCTCAAGATTCCAGCCCCAAACCTTTCCTTGCTTAATCATAACCTTCTGTGATTCAAATTTATGATATAGCAAATCATATACGAAATGCTCCTTAAAAAGCTCCTGCTGCTCTTGGAACTTTCCCTGCGTTTGTAAAGAAAGAGCCAGTAATCCTGAAAATTTATCAATCATCTTTTTTTGCCAGATTTCTGTTTGCAAAGAAGCAATTAAAGCATGATCAATCGATTCAGATATTTGAATAGGGTATGCTTGAAAGGGACTTTCTGATTTGGTCATCTTCTTTGGAGTCGTCTCTTTTTTATAATGATTATAAAGCCAGCGATTTGCGGCTTGTAAGTCACTATTTTCCCCTGTTTGCCATAGCAGCTGCTCATTTTGGTCCAAGTAAAGAAAGGGTGTATTTAGTGCTTTGGACATTTCAGCTGCTACGTGAATGGACCCTTTTGCCATGAATCCTTGAATCTCTACACTTAGTTGGCTAAAGGAAAGAAAATCATTTTTTTGCTTTAGAACAGAGACTAATGCCGAATCATGCAATTGGATAATTGGAAATTGACATTGCATAAACAGCTGGATTACGTCTTCTTGCATATGAATCTTGCTGGGTTCGCATAAAATCAATCCTATCAATTTTGGATCTTGTATTAATCGAAGTGTAGTCTCCTTTTTGTTAAGCTTTTCCCATTGCTCGAAATTTTCCAGAATAATAATAGTAAAAGCTTCAAGCCATTTCTCGGGAATAAAATCTATGGTCTTTTCAAAATATACTGGTTCTTTAGGGAGCGAAGTTAAAAAGGTTAGTTGATATAATGGGATATTTAATAATTTGTCTTGTAATGAGTGATTCATGAAGCTCACCCCTCACGTAAGAATATCAGTCCTGGTTGCTTTCTTTTTATAAAGATGGAAGGTTTGGTATAGTTAACAATGGGTATATCTGCATTCACATTAGTAGAATCAGTACTATTTGAATCTACTTTCATCATATTAAGAGCACCTGTGATACAATTTTCGACACATACAGGCTTTAAACCTTGATCAATTCTTTCTACGCAAAAGTTGCATTTGTCTGCCCTATTTGTTTTTGGATTTAATTTAGGAGCATGAAACGGACAGGCTTGGATACATCTTTTACAAGATTTACAATTAGATGAATTATGAACAACGATTCCGTCTTGCCGCTTCTGAAAATTGTTCTCAGGACAAACCATGACACAAACAGGATTTTTGCAGTGATTGCAGGAGATGGACAAATGAACGGTTCCTTCATTCGAATCTGTTTCATATGAGACAACAGTTCTGCGATGTACACCACTAAGATTGTAGTATTCGTTGCAGGCCATTTCGCAACTTTTACATTTAATACATTTACCATGGTCAATGTAAAACATTAGTTGCGTAGTCACTTCAGCTAACTCCTTCCAATTTTCAACTAAAATTTTTGTAATAGAAGTTTCAAACAATTACCCTAAGCTTATATTATAAAATGGAAGTAAAGCAAAATCTTGTACGACAGTATCGTGAATATTAAATGACAATATTGTGAATCCAAAGTGGAAAGTAGGACAAATAGAGAATCAACGGGGGGAAGTACTCATGAATGTATATAGAACAACCCAGTTTAAAAATGTTTGTCCGAGAAACTGTTTTAGTGCTTGTACAATGATCTCTCATGTAGAAAATGGACGCCTTGTCCATATAACAGGTGATCGCAATCACCCTTACACAAAAGGAAAATTATGTTCGAAAGGGTATGCATATGTCGAAAGAAACTATCACCAGGACAGGCTGAAGTTTCCTTATTATCAAGAAGTTAAGGGCTCAGGTAAGTTTAGGCAAATTACATGGGAAAAGGCTTTTGAGTTAATCATCAATCAAATGATCAATATAAAGAAACAATACGGAGACTTTCTTCCTCTGGTTTTATATAAATACTCTGGTAATTTTGGTGTCCAACATTTTGTGACCGAACAGTTTTTTTCAAGTATTGGTAAAACGACAAGAATTGTTGGTTCACCATGTCATTCAGCTGGCATTCAAGCAGTCCAATATGATATGGGAGCGGTCAAAATGTCAGACCCAACGCAAGTAGCAGAGGCTGGATTGGTTATCATATGGGGTGCAAATCCCGCAGTCACGAATATTCATCTGATTCCCTTTATTTTAGAAGCAAAGGGAAGAGGTGCAAAGATTGTTGTCATCGATCCATTATATACACAGACAACAGAACTCGCAGATTTGTATCTTCAACCTCGTCCAAGTTCAGATGGGGCATTGGCCAACCTATTGATTAAAGGTCTATATGAAGCAAAGTCGTTAGATTATCGCTTTTTAGAAGAGCATTCTATTGGATTTGAAAAGTTTATAAAGCAAATGAAACAGATCGATACTCAAGAATATGAAGAAATGTGTGACATTCCTAAAAAAGCCATCAATCTATTGTTGAGTTGGTTGAAAGAAGCTAAGGTTGTATCGTATATTATCGGAATGGGATTACAACGACATTCGAATGGTGGGCAAAATATTCGAGCCATTCAAGCACTGGCTGCTGCTCGTGGAGATATCGGAAAAAAAGGCGGCGGCATTTTTTTTAACCAGGAAGAAACGTATGTTTTTAGCAATCAACAAGGTTTTATTAATGAGCATTTAAATGTAAATAATCGGAATTTGACCATGGACGAATGGATTACGAACGGTGTCACCCCCTTTATCAATCAACCGCCGATAGAAATGATGTGGATTTCATGTAGAAATCCATTAACACAGGAGCCGAACCCGCAATTGATTCAGAATCATATGAAGAAAATCCCATTCGTTGTAGCCGTTGAGCAGTTTATGACACAGACAGCAAAAATGGCGAATCTCGTTTTACCAACGACGACCCATTTTGAAGAAGCTGATATCGTAACAAACTATTGGCACAAAGAAATTGCTTTCAATCAAAAAGCTATTCCCCCTTATTACGAAAGTCGAAGTGAATGGAATATTATGAGAGAGCTGGCTTTAAGGCTCAAACATCATTCTCCTAACCTTTGTTCGTTTCCAATTCACTCTTCAGAAGAGGTATATTTGAATTCTCAATTTAATGAAAAGGTTTTAGAGGTATTTGGAATTCAGTCAATTAATGATTTAGAAAAGGGAAGTTTGACGGCCAAGCTGCCAAAAATCGCATGGAATGATCAACAGTTTTCTACTACCACAGGGAAATATCATTTTTACTCGATGGAAGCTAGTGATGCAGGATTACCGCCTACACCGTTGTTTGTAGAGGGAAAAGCTCCAAATGAAACTTATCCTTTTTGGTTGATTACACCGCATCATCCGTATGCGCTTAATTCTCAATTCCATTTCCTGAATTTAACTGACGAGGGAGAGGCATTTGTCGCGATTCATTCCGATGTAGCCAAAGCGATGGGAATTTTTAACGGTGAGATAGTAAAGGTTTTTAATAATCAAGGATCAATCGAGATTAAAGCTATCTTTAGTAAACTAGTGTCAAAAGATATTCTGATGATTTACCAAGGGTGGTATCCAGATTCTGATGTTAACATAAACCATTTGATTCCTGTTACCCTAACCGATATGGGGGAGAATGCCTATGGGGCCAAAGGGATTGCCTTTTATGACACATTTGTGAAGGTGGAGAAATTATAAATTTATTTCGGTGCTGCCACCGCCCGAATAATAAGTAAATGCAGTTTCTTATATTTTAGAAAAATGATTTATGATAATGGTCAACTTCATGGATTATCATTACACAGACTATCGAAATAGGCGATTTGAAAGCTATTCAAGAGAAATTGATTTGGGAAGAGAGGACATGACTCTTTCGATTCGTAAGCTGTTGGTAAATGTGATGATTAGTAATTAAGTTTGGGTCAGTCCCCCGCTGCTTTAAAGTGATATCATAGCGGGGGACTGACCCACTGGCCTTGGAAGATTTTGATTTACTTATAATGGCTATGTTGAAAATCAAGCTAATGTAATGACTTCATATTTTGAAGCTAACTCAATAAATTGGGCCATCCCGCTGATTTTGCCAGCTACTAGCTTGTCATTTAGCTCATAAAAGTCAACACAGGTTTTACAAGCGAGAACTTCAACACCTTTTTCTTCTAATTCCTTTAATTGAAGGGAAACAAATGATTTTTCCGTTAATGTAAACACGCCGCGATTCATACAAAAAACAGCCGCAGGCAGTTCTTCCTTTTGCTTAAGAATAGTAAAGAATGTCTCTAATACTCCTTCGCCCAGTTCCCTATCCCCTTTGCCAAGCTGATCTGAAGCAAGTAAAATTACTTTATTTTTCAATTTCTCCACCTCACTGATTTAATAACATTATGGTAGCATATTTAATAAGTAAATAACTAACTTGTCTAGTCCATGTTAAACACGGGGGGTCTCGTGTCCAAGATATAAATATAGGTAACAACAACATGTTGAAGTTTAATGGCATCCATTATGGGTGTCTTCTTATTTTTTTCCAAAAGCCGCTGGTATAGCAGGTGGAATGGTGCCTTACCATAAGTAAATAGAGTTTTTTTGAAAAATAGTAACAGCACCTTCTTAAAGAGTAGGTGCTGTTACTATTTTTGGATGATTAGATGAACATTTGTTGCATGAAAGTTTGTTTTTGTTGTTGTATTTAAATTAGCTAGTGGGCAAAAAAACTCTCACTTCGGCCCCTTTATTGTGTAGCGGATTCAACATGAACTTATACCATGGAGTTGAGCAATTGAAGAAGTAATTCTCCTTCCAATATTTCCAAAAGCCCTTCTAAGGAAATTCAAATATTCCTAATATATACTAATCTCGAATAAAGGAATTAAGGATGAGTTGTAAGGAGGATTTTAAATGAAAAAAGTGGATAAAAAGTGGGTACTCCTTTGTTCTACAGCGATTGCTGCGGTTTATTCTGCTGGGTATTATACTACGGAATCCCAGGCGGCTGTTCAACCTATACAACAACATATTGTAAGTAACTTACAAAAAAATAATGATTCATTAAATGGTACAGGTAAAAAAGTCGTCAACAGTCAAAAGAATAAGCTTTATAAAGATGGTACATTTACTGGTTCAGGCTGGAATAGACGTGGGTCCATTGGTGTGCAAGTAACTATTAAGAACGATAAAATTAAGGATGTAGAAATTAGCGATTTTGCTATGCATTATTCAGAAAGTGATGTCGTTGGGCTGCCTGATGAAGTATTGAAAAAGCAAAATGCTCAAGTAATGAATGTATCAGGTGCAACTTACAGTACACAAGCTTTTCAAGATGCTGTTCAAGAAGCACTTGACCAAGCACGAAACGCATGAGGTTAAAAAAATGAGAAAAACAAAATTGTATATGGATACCGTAGTAGATATAAAGGTCGTAACAAGGTACTCAAAGGAAGAGACAGAAGAAAAAATTAATCGAGCCTTTCAGGCATTTCAAAAAGTCGAGCAAGCCTGCAGCCGTTTTTCCGCTGCAAGTGAATTGATGCAGGCATGCCAAAACGTTGGAACTCCTGTGAAAATTAGTCCCTTCTTATTTCAACCCCTTCAGTTTGCTCTGGAAATGGCAAAATTTACAGATGGTTTATTCGACCCCACTGTGGGGAAAGTGATGGAACTGCACGGCTTTAATCGTCATTATTTAACGGGCGATACTATCGAAAGTCCTTCTGCTGCTGCCGTTACTTATCATGACATCGAATTAGATCAACAAACACATTCATTACTTTTAAAAAAGGCTTTAGTGATTGATTTAGGGGCCGTGGCCAAAGGGTTCGCCATCGATTTGGCAGCAAATGAGTTAAACGAATTTGATGGATTTGTTATCAACGCTGGTGGTGACTTGTTTGCAGGTGGGGTTGACGAAAATAGGAACCTCTGGAAAATCGGAATTCAGCATCCGTATCAAAAAGATAAAATCATAAAAACGATTGAAATTTCTGACGAGGCCATTTGTACATCAGGAAGTTACGAACGAAGGAATCCGGCATTACCGGAAGGACATCATATTGTCAATCCAAAAACAAAATGTTCGCCCAATGAATTGATTAGCAGCAGTGTCATCGCCCCGTACGCGATGATGGCAGATGCTTTTTCAACAATTTCCTTCCTGCAGGGTATAAAAAAGGGAAAAAGTTTACTCGAAAAAGTAGACCTAAAGGGCCTTCTAATCACGCCTGAATTACAAATTGTTAGAGTGGGAGGAATTTAAGTGACTATACAAAAATGGATAAAAACCCCAAAGGGCTATGTCACCGCTACCTTGGTTTCTTATCTTATTATCGCTTCTATTGGTTCGAAGAATATAATGGGCGTAAAAAATGGTATCATTGCCATATGTCTTGCGTTTGTTGTGGATTTTCTCTATTGCAGAATGAAGAATAGAAAAAGCAGTAAGGATAGCACTGTTATTACTGGTTTGTTTATATCCCTGATTTTGAGCTTCACGACGCCGTGGCAGATTGTAGCGGGAACGGCTGTTATCGCCATCTTGTCTAAGCATCTTTTAGTCTATAAGAAAAAACCCATTTTTAATCCGGCTGCCGTTGGCTTGCTGCTATCTATTTTTATTTTTCAGACAGGTCAAAGTTGGTGGGGAGCATTTGGGGATCTTCCAGCATGGACGATTATCTTCCTCGTGATTGGCGGATACCTAATAACGGACCGAGTAAATAAGTTCCCTCAGGTTTTATCATTCCTTGGGACCTTTTTTGTCTTATTATTATTGATGGGAATGCTCAATGTTGGAAATGCCGCTGATGCCTTTAGACCGCCATTTATTAATGCAACCCTATTTTTTTCCTTTTTTATGCTTACTGACCCGCCAACATCACCAGCAAAATATAAGAATCAAGTCCTATTTGGGATTCTCTCGGCAGTTTCAGGAGTCCTTGTTTATGGGATCTTCGGGGGACTAACGTATTTGTTTATCGGACTATTTATTGGGAATATTTATAGCTATCTCCAAAAACGTTCATCATCAAAGGCCACAGTACTCACACAAAATGTTAAAACCCAGTATCAAACTCGTACAAGTAGAAACGCTTGTAGATAGATTTTGTAAAATGGAAAATAGAGTGGCATGATAAGACAAATAATATCAATGAAAATTAATTAGGAAGTTGGCGGGCAGCAATGCGTGTATTGGTCGTAGAAGATGATTTGCCATTAAGAAGAATCATTTCAACAATATTGGAAGATGAGGAATATCAAGTTGATCAAGCTGAAAATGGAGAAGAAGGCTACCTCATGGCTTCATCCTACGAATATGATTTGATTACTCTTGATATTATGCTTCCGAAAATGGATGGGTTTTCTTTAATGAGAAAAGTACGGAGTGAAGGCATTCAAACACCGACATTGTTTCTTACTGCCAAAGATCGGATTGAGGATAAAGTACAGGGCTTAGACTTTGGAGCGGATGATTATATTGTAAAGCCCTTTGCAACATCGGAATTTTTGGCCCGAGTTCGATCATTGCTTCGTCGCTCCGGTAAAATGGGAATAGAAGGGAAAATAACCTATGGTCCTATTCTTTTAGATACCCATCAGCATGAAGGATTTATTAACGATGATGTTTTAAAATTAACCATTAAAGAATATGAATTACTCTATTATTTAATACAAAATAAAGAACAAATCTTAACGAGAGACCAAATATTTGAAAGAGTATGGGGAATTGAATCGGAAACGACAGATGCCATTGTTGATCTTTACATCCACTATCTACGAAAAAAACTAGCTCCTTTTGACTATGACCGTCTTATTCGGACAGTCCGTGGTGTGGGATATATGTTAAAGAGTAATCAAAGCAATGTTTAAAAAGACTAAATACCGACTTGTCATCCTTAATGCTCTTGTATTTTTTATTCTCCAAAATGCTTTTGGGGCAATGATTTACTTTTATACACAATATAGTTTGTACCATCAAGCTGATCAAACTATTTTAGAAAAGAAAACTCACCTCCTCCACGAAAAGGAAAAACTAGGGGCTCAATTAAACCCGGAGCGGGAAGAAAACCAGCGTCTCGTCTATTTACTTTGGGAAAAGGGAAATAAGTTATACCAAGTAATTCCTAAAAATTCTATTTCTCACATAGAGACAAACCGTTTTTCTCCATTAATAAATAAGACAGGTCTTCAATCCATTACCATTGGAAATGAATCCTATCACATTTTAAATATATCTGGATCAAAGGATAAAGAATATTCTCCAGTAAAGAATATACAAATTATATATAACCTAAAACGAGAAAAAGAAATGTTATATCATTTACTTATTGTTATCGGTTTTGGCTCATTATTAAGTGTGTTTATTGCGATAATGGCCGGAGTTTACCTTGCGAATAAATCCTTAATACCTATCAAGCTTTCGTGGGATAAACAGCAGCAATTTGTTGCAGACGCTTCACATGAACTGCGTACACCACTCTCTGTTATGAGGCTAAATCTTGAGCGTTTATTTCGTCATCCAGATAATAGTATTGAACAGGAAAGTGAGACGATTCATCAGGCGATTAAAGAAATTAATTACATGTCAAAAATGACCGCAGATTTACTGTCATTAGCTCGCTCGGATTCCAATCAGTTACAGATTATACGCTCGTCCATTGAGTTAGATGAAGTTCTTAATCAAGTGATCAAGAACTTTAATTCTCTGGCGATGCAAAAAAAGATCAATTTAAATGCTGAAATTCAACCTATAAAAATGGTGGGAGATAAGGAGAGACTAAAACAATTGTTTGTCATCCTATTAGACAATGCAATAAAATACACAAAGGAAAATGGTTCTATTTCGATTCGAAGTAGTGTTAAAAATTCGCGAGTGCTCATTGATATTATAGATACAGGAATTGGTATTCCAAAGACGGATCTTCCCTATATTTTCGATCGGTACTATCGTGGGGATAAATCAAGAAATCGCGCTTTAGAAGGGTCCGGATTAGGGCTTTCTATAGCAAGATGGATTATTCAATCCCATTCAGGAACAATTCGTGTTGTAAGCAAAGAAGGTGAGGGGACACATATTTTCGTTAACCTCCCACTTAAATATAAATAGGGGCATATGCGGTGGTTGTTGGAGGAGCAATTACACGTCCACAGCAAATTACAGCTCGGTTTGCGGCACAAATTGTAGAATAAAAGGAAGTTTCGCTGCGTAATTAGATAGAATTCGAAGCCGAAAAAACTGCCACTTTGATAGATACGGTGAACTGTATCATAAGTAAATGAGGTTTTTTTCCCCCAACCGATAAGAACCGATCCTCCTGTTCCCAGATGTGGGAATACAGGTTAAGCACCCAATCTGATAAATAGATGGAGAAATTCCGCTTAGTTAGTAAATAAAGTAAAAAATAGCCTAAATAGACGGAGAGATTCCGCCTATTGACTCGGAAAACGTGGTAATGGAGGATTTTGCGTTGCATAAGCGGAGAACCTCCGCTTATATACCCCAAAACGAGCTCCATTCTGC
>NZ_BCUX01000057.1 GCF_001591445.1 Neobacillus drentensis NBRC 102427 | reverse complement strand
GCAGTTTAGTTCAAGAAGGATTTTCCATTACACTTATAGAACATTACATAAAAACCGAAAGTAGGAATCATATGATAAAAAAGGAGATTAAATATGATAAAGAGAGGAGGTACACGATGATAAAAAGTAAATTGGCACTCATTAGTTCAGTTATTATTTTAGGTATATGTATGTACTTATATTTCCCGTATCCTAATAATGTAATGATAGAAGCACGTTCTACATTCATGTCGTTTCCAATTCGCAATCAAGATGGCTATATTTTACTTGGTATAATTGGGTCCGTTTTGTTTATAATCGCCATGATTTTACTTGTCATTGGTATGAAGAAATATCACTTTCGAACAATAATAATAGTTGTAATAGTATATGCACTTTTACCAAATCTTCTAATTACGATGTACCAAGAAACGTTAGCAAGTGGCATTACAGCAATTTCATACGATGGTAATGGCAAGTGCAATTTTGGGACTGTGAGCAAAGACTTATTAAATGGGGAATGCAATCTTGTATTACATAATCGAAGTAATGAGGCTGTGTCATTTGAATTAGAATTTATAGATTCTTTTTTCATGAAAGACGAAGTACGAATGGAGTCACTTTTGAATTTAGCTGGTCCATATAGTATTACGATAGAAGCTAATCGTAAAAAGTCTATTCATTTGAAGGAATTACTCCAATTATCAGATGTTCCAAAACATATTGAAGGAGGAACATCATCTGATATTCATTTTAAGTTAATTGACGGGGAGACTACACGCACTTTATAGTAGATGTTTTACTCTGCTTAAATAAAGAAATTACACGCCTATTGAAAATTTAAAATAAAGTAAACGGGGTATAAAACATTATTGAACTAACGAAGTATTTTGTGAAACCTTGCACTTAAACAAACGGGTGCAAGAGTTTAACACCCCGTTACCATTTTGGTGGTTATTAGAAAAGAGTTAAACGAAGCAACACTCTTTAAAGGTGTTGCTCTTGTACATATTTGAGCAATTAATTAAAAATATTTTCTATACAATTCTTGTCTAAGACTCCCACTTAATTGGGCATAAATTTTTGTAGTTTCGCTCTTCTGGTGACCAAGTAGACTTTGGATAACATCAAGAGGTGCTCCATTATTCAACAAATGTGTTGCATAGCTATGTCTTAGTTGGTGTGGATGAATCACTTTACTAATCTCTGCCCTATCAGAAATCCGCTTAACAATGTATCTCATTTGAGCAATGCTCATTCTATGTGGTTTACGTTCTGTAACAAAAATGGCCGGATCATTATCCTGACGATTATCTAAGTACCGTTTAAGCCAAATTTCACATCGAATATTAAAATATACTTCTCTTTCTTTATCACCTTTGCCTAGAACAATCGCTGATCGGTTTGACCAATTGATTCTGTTCTTATCTAGCGAAACAATTTCACCTATTCTACAACCTGTTGAAAACATAAATTCGAATAATGCCTTTTCCATAGGAATGTCACAGGCCTCCCTTAAGTATTCGATTTCTCTTTCCGTTAAAAATTTGGGGATTCGTTTTCCAACTTTAGGTTCTTTTAATTTAGCAGCCGGATTCTTTAAAATATGTCCTTCCTCGTGTGACCAACGGAAAAGTGATTTTATAAAACGTATACGGTGAGCTAAGCTGGATGGCTTTAGATTTTCACTTGACTTTGCCAAGTATTCTTTTAATTTGATAGTAGTAATGGTTTCGAGTTTTACATCCTCAAAATACCTTATCACCAACAACGCTTGAAGTTATAGGCCTTTAAAGTCTGTTGGGAGAACCCTTCAATTCGTTTATCAGATTCATAAATTTCCCAGGCTTTTGATAATAGCAAAATACATCTCTCCCTAAAAATTCTAATTTTAGAGGAATTATTGACCTGATTATAAAATTTGATACAGTGCGGTTATCTTCAACTATCGTAAGCAGGTTAGCTTAAGAAGGTATTGTTAAAATCAATGGAGAATAAATATCTTAACCTTTATTAAAAAGTAGGTGTTAAATATGACTGAAAATAAGAAAATTATTCAATTTTCAATGGTTGATATTATTGAAAGGAAAATACATTTTACTAATACAAATACAATATTTGATAAAATCGAGTATCAATATAACGATGAGGGTGAACTTCAAGCCTATAATGAAATGCTGGTAGATGTTAAAGTTATGGACGAGGACAAATTTGTATCTAAGTACCTAAATATAGTAGACACACTTGCAGTACAGTTTGAAAAAAAAGAATTTACAGATGAAAAAGAGATAGAAAAAATGTCTGGATACAATAATGCAATAGTATCTATTTTGGAGTGTATAAACCCAATATTTAAATATGATTTAAATGATTAATTAATCTGAAGTGAATTGAGATTGTGAAGAATTATACTTAAAGTAACGGGGGCAATAGTTGAAGATTGGTGTTGCTGCGGCGATCCCTATTTTTATTGCACTAACGGGGCAGGTTAGTGCAATAAAGAAATGGTAAAATAAAACAGAGTCAATAATGGGAGGGCAGTATTAAATGAGGGTAATTCCAAAAGAATTTTATATTCTTAATTTACGTTATATTGTAAGGTCTGCAATAGAAAAGGATGCGAAAAACTTGTCTAAAGTAAGATTGCAGATAGATGGCGAAACAGAATATTTAGATAGAGAAAAAGGCGAGGCGTACATAGATGAATCAGGTTTTAAACAAATAATTAAAGATGATACAGAAAGTATTAGTAACTTATTTTTAGTTGCTGAAGTTAATGAAAGAATTGTAGGTTTTTCAAGATGTGAAGGGAACAAATTGAAAAGATCTTCTCACAAAGTAGAATTTGGAATATGTGTATTAAAAGAATATTGGGGATATGGAATAGGAAAAAACTTATTAAAAGAATCTGTTCATTGGGCAGATTCAAATGGAATTAAGAAAATAACTTTAACTGTCCTTGAAACCAACGATAAAGCTATAATGCTGTATGAAAAAAGTGGTTTTGAAGTGGAAGGTATTTTAAAAAAGGACAAAGTTCTATCTGACGGGAATTTCTATAACACCATATTAATGGGAAGGTTTAATAAATAAGGATTAGAGGACAATCCAATTTTAAAATTTGTTAAACTAACAGGGGCAAGAGTTGAAGAAATGATTGCTGTGGCGGTCTTTTTCTTGTTGTGCTAAAGGAGCAGTTTACTTGAAGAAGGTATTTCATTCAAATATGGAGAATTTTACTTTATTTAGGGAGGGAAAAGCTTGAAAATAAAAGGAGAAGATAAACATTCCTACATCAAAATTCACGTCGATAAAGATGACGATATGGGAGTACGCTTTAGTGTTGAAACTCAATCGAGGGGAATATCAGCCGATTTTGGTGGTATTTATATCGTAACCTCCGATATAACCGAATTTTTATCAGCATTACGCAAACTTGAAAATAAGCGAAGTGGTGAAGCTTGTTTAAAGTCTGCTTCCCCAGAGGAATTTAACCTTTCAGTTCGTACTGTTAATCGTCGGGGGCACATTCTGGTCTCATTAAGAATGAAAGACTTAAGTTATTATGAGGATTTGATGATTCCTTGTTCCATTGAAGTCTGTTTTGGTATTGACCCTACAACTTTACCAGAACTTTTAAAACAGTGTGAACAACTTGAATGGGATACAGTCTGAATGGAGTCGGCATAAGGTCTAGATTGTGAAGTATTGTACTTACACTAACGGGTGCTAGAGTTAAAGCGGGAACTGTTGAGGCAGTCTCTTTTCTTGTTGTGCTAACGGATGCAGTTTAATTGAACCAGAAATTTTAAAATAAAGAAAAAACATTCTATATAAGGGGGGAGAATGTAAATGAAAAAGATAATAGTTGTTTGGGTAGTTCTTCTTGGGGTAGTGCTTTCTGGATGTGAAAAATCGCCTAATAAATCAACCAAAATTTCCGCACCAAGTTCGGAACAAAAAACAAAAACGACAGAGACTTCCGCACAAAGTTCAGAACAAAATACAAAAACCGCAGAAACGACATCACAAAGTTCGGAACAAAAATCAAAATCGGCAGTAAAGACATCACAACCTAAAAGTTCAACATCTTCAGAAGTATCACAGGCGAGTGATACTATCAGGGGTGTTTGGATGGCAACGGGAAAACAGGATGGTGTAAGTAGTAATTGGTACTTTAACAATGGGCAATTAACAGTCAATTACGTGTACCATTTTTCTTATGTAATCGCTAAAAATAAAGATTCTCATGGGTATACGGTTGTAACGATAACCAATAAAGAAGGCAAAAAACATGCTCTCTTATTGAAAAGAAATGGCAGTAATTTTGACGGAAGAACTGTTGAGGGTGAGGATTATGTAAAATATTTAGCGGATGGCACGGTTTCAAGTGGACAAATTATCGAATTTAAATATCAACAGAAACAGGAAAAAGTTGTTTCCCACAATGCTTCTCTTGAAGAGATGGAGAATTTAAGGAAGACGCTTAGGACCTATATATTTGATACGTATATGCCGGGACCTGATTATGTTTATGCTAAAGGTATTAACTGGTCTGAGAATTTTTTCGATAATTTAACCGCTAATGAGATTTGGAATGTTATAGAGGAATTTAAGAAAAAAAATAACGGTAAAGAAGGAACTCTCTTTGAACAAGCCCAGTACCTTTCTCGGAATGCGCCCATAAAAGATAATTGGAAAGAGCTATTTTTTGAGGACTGGAATAACAGTAATTATAGGGAAGATGAAATAGAAAAATTAATTGATAAAGGTGATACTGTATGGGTTTATACGGATTCTGTACCTTATACCGGAGAAAAAGATAATTATCCTATTGAAACAATAGATAAAAGAACTGGTTCTTGGCACGGATAGAATGTATAAGGAGGTTCACCGACCTCTATTTTTAAAAGAAAGTAAAAAATTTTCACCCACTACATTTTGATAAAATAAGTTGTGTTTTTGTTGGAATCCTCTTCAACTAAAGGGTGCAAGAGTTGAAGAATGGGGTTGTGGCAGTAACCCCTTTTTTGCTGTGCTAACAGAACAGGTTAATTAGAAATTAATGAAGAATTATGTATTAAAAATAAGGAATCAAATTTAGAATGAGGAGGACTTTCATAATGTACGCTCTATTTGATAATTTCGTCCATCGATTAACGCCGTTTATAGAAATCATTAATACCGTTTCCTTAGTGTATATCGCTGTTTTATTAAAAAAGCTTGTTAATGAAGTAAATACTCTTAATGTTTAATAAACTAACAGGTGCAAGAGTTAAAAATTGGGATGGTTGTGGCTATCCTTTTTTCTTGTACTAACGGAGTAGGTTATTTAAACAAGCGTTGATAAATATCAAAATAAAAAAAGCTTGGATTAAATTTTCCCAAGCTCATCTATACAAGAATTACTGAAGAATTAACTCTCGATTTGTTCGACTTGTATCATAATTTTGGTGACGTAATGTTCCTTATGATTCATTACAACTGTATCATAAATATACTCTTCAAAAACATAATCACCTAAGGCTAAATTTAAACGATCCATCTCTGAAAAAAGTTGCTTATATGCTTTATGTATTGTTTTCTCATCCCCTATATGATATCCACTGAGAAAATCACCCTTAACACTTTTAAAATACGGATAGCCTTCCTTTGGATTTGGTTGTTCAATATATAAATAGCTATAATTAGTGAATTCTCCCTTTAATAATTGCTCCCGTTTCGTTATAACACCTATTGGATATCCAGTATCAAGATGTGATACGTTCAATTCATTTATAAAATCTGAAACGACCTCTACAAATTCTTCATTGTTTATATTTTCAATATTTCTACTTAAATAAAGTGTTGTTTCTGGAAATTGTTCAAGCGTAACTTGATGAAAATCCAGGTGTGACGCTTTTTCCATTAATGCTATTTTTGCCTCGACCATTCTTTCCTTCATTTCAATCTCCTGACGCTTTTTCACAATCTCTTCTTTTTTTTGATACATTAAAGACAAAAAACTTTCAGGCGATTTATTTTGTATGTATTGTTGAATATCATTTAGCGACATACCAAGATCCTTTAATAAGTCAATAACAAAGAATAGATCCATTTGGTGAATTGAATAAAAACGGTATCTTTTTTCATTTTTCAAAACCGGAGACAAAAGACCGATTTGATCGTAAAAAATGAGTGTCTGTTTGTTTACTTTGCAAAGCTTCGCAAATTCACCTGTCGTCAAATATTTTCCATTCTTTTTATTCATTTTTTACAGCACCACCCTTGACTATATAGTTACTATATACACTAGGATGAAAATTGTAAATAAATGATAGACAATACAAGGTAGTTTGGAGTAATTAGTATTGTTAAGGAGAATGTAAAAAATGAAGACTCATAAAGTCACCTTAGGATTATTATTGATGAATTTATTCATCGCCTTTTTGGGTATTGGTTTAGTAATTCCAGTCTTACCTACCCTGATGAATGAATTAGGCATAACTGGAACCACAGTTGGTTATTTAACAGCAGCGTTTGCAATTGCTCAATTGATTGTTTCACCATTTGCAGGGAAAGCAGCAGATATATTCGGCAGAAAAATTATGATTGTAATTGGCTTATTTATTTTCGGCATCTCAGAATTTTTATTTGGGATCGGCAGAGAAATCGAAATGTTATTTATTTCTCGTATTCTAGGAGGGGTTAGTGCTGCGTTCATAATGCCAGCAGTTACAGCTTTTATTGCTGATATTACAAATCTTGATACTCGCCCTAAAGCACTCGGTTATATGTCAGCTGCAATTAGTACAGGATTTATTATAGGTCCTGGTATTGGTGGATTCTTAGCGGGATTTGGAACACGTATACCATTCTTCTTTGCAGGAGCACTTGGTACAATTGCGGCTATACTTTCTATTATTTTATTATCTGAGCCGAATCGTAATGAAGATAATAAAGAACAAGTCTCAGATGGTAAGAATGGCTTCAAACGTATTATTGCACCAAAATATTTCCTTGCGTTTATTTTAATTTTTATTGCCTCATTTGGTTTAGCAGCTTTTGAATCGTTCTTTAGTCTATTTGTGGACCACAAATTTCAATTTATACCATCCGATATAGCCATTGTTATCACAGGCGGTGCAATTTTTGGTGCAGTTTCACAAGTCATATTATTTGATAGACTTACACGAATTTGGGGTGAAATTAAACTGATTCGATACAGCTTAATATTATCAGCCTTACTTGTCTTTTTAATGACCGTTGTTCATTCATATTTCTCTATTTTACTTGTTACATTTTTTGTTTTTGTAGGATTCGATTTATTCCGACCAGCAGTTACTTCATACCTTTCAAATATCGCCGGGAACGAACAAGGTTTCGTTGGTGGAATGAACTCTATGTTTACAAGTTTAGCGAACATTTGTGGACCAATTTTAGGGGGTATATTATTTGATATAGATATCGACTACCCTTACTACCTTGCCACTGTGATACTATCTCTGGGAATAGTTATTACAGTGTTCTGGAAGAAGCAAACAAATGATTCTTCAAACGAAGTGAAGGCTAGTGTAGCTAATTAATCAAATTGAAATATAGACGAAAATTGTGAAATATTGTACTTAAACTAAAGGGTGCTTGAGTTTAAGATCAGAGCTGTCATTGAGGCAGCTTTTTCTTGTTGAACTAACGAAGCAGGATAGTTCAATAAGGATTTAGAATATAAACTGTAAATTACCCAATAAGGGGGATGGTTTTGGTGGGGCTTAAGGAGTTAATTCATTTCCTTAATAAATTAGAAGAAAGTAATATATTTTATAAGCTAAATAAAGTTAGAAATGAAGCTATTATGGTTGAAATTGCTGTGCCTGGTCAACGGTGGGAAGTTGAGTTTATGGAGGATGGTACAGTAGAAATTGAAAAATTCATCAGCGATGGGGACTTTTATGATGTTAAAGAAATAGAAACGCTATTTAAAGATTTTAGTGATTAGTTCAAAATGTTATTAAGCTAATGGGGCAGGTTACTTGAAGAGGGAATTCAAATATTCAAATAATAAAAAAGACTAGCATTTTGATTTTTAAGCTAGTCTTTATATTATCTTTATTTTTTAAGAGTGGTCGTGATAATATAGTGTCCCTAATCAGAACTTGACTCATCACGGTCATGATGCTGGTGATGTCCATGAACTGAACTTGATTCATCCTCTGAAGAACTTTCTTCAAAATCCTCTGATTCATCATTATCTGGGTCATGGTCTCTGCCCAATGCCCTTACAAGATGATTCGCCCGAGGAGTCCCCAGTCCAGTAACAAAGTCCCAACCGGGTATGCAGCTGAACGATCCGGCTGTGCCGACGGTAATGTCGTTGTAATTTCTGGCGTACTGCGAGCCCTTGGCAAGATTGTAGAGCTCTTGGTGTCCATCTGTCAGGGGCACCTTTCGAATCTGGTCGGCCAGTGCGATGATGGCTGCCCAGCACGGCGCAGACACACTGGTGCCGCCAGCAGTAAGCCACCCGGTAACACCAGCTGGGGTCGGAGAACTAGTGAAAACGGAAACACCTGTGGCAGGGTCAGCGTTTAAGGAAACGTCCGGAGTGCCCCTGGTGCCGCCGGTTCCGGGAACAAACCCAATTTGGTAGTTCGGCTCAGGCTCGAATTGGCTGGGACCGCCCCCGGAGCCTGACCAGCCCGTTTCACCAAGAAACTTCCCTTTCGAGTTGAAAACCAAGCTTGTCCCGCCAACGGACAGAACGAACGGGGAAGCTGAGGGATAAACAGTCAACCCGCCGGAGTCACCAGATGCGGCTACATAAACAATTCCGGGATGTTGGAAATGGAAGTCGAATATTCCCTCAAAAGAAACCTCAGGGATAAACCAGCTCATCGAGACGACCCTGACTCCGGGAATATTTGACGCGACGTCTACGGCGAAGAGAAGGTCAAGAAAATGGGCAGAAGCGGCTTCCACGAGGTAGATTGTGGCGTCCGGAGCAAGGGCGTGAACCCACTGCGTGTCGATGGCGGTTTCGAAGGTCCATTCTGGATCGATCGTCGGTGGTTGTGTCCCTGTAGCGAAAATGACATTGAGATTCGGACGGGGTAGTCCAAACTGATTGCTGAAGACTTCCAAATCATATTGTGCGGTGGGGTTATGGTTCGCAACAACGATGGCTACACTCTGCCCCTTCCCGGTGATGCCACTCCTGATCAACGGTTCAATCTCATAAATGCGCCGGATCTGCTGAGGGGAAATCCCCTCGGGCACTGATGATGTTGCCCCCGGTTTAATCCTGTTCGGTGGTTTGGCGATTAAATCCAAAACCTCCTGCGGTATATTCTGTGGATCAAAACTACTCAAATTAATATTCCTCATTTCAAAAGAATAGATTTTTAGTATAAAATACTCTTTAAAAAGAGGAAGGAAACGGCTTGTACACAGGGGGAACAAAATGTGCTTCGGTTTATCTGAGGAACCTAGAGAATTAGAACAGTTTGATTAGAAGTTTGTTAAGTATTGCACTTAAGCTAACGGGTGAGATACTTTAAAAACGAGGCAATGCATTTTCTTATTTAAGAAACGGATCAATTAATAATATAAATAACTTTGGCGGAAGAAACTATATCTAAATGATTAAAGGGATGAAGAATTATGTCCAATAACGTAAGACCAAGGAAAATAATTTTAGATTTAGCAGTTACTTTAGATGGTTTTATTGAAGGGATAAATGGGGAAGTTGATTGGTGTATTATGGACTCTGAGATGGGGTTTATAAATTTCTTGAATCAAATTGATGCAATCTTATATGGAAGAAAAAGCTACGATTTATGGGGACAATTTACTCCTGAAAATGAAAATAATGTTATTGAAAAAGAAATTTGGGAATTAGTTCATAGTAAAGAAAAATATGTGTTTTCCAGAACACAAAAAGTGACTGATAATAAAGCAATATTCATAAATGATAATATTCTTGAAGAAGTAAATAAATTAAAGAATAAGCCTGGTAAAGACATATGGTTATATGGCGGAGCAAGTCTTATTACATCTTTTATCAATTTAGGGCTTGTTGATGAATATAGATTATCTGTACACCCTGTTATTCTTGGAAAAGGAAAACCGTTATTTATTGATATAAAACAAAGGTTGAATTTAAAAATGGTTAATACAAAAACGTTCTCCTCCGGCGTTGTGCAACTAATTTATGAGTTGAATGGGAATTAATAATATTTCATATTCCAAAGATAAAATGCAACAAATATCATAAGGAAAAACTAGATAGTAAACTGCATACATTTGATATCAAACCAATTCTTGCCTATTGACAAAACGAACTGTAACGATTAAATTTACAGTATACTAACTGTAAATTTTATTATTACATTTAAATATTCTTGCCAATATACACTAAGGAGAGTGTAAAGTATGGTAACTGTATATACGACACCGAGCTGTGGGTCTTGCCGAAAAGCGAAAGCTTGGCTTGAAGAGCATCAAATTGAGTTTATTGAAAGAAACATCTTATCTCAGCCTTTTACAGTCGATGAGATTAAATCGATTCTTCGGATGACAGAAGAGGGGACGAACGAGATTATTTCAACGAATTCAAAGGCGTTCCAAGAATTAAACGTAGATATTGAATCTCTTCCGCTTAATGAATTGTATCAATTAATCATGGAGCATCCTAAAATGGTGCGCAGGCCAATTATATTGGACGAAAAAAGATTACAGGTTGGATATAACGAGGACGAAATTCGTAGTTTTCTACCCCGTAGAATTCGAAACTATTTGTACAATGAATTGCAAAAAGAGGCTAATTAAGGGCAAAATGTTTAGTCTATAAAGTTAAAACTATAACGCTAATATATATGTTTTTTAAAGGAGGAATAACTGATGATTGAAGTTTTCGTGACAGTAAATTATAAAGATCGGAAATACCATACCAATGTCATAGCGGAAAAAGAAATGCCATTTGAAAAAATTAAACGGATTGCAGAAGCACAAGTCAAAAAACAGTGGAATATTTAAATAAATCGGCTTAGCCATAGCAATATAGCCTATACTTATTAAAAACAGCAGATTTTAAAGAAAGAGAGCCAATATTTGTAAAGGAGTCCTGAGGTATGACAGAATTCTGGGAATCAAGTTTTATAGAAAATCAAATGATGTGGGGATTTGAACCTTCAGACTCCGCAATCTTAACAAATGACTTTTTTCTTGAAAAGAAAGTAAAGGATATATTGCTTCCTGGTACTGGATATGGTAGAAATGCGAAGGTTTTTATTGATAACGGAATAAATGTAACAGGTATTGAGATTTCAAACACAGCGATTGAATTGGCCAGGCAAAATGGGCTTGATATTAATATTTTTCATGGTTCAGTAACCGATATGCCTTTTGATAACAAACTTTATGATGGGATATTTTGTTATGCACTTATTCACTTATTGAATAGCCGTGAAAGAGAAAAGTTTATTAGCGATTGCTATAATCAGTTAAAGCCAGGCGGATATATGATTTTTACTACTATTTCAAAAGAAGCCCCAATGTTTGGAAAGGGCAAACCACTCGGTAAAGACTATTTCGAGATAATGGAAGGGGTTAAAATGTTTTTTTATGATTCAGACTCAATAAAACAAGAATTTGGGAATTATGGTTTGATAGAAATTTCGGAAATAGTTGAGCCACATAAGAATATGGAAAAAAAGCCTCCATTTAAATTTTTAATGGTAAAATGTCAAAAAGAATAATAGTTACCATTAACAATTAATAGAATCCGAAGGTCGTTATAAACTGTTCATAAAGTCCTTTTCAGTGATTAATTATTCACAGACGGGCTTTATAAATCGAAAAACCCTTTATAGGAAAGGGGTAGTTCAAATCCTTGAACTAAAAGGTGCATTAATCTAGAAACGGATTAATGCACCTTTTTTCATCGATGCTGATCGAATAGAATTTGATTCCCATCTGGATCTCCAATGATAAAATGTGCGGGTCCCTCTTTTGTTTCATTTGCTTCAGTCAGCATTTTTATTCCTTCAGCTTTGAGTTGTTTTTGCAGGTCTCGAATGTCCGTAAACGATTCAAGATTTTCGGCATTTGCATTCCATCCTGGATTAAAGGTCAGAATGTTCTTTTCAAACATTCCTTGGAATAGCCCAATGATGCAATTTTCATTCTTCATAATAAGCCAATTTTGACTAATGTCTCCACCAAAAGCTTGAAAACCCAGTGTTTCGTAGAATGACTTGGATTGATGAATGTCTTTTACATTTAAACTCACAGAAAAAGCTCCTAGGTTCATATGTACTCCTCCTTTTAACTTATCTATTAATACTATAAATGAGTGCTTTTAAATTCTCAACATTTACCATATTATTAAAGTAGACATGGATTATTTCAAAATTTCCACAAAAATGATATATGTAATAAAGAATACAAGATGGGGGAGAGTATGGTGAATACCTTTAAAGAGAGAAAAAAAGCCCGCAGAGCTAAAAGAAAAGAAGAAGGAAAGGAATCCATATGGTGGGAATTCCTTGATCTTTTTTTTGATATAGCAGAATTAATCGGACCAATTCTTGTTAGGTCTATTCGGTCAGTCATTAAATTCCTGGAACATCATTAATATAAACAAACATCTTTCAAAAGGTTTCGCTCATTGGACAAAAGAAGTGATTTTATTATCATTGTTTTAATAAATACATTCATTGACATTTTCGGCTTGGGAATTGAAAAGCTTTCTGTATTTCGTATAGTTAGTAGCCTCATATTTTATGGTATTATCCTTAACTTTGGTTTCCATAGGTATTCAATATATATTCAGTGGTGTCAGGCACCATGGTACCTGACACCACCCACCTATTTCTTGAGGTTTGCGTTTCCTGATTTGCCTTCGGGGATGACGCGGTCGATGTCCAGGTACGGTTTTCCGACAACGGCGTCGTGGGATAGGATATTAACGGTATCTTTCTTGTTTTCCTGCATCATGTATAGCCTCCAATTCAGCATGAATTATCAAAATGGTACATAAGGTATTTTCTGCAATTTCCTCAAATTATTTCAGTTTAGTTTCACTAATCCTCAAATTTTTTTCAAATGAAAAATTAAAGATGAGACTAGCAGCATTTATATTTTTAGCTGTTCTCCATGATATTCTATTCCGCTAAAAGCAACCCCAAAAATCTGGCTAACCTTATATTACAAAGTCCTTATCAGGAGTAGAGAGCGACCCCCACTAATCCAGACAGCATAATGACATAGAGTGGATGCCAGCGGAGTTTTAATAGGGCAAATAATGATAATCCAAAAATGAGTAATAAACTTACAGAATGAAAATTGAAATGAAGGGAAATCAGATTATTTGATAAGGCAAACCTTATTGCAGCATAGATGATTAAACTAGCCACAATGGGTTTTAATCCATAAAACATCGAGTGAACAGTGGGATTATGATGCACCTTAATAAAAAAAGTTGCCACCACGATCACGAGGATGATTGAAGGCAACAGGATACCAATCGCTGCGATGATAGCTCCCATGTAGCCGCCTGCGGCATAACCAACCAGAATCGCACTATTGGTAGCGATCGGACCTGGAGCCATTCCAGCAATCGCAATCATATTCGTTAATTTTTCTGCTGTCATCCATCCATAATCGGTGACAGCTTTTTCAATGAGAGGAATCATCGTATATCCCCCTCCAAATGAGGCAAATCCCATGATAAAAAATGTCTTAAATAGTTCCCATAGTACCATAACTGGCTATCCTCCTATATTCCTGCCCCCATAAAGTAATCGAGATTTTGGGTTGGATCTGTTTCTTTATGTTGTTCCAATTCGGTTTTATGTCCGATCCTCTTCTTAATCGAAATGGCTAAAATTCCTGTTAATGCTCCCAAAAAAATAGCTAGGATTGGATGAATGAAGAACAGGACAGGTACCCCAACGAGCATGATGCAAAGAGTAGTTTTATCGACAATGGCGGTTTTAGCTGTTTTAATAGCAGCATAAACAATGATTGCCACAATAGTCGCCCTAATGGCTACAAAAGCCGCTTCTAACTTTGGATTATCATGGATAAAAGAGTAGAAGATTCCTAGGCAGAGAACGATCATAAAAGTTGGTAACGAAACACCAAGCATGGCGGCCAGTGCCCCTTTGATTCCGCCTATTCGCTGTCCAATAAAGGAGGCTGAATTAATTGCAACTGCACCGGGCACGGTTTGGGATAAGGCAAACACGTCGGTCACATCTTCACTACTCAACCACTTTCTCTTTTCTACTATTTCTTTTTCGATTAACGGGATCATGGCGTAGCCACCGCCAAAGGTTACCGGGCTAATTTTGAAAAAAGTCCAGAAGATTTGAAACAGTAATTTCCATTGTTTTTTCATGGAGATCCTTCTTTCTTACTTGCAGGTATATTTGATATTTTTGATTATGCATTCCAATCTGAGGAAACAATAGTGTATTGTAAAATTTATGAGTTTATCTATCTATTAGGTTATCAAAAGATGGCGTTAGGGTAAATTGCAACAAATTTATAGGCTATAACAATTCGTTATACCAAGTAAGTCCATCAGCTTTGTTAATGATATATACTAGTTACGAATCCCTATTATGGTTAGGAGGGTCATTCAGTTGAACATAGAGAGTTTAAAGATGTTTTGTTTAGTTGTAGATGAAGGCAGTATCAGTCAAGCAGCAAGATTAAGTTATGTATCACAGCCTGCTGTAACGAGACAAATTCATCAATTAGAAAACGTTTATGGCACCTTGTTATTTGATCGTACGGACGGAAAGATGAAGGTAACCGAAACGGGAAGAATGTTATATCCATTTGCAAAAACGATTATTAATGACTTCAATCGTTCCAAAGAACTAATTAAACAAGTCACGGGAGAGTATAATACCAACCTTCACGTGGGTGCCTCTTTTACCATCGGGGAATATTTATTGCCAAGCTTGTTGGGTCGCTTTAAAAAACAAAAGCCTGAAATAAAAGTATCGTTAACCATTAAAAATACACCAAGTGTGATCGAGGATTTAGCCAATGATGTGATCGACTTGGCTTTGGTTGAAGGGATCGTTGAAAACAATGATTTTATCGTCGAAAAATTTGCAGACGATGAGCTTATCCTCATTTGTTCGCCTGACCACATATGGAGAGAACAGATCAGCATGGAAGAGCTGGCAGATGAAATGATGATTTGGCGTGAATCCATTTCAGGAACACGACTTATTGTAGAAAACACATTAAGGGAGTATGGGGTACTAGAGAAAATTGATAGTTATATGGAGTTAGGGAGTACCCAGGCGATAAAAAGTGCTGTAGAAGCAGGACTAGGGATTAGTATCCTGCCAAGATTGACGGTAGCCAGAGAATTGGAACAAGGGACATTACGGAGTGTCGATATTTCCGGAGTAACAATTTTGAGAGATTTATGGCTTGTCAAAAAGCATCAGCGATTCAATAAAATGACCGTTACACAATTTTTGGAATTTATCGGGGAATAGAATAAGCTAACGGCTCGCCAATCGGCGAGTTTTTTTTTAATAAATTGTCCTAGGTACACAATGCATTGTGGCTAATGTTTTTCCAAACTTAACCGGATACATGAGTAGATTTAAGAAACTTTTAATATTTCATTAATAGGCAGTTTAGGGTATTTGTCTATGATGATTCTGTACCATTAATATAGTTGGAGGAGGAACGTCAATGAATAAGAAAGTGCTAGCTGTTGCGGGCATTAGTGGATTATTAATGGCAGGAGGTGTTTTATCTGCATCTGCGTCCACATCTGGATACGACCTGTTCAAAACGGCCGTGAAGAAAACACACACGATCGACAGTTTTACTGCCCATACCACCGCATCATTAACGGATAACGGTAAGGAGATTTATCAGGTGGATTCCTTGAACACCCTTAATGTAAAGGATGAATCCGGTAATAGTTCCGTCAGTGTGACAAATGGCGGTAAAACGACAAAGGTAGATTATTTTTCAAAGGCCGATCAAACGGTCGTGAAGAGCAGCAAGGATGAAAACTACTATGTCAAACAAGAAAAAGAAGATAAGAAAGAGTCTAACCGAAGAGAACATAAAGATGAAAACATCTCACCACAAATGCAAAAAGATGTAGAAGCCATCTTTGATGCGGTTACAAAAAATTATCAAGACAAGATTATCACGAAAAATGGCGCCAATGGAAAAACAGAATTAGAGCTTGATCTTTCTAAAAATCAAATACCTGCCGTTGGACAGGCGGTTGTGTCCTTCTTCCTTAAGAATATCGACCAACAGAAGGATCATGTCGAAAAGGAAAAATTTGGTTCCCTGCAGTTTGCTGATCTAAAACCACAGCTTCCACAACTGAAAAATAACATAAACGTATCCCGTGTCGTCCTAAACGGTGCAGTGGATAAGAGTGAATACTTAGTCGGCCAAGAAGCTACGATTTATGTTTCCGGTGATGATGTAAATGGAACACACCATGACCTTGTTTTAAAGCTTGCAAACAAATTTGATCAGTTAAATCAGGCCAAAGTTTCAAGCGTTGATTTGAAAGGCAAAAAAGTTGTCACCGTCAAAGAAAAGCATGATAGGCATGAAGATTAATTTGCAAAAATAAACAACGAGGCAGGGGGACTTTTCCTCTGCTCTTGTTTCTAAAATTTGAATATTACAAGCAGGAAGCTTGTTTAGATAAAACTACTGTATAAAGGAGTGAGCTGTGTGCCGGTTCTTGAAGTGCAAAACGTTACGAAGCAATATAAAAATGGACGTGGTGTTGAAAATATTAGTTTTTCCATCGAACAGGGTGAAATCTTCGGGCTGTTAGGACCAAACGGTGCCGGAAAAACAACGCTGATGAAGTGTATCGTGGCATTATGCCGCCCCGATCAGGGAGAGATTTCGATTAATGGGTATCATGTCAAGGAACAATTTGAACAAGCGATGCAATCGGTTGGAACACTCATCAGCGGGGTGGAGGCGTTTGATTTTTTAACCGCTTATGAAAATCTTCAAGTAGTATCGCGACTGTATCCATCTCTTGAAAAAGGGAGATTAGACGAGGTACTACAGTGGGTTGGAATGGAGGAACATAAGCATGAAAAGGTGAAATCCTTTTCAACGGGAATGCGGCAGAGGTTATATTTGGCAGCTGCTTTACTCTCCAACCCGACTTTGGTGATCTTAGACGAGCCAACGAACGGGCTCGATATTGAGGGGAAACTTGATTTTCAAGAACTGATTAGCCGGTTGGCAAAAGAGGAAGGTGTCACGTTCATCCTCTCCACTCATTTGATCGATGAAGTGGAGCGTTTATGTAATCGAATCGCGATCTTGTCAAAGGGGAAAATTATTGGAGAAGTGGCGAGAAATCAATTAGAAGAAGGGCAAACCTTTGAGTCCTTTTATATGAGCAAAATTAGGAAAGGAAAGGAAGTGAACCAAGATGCTGAACTTACAAAATGAGTGGACCAAATTAGTACGAAAAAAATCAACGATTGTCTTGTTATGCCTCTCAGCCTTATTCCCTTTACTTGTCGGACCTGCTATTCAAATGATGCAAAGCAAGTTTGGCTTTACCGCCTTTGACGGAGAGTCTTTCCCACTTGTGATCTTAAGTTTAGCCGTCACCTTTTACCTGCCATTATTACTGGCACTTTGCGTCAGTGATCTGTTTGCAGGGGAGCAAGAGCAAAAGACACTATCCTTCCTGCTTGTCAGGCCGCTCTCACGGTTCAAGCTGTTCACTTCCAAGATTGTCTGTACGGGCATCTATTTATTGACTCTTTTACTCGTTGTCTGTTTTTCGTCATTAATTACAGGAGCCATTTGGCTGGAGAACTTCACCTTCAGTGGCTTGGCAGTAGGTATATTATCATTTTTGTTATCCTGGTTTCCATTAATGGCCATGGGAATCCTCTTGGTCTTCCTTGCACAATGGGTTGGCTCAAGCAGCAAGGCGTTAACCTTTTCGATACTTCTTTACTTAGTAATGGTTGTCCTAACGTATCTAGTTCCAACCATTGCCGCATGGCTGCCGGTATACGATAGCAACTGGTATCAACGCTGGATTAATAATGGGTTGAATGTCGCAACCTTCGGCAGAAGCCTTTATCTTGTATCTTTTTGTGCATTATTCTTCACACTAGGATACTATAAGTTTAGTCAAAAAGAATTTTAATGAAGAAAGTAGTGTTTCGATGTCCATTCGTTTAAGACTTTTATTATCTAATCTCGCCATGATTCTCGTGCCCATTATATTTGTCTGCTTATCTGCACTTTTAGTGGCCTTACTTTTTAGAGGGGATATGAAAGAATTGCGAAACATCTACATGGCACCGGAGCACTCAAATCATATCACGGAAAGAAATCAATTATTGATTGATCTGCACAAGGAAACCATGAAGAATCCTGGAACATTTTTGGATCAAACCTATTTACAGAAAATTGACAGTCAATTAAATAAAACAGGCGGTACCTCATTAGCCGTAAGAAAAGGACAGCAAATGATTTATGTACCCTCCAAATTAAAAGGATTGGAAATGGATGAACTGCCGCCATTCGGTTTTTTCGGCGAAGTGGATCCAGTCGAACGAATTGATCATCAATTTGTCTCGATAAAAAAACTTGATTTTTTCTATCCTGACGGGGCAGAGGGTTCATTGTTCTTTGTAACGGATGCCAGCAGTTTTGCTAAATTTGTCCGTACCTCGTTCCCGATATTATTTATTGGGTTGATCATTGTTTTAATCGGCACGAATGGATTGTTGACTTACTATGTGTCGAGAAGCATCATCCGGCCGATTCGTGGGTTACAAAGGGCTGCCAAACGGATGAAAGAAGGCGATCTGACACTTCCCATTCCGGTAACATCCAAGGATGAAATGGGGCAGCTTGCTCAAGGATTTGAAGAAATGAGAGTCAGGTTAAAAGAATCAATTGAAACGCAGCTCGCCTATGAGGAAAATCGCAAAGAACTGATCGCCAATATTTCTCATGATTTAAAAACGCCGATTACGACCATTAAAGGATATGTGGAAGGGATTAGGGACGGTGTCGCTAACAGCCCTGAAAAAATCGACCGGTACATGCAAACGATTCATTCGAAATCCAATGAATTGGATCATATGATTGATGAACTCTTTTTATACTCTAAATTAGACTTGCAGCGGTTGCCGTTTCATTTTGAAACTATTCATTTTGATCACTACCTCCAGGATTTTGTGGAGGAGCTCCGCTTTGCTCTAGAGGAAAAACGGGTTGAAATTGCGCTAAATATAGACAAAGGCGAGTATCTCATCATGGGGGACCGTGAGCATTTGAAACGGGTGATTACCAATATTGTCGACAATTCGTTGAAGTATATTGATAGAGCTGACAAGTTGCTTTCGTTTCATTTATCGACAAGAGATGATGAGGTTCTGTTCAAGATGACGGACAATGGCCCAGGAATTGCGGAAGAGAATTTATCGATCATCTTTGACCGCTTTTATCGCGTGGATACGGCGCGCGGCACGGAAAAGGGTGGAAGTGGACTCGGCTTATCGATTTCCAAGAGAATTATCGAAGAACATCATGGCTCCATCTGGGCAGAAAGCAGGCAAGGGCAAGGAACAACAATTTCTTTTACGTTAAATAAAGCGGGTGAGAAGATATGAAACGAATTTTAATCATAGAAGATGATATAAGTATCGCAGAACTTGAGCGGGATTACTTAGAAATTGACGGTTTTTCGGTTGAGATTGCTTTCACAGGTGATGACGGCCTACAAAAGGCGTTAAGCGAGGAGGTCGACTTGGTGCTGCTCGATCTGATGCTGCCAGGGGTTGATGGCTTTCAAATTTGCAAAGCAATCCGAGCCGAAAAGGATATTCCAGTCCTTTTGGTTTCAGCCAAAAAAGAAGACATTGATAAAATCCGTGGTTTAGGATTGGGGGCAGATGATTATATTGTCAAGCCCTTTAGCCCAAGTGAATTGGTCGCAAGGGTAAAGGCGCATCTCTCTCGGTATCAACGACTTATTGGAAAGGAACCCCAAAGTGACAGTATTATGATCCGGGGTCTGCGGATTGATCAGGCCCCAAGACGGGTTTATGTAAATAACCAAGAGGTGGTTATCACAACAAAGGAATTTGATGTCCTCACCTTTTTAGCCCTTAATCCGAATCGTGTGTTCAGCAAGGAACAATTATTTGAAAAGCTATGGGGCTATGATTCCTTGGGTGAAATTTCAACCGTAACCGTCCATATTCGAAAAATTCGTGAAAAAATCGAATCCGACCCCTCCAATCCCCAATACATCGAAACCGTATGGGGCGCCGGCTACCGGTTCAAAGGGTGACGCAGGGGGAACGGTTCGACTAGCTTTTTGTCTTAGTTTTTAAAGCAACAATAGAAAATCTTAAAAAGGGTAGGTAGAGTATGTCACATTTTATTCAATCCATCTTTGATTTGCTTTCAAGTCTTGGCTACATAGGAATTGCCCTTGGTTTAATGGTAGAAGTCATCCCAAGTGAAATCGTATTGGCATATGGCGGTTATTTAGTTTCGATTGGAAAGATCTCATTCATTGGAGCAGTGATTGCAGGAACAATCGGCGGTCTCATAGCACAATGGTTTTTATACTGGCTGGGCCGTTATGGGGGAAGACCATTCCTTAATAAGTACGGAAAGTATATATTGATTCAGCCGCATCATATCGATCTTGCCCAGCAATGGTTTAGCAAATATGGATCAGGCGTTATTTTTACAGCACGGTTTATTCCTGTTGTAAGGCACGCCATTTCGATTCCTGCGGGGATTGCTCGTATGTCGTTTGCCAAGTTCAGTCTTTATACGGTTGTAGCGATTATTCCATGGTCAATTCTTTTTCTTTATCTAGGGATGACCTTGGGAACGAAATGGGAGCAAATTAATCAGGCAGCAAAGCCCTATGTTACACCAGCCATCATGATCGCGATTCTTTTTACCATTGGGTATGTCATTTATAAATGGAAAGGGAAAAAAAATGAAAAGAAATAGAAGACTTCATTGTTTTAAAGGATGCAATTTAACAATTTTTTAATCTTTTTTTCATTCTGTCTTAAGGCTACTAGTTTACTATTAGGCTGTAAACATCAATGGAATTGGTGGAGGAGATGGTATGGAGATGAATGCTGAAAAGAAAGATAAAATTCTCATTTTATCTGCCTCATTTGGAGACGGGCATAAACAAGTAGCCAATGCACTTAGTGAAGCCATCCAATTTACACTTCCACATGTTGAGCCCATTACAATCGATATCATGGAGTGGCTGCATCCCTACCTGTTTCCCATCAGTCATTACTTTTACAATCGAGTGATTAAAAAGTTTCCTCAAGTGTACAGCTATTTATATAATAGAACACGTGAAAAAAGCCCTTTCTCTGTAAAGTTAAATACCTTTTTTACGCTAGGAATGAGTTCAATGCTTGAAGTGATTGAAAAAATCCAACCTACCGTGGTCGTAAGTACGTACCCATTTGCTGCTGGAATCATGTCTAAACTAAAAGAACATGGATTAGTCAACATACCAGCTGTAACGATTATGACTGATTACACTGACCATTCGTATTGGATCTATCCTTTTACAGATCACTATATTGTGGGATCCAAGCAGGTAAAGGACCGCCTGGTTTCTTTAGGAATAGAAGGCCATAAAATTAACCATTCAGGTATCCCTGTCCTTAAAAAATTTATCAATACACAGTCCCGAGAGTGCCTCGCTAAGAAATATCAGTTGAACCCTTCCCAGTTTACACTCCTGGTTATGGGTGGAGGAGAGGGCTTTATCGGAAAGGGGATATCGACCTTTCAGGTTTTAGAGAATCTTTCCTCCCCCATTCAATTGATCATTGTTTGCGGCAGAAATAAGAAATTAAGAAATCAACTGGAGGAAGAGATTAGAAACACCAAGCATCATATTCTCCTTCTTGGTTATAGCGAAAATATACATGAGTTGATGGCAATGTCTGATTTAATGATTTCGAAACCCGGGGGTGTCACAACGTCAGAGGCACTGGCGATGGAGCTCCCGTTATTACTTTATCATCCACTTCCAGGCCAGGAAGAAGACAATGCCCAGTTCTTAGTGGATGCCGGATTAGCGCTTTTGGCTGAAAATGACCACGATTTAATTGGGAAAATTGAAGGTGTAACAAAGAACTTGGAATTATTAACCAGGATGCAACAAATGGCAAGACAGTATCAATCCAAAACATCTTCTGTTGATGCGCTTGATGTCATTATTCAGATAAAAAACCAGGTATACGAGCAAAAGAATGCTTTTATAACGATGCCGATGAGGCAAAGCGTTTAAATAGGATAATGACGAGTGCCATCTTCCTTTTAACGATAGTAATCTTAGTCCTCTGTTTGACGAAAACGAAAAAAGAGGAGCTTCCTGATTTAAAGAATGAATAATGGTCCTATTTACTTATCACACTATTATCGACAGTCCCAATTACAAATTGTTTGAGAGGACCATTTTATGAATCTAAAAACCCACCTATTGATCGCTTTCATCATTAGTTTAGTCTGTGTAGTCGGTTTCGCCCTTACGTCGTTGTTCATAAGTGACCATAAAATTATTGATTTTGATCGCAATATCATAGCAGCCATTCAAGGACTCGAATCACCCTTGTTAACTAAAGTGATGAAATTATTCACTTTTATTGGTTCGACGCCGGTTGTGATCGTCATCATTATCCTATTAATCATCTTTCTTAAAAAGGTTTTGCATCATCGGTTAGAATTAATTTTCCTTATTTCAGCCATTATTGGCTCAGCCGTTTTAAACCAAATTTTGAAACAGGTTTTTCATAGAATCCGTCCCAATTTTCATCGTCTCATCGATATTTCGGGGTACAGTTTCCCAAGCGGCCATGCCATGAATGCGTTTACTGTTTATGTGACCATTTCCTTCTTGCTCTGGCGTCATATTCCAAGTAGGTGGGGAAGGAGTTTGTTAATCTGCATTAGTACTGTGATGATTCTAGCTATTGGAATTAGTCGAATTTATTTAGGGGTTCATTATCCCAGCGATATCATTGGCGGTTATTTAGCAAGTGGATTCTGGTTAGCCGTTGCCATTTGGTTTTTCCAATATTATAAAGAAAAACGATATAACAAAAAATTAAAACGTAGTTAACTTCAAATAAAGCAAGAACCTTCTCCATGGTCTTTTGGAAATTACCTAAATTGTAAAAAAACCCTTCAAAATTTCAAATTTGAAGATAAAATGGCTATCAATTTGTATGAATTTGATAGTCATTTTTTGTTGATGAATTTAAAATAAAAAGGTGGAAAATTACTGAATTATATAAAAATGGGGGTATCGAAATATGAGTGTTTATGCAAATACTCCAGAACCACCTTATTATGCGGTGATATTTTCTTCACAGCGTACTGAAGGTAACAATGGTTACGGTGAAATGGCGGATAAAATGGTTGAGTTGGCATCAAAGCAAAAAGGGTTTTTAGGGGTTGAAAGTGCTCGTGACGATGCGCTTGGGATCACCGTTTCCTACTGGGATTCTTTAGAATCGATTAAAAAGTGGAAAGAAAACGCTGCTCACAAAGTGGCACAAGAAAAAGGGAAATCCATTTGGTACCAAGGTTTTGCCCTCCGAGTGAGCAAAGTCGAAAGACAAAACTTTTTTGAAATGTAATAATTTCTTTATTTGCCTTCTTAAATTTACGGGTGCAATAGTTGGTACTCAATATAAGAATTCTTAAGCGGAGAATTTCCTGCTAATGAATTTAGGGGAACCTTAAGGAGCGGAAATAAGCGGAGATATTCCGATTAACTGCTCTAAATAAGACAAAATCCAAAGATTTGGATAATATAAACGGAAAAACTCCCCTTATTTTTAAGGAAATATGGGTATTTCCCAATTTAGCCGGAATTTTTCCGCTTATTTATATGCTCGCAATCATACTGGATTATGTTTAGTAAAGTTGAATATTCAGCCGCCAATTTTGGCGGCTTTTCTTATTGAGCTAACCAAGCAGGATAATTGAAGAGAGAGATGGAAAAATCCATCTCTCTAACAATTAAACTACTGTATCCAAAGTTTAAATAATCCTTCAGTTACTCCTAGGTTGTACATATAAAATATCCCAAACATTATACTAATGACGCCTGTTATTTGGGTAAGTGTTTTGTTCAGTCTTACTTTTTTGGTACTAAAAACAAATGGAATCCCTATAATTGTAGTAAAGAAAAGCATTCCAATAATTGTTCCTACACCGAATATAAGGATATAAACAGCCGCTTCCCAAACACTTTTAACCGTACTCATAGTTAATAGAACCATAGCTCCACTTCCAGCAAGACCATGAACTAAGCCAATCACTAAGGATTTTAAATATGAAACATTTTTATGTTGGTGTTTATGCTCATGTTTACCACTATGTAAATGTGAGTGGACATGTTTATGTTCTTCCTCATCGTGTTCATGCTGATGAACGTGGATATTTTTAAATGAAAGTATAGTTGTAGTACCAAGGTAAACAAGCATAATACCGACTAAAAACTCTAAAGACATTGCCCATTTTTCTGGTATTTCACCTTTCATAAGAATAAGAATAATTCCAATAATAAATAATGTGGCAGTATGACCTATTCCCCAGAATACTCCTGCTAAAGACGAGCGAAGTAATTTTTTACTTTGACTTGCAATAGTAGACACAGCAATCACATGGTCTGGCTCGATTGCGTGCTTGATACCAAGAACAAATCCTAAGGCTAGAATTGATAGAAAACCAATCTCCATTATTTTTCCTCCCGTAAATAGTATATTAATAACTAAATAAAGCCAGAACCATTCAACAATAGAACGAACAGTTCTATTAAGCGTTTATTAAATAATAATAACACAGAATTAACTTAATATTTTTACATGATCAGTAAACTAGTTAATGAAAACGGAAGAAATTCTAGTTGTAACTTTTAGTGACAAGTCAGTGTACATAAATCTCCTTCTTCAACTAACTTCTGCATTACATACATACCGGTAATGCTTTTTCTTATTCAGCTAACGTGGCAGGATAATTGAAGAAGGAATTTTGAAATTTTATCGAGAATCTTTAATCTATTAAACATATTCTTAGGTGGTTTTTCGTATTACATAGCACGGAAGGAGATCAGCAAATGCCAAAATTAAATAGAGGTAAAACAAATAAATTAAGTATCAGATTATCAACGGGAGCGAATGAGCAAATAGAAATAGCAGCTAAAAATTTAGGAATTTCTAAATCTGGAACAATCCTTTTCGGGTTAACCAAACTTCTAAAAAATCCTCCTACTCTGTCAAAGATAGAACAATTAAAAAAGGAAATTACGTTAGAACCTTACCATTTTGTATTAACGGCTAATGAAGGACTGCTCAAAAGAGTCAATAAACTGGCAGAAGATTATGAAATAAAAAAGAATGTTTTGATTGGCTACATAGTTTCCGAATATTTCAAGAATATGAGTGAACCGATCAAGGAAAATGTAAAGTCAAAGCAATTTATGGTACAACTGAATGAAAATCTAAAAAAAAAGATGATTGAATATAGCGAGGAACATTATATTCCGTTAAGTGCTTTGGTTTCTTACTCCATATTACATGGTCCTTATGAGGGAATACCTAAATATGAAGAAGAGGAAACAGTTCAATTTTTCACGAATGTACCTGGTTACATTGGGGAAATGGTGAAGGAACACGCGGAAAAGTACAATATAAGAGAACATTTTTATACTTCACTTTGTTTATATAAGTAGATTATGACTCCAGAAGGAAGATTCTTTGAATAGAAAAAGGACCGATAGGCGGTCCCTTTTTTGGTTATAGGTAATTGAACTACCAAGAAAATAAACCTCTCTAACACTGAAAAAACAATACCAAAGAAGACCAGTCACTTTCGGTTTAAAAAAATGGAGAGAGCCACAATTCAATGATTTATGTATTGGATTGACTGGATTAAAAACCAGTTTGGACAGTTCAATATATTTTCAGTCTCTATGCTGAAGCGTTGGTTTTTTCCGCTTCATGGATGGCTAACAGGTGCAGAAGATAAAGTAAGTGATCGCTACTGCGGTCTTTTTCTTATTCGACTAAAGAAGCAGGATTGTTGAAGAAGAGATTCTTTTAAAATAAAATTTGAAGTACATAAATTCTACAGACAAAGGGATGGGAGAAATGATAAAGGGGCTATATGAAGCACATTTACCTGTAAAAAGTTTAGAAGTTTCAATTGAATTTTACCGAAAATTAGGTTTGAAGTTAGCTTGGCGTGATGAAGACACCGCATTCTTTTGGATAGAAGAAGGCAAAAGCTGGTTAGGATTGTGGGAAGCGAAGGAGTACCAAACTCCATACCACCCTTCTTTAAGACATATTGCTTTTCGAGTCACATATGAGGATTTAAAAGAGTCTGTAAAATGGCTTGAATCCATCCAAGTTGAACCTGTACCTTTTGGAAGAAGAACTTCGATTGAGCCTTTTGTAAGACCAAATCAAGGAAATGCTTCGGTTTACTTTGATGACCCAGATGGAAATAGTTTAGAATTGATGTGTTATGTTGAAGTTCCTCGTGAATTAAAACATATTGCGGAAAAGCTGTCATTTGAAGACTGGGAGAATTTAGTCAGTAGTAAATTGAAATAAATGAAAACCCCATTTCTCTTAGATTGTGAAGAATTGCACTTAAACTAATCGGGTGCGTTAGTTAAATAAGAGAAAGTTAAATTTTAGGAAGAACAGCTAGATTTTTCTGGCTGTTTTCTTTTTACTTAAAAATCAACATAATTATTTAACAGAGCCAGTAGAATAAAGTAATACTTGAAGCCACTTAATAAAAGGGGAGGTATTTTATGGGTGATAAGAATGTACGATGTGACTTTTGTAACTACTATTTCGAAGAAAATAACATCCTAGATACAAGCTATGAGTGGAAAGCATGCGAAGATTGTGCTGATGAGTTGATTAAGTGCGGATGCTGTAGCCAGTTGTTCCTATATGAGGAATTAAGGAAGGATAAAATAGATGGAATTTACTACTGTGAAAATTGTCCGTAGTAATAGATAAATTTAAAGGATAAGTTAAGAGTGGCTGAAATGGTCGCTCTTTTTTATGTGGATATTTAAGCAATTCCCTTTGTTTTATATTTTAAATTTACAGAAAAGTTACATTGTGAAGGAATACACTTAAGCTAACGTGGCAGTTTAGTTGAATTGGCTGGGACAATATAATGTTTCAATTATCCAATCGATTAAGAGACTTAAATAAAAAACTATACCCCTTAAGAAAAGGGGTATAGAATAGCCTTCGATTATTAGAAGTCTAGGGCTGTGTTTGAACTATCAATCACGATCCCAGTCATCACGAGCTACTGCTAAACCACTAAACGAGATTGGTCCTACAACAGCTGCTTCTGTGCCATTTGTAATATTTTCAGCGGTCAATTGATAAAGATGTGTTCCCTGTCCTACATTCATATCAATAGCTTGGAATGTCACAATATAATTAACCTCTGATGTAGTATCCGATTCTACTCCCTCTTGAGCTCTAAAGATTTCTTTTCCATCACGAAAGATCTTAAATAAAATTTGTGATGTACCACTTACCCCCCGAACGCCTACTGTCGCAATTAATTCTACACGATTTTTATTTGCATCCCTTCGAGGTACAGTTATACGGATAGATGCTAGTACAATACGTTTAGGAGAATGAGGAATAGCAAATGGGTTATTATTGTTAACTTTAAGAATTGGTTCTGTTGCTTGATAATCAATAATACGAAACATTATTTCACCCCCTTGATTTTTATAATATAAAGTATGTGGTTAAGTGAGAGTTAGATTGGACAAACAGTTAATAATATTGGGTTTTTATTGCCTTAAAGGATAAAAAACTTTCTTTTCCTAAGATGTTTTTGTTGATGTTACAAAAAAATAAGCCCATTTGTTATATACAATAAAAAAGAAGAAACTTGTTAAAGTAACGGGTGCAAGAATTGAAGATCCAACTGTCAATTAGGCAGCTTTTTCTTATTGTGCTAAAGGTGCAGTTTAGTGGAAGAAAGATTTTGATATTTGTGGTAATATAAGGTTTATTTGGAGTTATTTACTGGGGAGAGGATTAGATGGAAAATAGTAAACATTTATATAAGTTGGGGGATTACCGTTTATGGCTAAACACTGAAACAGGAGCATTACAAATAAAATTAGACGGAAATAAAGAATTGTATAACATACCAAAAAAGACTAAGTTGTACGAACGGCTTTTAAATGATTTTTTTAGCCAATCTGCTGACCAGGAAAATAATAATTTACAGACTTAAGATTTTCTCTTTTATGATATATTAAGAACGTACGATGATTAGAGTAGTCATAGGGGCTGCTTTTTTTCTTGTTTAACTAACGAGCAGGATAGTTGAAGAAGGAATTCAATCTATATTTATAGAAATAGTAATATTTAACAATGTTGAGAGTTGCACTTATAGTATTTTTACAGTTCAATAATTTTCTAATGGGGAGGGGCTTTTTTGCAGATTTTTTTTAGATATAACTGGATGGTAAGAGAAGACTGGTATCGTTGGTGTGAAGATTTAAGTGAAGAAGAACTTCTTCAAAACCGAACGGGTGGAATGGGAAGTATATTGCATACACTTTTCCATATTGTTGATGCCGAATGGAGCTGGATACGTGTCTTACAAGGTAAAACTGACTTTCAGGAGAGTTTCGATGGTTATAAAAGCTTGAATAAGGTTCGAAAATTGGACGCTGAATTTCATTTAGAAGTGGAAAACTTTGTGAACAACTGGGATGCTAGTATGGAAAATCGTTTATTTTACGATACCTTACCAGATGGAAGAATTGTGACGGATACTTGGGGTGAAATCATGCGACATACCATTGCTCATGAAATTCACCATATAGGACAATTATCAATTTGGGCAAGGGAAATCGGAAAAAAGCCTGTTTCTGCAAACCTTATTGGTCGGGGTCTTTCCTCTTATTCCAATAAATAATTCAAATAGAAATTAATTTAGTCGGTTTCTGTATTTTAATGGGTGTGATAATTTATTAAGAATCAACTTTTCCTTGTTGTTCTGGGGATTCAGTTTTGTGGGGCAATATGAGTTTGTCAAGAATTGTACTTAAAGTAACGGCTGCTTTTCTTCCATTTTTAAAATTTTATAAGCCGAAAATATACAAGTTATTTCACCACTTGTAAATTTTCGGCTTATTTTCATTCAATGAATATACTGCCATAACCAGCATTTTTTAATTTCCAAATAATAAATATTAAGCTGTTTGCTTTTGGTTTCTTCTTGATCGACCATCCTTTTTATTTGATTTTGTTCTTGATTTAGACACTCTAAATAATAGTACAAATCCCGCACTCAACAATAAAGCCCATACAAGTGCGAATTTATTACCACTTAAATATATTCCTATAATCGGTATCAACAGAAGTACGATGCTTTTCAGGTAATAATTTACTTTAGGATTAATGACCATCAAAACTGATATCATAACAAGCAACGAAGTTTTGATGTTATTCCCCATAAAGGAGTGATTAGTGTAATTTACGTAGAAGTAATACCCATACGATCCTAAAATTGCAAATAAGGAAAGATAAAATCTTATAAATGAACTTTTATAAATCAGAATCCAAACTGCAATAAAATTAATACCTGCACATATTCCAAGTACAAATAATGTATGATAAACCGTAAAATTTCCAATAGGATCTTTCATAAAGTTCCAAATGAATTTGAAGTTGAAACAAACAGCTGCTACTACAAATATTTTAAAGACTAGATTTAATGAAAACATTTTTCCTTTCTTTTTCTTATTTGACGATCTGGATCTTGATGGCGAATATACTCCTGCTTCTCTCCCTTCATCTACTTTTTTCTTTTTCCTTCCCATAATCCATTGTTTATATCCTCTTTCTTCCGGTACCCTTTCTGCTTTGTGTCTAGTAGCGTAATCTCTTTCTATATATTCTTCATCATCAGCTTTTTCTACTTGTTGGTCTGAACTTGAATAAAAATCCAATGCCTATTCACCTCAAAAATATTTTTTTTATTATTATAACTTATTTAGATATAAGTAGTGATTTCTAAGCTCCTTTTTTAATAGAACTTTACCTCAAGTGTACCACTATTAATTTAGTTTATAAGGCACATATTGTGAATACTTAAATTTACTAGTCGTCTGCTTTTTTCTTTTTTTAAAAGCAAGATTGTGAAATATTGTACTTAAACTATCGGGTAGCATTACTGGAATAACGGTAATGCTTTCTTATTGAAGTAACGGGTCAGGTTAGCACATGAAGAGGAGTAAATAAAATGATGTCGAATATATATTTATTGGTGAAATTTGAAGCATTGGAGGAAACATTTTGAAAGAATATAAGATTGAAAATAATATTCCCACATTGGAAGAATACAAATATTTGTGTGAGTCTGTGGGATGGACCAATTATATGAATTTTGAAGTAGCGGAAACATCACTAAGAAATTCTATTCACTGCATCACAGTCAAGGATAATGAACAAATTGTGGGTATGGGAAGAATTGTTGGCGATGGGGCTATTTATTTCTATATCCAAGATATAGTGGTTCATCCAGATTATCAGAAAAATGGTATTGGAAATGAAATAATGAATCTTTTGGTTGAATACTTAAATATTAATGCCCCAGATAAGGCGTTTATTGGTTTGTTTGCATCACAAGGCAAAGAATCGTTCTATGAGAGATATGATTTTAAAGACTTCTCACCCAATATGACAGGGATGTTTACTGTAATTTCAAAAAAATAGACATAATAGATTTAAAATTAGGTTGGTCTGTTAAGTGGAATTAATATTGCTAAATTAACACATGCAAGAGTTGACAAGGAGTAACTTCTGCAACTCTTTTTCTTGTGTCTATTTAAAAGATATTCAGACAAACTGCTTTTTAAATATGTGAAAAGATACACTTAAACTAAT
>NZ_BCUX01000056.1 GCF_001591445.1 Neobacillus drentensis NBRC 102427 | reverse complement strand
GAGAGCCATTAGCTCAGTTGGTAGAGCATCTGACTTTTAATCAGAGGGTCGAAGGTTCGAGTCCTTCATGGCTCATATAATCACAGGAAAGGACTTTGGAGATATAATCCAAGGTCCTTTATTGTTTCTATTTAAACCTTAAACCAATCACTGGTTTAAGGTTTTTTCCGTATATATATACATAATTTTGTCGAGTTGAGTCATTGACATGAAAGCGGTTAAAATAGAGTACATAAAGGGGTAGGGGGAATTAATATGAACAAGCTATCAATTATTGGGATGCCGATGGATTTAGGTCAAATGAGACGTGGGGTAGATATGGGACCTAGTGCAATCCGTTATGCTGGCATTGTGGAACGACTAAAGCCACTATTTGATGAAGTACATGATCTAGGTGATATTCCAATTGGCAGACCTGAAGTAGTGGTGGATAAAGAATCCAATTTGCGGAATCTAGATTTAGTTGCTGAAAAAAGTGCTCTTCTTGCTGATAAAGTAGATAATGCAGTTCAATCTGGCGCGTTTCCGTTAGTACTTGGTGGTGATCATAGTATTGCAATTGGTACGTTAGCAGGGGTCTCTAAACACTATAAAAACCTCGGTGTCATTTGGTATGATGCACATGGTGATTTAAATACGGCAGAGACAAGTCCATCGGGTAATATCCATGGGATGCCTTTGGCAGTAAGCATTGGGTTAGGTCACAATTTATTAACTGATATAGGTGGATACGGTCCAAAAGTTAAACCTGAAAATGTAGTCATTATTGGCGCAAGAGCGCTGGATGATGGAGAAAAAGATTTAATAAAAGAAATAGGAATCAAAGTTTATACCATGCATGAAATTGATCGGATGGGGATGGCAAAAGTAATGGAAGAAACCATCGCTTACCTGAAAGATAAGACAGATGGTGTCCATTTATCTCTTGATTTAGATGGCTTAGACCCTAATGATGCTCCTGGCGTTGGAACACCAGTTATCGGTGGAATCAGCTACAGAGAAAGTCATCTTGCTATGGAGATGTTAGAAGAATCAAAGATTATTACCTCAGCAGAATTTGTAGAAGTAAATCCAATTTTAGATGAAAAAAATAAAACAGCAAGAGTAGCTGTTGAATTGATGGGTTCCCTATTCGGAGAAAAATTATTATAAATTCTTAATGCTGCAATTCGAAGGAAAACAGGTGAACCTGTTGTTCTAACGAGCTGCAGCTTTTTTATATTCATTTTAAAATTTAAGACTAAAAAACGTTACTTTTCCTCCCCTCCTAAAAATCCTTAAACTAATAATGGGCCCTTTTAGTGAATTTTTGTTAATATTAAAGGTACTGAGAAGTTTTTTCGTGTAAAACGAAACTTTTTTGCTATCGATTCGTATTATCGATTAGCAGCAATGGAGCTGAGGTAACTTAATGGATGCAATAGTCAAAAAGAGAATTAAACAAGTAATCAAGGGTGATCAAGATGCCTTTGGTGAAATCGTTGAAATATATAAGAACAGTATTTATCAACTATGTTTCCGAATGCTTGGAAACCGTCATGAAGCGGAGGATATGGCACAGGAGGCATTTATCCGTGCTTATGTTAATATCAAATCGTTTAATCAAGACTTGAAATTTTCTACTTGGCTTTTTCGAATTGCTACCAATCTGTGTATTGACCGAATGCGTAAAAAGAAACCGGATTATTATTTAGATGCAGAAGTAGCAGGGGCGGAAGGGTTAACGATGTATTCCCAGATTCCTTCGAACACACCGCTGCCAGAATCAGAATTAGAAAGCTTACAGCTGCAAGAGGCTGTCCAGAAAGAAATCTTAAAACTGCCCGACAAATATCGGACAGCCATCGTATTAAAATATATGGAAGAGTTGTCCTTAAACGAAATAAGTGAAATTCTAGATTTACCCCTTGGAACGGTAAAAACAAGAATTCACCGTGGCCGGGAAGCATTAAGACAACAATTACGCTATGTGTGATAAGAGGTGAAACTGTTAATGTGTCCAGAACAAATCATCGAACTAATGCATGAATATTTAGATGACGAAATTACACCTGAGCAAGAACAAGTATTAAGAGAACACCTCCTAAGCTGTAAAGAATGTGAAAGTTTATTTAACGAACTTAAAAAGACGGTCGCTTTTGTCAAGAGTATATCTACCATGCAGGCTCCAGACAATTTTACAGCCAACGTATTATCTAGGTTACCAAAAGAAAAACGGAGGATTTGGATGCAGCGTTGGATGAAAAACCATCCCTTGCTTGCTGCCGCTTCCTTATTTTTCATATTAATGATGGGAAGCTTATTCTCTACTTGGAATCAAGATAAAGACTTTTCTGTTTCGAAGCAAAAAAACTTAGTGGTAAGAAATAATACGGTCATTGTTCCTAAGGGTGAAACGGTAAAAGGTGATGTTATTGTCCGAAATGGGAATTTGGATATAGAGGGCGAAGTCCAGGGTGATGTGACAGTCATAAATGGTGAGAAGTATTTGGCTTCGGCAGGGCATGTAACAGGGCAAATTGATGAAGTAAATGAGGTATTTGATTGGATTTGGTACCATATTAAAAAGACTTCGCAGGATGTCGTGCAAATATTTGGAGACCAGCCGGAAACTAAATAAAAACAAATCACTCGGGCAGAGTGATTTGTTTTTTTAAGCTTATACATATAATAGGTACAAGAGGTATTTGTGATATAATAAATAGATTGTAATTTATATGTGTTAAAGAAAATTACGGAGGAAGAACAATGCCGTTTGCTGATTTCGAATTATGGAAGTATTTAGCTAGTATTGTTGATATTGCCCTCGTATGGTATGTCATTTACAAGTTGATTAATGTGATTAGAGGAACGAAAGCCGTTCAATTGCTAAAAGGCATTCTGGTTATCCTGCTAGTTAGAGTTGTCAGCGAGTTTCTAGGCTTCCAAACGTTAAGCTGGATGATGGAACAGGCGATAACATACGGGTTTCTTGCGATTATTATCATTTTTCAGCCGGAACTTAGAAGAGCTCTTGAGCAATTAGGCAGAGGGAAGTTCTTTTCGAGAAGTAGTAATCCGGATGAAGAAAATCCTGAAAAAACCGTTGAAGCGATTATTAAGGCAACGGACTATATGGCAAAGCGCCGTATTGGGGCATTAATCTCGATTGAGAGAGAAACAGGAATGGGCGATTACATAGAAACAGGTATTCAGTTAAATTCGAATATTTCTTCTGAATTGCTGATTAATATTTTTATCCCAAATACACCGCTCCATGATGGTGCAGTCATCATTCAAAGAAATAATGTCGCGGCTGCCGCATGCTATCTGCCGTTATCGGAAAGTCCGTTTATTTCTAAGGAGCTGGGAACTAGGCATCGGGCCGCTTTAGGAATAAGTGAAGTAACGGACAGTGTTACAATCATTGTGTCAGAAGAGACAGGTCATATCTCGCTTACCAAGAACGGGGAGCTTCATCGCGCGATTAAATCAGAGCAACTGAAAGAATTACTTACGAGTGAATTGTTTACTAATTTGAAGACAAAACAAGCTTCTTCAGCCCGTTGGAACTGGAGGGGGAAAAATAATGGATAAATTGATGGATAATCCCTGGTTTATTAAAATTCTTGCCTTGCTTTTAGCTGTGCTTTTATATTCCTCTGTACCACATACAGGGAAAAAACTAACGGATGTAAATGTCCCCGGTGAGCAATCAACAGAAACCATAAAAAATATTCCTGTTAAGGTTTATTATGATACGAAGAATTTAGTGGTGTCTGGAATTCCGGCTACGGTTGATCTCACCTTAAAAGGGCCATTAACGCATATTAAGTCTGCCAAAGCGTTAAAGAACTTTGAGGTTTATGTAGATTTATCGAAAGCTAACATTGGAAAACAGAAGGTGAAATTAAAAGTCAAAGATCTGTCTGATAAATTAACTGCGACTATGAAACCTGCAACCGTGAATGTTTCCGTCCAGGAAAAAATCACAAAGGAATTTAAAGTAGATGCAGAATTTAATTCGAGCCAAATAGAGGAGGGCTATTCTGCGGGGCAACCTGTGGTCGAGCCTAGTAATGTGAAGATTACGGGTGCCAAAAGTGTCATTGACCGGATTTCCTATGTCAAGGCAACCCTTGAGGAAAAGAATAAACTGACAGAAACCATTTCAGAGGCAGCCAACATCCAGGTTCTTGACAAGGACTTAAATAAGTTAAATGTTGAGGTCAATCCGGAAAAGGTAGAAATCACCATTCCAGTAAAAAGTAATAGTAAGACTGTTCCGATAAAAATAGTGAGGAATGGTACCGCGCCAGAGGGTGTGACGATTAAATCGATTGAAATCGATGAAAAAGAAGCAACCATTTCCGGGGATGTTAATGTTTTAAACAAAACGGAAAACGTTCGGGTTGAGGTCGATATCAGTAAAATCACCGACAACACCACACTAACCTTACCCGTTATTATCTCTAATGGTATTACGAAGGTTACCCCGCAATTAGTGAAAGCAACCGTTGTGGTTGAAAAAGAAGAAAAGAAAACCGTTTCAGATGTACCTTTAAAAATTCAAGGCTTATCCGCTGAATATAAGGCAACCATAAATGACCCTGATAATCAGTTGGTAAATATATTAGTAAATGGCCCCATTTCAGATGTTAACCGTGTGAGGCCTAAGGACTTTAATGTCTTTATTGATTTGTCCAGCCTTCAAGAAGAAGGGGTATATGAAGTGGACATTCAAGTGGAGGGCCCGACGACAGTTAAGTGGAAACCTAATAAATCATCAGCGAAAATTACGATTGAAAAAAATAATGCATAATATCCAGCAATACATGTTGAAGGAGAGATTTTTATAATGGGAAAATATTTCGGGACCGATGGGGTACGCGGAGTAGCAAATAGCGAGTTAACACCTGAGTTGGCCTTTAAATTAGGTCGCTATGGCGGATATGTTTTAACAAAGGATACCGACCGTCCCAAAGTACTCATCGGGCGTGATACACGAATATCCGGGCATATGTTAGAAGGAGCACTAGTGGCAGGGTTACTCTCCATTGGAGCCGAAGTTATGCGTTTAGGAGTCATTTCTACTCCGGGTGTTTCATTTTTAACAAAAGCCTTAGGTGCTCAAGCGGGAGTGATGATTTCTGCTTCTCATAATCCGGTGGCTGATAACGGCATTAAATTTTTTGGACCGGATGGCTTTAAGCTATCCGATGAGCAGGAATTAGAAATTGAGGCACTTATCGATTTACGTGAAGATCAACTGCCTCGTCCAGTGGGCTCGGACCTTGGTCAAGTCATGGATTATTTCGAAGGCGGTCAAAAGTACCTCCAATATTTGAAAAATAGTGTGGATGAAGAATTTACAGGAATCCATATTGCCTTAGATTGTGCACATGGTGCAACATCTTCGCTAGCGGCACACTTATTTGCTGACTTAGATGCGGACTTATCAACTATGGGTGCTTCACCGAATGGTCTAAATATCAATGCAGGTGTCGGGTCAACACACCCGGAAGCATTAGCAGCCTTGGTAAAAGAAAAAGGTGCCGATGTCGGTCTTTCCTTTGACGGGGATGGTGACCGTTTGATTGCAATCGATGAAAATGGAACGATTGTGGATGGTGACCAAATCATGTATATTTGCGGCAAATATATGAAAGAACAAGGTCGTTTAAAGCATGGAACGATTGTTTCCACGGTCATGAGTAATCTTGGCTTCTATAAAGCACTTGAGGCACATGGAATCCATAGTGTACCGACGGCTGTGGGTGACCGTTATGTGGTCGAAGAAATGAAGAAAAATGGTTTTAATCTGGGCGGCGAACAATCTGGCCATATTATCTTCCTAGACTATAACACCACTGGTGACGGTTTATTATCAGGTTTGCAATTAGTTAATATTATGAAGGCAACCGGCAAGCCTTTATCAGAGTTAGCCGGTGAAATGAAAAAATTCCCGCAAAAGCTTGTCAATGTAAGAGTAATTGATAAACATCATGTAACCGATAATGCAAAGGTAAAAGAGGTTATTGAGCAAGTGGAAGCAGAAATGGCCGGGAACGGTCGAATTCTCGTTCGACCATCAGGAACCGAACCATTGGTCCGCGTCATGGCAGAGGCATCAACAGAGGAGCTTTGTGAATCCTATGTCAACCGGATTGTAGCAGTAGTAAAAGAAGAAATGGAATTAAAGGAATAGGAATTTACTAAGGGGACCCACACGAGCGGGTCCCCTTATGCATATTTTATTATGAATGATTTATAGATATTGGGGAATACTAGAAATCCCTTATTTTGGTTGACGTGGCCCCTTAATCATAGTAGTATTAATTTGCTTTGTTTTCTTCAAAGCAGAAATTATTTCTTTTAAAGAAAGGTGGGCAGCGTGAGAATTATACATTTTAAAAGCGCCTGGACTAACCCAAAGTGGTGGGGTTAGTTGACGAGGAGGAGGAGTATCGAATGTTCGGCGGATACCTCCCGGTTGAAACGCACAACCGAAAATTTCTTCTTTAAAACACAGAGGCAACTTTGTGCACAAAGAGAAGGAAATGCGCATACTAGCAGTAATGTTTCAAAAGGGTATAGACAGATACCTGACCAAAACATTGATCAGGGGGCAAGTAGGCCTCCAAAGCAAAACTGCCCCCTGCATAGGGAGGAAACAGAAGAATGTGTGGAATTGTTGGATATATTGGAAATAAAGATTCAAAAGATATTTTATTAAAAGGCTTAGAAAAGCTCGAATATAGAGGCTATGATTCAGCCGGAATCGCAGTTAAGAACGAAAGCGGAATTCATGTGTTTAAAGAAAAAGGCCGGATTGCTGATTTACGGAGCATTGTTGACGAGGATGTCCTTGCACATATCGGGATTGGACATACACGCTGGGCAACACATGGGGTTCCAAGTAAAGGAAACTCCCACCCGCACCAAAGTGCTTCGGGTCGATTTACACTCGTTCATAACGGGGTTATTGAGAACTACGATCTTTTAAAAGAAGAATTTTTGTCAGACGTTACGTTTGAAAGCGAAACAGATACGGAAGTCATTGTTCAAATGATTGAGTTATTTGTTAATGAAGGTTTAAACGTATTAGAAGCGTTCCGCAAAACGCTGACACTTTTACACGGTTCTTATGCACTTGCCCTTTTAGATTCACAAGATAATGAAACCATTTATGTGGCAAAAAATAAAAGCCCGCTCCTTGTTGGTCTTGGGAAAGGCTTTAATGTGGTCGCAAGTGATGCCATGGCAATGCTCCAGGTCACTGATCAATACGTAGAATTAATGGACAAAGAGATTGTTATCGTCACGAAGGATCAAGTGACAATTCAAAATCTGAACGGTGAAGTGATCAGCCGTGCTCCATATAAAGCAGAACTTGATGCCAGTGATATTGAAAAAGGCACATATCCGCATTATATGTTGAAAGAAATTGATGAACAGCCGCTTGTAATGCGCCGTATTATTCAAACGTATCAAAATGAGCAGGGTGAGCTGACGATTGACAGTGAAATCATCAACGCATTAAATGCAGCAGACCGCCTGTACATTATTGCTGCCGGTACTTCGTATCATGCAGGTCTTGTTGGAAAGCAGTTCATTGAAAAAATGGCGAAAATTCCTGTTGAGGTTCATATCTCTAGTGAATTTGGCTATAACATGCCGCTTCTTTCTGAAAAGCCATTGTTTATTTTCATTTCACAAAGTGGAGAAACTGCTGACAGTCGTGCTGTTCTTGTGAATGTAAAAGAAATGGGCTACCCTGCATTAACGATTACAAATGTACCTGGTTCAACGTTATCGCGTGAAGCAGACTACACACTGTTATTACATGCCGGTCCTGAAATTGCCGTTGCTTCAACAAAGGCTTACACCGCACAATTAGCAGTATTAGTTATTTTAGCTGAAGTGGCTGCGAAAAGCCGCAATTTAACTATAGACTTTGACCTTGTAAAAGAGCTGGGTATTGTTGCGAACGCGATGGAAGTTCTCTGTGATTCGAAAGAGCTTATTGAGCAAATCTCCAGAGAATTTTTATCAGTCACACGCAATGCCTTCTTCATCGGCCGCGGGATCGACTTTTATGTTGGCTTAGAAGGTGCCTTAAAGTTAAAGGAAATCTCTTATATTCAAGCAGAAGGCTTTGCCGGCGGCGAATTAAAGCATGGAACGATTGCTTTAATTGAAGATGGCACTCCTGTTATTGCGCTTGCTACGCAAGAGAGTGTAAACATGAATCTTCGCGGAAATGTGAAAGAAGTCGTTGCTCGCGGTGCTAATCCATGCATCATTTCGATGAAGGGCTTAAATCGCGACGAAGACAGCTTTGTTATTCCGGAAGTAAATGAATTATTAACACCGCTGATCTCTGTTATTCCAATGCAGTTACTATCTTACTACGCTGCATTACACCGCGACTGTGACGTCGATAAGCCACGTAACCTTGCGAAATCGGTTACGGTTGAGTAAAAAAAGTTTTTAAATGACAAAACTGTTGGATGACAACAAAGTCGGGTACTGGACAACAAAGTTGGGATCTGAACAACAAAGTCGGGAACTGACTTAATGCAATGTCATCTGAAAAAAATACTTTTTAAGACCTGATCCATTTAATGGGTTGGGTCTTGTTTTTTGTTCGGCTCTATTAAATGTGTTGAATGAAAACAAAGTCGGGAACTGACTAAATTATATTAAAGGCGAGCTAAGTTAGTGGCTACGCTTTTAATTTTGTTTCATAAGTTTACTTTTTGTTTTTGTAAATGAAAACACAATTACAAGCCAGGAAGTTAATATAGAAAAAGAAATTGAAAGAATATTGGGACTTATTGATAAAGAAACAGATAAAAAATTAGAGGTCGTCAGGCTTTATTTACATATGCACCATGGTGTAGAGCTCCCATAGTGGACAAGCAGGGATTAGCTACTTATTTAAGATCTGAAGAAATAGATGTTGACATGCTTATAGGAATTTACGATGTGCTTGATCAGACTTTTTCCAGGGGGTACCCAAATTTTATTTTTGAGTATGGATTTATCGCCTATAATTACGAATTTACTAGCCTTTCGGATGTATAACATCGGTTTTGTCTGAAGCTTCTCTCACGGTATTAAATGATTTATATGCAAAGATAGAAATAACGCTATATTTATTCTGATAAAGACACCACTATTGTAGTGGTGTTTTTATTTTTTAAAATAAATTAAAAAAAATTGATAAATAATACTTGCAAAAATCAAGTAAATATATTATAAATAAATTATAATAATCATAATTAGTGGAAATAAAACATGAATTTTGCAATTAAAAAGGAGATGGTATTAATGTTAGATGTTATAATTATTGGCTCAGGTCCGTTCGGAATTTCACTTGCTGCCCATGCGGTATCAAATAACCTTAAATATAAATTGTTTGGATACCCGATGGATTTTTGGAGTAACCAGATGCCACAGGAAATGTTCATTCGCACACCACAAGACTTTGTAAGTTTTTCAGATAGCAATGATAGGCTGACAATTCACCAGTTTTCAGAGGAAACAGGAACAGAACTCATGACTCCTCTTCCACGACCAATCTTCGTAGAGTATGCCAATTGGTTCGCGCAAAAAGCAGGAATCGAATTCACTCCTGAACTTATTACTCAGGTGACTTACAAAAATGGGGTCTATGAGGCTGTTTCTCAAACAGGAGAACGCCACCTTGCAAAGAATGTTATTGTGGCAACAGGTGTTGAACATTATAAATATCTACCAAACTTCTTAAAAGAATTTTCACCAAATTTGGTTTCGCATACTTCGGGATACACAAACTTTTCTCAGTTTAAGGGTAAAAAAGTGGTTGTTCTTGGGAGCGGTCAAAGTGCATGGGAAGCCGCAGGATTATTGCATCGTGATGGAGCAGATGTCGAATTGATCTACCGAAAACAAGGGCCCAATTACGCAGGTAGCAGAGAAAATGAGATTGCCCTTCGAGATTTGGGAGATATTTTTTACAAACTTCCTAGTGAAGAAAAGAAAGAAGAGTGGGGTCAATCGCCTGGAAGCATCGCGTATTTCTTGAAGCCATATGTGGAAGGACTTGTTCCTCAAAATAAAGAAGTTGAAATTGAAAAAATTGAACAGATTAATGAAGATGAAATTCGTCTCGTTTTATCAAACGGAACGGAGAAAATTGTTAACCATATTATTGCAGCAACAGGGTTTCATATTAACGTAGATAAAGTTCCATTTTTCGACCAAGAATTGTTATCGACAATTGAAAGAGAAGAGGACTATTCCCAGTTTCCTAAATTAAACGTGTCATTTGAATCAAGTCTTCCAGGTTTATATTTTGCTGGACCTTTGTCTTCTCATAGCCACGGACCAACGTTTCGATTTATTTTAGGATTAAAAAAGACGGCATTTTCCATTATCCCTTCCATTGTGAAGAAGAGTAATGATAGCTTTGTGAAAAATTAAGGAGGCATTCATCATGAGAAATTCTTTTCAAACTATTACCCGAAGTTTTGGATTATTAAATAAAACCTGTTGCTCTGTTGAAGGGATAGATGTATCGGCGGTCCAAAGCCACATTCTTTATGAAATTGAGGCCAATGACAATCCATCTATGCAACAGGTAGCAGATTTACTTGGCATCGATATTACAACGTTTAGCAGGCAAATTCAGACTCTGGTCAAAATGGAATTGGTCGAAAAAATTCCATCAAAAGAGGACAAAAGAGCAAGTAACCTTGCGTTAACTGAAACTGGAAAAAAAGTAGCAAGAGGAATCGATAAACAAGTAAACGCATTTCTAACAGATATTTTTAGTCAAATGACGGACTTTGAACGAGAAACCACTCAGCGTGCCGTAAAACTAATTGCTGATGCAATGACAAAGTCACTTTTATGTTGTGGAACCAATAAAGACAATAGCAGCTGTTAATTGGGGGAGAATTGTAATGAGCGATATATTAATTCGAGCGGCATCACTAAGTGACATCGATGACATTCTTTCAATCTATAACGAAGGAATTGTAGATCGGATTGCAACTTTAGAAACAACAATTAAAGATGAACAGTATATGTTGGATTGGTTAAATAAGCATACTGATCGATTTAAAGTCATTGTTGCAGTCCTTGAAGGGAAAGTTGTAGGCTGGGCTAGCCTAAACCAGTACAACAGCCGACAGGCGTATGATGGTGTTGCCGATTTATCGATTTATATCAAAAGGGAATTTAGAGGAGAAGGCATTGGTGGGAAATTACTTGTCTCAATCGAAGGACTCGCAAAAGAAAATGACTTTCATAAAATTGTTTTGTTTACATTCCCATTCAATGGATTAGGTCAGAGTTTATATAAGAAACAAGGATTTCGCGTTGTGGGAGTGTTTCAAAATCAAGGTAAGTTAAATGGTAAATTTGTTGATGTCATGGCAATGGAAAAATTATTATTTTAGGGGGTAATGAATAATGGAACAAATACAAAAAAATTCGCTACCAGTTGCAATTATTGGTGGTGGTCCTATTGGTCTTGCTGCGGCCGCCCAACTAGTTAAAAATGGGGAAAGTTTTATCCTTTTTGAAGCAGGAAACACCGTTGGTGCAAGCATTCTTGAGTGGGGACATGTTAGAATGTTTTCACCTTGGCAATACAATATGGATAAAGCAGCCAAGGAATTACTTTTAGAATCTGGCTGGACATCGCCTGATGAAGCAGATTTGCCGACAGGTCGTGAACTAGTGGAAGAGTATCTTCTTCCTCTAAGCAATCTTTCAGGAATAAAAGAGCATATCAAGACAAATGCAAAAGTTGTAGGAGTTGCAAAAAAAGGACTTGATAAACTTAAAACAGAAAATAGGGAAAATGTTCCTTTTCAGGTGTATGTTGAAATTGATGGGGATACAAAGGCGTTTGAGGCGAAAGTAGTTATTGATTCATCAGGTACTTGGAAAAATCCTAACCCGATGCTATCAAATGGTATTTGGACAAAATCAGAACAAGCATTGAAAGACCGTATCTATTACGGAATCCCAAATGTACACGAATTAGAAGAACGATATAAAAACAAAACCATTATGGTAATAGGGAGTGGTCACTCAGCTATTAATGCTCTCCTTGACTTGGTGGAATTAAAAGAAAAGTATCAGAATACCGAGATTTACTGGGCACTGCGGAAGAAACATGTGAGAGAAGCGTACGGTGGTCAAGAAAATGACGGCTTGCAAGCTCGCGGTGAGCTAGGGATCAGAATTCAAAGATTGGTGGATTCTAAACAAATTGCCGTTTTAACCCCGTTTTATATCAATGGAGTTCACGAAGTAAATGGAAAAATGAACGTAAGTGGTGACTTGAATGGAGAAGAAACCACTATTGGTAATATCGATGACATCGTTGTAAGCACAGGATTTAGACCTGATACAAGTTACCTTAACGAAATAAGACTCAGCATCGATTCTGCTGTTGAAAGTGTAGAAGCTCTTGCCCCACTGATTGACCCGAATATTCATAGTTGCGGAACCGTTAGACCTCATGGGGAAGAGGAATTAAGACAGCCTGAGAAGAACTTTTATATCGTGGGTATGAAAAGTTATGGAAGAGCACCAACCTTCTTACTCGCAACTGGATATGAACAAGTTCGCTCCGTAGTAGCGTACTTGACAGGTGATTTGGTTGGAGCAAAAGAAGTACAGTTGGAACTTCCTGAAACGGGCGTTTGCAGTACGAATTTAGCTTCTAGCTGCTGTGAAGATAAAAGTCCTGTCACAATTACAAATGCTGGTTCTTGTTGCAGTGGTCCTATCCCTATTAAATTAGAAATTAAAAGCAATTCTTGCTGCGAGTAAAAAGTAAAGACCAGTCTGATATAGACTGGTCTTTTAAAAAAGGGTGAAATATGAAACAAACGAATAAACAATCCGTTATAGCAATTGCTTTAATCACGGCAATTTGTTTAGCAGGGGACTCTTATGAGAATTCCTATCATTTATAAATACATTCCCAAAACGATACATACGGAAGAACGGGTTAAAGGTAAACCTTCATTTTTCAAAAATATTGAAGCAATCCTAAATAGAAGGCTTATTAGGATATTGGTGACAGCATTTCTTTTGATCATGTTCCTTGACGGTATGTTAACTGCGACATTGAGTTATATTATCGAAGTTAAATTCACAAATAAGATAAATATGCTTGGTATTATTATAGTTTTACGATTATCGTTGATTTAGGTGCTGCTCTTGGTCCGATAACTGGATATACACTAGAACAAAAATTGGGACTGACGAACTTATTCTGGATAGCAGCAGGTGTTTGCTTAGTTCTAACGATTACATGGATTCTTCCAAGGAACGAAAAGAAGAAACAAAGCATGTTACATTACATGTAACAAAAAAAGACAATTTAATTGTACATGGAAAGTTGGCTAGACGATTCAGCTGTGGTTACAGTCGATAAGATAGTTAAAAATTCGAAGAAAATAATATTTTCGTCAACGTACCATGATAATCCAGAATAGTTAATAAACTAACCAATAAACGGGATAACATTTAAGGGAGGCTACGGGTATGTATAAGAAAATAGCATTAGCAACTGATGGTTCTGAACACTCCAAAAGAGCGGCAGAAAATGCGATACATATCGCAAAATGTAGTTCTAATTCCAAAATTGAAGTATTATACGTAGTCGATCCTGACAAAGTAAAATCCGATGTCCTTAGTAATTGGAATTCAGATGATATTGATGACTATCGTAAAAGTCGAATGAAGGATTTAGAAAAAATGGCTCAAGAATCGGGGGTATCATATGAAATAAAGATACTACACGGTGAACCTGGTCCTGTCATTGTTGATTATGTGAATAAAAATGGTTTTGAGATCGTTATCATTGGAAGTAGAGGCCTAAATGCACTTCAAGAATTTGTTTTAGGCAGCGTCAGTCATAAAGTGGCTAAACGAGCAAATTGTCCTGTTTTGATAGTGAAATAAACAATATAAAAACAAAAAACAGAACGGTTACAACAAAACCAATCTGTTTTTTTATTTTGTTATTAAAGGTTAAGTGACTTTTGTAATTCTTAATTAATCAATCCTACTTTACAGGTTTTTTTTACGATCAATTTACTACAATAACGTAGGTTCCTGTATCTTCCAGATAATTTTCATTGTCCATATGGGTTGTGCAGATATTCGAAGAAAAATAGCGTATATAAAAGAAAACATTTATCGTGTACGCTTTCATGCAATTTCACAAAAATGTCACAATCCTATATAATTTGTTTTGTTATCAACGGACCCGACTTTCATGAGAGTTGAAAGTCATAAAAATAAAAAAGCAAAAAAGGGAGAGGTGCTAAGTTTGAATTTTAGTACAATTAAATATTCTTGGTTTGGAAACGTTAAAGGAGATGTATTAGCAGGTATTGTTGTTGCTCTTGCTCTAATTCCAGAAGCAATTGCTTTCTCAATCATTGCAGGTGTTGATCCTATGGTAGGATTGTATGCTTCGTTTTGTATTGCCGTTACAATTGCTTTTGTGGGTGGAAGACCTGGGATGATTTCAGCTGCGACAGGTGCAACTGCACTATTGATGGGTTCATTGGTTAAGGAACATGGTTTGCAATATTTACTTGCAGCAACCATTTTGACTGGTGTTATTCAAATCATTATGGGTGCTTTGAAGTTAGGGCGTTTGATGAAATTTGTCCCTCGTTCTGTTATGACAGGTTTCGTTAATGCACTTGCGATTTTAATCTTTTCAGCCCAATTAGTTCAGTTTAAAGGTGCATCTTGGCAAATGTATGCGATGGTTGCTGGAGCTCTAGCAATTATTTACATCCTACCTCGTTTTACCAAAGCTGTACCATCACCGTTAGTAGCGATTATTGTTATCACGGCTATCTCCATATTTACAGGAAGCGATGTTCGTACAGTTGGAGACATGGGTGAATTGACATCCACATTACCTGCATTTTTAATCCCTGACATTCCGTTTAACTTTGAGACGTTGCAAATTATTTTTCCTTATGCCTTATCTATTGCTATGGTAGGATTAGTGGAAACACTTTTAACTGCCACTATTGTAGATGATATGACAGATACAGAAAGTGATAAAAATAAGGAAGCACGTGGTCAAGGTATCGCAAATATCGTATCAGGTTTATTTGGCGGTATGGCTGGATGTGCAATGATTGGTCAATCTGTCATTAACGTTAAATCTGGTGGTAGAGGTCGCTTATCTACATTTGTTGCAGGTGCCTTTCTATTGACACTCATTGTCTCACTAAAAGGATTCCTCGTACAAATTCCAATGGCAGCACTAGTTGGTGTTATGTTCATGGTTTCGATTGGAACATTTGATTGGTCTTGCCTAAAATCATTTAATAAAGTGCCAATTACAGATACAGTTGTTATGATTGTGACTGTTGTTACAGTGGTAAAGACTGATAATTTATCAATGGGAGTTTTAGTTGGTGTTATTTTAAGTGCCATATTCTTTGCATCAAAGATTTCAAAAATAAAAGTAACTAGTCTATCAGCTAAAGGTTCACATAAAAAGATATATCATGTTTCTGGTCAACTCTTCTTCGCTTCTGTAACAGATTTTGTTAATAGTTTTGATTATAAAGAAGATGTGAAAGAAATTGATTTGGATTTATCCAACGCTCACCTGTGGGATGATTCTGCTGTTGGTGCCATTGATAAAGTGGTCATTAAGTACCATCAAAATGGTGTCAAAGTGAATCTAAAAGGATTAAATACCGAAAGCAATAAACTCATTAACAAAATTGCAGTTCATAACAAGCCAGGTGGACTAGGGAAAGTTTCTAGTCATTAATAAATTAAAACACGTTGATTTGGTTCAGCGTGTTTTTTAATATTTTTTATAATGAAGAGTATAATGATGCATAAGAAAACGAAGTGGTTGTTCAACTACATGTAAGAACGTAATTTTCTTACATTCTCTGTGGTGCATCACTGCTTTATGGATGGCTAACGGGGGCTTTTATATTCAATACTTAATAATACTTATATATTTAACTCTAAGGTCTTTTTACTTTTCATACAATGCGTGGCAAGTTTGTGATAAGAATAAGATTCTTTACACTAACTTTACATTTATCTTCTTGAATTTTACTCATAAGTGATTTATTATATAAGCAAATGATTATATTCAATTGTAAATGTTTGAAATGGCAATATTCATTGAGCCATGTATAAAGTTTCTGATTCAACAGAAACTAAAACAATTAAATTCGGTAGGGAAATGTTATAAGTATATTATTATTTACTTATTTATTAAGTTGTCGGGAGGTGTATATCATGTCAGAATCAACCGTTGAATTAGACAGTGTGGCTAACATCTTAAAATTGCTGGGTGATAAAACCCGTTTAACTATGATTAAAATTCTTGATACCCATGATGCTTGTGTATGCGAATTCGTTGAAATTTTTAAAACAAGTCAGCCTGCGATCAGCCAGCATATTCGTAAGTTAAAAGATGCTGGGTTAGTGAGGGAAACAAGAAGAGGGCAATGGATCATTTACTCTTTGAGTAAAGACAGTCCTTATTATCCGTTGGTTCAAGATTTACTTCTACATCTTCCAAATCAAGATTTTAGATTGAAGGAATTGGAAGAACAAGGTCTTAGAATTTCATGTGAATAATTGGAGGTTTCAACAATGGTTTCAACCATACTTGCATCATTGATTTTTTTAATTACACTTATTTTGGTCATATGGCAACCTAAAAACTTATCGATTGGTTGGTCTGCTTGTGGTGGTGCAATTCTCGCACTAATCGTTGGAGTAGTTGACTTCAACGATGTAATAGAAGTAACCAAAATTGTTTGGAACGCTACTTTTTCTTTTATTGCTATCATTATTATTTCGTTAATACTTGATGAAATTGGTTTCTTTGAATGGGCTGCCTTGCACATGGCACGAGCAGCGAAAGGAAACGGAATCAAAATGTTTGTTTATGTGAGTATACTTGGTGCTCTTGTCGCAGCATTTTTCGCTAATGACGGGGCAGCTCTTATCCTTACTCCAATTGTTTTAGCTATGGTTCGAAATTTAAAGTTGGAAGACAAAATGATTTTCCCATTCATCATCGCCAGCGGTTTTATTGCGGATACTACTTCCTTGCCCCTTGTGGTAAGTAACCTAGTAAACATCGTTTCTGCTGACTTTTTTGGAATCGGATTTGTTCATTTTGCATCAAGAATGATTGTTCCGAATTTATTTTCTTTAGTGGCAAGTATCTTGGTTCTATATCTGTACTTCAGGAAAAGCATTCCAAAACAATATGATTTATCAAAATTAAAAAAACCAGCCGGAGCGATTCGTGATGAGAAAATGTTTCGATTGTCATGGATTGTATTAGCTGTTTTATTAGCAGGTTACTTTATAAGTCAAACAATACACATTCCTGTTTCGATTATTGCAGGGGTTGTCGCTATTTTCTTCTTATTTATGGGAAGAAGAAGCCAAGCAATCGAAACAAAAAAGGTTATAAAAGGAGCACCTTGGGCAATCGTATTTTTCTCGATTGGAATGTATGTGGTAGTTTATGGCTTACGAAATGCTGGATTAACTGGCATACTCGCAGATGTGATTCAAGCATGTGCCAATCAGGGATTGTTTATTGGAACCATTTCCATGGGCTTCATAGCAGCGATTCTTTCTTCCATTATGAATAACATGCCAACTGTCATGATTGACGCCCTTGCGATTGCTGATACACATACAGTAGGCGTTATCAAAGAAGGTCTCATTTATGCGAATGTTATTGGTTCGGATTTAGGTCCAAAAATCACTCCAATAGGGTCACTTGCAACGTTATTGTGGCTACATGTTTTGAAAACTAAAGGAGTTAAAATCTCGTGGGGAACCTATTTTAAAACAGGTATTGTCTTAACCATCCCAGTATTGTTTATCACACTATTAGGTTTATACCTATGGTTGTTAATAGTCTAAAAAACAAATCAACCAAATGAAAAAGGAGAAAAACTACTATGTCTAAAAAAACAATCTATTTTCTTTGTACAGGTAACTCTTGCCGAAGTCAAATGGCAGAAGGTTGGGCTAAAAAACATTTAAGTGATGAGTGGGAAGTACGTAGTGCGGGTATCGAAGCTCACGGATTAAACCCTAATGCAGTTAAAGCGATGAAAGAATCTGGAATCGACATTTCAAATCATACTTCTGATATTATCGATCCTGAATACTTAAACAATGCGGATTTAGTGGTAACTTTATGTGGTGATGCAGCTGATAAATGTCCAATTACTCCTCCAAAAGTAAAACGAGTTCATTGGGGATTTGATGACCCAGCTAAAGCTCAAGGAACAGACGAAGAAAAATGGTCATTCTTCCAACGTGTCCGTGATGAAATCGGGGATCGCATTCAACGATTCGCTAAGACTGGAGAATAATAAAGAATTAAATAGCCAGGAGTAATGAAACTCTTGGCTTTTCTTTGAACACTCATATAAGTATATGCTTATTTTATTTTACAAGGAGGGTTAACGAATGAGTAAAGTAGAGATTTTTGACCCAGCTATGTGTTGTTCAACTGGTGTATGTGGACCAAGTGTTGATCCCGAATTAACAAGAATGGCATCTGCTGTCTATTCGTTGGAGAAAAAGGGGTTTGACATTAAAAGATTTAACCTTGCCAATGAGCCAGCTGTATTCGCTGAAAATCATGCTGTGAACAAACTTCTTCATGAGAAAGGTCCAGATTCGCTACCTATTACTTTGTTAGATGGCGAGACTGTTAAAGAAGGCAAATATCCATCAAACGAAGAACTCGCCAAGTGGTTTGGAGTCAAAGCAGAAGAGCTTACAGAAAAGCCGAAAGTACGTTTAAAGATTGATTTAAAACCATTGAAATAAGAAAGAAGTGAAAATGATGTTTCAATCTTTCGATACGAAGAATGTAGTCAACACCAAGTTTTTATTCTTTACTGGAAAAGGCGGTGTCGGGAAGACTTCGACTGCTTGTGCAACGGCTGTTACATTAGCAGATGAAGGGAGAAAGGTGTTACTCGTTAGCACAGACCCTGCCTCTAACTTGCAGGATGTACTGGAAATTGGATTAACCAATACTCCTCAACCTATCCAAAATGTGCCCAATCTTTACGCTTGTAATCTTGACCCTGAAGAAGCGGCCAAAACCTATCGAGACAAAATTATTGGACCCTATCGCGGGAAACTCCCTGATACAATAGTCGCAACCATGGAGGAACAATTGTCAGGGGCATGTACAGTAGAAATCGCTGCATTTGATGAATTTACAAGTTTGCTTGCCGATTCAACCGTGGTTGAGACATACGACCATATTATTTTTGATACGGCTCCAACTGGTCATACACTCCGTCTTCTCCAGCTTCCAACTGCGTGGAGTGGATTCTTAGAAGAAAGTACCCACGGTGCCTCGTGCCTTGGTCCTTTATCAGGGTTGGCTGAAAAGAAACATATGTATTCTATGACCATGGATGCACTTTCTGACTTAACAAAAACAACCTTGATTCTTGTCGCAAGACCTGATCAATCATCCTTATTTGAAGCAAGTCGTGCATCTAAGGAATTAAAAGAAATTGGTATTTCGAATCAGGCTCTGATTATTAACGGGTTAATGCAATCTTATCTACCTGAAGATAAAATATCGTCATCATTCTATAACCGACAAAGAAATGCCATAAAACAAATGCCCAATGACTTAAAACAAGTGGTTACTTATTCGCTACCATTTGTTTCGTATTCCTTAACAGGAATTAAAAACCTGCGTTATTTATTCAAGCAATTTACGATGCCAGCTACACAATTAGAGGTTAAAAATCAGACGTTACATTTACCAAAGTTAAACGAAGTGGTTGAAGACTTTTCATCAAACAACACAAGAGTAATATTTACGATGGGTAAGGGTGGAGTTGGAAAGACCACGATGGCATCTGCTATTGCTGTGGGCTTAGTTGAAAAGGGGCACAAAGTACATTTAACGACAACAGACCCTGCCGCACATTTAGAGTTAGTTTTTCAAGATAGTGAGTTGAATGATAAATTAACCATCAGCCGTATTAATCCAAAAGAAGTAGTCGAGGCATATAAAATAGAAGTATTATCTAACGTCAGTGATGACTTGGATGAAGAAGCAATTGCCTATATACAAGAGGATTTAAACTCTCCTTGTACAGAGGAGATTGCCGTATTTCGTGCATTTGCAGAAGTCGTTGAAAGATCAAAGGATGAAATCGTTGTAATTGATACAGCACCAACTGGACATACATTACTGCTTCTAGACGCAGCTCAGTCGTATCATAAAGAATTGGCACGTTCAACGGGGGATGTACCAGAGAGTGTAAAAAACCTACTACCTCGATTAAGAAATCCGAAAGAAACGAGTGTGGTCATCATAACACTTGCCGAAGCCACTCCAGTTTTAGAAGCGAGTCGTTTACAGGATGATTTAAAGCGTGCTGATATTATACCGAAATGGTGGGTAATTAACCAAAGCCTTTATGCTACTGAAACAAAAGACCCTGTATTAAAGGGAAGAGCACAGGCTGAAGAAGGTTGGATTAAAAAAGTTACAACCGAATTTGCAGAAAAATGTGCCATTGTTCCTTTAATGACTGAAGAAAACACAGGATATGGACAGTTGAAGAAATACATCGACTAGCACAAGGAGGGATTCAGATGGAGAAAGTTGTGATTTTAGGAACAGGTCCAGCAGGATTAACGGCAGCTATTTATTTAGCGCGAGCGAACATGAAGCCACTGGTCATTGAAGGTACCCAACCAGGTGGACAATTAACCTTAACCACAGAAGTGGAGAACTTTCCTGGATTTGTAGATGGAATTATGGGTCCTGAATTAATGGACAATATGAGAAAACAAGCTGAACGATTTGGTGCGGAATTTAAAAGAGGCTGGGTGACGGATGTGGACGTATCAAAAAAGCCTTACACCCTACAAGTAAGTGGAATAGGGGAAATCCAAACGGAATCTCTAATTCTCTCCACAGGTGCATCAGCGAGGTTGCTTAATATTCCAGGAGAAAGGGAAAATATTGGACGTGGAGTCAGCACTTGTGCTACTTGTGACGGATTCTTTTACAGAGGTAAAAAGGTCGTTATTGTCGGTGGCGGAGATTCTGCTATGGAAGAGGCAAACTTCTTAACCAAATTTGCATCAGAAGTGAAAATTGTTCACCGTCGTGATGAGCTTAGAGCCTCAAAAATCATGCAGGACCGCGCGAAAGAAAATAACAAAATTTCTTGGGGACTAAACAATATTCCTTTGGAAGTTCTCTCAGATGGAATGAAAGTAACAGGCTTAAAGGTTCTTGATAATGAAACAGGTAAAGAAGAGATAATTGAAACAGATGGAATTTTTGTAGCAATTGGACATACTCCGAATACCGCTTTCTTAAAAGGTCAAATCGATACCGATGATACAGGGTATATCAATGTAATACCTGGAACAACGGAGACGAATATTCCTGGAGTATTCGCATGTGGAGACGTTCAAGATAGGAAATACCGCCAAGCCATAACAGCAGCAGGAACAGGTTGTATGGCAGCACTAGATGCGGAACGATACCTAGAAAGCAATGCTACTCATGATTGGAGCAAATCATTATAAAAAGGTGGAGTAATCATGACAACAAAGAACTATCATGAACTAATTAAAGATCGTATTTACATTGGTGGAGCAGATGATGTGAAAGACATGATGGAAAAAGAAAAAGCCGATGTTATATTTGATTTACGAGCAGAAGCACCAGAAGTTGAATATGACAGAGTCCATAGTCCAATTGTGGATGATGCAGAAGACCAAGATGAATCCATCAAAAAGTCTATCAATCATGTAGTAAATGCATACAATGAAGGAAAAAAAATCTATTTCCATTGTCAGGGTGGAAGTAATCGGACTGGAACCGTTGCGGTCGGAACTTTGTTGACCTTAGGAAAAGCAAAGACGATTGAAGAAGCAGAAGAAATCGCTAAGTCGGCTCGTCCAAAAATTAATGTAAAGCCTGAAATGAAAGTATCCTTAAAAAGACTATTTCCTAATTCATAGGGGAGAAATACGGAGGAATTAATTCATGAAAATTACAGATGAAGCTAAACAACTATTAGAAAATGTTTTAAGTGAAAATGGTGCTAAAGGAATTCGACTATACTCAGTAGCTGGTTGCTGCGGACCACAATTTGCGTTATCTTTAGATGCACCACAAGAAACTGATACCATTGAAATGATTAACGGAATCAAAGTTGCAATCGATTCACAAGTTCTTGCAACTGAGGAATTAACTTTAGACAAAGAAGAAAGCCAAGAGGGTGCAGGATTAGTTTTATTAGGTGCAAGTAACTGTTGTTAATTATCAATCTCTAAAAATAAAAAGGGGTCTTGAAAATAAACTGGTACCCATGTCAAGGACACATGAAAAAAAGAGTTAAGAAGCAGCTAAGAGATGATTCCTTTATTGAATAGGGGTCATCTTTTTTAAGTTCCATTGATAACGATAATTGTTGTAGTAAACCATATAATGATTTATTTTCACCTTCAGCTCGTCCAATGATTTACAAGATAGGTAGTCTACCTCATCTTTTAAATGTCCAAAAAAGGACTCCATCGGGGCATTGTCCCAACAGTTCCCTTAGACTGGCCCAAACCAGATTTTTTTAACAACTTTTGATATCGTGGGCTTGTATAATGGCTTCCCTGATCCGAATGGATAAATGCCTTAGAATGTAGGCTAGTTTTCTTATTTTTCATTAATTTATCGATGGTTTTTGTTGCGATATCTAATGTGATCCGATCTGAAACATGATAAGCTAAAACCTCATTGGTGGAGGCATCTTTTATGGCTGACAAATAGGCCATATCCTTTCCGTTATATGGCAAATATGTAATATCAGTTAATAATACCTTTCCTGGGATTCCTTGCTTAAATTCTCGGTTTAACTTGTTTGGAACCACCTGATGTTCTTTCGTTGCTTTTGCTATCTTTTTATATGGGTTTGCTTTTCTATGGGGGCAGATGATCTCAAATTTATTCATAATTCTTTGTATCTTTTTTCTGCTTATTTCAAGAGCGTATTCATTGTTTAGTATCATTTTGATGGAACGTGAACCTTTCTTATAGCCACGTCGATTAAACGCTTTCATTATTATTTCTTTCGCGTCTAGGTCCTTTTGTTCTCTTTCCAATCGGCTGTCGGCTGCTTTTAAGTAGCTGTAATATCCGGAACGAGAGACTCCTAAAAGCTTACAAAAATACTTTGTCATCTGTTTAAGTTGATTTGTTCTATGGTCTCATAAATTAACTGAAATACTTTACTCGTTTCTAGATTTTGACCGGCGTTTAGCAGCCTCCTTTCTGTCGTTTCTAGCTTTTTTAACAACTCTACCTGACCTTCCAGCAGCTTAATTCTTGCATCCTGCCTATCAATAATTTCAGCTTGAGAAAGTTCTCGTTTTAAGGGCCTGACAGAAGCTGTTTTCCGTGTGTCTGAAAGCCCAATTAACCCACTTTTTTCATATGCTCTTTTCCACCTATATGCAGACGTCTCAATCCTCCCAATACCAATAATGTCTATGTCAAAGCCATTCTCCTCAACCCGACTTTCTTTTTTACATAATGCAATTTTAAACCTAAGAATGCGGGTTTGAAGGATTCATAGTACCCGACTTTGTTGTCATCCAACAATAAAGTTGTTTAATTTATTATCAAGACCTAAATTGTAAAAAGTTATAAAAAATAAAGGGCGATACATATTAGATATGACTAATATGTATCGCCCTTTTACTCATGTTCAACAATCGCGCCCGTAATAGAAAATACCAAAAGAGATGATTAAAAGAAAATTTCATCCTTTACTTACTCTTTTTAGCTAATCAAATTTATAAGACTCCATCTCGATTCTATATACATACTTTTCCTTTCAAAGCTTCAATCAGAAAAATAAAAGAGGAAAAATCATTTTTAATCAGCGGGAGATTTAACCCTATTTTCATTAGTTCATCACCAGAGTATTTTAACTTGCCATCGTTAATCTTGTAACTCTCCAAAGGATCTAATCCTTGTAGTTTGAGACGGAGAAAAGGCGGGTTCGGAGTGGCTAATGTCTTAAAATAAAAAACAACCGCTCTTTCTTGATTTGGTGCCACATACATCCAAGCCACATCCATTCCATCAAAAGGACTCAACAGCCTATAAAGGTTCCCAAAGCAAACCAGTTCCTTAATGCGATGATAGAGACGGATTTGCTCTTTTACCACTTTTTTATCATCAGCACTTAGTTTATCTATATTCAATTCAAATCCCAAATTAGCGGCCATTGCTGCATGACATCTCATTAAAAGAGGCGTTGTTCTTCCCACCTGATGATTTGGAATATCTGAGACATGGGCCCCCATCGTAATAGCAGGATAAACGATGCTAGTGCCATATTGGATTTTCAACCTTTCGACTGCATCTGTATCATCACTCGTCCAAGTTTGCGGCATGTAATAAAGCATGCCAGGGTCAAAGCGCCCTCCGCCGCCTGAACAGCTTTCAAATAAAATTTGTGGAAATCTTCCTGTCAACGTTTCTAAAATTCGATACAAACCAAGCATATAGCGATGTGCTGTTTCTTTTTGCCTTTCAGGCGGAAGTGCAGCAGATCCCACTTCGGTCATATTTCGATTCATATCCCACTTAACATATGAGATCTGAGTACTTTTGAAAAGCATAGTGAGGATTTGAATTACATAATCACATACATCTTCCCTGCTTAAATCAAGAATTAACTGATTTCTTGATAGCGTCCGGCTCCGACCAGATACATGGATACACCAATCTGGATGTTTCCTATATAAAACACTGTCAGGCGATACCATTTCCGGCTCAACCCATAATCCAAACTTCATGCCTTTTTTTCTTACATAGTCTGCCAATCCATCAAGACCGTTAGGGAGCTTTTTCTTATTAACAAACCAATCACCAAGAGAACTTTTATCATTTTCACGATGCCCAAACCAGCCGTCATCCAGTACAAACAGTTCAATCCCAAGATCTTTTCCGGCATCGGCAATTTCCTTGATTTTTTTTTCATTAAAATGAAAATACGTTGCCTCCCAGTTATTAATAAGAATTGGACGTGTTTTGTCACGATAAGTCCCGCGGCAGACCCTTTCCCTCAATAGTTTATGGTAGGTTCTCGACATCCCGCCAAGTCCATCCGAAGAATAGACCATTAACGTCTCTGGTGTTTGAAATAGTTCTCCTGGCTTTACTAGCCAACTAAAATTAAAGGGATTAATTCCAATGGAAATTCTAGTTGTTTGAAAAGAACTTACTTCGATAGCAGCTTGGAAATTTCCGCTGTAAACCAGGCTAAACCCGTAAACCTCCCCATACTCGTCGTTTGCATTTTTCGAAAGGAGAGCAAGAAAAGGGTTATGCTGATGGCTGCTTGCTCCCCTTGAGGAGGAGATCAACTGAATCCCATGGTGTAAAGGCTTCCTTTCGATATGACGCTCACGTCCCCATGTTCCATGAAGGTGAAGCCAATCCCAATCAGAATGATGAAAATCAACTGACATGCTCATACATTTTTCTAACACAACATTTTGGCTGCCCCTGTTTTCGAAGGAAACAGATCTTGCAGCCACATCAAGGTCATGGTAAATCGTATAATAGAGATTCATCCCCATACCCAACATGGAATCTACCATGGTGATCACTAGTGTTTCCGCTTCTGAATCAGCTTCAACATAGGAAGCAGGCAGGCTCTTCAGACAGGGCTTTCCCTTAATAATCTCATGGGAATCATAGACAAATTCCGTAACAGTAGACCCCTCTTTAGAGCGAAGCTGATAGGCAGGAGACCTGAAATCCCCATTTCCAAACGCCGGATATTCCTGTGGCAGTGTGTCTAGAGAAAATGCCGGATTCCCCGGTTCTGTTGATGGCGAAAATGTTCTTCCTTTAAATTGTAATATGGAAGAGGGCTGCAGTATCTGAACCCGTTTACCCCAGTATAAATGGGCAGGATACTTGCCATGAACCAATTGAATGAGATAACTCATTCTATTATTGTATAAATGGAAAATTCCACTCTTCTCATTCCAAGAAATTGGCACTACTAGTCAACTCCCCCAAAAGCATAATCTTACTTATATACTATTCGACTAGAGATTAAACATGGCGAAAATAAATTTTTAATAAAAGCCGCTTTGACAACTTTTTCATTCGCTGCAATAGAAGGGATAGGATTCTGCATCGACATCAGTTTGTCTCATTGAATCAAAAAAGCCTTCCCGGTGGTGGGAAGGTGAACTTTTTATTTTTAATAAGAAACAGTTATAAAAACATATACTTACCTTTTGGGATGTATATCAGAGCAAGCTAAAACATTAATTGTCCTCCCAATACATTCCCCGAGGCTCCTTGGTAAAAAGCATCCAATTTACGACTTTTATCAGTTCCTTTTTCGAAGGTTTATACTTCTTATTATCGCCGAGCAGTTTCACACTGTATTGCATATCATCAGATAGAAATATCAATTCAAAGCCTTTCCGTGTTTTTCCGATAAAACCATGGTAGCCTTTATTGAGTGTGACCGGTTTATACATGTTTCCTTTTGGCAATGTGATTTCTCCTGCGGTCGGTTCTACTTGGATTCCTAATACCCCTGAATTTTCTTTATTCTGATATTGCAAGAAAATCTTCTTTCCAGATACTTTTCCATTCACATGTGTCATTTTAAAGGGAAAATGCATTGGAACCAATATTTCTTTATTAAATTTTTCTTTATATCCTTTTATCACAATTAGTTCATTCATATGCGGATTAGCCACATCTGAAATGACCTTGATCTTTGAAATTTTGTTATTTTTAACAGAAACTTCCCATGTAAAAGCGATTCCTTTGGAAAGTTGGTGGAACCACCGCATTTCTTCATTCAATGCCTTTGTGTAAGTTGGGGATTGCGCACCAAGAGCTAATACAACAAGGACTATTAAAATAGATTTCTTTATATTCATTATTTATCACCCTATTATTATTGTCCCCAAATGCCAATCATGTATGTTTGTATTTTTGGAATGGGACACTAAGTAAAAGGTTTTTAAGGGTTTTCCACCTCAAGTCTCTCCATGGAATATTGAAGTTATTGAAACAAAGAGACTGAAGGGATAGTGTCATTTTTACCCATAACAAATTTTTTATAAATAGCTCCTGTAATGATATAACATCGCTGCGAATGCTATGATGGTATAAGCTAGGGCTGTGAAAAAGGCAATGTTTGGTGAAAACTCGTACTTTTGCCCTTCCATTCTAATGCCTGTGGTTCCTTGAATGGTCATATCCATATGTCGTGATGTGAAACCGCCCGTTGAGGTAGAAAACCAAATAATAATTGTTGCTGCCATTCCAATTACAAATGAATAATCAATGAATTTTGTATGGGTAAGGTAAGTAATGCCGTAACTTAAGCCTAAAAGCACTAATATTGTAATAAAAATGTTTATTAATACCTTCATATGTTCTCGTATCCCCCTTTATTTTCCACCTTTATCTTTGGTTCCTATCTAATCGTTTAATGATAATGTTCAATAACAGTATTAACCCAACCACGGCACAGGCAGGATAAATTAATAGCCAAGGGAAATGAATCATATCAAAAATACTTTGGCCGATCATACCTCCCCACTCACCGGATTGTGATAGGAATCTATCATCCTCTTCGCCAATAATCCCCCCTTTGGCTTTTCCACCAATAAATACTTGGAATACACCAAGATGAGTCAATAAGATAATGGTAGCAATCGTTTGCTGTAGGAAGACAATATAAAATCGCTGTTTGAAGACGGGAAAAATTTGTCTTATTGAGATGTGAAGTTTACTTGCTCCGAGTAATCTTGACGCGATAACATAGTCCTTGTTTAAAAGCAGTTCAAATTCCTTTATTAAAAGTTCTATTAAAGGTGGAGTTCCAATTAGGACGATAATAAGCACCTGATAAAATGTAAAGAAGTGACTCCCATACTTGTTGATAATAATCTCCTCTTCACTAGCTAAAAGGAAAAATAAAATAAAAGCAGGAACATAAAGAAAGGGAGTTAATAATGATTCAATATAAGCCTTTAAAGGCCTAAGAAAATATAAAACTGATAGACTAAAAAAAATCCCTATTAACATTCTAATAAATGTAACGACAATCGAAATGATAAACGTATATTTAAACCCAATGATCAATTTTGTTAATAGGTCGTTTCCGTTTTTATCTGTTCCTAATGGGTGTTCCAGAGATGAGGGTAAAGGCGGCCTTAAGACCTTACCGTCTGAAGAATAAATTAATTTTCCAGGTTCAATGCTTTGATTTACTCCAAATTCCAAAAAGAAACTTGCTATAAATAAAAGAAATAAAAAAGTAAAAATCGAATATAAAATCCATTTTGACCGATTATCCTTAGTCATTTAATACGCTCCTCTCATAAAATCTGAAAGAAGCGGCTTTCAATAAGCCAAAAGGGATTAAGATCATGATGATTGCTACTGAAGTTAGGCTGCTATCACTAACTCTGTATAAAAGTGGTGTAAACCCTTGCATTTGAAATAGGAATTCAATAATAAATAACGAAGACAACATATACCAATAAATTAATCCAATATGGCTATATAATGATTTCATCACATTTCGAATGACATGTCTTAAAATCACAGTAGTTTGGGATAAACCTTTTGCAATGGCAAACTCAACATATTGCTCTTCCATTTCCTCCTCAAAAATCTTGATCATAATCTTAATAACCATGACGATCGGTACGAAACTTAAGCAAATAATCGGAAGTAGATAGACATGGCTCCCAAATCCATACAACCTGAGGAGCTTAAAACCTGTTGCTTGATAAAGTTGGATTACTAATAATTGGCTTCCCAATATAATGATAATGTCTGGTATGGAATCTATAAGTAACAATAGACTTTTGAATAATCTTTTAAAACGCTTTGAAAAAAATAGAAATGCATATGAAAAAAGAAAAGACACAAGGATGGTAAGCACAAATGCAGAAAAAAGGACGACCATTGTGTAGATGTACGTATCTATAATATAAGGAAAAACAGCATATTCTTGACCTAAATAAAAAAACGTTGAATCATAAAGTGAAAATAAATGAGTAAATGTTTTATAAACTGTTTTCAGAAAATTTAATGGAAAAAATCCAAAATCTGAAGACGAAAAGCCCCCATTATTATTCAAATAAACTAATGAACGAAGAGAAGTAATACTGCTGACACTGATTAAAAGTAAAACTATTTTTATAGAGAGATTTAATATATACACTGAAAAACGTTTGATTAACATCACAACCCTACTTCCCGAAAAAGCATCCTAAAATTCCATAAAATGAAATAAATGGTTATCATTTAAAGTATAACAATATTTACGAAATAATTGTAAAATAATTCTAAATCTTGAGCAAAAATAGCAGCATCATTCCTGATGCTGCTATTTTTGTTCATACTTAATAAATGCTGCAGAAGGTTTATAATAAAGCTGGGCTGTTAAAAATAGTGTCTAAAAGGATTAATAGAAAGAGATTGGGTAATCCTTTAAAAAAGCCGATGAAGGACACTTCTCACCAAAAAAGAGGAGGAAATGTCTTTCATAAGGCCGATGAAGGACACTTCCCGCCAAAAAAGGTAAGGAAATGTCTTTCATTGACCAAAGTCAGTGGGATAATTCTTCTGTAAGTAAATAATCACAATAAAGGAATATACCCCCGTTTTCATTCATAAAATGCCCACTGGTGAACACCCACAATTTTATAGTTATTATCAAGAATCCTGCCAATTCTCTTTTTAGATTCAACCACCCTACACCATTCGCGAACTATATTTGTTGTTATTTTGATGCCTGGAAAAAGGATCCTTAATTCCTCGACACTCCTCAAAACAGCCGCTTCAACTAACTCTTCATGCCCGCATTTCAAGCACCTGCAGATTCTTCCTTCGACAATCATAGAAAAAGAATGGCAAACGGAACAGGTATTTCCCTTCTTCAGCAAATGATAATCGTAAGCGGGTACTTGGGTAAAAGGAGACTTGGTAATATGCAGTGAAACTAAAAGTTCTGCTAGCTTTCTGTGCCTGCTATTTAATTTTGATGGAGCTCGATCAAAGTTTTCCATAAAACCATTAATTTGTGTCGGGTAAATAATAGGTTTGTTTTTAGGGGCTTGATAAAGGGTAAATTCGGGGTTGATAAAAACGACAGTAGCGGTAATAGGGAAATTAAAACCATGTTTATGGAGTAATTTTCGGAGCAAGGATTCGCCTCGTTGGATTTGGCCGAGTGGATTGAGAACTTCATTACCAGACTTATTCGAGTAAAGTTCATTATCTTCATAATAATAATCGCCTTGAAAATTTTTCACTTCGAAAAAGTGAAGTGCATCCTTGATGATCAATGTATCGATTTGAAAGGTGGTATTGTTAACCTTAAGCAACAAGTCGTTTAGGACCAAACAATTGCACTGAAGCTTTTCAGTTAACAAGTCAAACATCACTTCCCCCTCAAACCCTTTTTTTAGGTTTGAAAGATACTGCTTGTCATCTTCAAGTAAATTCATTCGTGTGTTTAAGTAAGACAGTATCTTTAATTCATCTGATTTAATACGTGATTTAAACGGCATACGCCACTTCCTTTCTAAATGTACAGCACAAGTACATTTTATAAAAAATATGGAGATGATTTATTGGGAAACAATGTATATTTTGTTAACGTTTATGGGGATTATTAGCATGTTTTCATATCGGAAATTGAAGCGAAGTTTAATTTATGGTATATTTGAGTAAAATAGAAGTGACCAAAAAACTAAAATGGTCAACGGAGGTTGATATGGCAACCGATCGAAGAAAGATGATTGTAGAGGCAGCAACTAAGTCCTTTTCCTTATTTGGCTATAAAGCGACGACAATGGATCAAGTGGCAAAGCTTGCTAATGTAGGAAAAGGAACAATCTATACATTTTTTAAAAATAAAGAAGAATTGTTCGAAGAGATCATCTCTTCATTGGTGAAGGAAATGATGGCGGAGGCGGAAGCGGTCATCCAACCGGATGTACCATTTACAGAAAATGTTCATCATGCGTTATACCGATTATTAGAATTTCGCTCACAGCACCAACTGATGATTAAACTGGTTCAAGAGGAAACCGAAATGGGGACTTTAGCGGTTTCGGAAATGCTTCAGCATGTTGAGGATGAAATTATTGCCTACTTAAAGAAGAAAATTGATCTGGCCATCGCCAAAGGGGCAATCCCGCCAACCGACACAGAACTGTCGAGCTTTCTTCTTTTAAAAATGTATATTGCCTTAGTTTCAGACTGGGAAAGAAATCATCAGCCCTTAAGTTCTGAACAAATTGCAGAAATCATGAAAGTGTTTTTAGTAAACGACTTGCCGAAATGAAAAAGGCTTGTGTCCACACGTCGACACAAGTCTTTTTTGAAAGATAAGAAATTTTGACTTTGAAAATTGTCTAG
>NZ_BCUX01000055.1 GCF_001591445.1 Neobacillus drentensis NBRC 102427 | reverse complement strand
CCGCTTTAGCGCCGAGGAGGCTCCCCGGCACGCCCGCGGAAAGCGAAGCGCCTGGAGCACAAATCAACAACCAAGTTTAAAAACGAAATAGATTTTTAAGAATGTCATAGTTTTTAGATTTTTCGCATAGCTTGTACTAAGAAGAAAAGTAGAAGCAAGTTAGAAAAAACAGGGTGGTGGACGATGTATATCATTGAAAATGCCAATCTTCTTAAAGACAAGCAATTGAAAACATGTTCGCTATTAATTTCCAAAAATCGCATTGATAAAATTGATTCACATTTTAGTCATTATCAGCTGATAAAAATGAATGCAGGTCCATATATAATGACCCCGACATATGTCCTTTTTAACTCAACGATTCCACAAATGAAATCCTTTCAAGAACTAAAAAAATGCCTAATCGAGGAATTATTGATGAAAGGGTGTACCACCTTATTTACCTATGTTAATGTTTCCTACGAAAATGAGTTAACATCAAAAATCACCGCATTAAAAACAGGTCTCTTAAGCAGTCCAATTGACTATTTGATTGGGGTAAGAATACCGATTCGCTTGATAACCCAATCGTTTATTAGGAAATGTAAGAAAGAAAAAATATCAGCAATTTTTGTGGATCTGCAAAACGTTCACGAATTGGAAAAAATACCTTGGGGCTGGATAAGAGAAGCCATGTTTCCGTTTAACAGTCCGTTAATTCCAATAATTTCTTCCCTCCAGAAGAAGGAAGTGAAGAGTGTTTTGTCGAAATGGAATAGTATCATGAAAAGAGAAAACATCCCTGCTCTTTACGAGGAAATTGAAGAAAATCACCCATTGACTATTCCTGTATTAAATAAAATCGGATTATACCCACAAAAAGCAAGTTTAATGAGTGGTACTGAGGTAAGTTATAATCTATACTCAAAATCAAATGAGATCATGAATATTGATGAATTGAATTTATTTCATTATCATAGTGATAGACTCATGGTGACTGTCCATAAGGGGACGGTGGTACGTGCAGGGGAAAACGTAATATTTAAACCTGGAAATGGAGAATTTGTTCGGGTGAGAACCCCCTCATTTTTTTCTCTGTCTATCTAGGAGAACGAGAGGTAAGTGTCAATGGAAAGAGTTAATAAAATTATTAACATGTTAGAAAATGGCCAACATAAGGAAGCCTTAAATGAATATAATGATGTATTACACAGCGGAAAGCCAGATGAAAAATTCCTGCTTGGAGAAGAACTGTATCAATATGGTTTTCTGGATGAGGCTAAAGCATTAATTGAAAATTTACTTGTGATATTTCCTGAGGAAGGTGAACTCCTTGTACTGCTAGGTGAAATATTAGTTGAGGCCGGGGAGGATGAAGAAGCGATACTTGTTCTTGAAAGGATCTCAGAACATGATGCAAACTTTGGCCAATCATTACTATTGTTAGCGGATTTATATCAGGTTCAGGGTTTATATGAGGTTTGTGAACGGAAACTTCTAAAGGCAAAGGAGTTATTGCCGGATGAAGTAATCATAGATTTTGCTTTAGGTGAACTTTACAGTGAACAAGGTGAAATAACCAAGGCATTAGATGCGTATGAAAAGGTTTTAAAAGAAGTAAATGAAATAGCAGGAGTAAATATTGACCAACGGATTGCAGATCTATTAAGTGCATCTGGAATGTTTGAGGAAGCCCTGGTTTATTACGATAAGGCAATAAATGAAAAATTGGAAATTAACACATTATTCGGATACGCATTTACAGCATTGCAGGCAGGTTATAATCGAACTGCCATAGAAAAGTTTATTGAATTAAAAGAGCTTGACCCTGAATATCATTCACTTTATTTACATCTTGCGTTAGCTTATGAACGGGAGGAAGAGCTTGAGAATAGTTTACTCACCATTCAAGAAGGCATAAAACAAGATGAATTTAATAAAGAGTTATTTTACTTTGGCGGGAAAATTGCCATTAAATTAGGGAAAGTGGAGGAAGGAGAAAAGTATTTTCGTGAGGCACTTGCCCTTGACCCGGGATTTGCAGAAGCGGCACTAACATTAAATAAGCTCTTTTTTCTCCAAGAAAGATATGAGGATATCATTGAGTTAATTTCCGAGCTTGATATTAAGGAAGATGAAGAACCGCAGCTTTTATGGGATTCTGCACGTAGCTTTGAAAAGTTAGAGGAATTTTCTTACGCATTAGACAAATATGAAAGTGCATATACTTTTTTTAAGAAAAATGAAACGTTTTTAAATGATTACGGTTATTTTTTGATTGAAGAAGGAAAAACCACCCAAGCTGCCGAAATTTTTAAACAACTACTTATTGAAGATCCAACAAACGTCGAGTATATGGATTTACTTGAACGTCTTACAGGGTTGAAAGATTAAAAAAAGCTGATTCTGCAGAGGAGGGAAACTAACATGGCAACCCCTGTTTCTGTCAACGAGAAGAAGGACTTTATTCGCTGGTTTCTAAATCATTATCAATTAAAGAGAAGAGAATGTGTATGGATCCTCAACTATCTAATGAGCCACGATCAACTAATGGAAAAGGTTCATTTTGTTGAGCAAGCACAGTATTGTCCGAGAGGTTTGATTATGTCTACCCATTGCGTTGATAAAGTGCCGTTTCGTTTTTATAAAGAAAATGTGATGACCACGGACGCAGAAAAATCCTTTCATGATATTCGGTTAAATCGAGACGAGGATATTTTTATCCAATTAAACTTTCATGCTGCCAATCAAGCACACCAGTATGCTGCGGTTCTAGAAGAAAATTTATACGTTCCTAAACATTTGCAAGTGAATGAAAAAGATGGGATCGTTGCAGAACAATTGTTGCAGCACAGCATCGATCACTTTCAACGTGAAAAAATTCTTCAATTGATCGATGAGGCATTAGATAAACAAGATCGAAAAGAATTCCTAGCTTTAACACAAAAATTAAATACACTGAAAACCCTTGAAGAAAAAGGAAGTTTGCGATAAGCAGCTTCCTTTTGTTTTTACATCATTATAGGAACAATCTTTCTAAATAAATCCCTTTATCATTTATTGTTTATGGAGAAAATGATATTATATTAGTAGTGAAATTAAAGGCTGGTGCGATGATATGAAGTGGACACCTCAAGATATCGAGACGTATTTAAATGCCAAAGAGTATGTAGACACTGCTGTGATCCCGTTATTTTCAGTTTCTATGGGGGATGATATGAAGCAGTCAGCGGCAGCGCTTGAGTTTATTAATTTATTAACAGGGTATTTAGAGAGGCAATTTACGGGAAGATTAATATTATTCCCGCCATTTACATATCTAAATTCCAAAAATGAGGAAGTTATCTTAAGTGATTTGAAAGATTGGGAAGCTAGCCTAGTAAAGGAGGAGATTCATCACATTTTTTACATTACATCTGATATTGATTGGAGAGATCGTGAAAAAGACCTAAATGGAACGTTAATTTGGCTCCCGGCGATTCCGCTTGAGCATATGAACGATTCGCAAAAAGTGGCGATTATTGATAGTCAAGTAAAGCAACTCCTAGGTCTGTTTACGCAAAAATGGCATGAAAGTGAGTAAAACACTCTAGAAAACATGTTTTTAAAATAGTATGATATTGACCTAACTTGAAGATTGATATATCATTGTTATGTCCTAGTTTTATATGTGTTAAATTTGTGTCCGTTGGACTTAACTTCGTGAATAGAGGGGGGAGAAGCATGAGTAAGCAACGCGTTTCAAGACGTCAGTTTTTAAGCTACACATTAACAGGTGTAGGCGGTTTCATGGCAGCTGGAATGTTAATGCCAATGGTACGTTTTGCAGTTGATCCCGTATTAAAGGCTGATGAGGGCGGGGATTTTATTGCAACAAAGCAAAAGGTTGCTGATATTACGGACGAGCCAGTTCGGGTAGATTTTACCTTTAAACAAAAGGATGCCTGGTATGAATCAGAAGTTACAAATACTGCTTGGGTTTATAAGGATGATGCAGGCAAGATTGTAGCGCTTTCACCTACTTGTAAACATTTAGGCTGTACGGTTAACTGGAATACTGACAAGGAACACCCAGGTCAGTTCTTCTGTCCATGCCATTATGGCCGCTACGAGAAAAATGGTCAAAACATTGCAGGAACACCACCATTAGCACCACTTGATGTATATCCATTTAAGGAAAAAGACGGGTTTCTTTATTTAGGTAAAGCAAAACCACGAAAGGAGGCGTAATCATTGTTAAACAAAATTTACGATTGGGTAGATGAACGTTTAGATATTACGCCTTTGTGGCGCGATATCGCAGACCATGAAGTACCTGAGCATGTAAATCCAGCGCATCACTTTTCGGCGTTTGTATACTGCTTTGGAGGTCTTACATTCTTTGTAACAGTTATTCAGATTCTTTCTGGTATGTTTCTAACCATGTATTATGTACCAGATATTAAAAACGCATGGGAATCAGTGTATTATCTTCAAAATGAAGTTGCTTTTGGCCAAATTGTACGTGGAATGCATCACTGGGGTGCAAGTTTAGTGCTTGTCATGATGTTTTTACATACGCTACGCGTCTTTTTCCAAGGTGCCTACAAAAAACCTCGTGAATTAAACTGGGTTGTCGGGGTACTTATTTTCTTCGTCATGCTTGGTTTAGGGTTTACAGGTTACCTATTACCTTGGGATATGAAAGCGTTATTCGCAACAAAAGTAGGTCTGCAGATTGCCGAAGCGACACCATTTATCGGCACTCAGGTTAAGGTTTTACTTGCTGGACATGAACACATTGTTGGTGCTCAAACATTAACCCGCTTCTTTGCGATTCATGTGTTCTTCTTACCAGGTGCATTGCTTGGATTAATGGGAGCTCACTTCTTAATGATTCGTAAACAAGGTATTTCCGGACCACTATAATCATTGCTTTAGTTTGTTATCGCAAGTGTTTTTACTAACTACGGAAAAAGGAGGGGGATTTCTCGATGCATCGCGGTAAAGGTTTAAAGTTCGTTGGTGATTCACGTGTTTTAGCACCATCAGAACGTAAAAAAATGATTCCGAAAGATTACTCTGAATACCCTGGTAAAACAGAGGCGTTTTGGCCTAACTTCCTTTTGAAAGAATGGATGATAGGAGCCGTATTTCTTGTCGGCTTTTTATGTTTAACAGTTGCTCATCCGGCTCCGCTTGAAAGGATAGCGGATCCAACTGATACTGGGTATATTCCATTACCAGACTGGTATTTCTTATTTTTGTATCAATTACTGAAATATTCATATGCATCCGGACCATACACAGTTATCGGAGCAATGATTATGCCGGGACTCGCATTTGGAGGTTTATTGCTGGCACCGTTCCTTGATCGTGGACCAGAACGACGTCCGATGAAACGCCCGCTTGCAACTGGCTTTATGCTGTTGTCATTAGCAGCGATTGTGTTTTTAACATGGGAATCTGTTTCGACACATGACTGGGCTCAGGCCGAACGTCAAGGTAAAATTGTCGCTAAAGTTGATATTGATAAAGCAAGTGATGGCTATAAAATAGCTAGCGCTAATACATGTATTACTTGTCATGGTGAAAATCTTTCAGGTGGTGCTGGTGCACCTGCTTTAGTAGGTACTGGATTATCCGCTGCTGAAGTTGCTAAGATTGCTAAAGAAGGTAAAGGCGGAAAAATGCCTGCTGGGATCTTTAAAGGTACAGATGAGGAACTTAAAACACTTTCTGAATTCATAGCAAACCTGGGTAAGTAATAATCGGAATATTGAAAAGCTGACGAAGATCGTCAGCTTTTTTATTCATTGAAAAAAATTAAGTTTATGAAAGGGGAGTATACGTGCGTTGGATTTATCCTCTCTTAGCTCATCGATCAATTATGATGCTGTTATTAATTGTTAATATTTTCGGAACCATCTATGGATACTATTGGTATGGTTGGCAGCTAAAGGAAACACCTGCTATTTTTCTTCCGTTTGTTCCAGACAGTCCAACGGCTAGTTTATTTTTTGTGTTTGTGCTGCTCGCTTTCCTATTGCGGAAAAATTGGCCATTAATTGAGGCACTTGCCATTGTTACTCTTTTTAAATATGGGATTTGGGCAGTGGTAATGAACATCCTTGTCTATTTTGTCCAAGGAGAACTAGATCCTGTTGGTTATATGTTAATTTTGTCCCATTTTGCCATGGCTGTACAAGGTATTCTTTATGCACCATTTTATCGATTTAAATGGTGGCATTTAATTGTAACAGCTATTTGGACACTACATAATGACGTAATTGATTATGTGTTTTTCATGATGCCGAGCTATTCCATGCTCGATCGCTACACACCACAAATCGGCTATTTCACATTTTGGCTTTCAATACTTTCCATTGGTATTGCCTATTATTTTTCAATTCGATCCAAACGGTTCAAACTTGAAATAAAATAATCTTAGCTGGTCTAACCTTGTCCACCCCTACATACATTTTATTAGTAATGAAAGGGGGGACAAGGATTGAAAAACAAATGGATATTTTTCTTTGCAATTATCATGATGCTTACTCCCATAACTGTAAATGCTGAACAACAATCGCCAATGGAGAAGCTTGATGATATTTCAGATGAAGCTCTCCAAATGGTAAAGTTTCATAGATATGATGATGCAAAAAGACTGTTGGATTACTTTTCTGACCAGTTCACGAGCATAACCGGTCATGAACAGCCATTAACAATGGATGAGGTAAGAATAATTAACACCTCCCATGATGAAGCAGTGGAAGCAGCAGTTAGTTCCAACATGAAATATGAGGAACGAATAAATAAATTAGTCAAATTTCGCCTTGTCATTGATGCTATTGCAACAAGTCATCGACCATTGTGGGTTGAAATGGAAGATCAAATTATGACGGCATTTCATCAAGCTAAAGATGCTGCCATTAAGGGTGATACCGGTCATTTTCATTCAAACTTTAATTCCTTTTTGTCCTTATATAACGTAATCTATCCTAGTATGAAAATTGATGTGTCTGTAGAAAATGTTCAAAAACTAGACGCACGGATTGATTTTATTAATGAATATCGTTCCCAAGTGGTAAATGATTCAAAAAGTCAACAGGAATTGGATAAACTTGATTCGGATTTAACTAATCTATTCTCTAATATGGAGGAGGATGAGGCGGATCCAAACATTTGGTGGGTTATTATCTCGACGGGAAGTATAATCATTATGACCTTGTCCTACGTTGGCTGGAGAAAATATCAAGGTGATAAGAACATGGAAAAAGACCGATCGAGAGACTTAAAAGATTGACTAAAAAAGCAATGTCCAAGGCGGACATTGCTTCTTTAGTCTATTAACGGCATTTTATTTTCATCCAATGTGAAACCTTCTCCATGGACGTCATGGACAATCGTGATGGAAACAAACGCATGGGGGTCTACTGAAGTTATGACATTTTTTAAACGGACTATTTCATTTTTGGCGACAACACAATATAAGACATCACGCTCACTTTTAGTGTATGAGCCATATCCTCTTAGGGCCGTTACTCCTCGGTCCATTTCTTCCATGATCTTAGCGGCAATTTGTTCGTTCTTTTCCGAAATGATCATCGCTCCACGTGCTGAATAAGCACCCTCTAAAATGAAGTCAATGACTCTCGCACCAATAAACACAGCAACTAGTGTATACATGGCCTGTTTATAATTTAAGTATGTAACCAAAGATATGGCAATTACACACGCATCAAACATGAACATTGTTTTCCCCATATTCCAGCCTGCATATTTTTGAACAAGTCTGGCGATAATATCGACTCCTCCAGTTGTTCCTCCAAAGCGGAAAATCACTCCCAAACCAATCCCTGTAAGAACTCCGGCAAATAATGCGGCCAATGTTAAATCACTTTGAAGTGGCATATCAATTGAATAGCGTTGAAATATCCATAAAAAAATGGATACACCGACTGTTCCTATTATTGTATATAAAAATGTATTGCGTCCTAACAATTTCCATCCAATAAAAAAAAGAGGAATATTTAAAATTAAATTCGTATAGGATGGATCCCATTTGAACAAGAAATAAAATAGGAGTGCGATACCTGTGAAACCGCCTTCTGCCAGTTTGTTTTGCATATTAAAATTGACTAGGCCAAACGACATAATTGCCGCTCCTAATAGGATAAATAATATGTTTTTAACCTTAAGACCATATAACATTAATAATCCCCCTCTGCCATAAATTCTCTTATATGGCGGTTTTTATTATATCGAATTAAAAATGCTAGAGCAATCAGTAGTTAAAAAGAGCAGGTTATTAGTGAAAATATTTGTAAATCATCGTTAATTTAGCTAACATAAACATTGGATAAAGATATGAATATAATTATCAGTCTGATTAATGAGGTGAAATCCATGTCCAAAGAAAAGACGATGAAAGACCTTCAACATGAAGTGGATTTGTACATTAGTCAATTTAAAGAGGGGTATTTCAGTCCGCTGTCAATGCTAGCAAGACTTACAGAGGAACTAGGGGAATTTGCTCGAGAAATAAACCATTATTATGGCGAGAAACCCAAAAAAACAAGTGAAACTGAAAAGGCCATTGAGGAAGAACTTGGTGATCTCTTATTTGTTTTAATTTGTTTTGCAAACTCTTTAAATATCAGCTTAGAAGATGCACATGATTATGTAATGGAAAAATTTAAGACTAGGGATAAAAATCGTTGGACAAGAATTAATGATGAAAAAATGGAGTGAGGATTGTGGAACAAATTAAAATTATCATCGCTGGTCCCCGTGGCCGAATGGGTAGTGAAGCAGTAAAATTGGTAACCAATCAGGATCATTTTGAACTTTCAGCTGTAGTCGATCATAAATATGATGGAATGATGCTTAGCGATTTGGAAGGCTTTCATTCAATACATAATGTACCTGTTTATTCAAATATCGAAACATGTCTGCAAAATGTTCATGCGGATGTACTAATTGACCTTACTACACCAGAAGTAGGCATGCACCATGCAAAGACTGCACTTGCCTACAATGTGCGTCCTGTGGTTGGAACCACTGGTTTTACAACAACTGATTTAGAAGAATTAGAACGGATTTGTCAGGAAAAACAACTAGGATGTATTATTGCACCTAATTTTGCTATTGGTGCGGTGTTAATGATGAAATTTTCACAAATGGCTGCGAAATATTTTAATGATATTGAAATTATTGAATTGCATCACGACCAGAAACTAGATGCTCCTTCTGGGACAGCTGTAAAAACAGCTGAAATGATTTCAGCTGTTCGAGAGGAAAAAAGCCAAGGCCACCCAAATGAAAAAGAAACTATCCAAGGGGCGCGAGGGGCAACTTTCAACGGCATGCATATTCACTCGGTTCGCTTACCCGGACTAGTCGCACATCAACAAGTGTTATTTGGTTCTGATGGTCAAACACTAACAATCAGGCATGATTCATATCATCGTGGCTCTTTTATGTCGGGTGTAAAAGTGGCAGTAGAGTCTGTGATGACACAAAATACGTTTGTTTATGGACTTGAAAATATTTTAGAATAGGGAGTAATTATATGAATATCGCTCTAATAGCTCATGATCAAAAGAAGAATGATTTGGTTCAGTTTGCGACTGCATATCAAAATATCTTTGCAAAGCATACATTATTCGCAACAGGAACAACCGGACAGAGAATTAGTGAAGCAACTGGTCTCAGTATTACTCGTTTTCAATCTGGACCACTTGGCGGTGACCAGCAAATCGGTGCATTGGTTGCCCAAAATCAAATGGACGCTGTTTTCTTCTTCCGTGACCCATTAACCTCACAGCCGCATGAACCTGATGTAACAGCATTGGTTAGATTATGTGATGTGTATTCCATTCCACTTGCCACAAATATGGGAACGGCAGAATTATTAATTAGAGGCTTAGAGCTTGGACTTATTGAGTGGAGAAATATCGTTAAAGAGAATGGTGGAATGAATGAATAATCAGCGCCTTCATGCCCTTGCATTCGGTGCCCATCCAGACGATGTCGAGATTGGCATGGGGGGAACGATTGCAAGGTTGACATCAGAAGGGAAGCTAGTCGGTATCTGTGACCTAACAGATGCCGAACTTTCTTCCAATGGAAATACTACCTTAAGAAAAGAGGAGGCCTCACATGCTGCAGCAATACTTAAGGTATCGATGAGAACATCACTGTCTTTACCTGATAGGGGATTATATCTTAAAGACCAATACATAAGAGAGATTGTTAAGGTTATTAGAACATACAAGCCTCGGATTGTGTTTGCGCCTTATTTTGAAGACCGCCACCCGGACCATGGGAATTGTGCTGTTTTAGTGGAGGAGGCAGTATTTTCTTCTGCGATAAGAAAATATGTCACAGAAGGAAATGATCCTGCCCACCGGGTTGAAAGAGTTTATTTTTATATGATTAATGGCTTTCATAAACCAGATTTTATCATTGATACCACTGAATATATGGATAAAAAACTCCAAGCATTAAGGGCGTACAAGAGTCAATTTGAGCAAACGGAAGTCAGCATTAGCACCCCGCTTGTAAATGGGTATATTGAAACCGTTGAATCAAGGGAAAGAATGTTTGGCAAGCAAGTTGGTGTTACATTTGCTGAAGGGTTCAAAACGAAAGTTCCAATCCTTTTGGATCGTGATTTGATAGGAGAATAAACATGAGGAAACTTAAAATTGGAATTACTTGCTATCCGACAGTTGGTGGTTCAGGTGTGGTTGCGACGGAATTAGGGAAAATGCTGGCTGAAAAGGGACATGAAATACATTTCATCTCTTCAAGTATCCCTTTTCGATTAAATAAAATGTATCATAATATCTATTATCATCAGGTTGAAGTAAATCAATATTCAGTATTTCAGTATCCACCTTACGATATTGCTTTAGCAAGTAAAATGGCGGAAGTAGCGAATCGTGAAAAGTTAGATTTGCTTCATGTCCATTATGCGATTCCTCACGCGGTATGTGCAATATTAGCAAAGCAAATGTGCAATCGGGATATAAAAATCGTCACGACCTTACATGGTACAGACATAACCGTTTTAGGGTATGATCCATCTTTGACAGATGCAATTAAATTTGGGATTGAAAAATCAGATGCTGTTACAGGTGTATCCAAAGCACTAGTGGACCAGACTTATGAATTGATCAATCCTGATAAACAAATCGAAACAGTTTATAACTTTATTGATGACCGCATTTATCAAAAAAGTGATGCACAGGCTTTAAAGGCAGAATTTGAAATCAGAGAAGATGAAAAAGTAATAATTCACGTTTCTAATTTCCGTCCGGTAAAACGGGTCCAAGATGTAGTTAAATCCTTTGCAAAGATTGCATCTGTCATGCCGGCTAAATTACTGTTGGTTGGTGATGGTCCAGAAATGACTATCGTCTGTAAACTTGTAAGAAAGTTGGGGTTAGATAGTCAGGTCATTTTCCTTGGGAAACAAGAGAGTCTAGAGGAATTGTACTCTATCAGTGATTTAATGCTTCTATTATCGGAAAAAGAAAGCTTTGGTCTTGTTGCGTTAGAGGCGATGGCATGTGGAGTTCCATGTGTCGGTACGAATGTTGGCGGTCTGCCAGAGGTTATTAATCACGGAGTGAATGGATTTATTTGTGAAGTTGGAAATATCGAGGATATTTCCAGTAAAGCCCTTGCTGTTTTAAATAATAAGAATATTCATCAACAATTTTCCAATCATTCGATAGTGACAGCAAAAACAAAATTTAATGCTGACCAAATCGTGGAACAATATGAACAAATATATTTTAATTTACTGAATTAAGGTGAAGTAAATGATAGACCCATTTGTAGCTGCAAGTCCGGTATTAAAAGAGCTGGAGGATGCAGGTTTTGAAGCCTACTTTGTTGGCGGCTCTGTTAGAGATTTTCTGTTAAATAGAGAGATTAATGACGTTGATATTGCAACAAGTGCCACACCTAATGAGGTGAAACGGATTTTTCCAAAAACAGTCGATATTGGAATTGAACATGGTACTGTTCTGGTCCTTGTTAACAATGGAGAGTATGAAATTACCACGTTTAGAACTGAATCAGAATATCAAGATTATCGAAGACCTAAAGAGGTTTCCTTTATCCGCAACTTAAAAGAAGACCTACAACGCAGAGATTTTACGATGAATGCCATCGCAATGGACAGAAACAGAAAATTAATTGACCCATTTAATGGATTTAACGCGATTAAAGAAAGAATCATTCAAACCGTGGGAAGTCCGAATGACCGATTCCAAGAAGATGCCTTAAGAATGATGAGAGCAGTTAGGTTTGTAAGTCAACTCTCATTTCAAATCGAAGACGAAACAATTCAAGCACTAACAAGGCTTGCTCATTTGCTTGATAACATTGCAGTGGAGAGAAAAAGAGCGGAGTTTGAGAAACTTCTAATTGGAAAAAATAAGAATAATGCGTTAAAGCTTCTTCTTGATGCAAACATTCATTCTTTTTTACCCGACTTGAAGGAGCAGAGGCAGCAATTAGAGAAATTAATTCGCTTTAATAGTACGAATCTTAATAAAAATGAAATGTGGTCACTATTAATTTATTGTCTAAATTTACAGCAAAAAGAGATTGAGTTATTTCTAAAAGAATGGCGGCTTGCACTGAAGGACATCCGAGAAATTCAGCTAGTTGTCCATTTTCTTTCCAAGAGGCTTGAACAAGATTGGTCCATATATGACCTATACAGTGCTGGTCGTGATCATATTCTTTCAACAGAAAAGCTTTACCAAGTTATTAATGGAAACAACGAAGCAGAATCAATTGAATATTGGCTAAAGTTGTATGAAAACCTGCCGATAAAAGAACGTTCCGAAATGAATGTGACTGGAAATGATGTTATGACCTGGTTCAATAAAAGTGGTGGACCATGGCTTAAGGAGACGCTTTTAACCATTGAAGAAAATATCTTAGCCGGAAAACTAGAGAACGACATAGAAAAAATCAAGGAGTGGCTAATTAAGTGCAATCAGAAATAAGAAAAGAATTACTTGATGCCTTTACAACTGCGGGGGACGCCTTTTTGTCAGGTCAGCATCTAGCAGAAATCATTGGCTGCTCAAGGACGGCAGTCTGGAAGCATATAGAGGAATTGAGAAAGGAAGGCTTTGAATTAGAAGCAGTTAGAAACAAGGGTTACCGGATTCTAAAAACTCCTGAAAAAGTTACAGCTGATGAGGTAAGGCTTGGCTTAACAACTAACTTTATAGGGAGAAATATTCATTATGTAGAAAGTGTGGAGTCTACCCAAAAGATTGCCCATCACTATGCTTCAGAAAATGCCCCTGAAGGCACAGTCATCATTGCCGAAGAGCAAATGTCAGGCAGGGGTAGAATGGCCCGTAAATGGCATTCACCTAAATATACCGGTATTTGGATGAGTATGATTTTACGTCCGAACATACCCCTAAGCAATGCCCCACAATTGACCTTGCTCGCAGCAGTTGCAATTGTGCAGGCGATTGAAGAAATGACAGATCTTATCCCGGAAATAAAATGGCCCAATGATATTCTTATTAACGGAAAGAAAGTAACGGGAATATTAACGGAATTACAAGCCGAAGCGGACCGAATTCATTCAATTATTATCGGAATTGGTATAAATGTGAATCAGAAGAAAGAAGATTTCCCGCTTGAACTTCAAGAGATAGCCACTTCCCTTTTTATAGAGGAAGGAGAAACTCTTTCTAGAGCAGAGTTGATTAGGACTATTTTCAAAGAGTTTGAAAAATTATATACGCTGTATCTAGACCAAGGTTTTCTTCCGATAAAAATATTATGGGAGGGATACGCCGGCAGTATCGGCAAATACATAAAAGCTAGAACACTGAACAATACGATTGAAGGAAAAGCACTAGGAATAACCAATGATGGAGTGCTGCAGTTAGAGGATAGGACTGGAACAATTCACCATATCTATTCTGCGGATATTGAAATTTAAAAGCTTGAACTTTTCGTGAAATTTGTTATAATTCATTCCAATGGGCAGTATCCACTGAGAACTGCACCTTTATGAAACTACAATTAAAAAGGTTTCTGCCTAGATCCGTAATGCGGACCGGGACAGAGGGATGAAGCATGTTAAAGAGTAACCGGGATCCTCTGCCTTCAGAAGGATCTTTTTTATTTGCTCTTCGATATCTTTTTATCCCCTCTCCCATATTAAAGGAGGGAAAGTTGATGAAGCAAACAACAGATTTCTTGAAAATGAAGGAGAATAATGAAAAAATCGTCATGTTAACCGCGTATGATTACCCGTCAGCTAAACAGGCTGAAGAGGGGGGAGTTGACGTTATATTGGTGGGAGACTCACTTGGGATGGTAGTCCTAGGCTATGATTCAACGATACCCGTAACGCTTGATGACATGATCCATCATACAAAAGCTGTAAAACGCGGAGCAAAAGATACATTTATTCTCGTAGATATGCCGTTTCTAACTTATCATTTGTCCATTCGAGATACCTTATTAAACGCTGCAAGACTCATTCAAGAAACAGGAGCACATGCGGTTAAACTAGAAGGGGCAGATGATGTTATTGAAAAAATTACCGCGCTTACTAGAGCCGGAATTCCTGTTTGTTCCCATTTGGGATTAACCCCTCAATCAGTGGGTGTTTTGGGTGGGTATAAAGTACAAGGGAAAGATGTCCAGGCTGCAAGGAAATTGATCGAAGATGCTAAGAAATGTGAAGAAGCCGGTGCATTTGCAATCGTTCTGGAATGTGTCCCAAAACAACTAGCAGAGGAAGTAGCACAAACCATTTCCATTCCAGTTATCGGGATTGGGGCAGGGGTTGCGGTCGATGGGCAAGTTCTCGTCTATCATGATATTCTAGGCTATGGCGTTAATCGAGTACCAAAGTTCGTTAAACAATACCATGCTGTCAACCCATTTATGATTGAATCAATTCAAGCCTATGCAGCTGACGTTAAAAATGAACGGTTTCCTGAAGATAAACATTCATTCACAATGAAGGAACAGGAGCTGAAAGGGCTTTATGGAGGTACGAAATGAAGGTTATCACAACCATTAAGGAAATGCAGACGATAATGAATAACCTGAAGTTACAAGAAAAATCGATTGGTTTTGTACCAACGATGGGATTTCTGCATGAAGGACATCTAACATTATTAAATAAAGCAAGAAAAGATAATGATATCGTTGTCCTAAGTATTTTCGTGAACCCATTACAGTTTGGGCCAAAAGAGGATTATGCGGAATATCCACGTGATTTTGAACGTGATCGTGCCTTAGCTGAAAGTGAAAGGGTCGATTTTCTTTTTCATCCATCGGTTGGAGAAATGTATCCAAACGAATCTTCAGTCAAAGTTACCGTCCAGGATCGAACAGATGTTTTATGCGGGAAATCCCGCCCTGGCCATTTTGATGGTGTAGCAACAGTCATTACCAAGCTCTTTAATATCATCAAACCAACAAGAGCTTATTTCGGAAAAAAAGATGCCCAACAGGTGGCGGTACTTGAAGGGTTAGTATCAGATTTTAATATTCCTGTAGAACTTATTCCAGTAGATATCGTTCGTGAAAACGACGGACTTGCTAAGAGTTCTCGGAATGTTAATCTTCTGCCTATGGAAAGACAAGAAGCACCTGTATTGTATCGCAGCCTTCAAGCAGCAGAGGCAGCAATTAAGCAAGGTGAACGAAATCCTGCCAATTTAATTGGTATGATTAGTAAGATGATTACCAATGAATCAACGGGTACAATTGATTATGTTCAAATTTACTCCTATCCACAATTAAAGCCATTGGAAACATTAGAGGGTACAATTATTATTGCACTAGCTGTAAAATTTACGAAGGTACGATTAATAGATAATTATATTACGAATATAGGTAGATAAAAAAAGAGGTCGGAGGAGGAATAAAATGTTTCGCAACATGATGAATGGAAAAATCCATCGTGCAACAGTTACTGAGGCTAATCTAAACTATGTAGGCAGTATCACTATTGATGAAGACTTATTAGATGCAGTTGGAATGATTGCAAATGAAAAAGTGCAAATTGTTAACAATAATAATGGTGCGCGGCTAGAGACTTACATTATTCCTGGCGAAAGAGGCAGTGGTGTTATTTGTTTAAATGGTGCAGCTGCCCGATTGGTTCAAAAAGGTGATATCGTCATTATCATTTCTTATGCGCTAGTTGCTGAAGAAAAGGCAGCAACACATACACCTAAAGTAGCGATAATGGATGAAGACAATCGTATAAAAGAACTGATCAATAAAGAACCGGCACTCACAATTATGTAATCCCCATTTCCGGGGATTTTTCTTTTTTAACGGAAGTTCTATATAATATACATAAAAATAAGCGTAAACTTATTAGTAGAGTCGGAAGCTCTTATCGTATATACTTTTTCTTTTAAAGATAATGTGATACCGTTTTAATGAACGAAGGTTTGGGGTGTTAATGAAATGATAAATAAATTCGTCGTAATTGATTTGGAGACAACGGGAAACCTTCCAAAAAAGGGTGATAAAATCATCCAATTTGCTGCTGTAGTCATTGAAGATGGAAAAATCACAGAAAAATTTTCGTCATTAATCAATCCAAATAAATCCATTCCTATATTTATTGAAGAATTGACCGGTTTAAATGATGACATGGTGAAAGATGCGCCGCTATTTTCGGAAATAGCAGAAAAAGTCATGACTTTGCTGGATGGAGCTTATTTTGTTGCACATAATGTTTTATTTGACTTGTCATTTCTTCAAGATGAATTAATCCAATCGGGTCAGGAAGGGTTCTTTGGCCCTGTCCTTGATACGGTTGAAATGGCTAGAATACTTTATCCGACAGCTGATGGGTATAAATTATCCGATTTAGCAGAGAAGGAAAATCTAAATCATGATCGCCCGCACCAAGCGGATAGTGATGCACAGGTGACCGCTGAACTTTTTTTGATTCTTTTAGATCGTTTGACCTCATTACCAATAGTAACGCTAAAGCAGCTTTCTCATCTATCAGGTGGTCTTAAAAGTGACCTGCAACAATTCATTGATGACTTATTGGTAAACAAAGAGAAAAAACTTGAACAATTATCGGAGTCCATCGAGATTTTTAAAGGAATTGCCATAAAAAGGCCAGCTGAACAGACAGCAACAACTAATTCGGGTAAAGAATATCAATTTCCGGCAAGTGAAGTTGAAAAAACCAGGTTGGTTAACCATGCATTTGAAGCCTTTGAAATGAGGTCAGGCCAATATACGATGATGGATACGGTGTATCAATCCTTTCAAACGGAAAAGCATACATTGATTGAAGCAGGAACAGGTGTCGGAAAATCACTTGGATACCTGCTACCGATTGCCTATTTTTCAAGACAAAAGGGACTTCCTATTGTCGTAAGTACGCATACCATCCAGTTACAAGAACAAATTCTAAAAAATGAAATCCCGATATTGGCTAAAATTCTTCCTTTTAAGCTGAACACTGTTCTCTTAAAGGGAAGGAACCATTATATTAGTTTAGAAAAGTTCAGTCGAACGCTGTCAGATGATAATGATAATTACGATACAGGGTTAACCAAAATGCAAATTCTTGTTTGGCTGATTGAAACTGAGACAGGTGATCGGGATGAGTTGAACCTATCCAGTGGCGGTCAATTATTCTGGAATAAGATTAAGAACGAACCTGCTTTATTTTTGCAGAATCAAGCATGGCAGGAAAAAGATTTTTATTTGAATGCCAAAAGAAAAGCACAATCCGCCGATATAATTATTACCAATCATTCTTTGCTTTTAAGTGATATTAAAGGCGAAGGGACAATTTTGCCCGATTATTCTTTTACGATTATTGACGAGGGGCATCAATTTGAAAAAGTGGCAAGTCAGTTTTTTGGCCATACATTAGATTATTTGGCTACCAGGCTCTTATTAAATCAATTTGGTGTTTATGAACAAAAACTGCTCTTTTATGACTTGGAGCGCCTTATCGCTTCAATACCTAAGAAAACGGAGATGGTAACACCAGTCACTAAGTTAAATCAACTAAATGTTGACCTTGCTTTTGAAACAGATGAATTTTTTCAATTGATTGCTCTATTTGCGAAAGCTAAGCTTACTAATAAAAAAGGAATCAACCGTGCCAAAGTTCGCTTTTCTCTTCAAGATGAGGCAAAAGAAAAAAAGGCACTAGTCCATAGTGCTGAAAGGTTCGCCTTTTTACTAAAAGATTTTCATTCAGTCATTATTGAACGACTCGACTGGATTAAAAGAGAAAGTGATACGTTAACCCGTTCCCAAGAAAATAAAATGGAAGAGATTCAATCTTTTTTAAATGAACTGACGGAATTAAGAAACACAGTTATTTATTCCTTTATTAAGCATACGAGTGATGTAAAATGGATTGAAATAGATATTCGTTCACCGCAGAATGTAACTACCTTTATAGCTCAGCCAGCGTCTGTGGCCGACCAATTAAGGGAGCAATTTTTTGAACTCAAAAAAGCGGTAGTCCTTACGTCTGCTACTTTAACCGTGAATAAATCATTTGACTATATTATGAAGGAAATTGGACTTGATCCTGTTTCAACGATACAACTGACCATTCCTTCGCCATTTCAATATAATCAGCAGGTCCAACTGTTAATCCCTGAAGACATTCCGGAAATAAACACAGTTTCGTTAGAGGATTATGTTATTTCTATAACTGAACATATCATCACCATAGCGGAGGCAACCAAAGGAAGAATGCTTCTCCTCTTTACTGCCCATGACATGTTAAAGAAAACCTATGAACTAATTAAAGAAAGTGGTTTTTTGCATGACTATGCCATGATTGCTCAAGGGATAACCAGTGGGAGTCGAACAAGACTAACCCGGAATTTCCAAAGGTATGAGAAGGCTTTATTGCTAGGGACAAGTAGCTTCTGGGAAGGGGTAGATATCCCTGGTGAGGATTTATCTTGCCTAGTTATTGTTAGGCTTCCATTTAGTCCGCCAGATGAACCGTTGACAGAGGCAAAGTGTCAATTAATCGAAAAACGCGGGGGGAATGCCTTTTCAGAATACTCACTCCCAGAAGCGGTACTTAGATTTAAACAAGGATTTGGACGCCTCATTCGAACAGAAAATGACCGCGGGATTATTGTTGTCTTTGACAAAAGGATTGTAACGACCAAGTATGGCAAGGCCTTTTTGAAATCCATTCCTAATGTTCCTATAAAAAAAGGTAGAATGGATGATTTAGTTGAGATTATTGACTCCTGGTTATGATTCATGGTCATCAATTAATGGGAGCGGCTGATTATTATACAGGATAATATTTGGTAAATTGCACATCCTATATATTATTGGAGGTGTGTCATGAGAACCTTACTATTATTATTGTCCATATTCATCCTATCCTCTATGTTGGTAGAGGCAGCAAGAACAACTTCAAATATAGAAAACATTGACTTAAATATTAGGGATCATGAATTAGCTGTTACATTTTTAGGACTTACTAAAGGCGAAGCCACCCTTATTCAAGGTCCAAGTGGTGAGAATATCTTGGTAAATGCCGGGGGTAAGGAAACAGATGCAGAATTAGAAGGCTGGCTAAACCTTTATGATGTAAAGGAAATATCAAAGCTAATTCTAACTAAAAACGAGCAGGAGCTTTCTGATAAGCAAATCAATAGGTTAATAACAAAGTTTAGCATTAAAGAAATTATTACAACTCGGGGGTTATCTGCCCAAATATCTAAAAAACTAAACTTAACCAATAAACCCACAGTTATCTCCTGGGAGCAGGGCACAAAAGAAAAGATTCTTCCTGAAGTGACTGCAGTGGTTCAATTTATAGGAAATGAACCCAATGAAGGTATGGATTTTACATTGGATTTTTTTAATCACCGAATTTTCCTGATGACTTCCTTCACGCAGCGTGCAGAGGAAACTCTTTTGAAGAAGAATTTGGAAAACATAAATGTATTTAAGATTCCTAATTATGCGGCGGAGGACTCTTTATCAGAGAAGCTAATCCAGTATTTAAATCCGCAAATTTCGATTCTCTTTCCACCTGAAGCAGAGCAGCCTGACCCAGATATACTCATTGACCTCCATGAAACTTGGTCTGAAATCTATTCAACAAAAAAACATGGTACCGTAACGATTAAATTCACAGATTCAAACTATGAAGTCATAACAATCCCAATCGAAGAAGAGGAATAAGGAAAAATTAGAAAAATTAATAAAATCACAGGCCCTCTTTTTACTTCTACCTGTTATAATAATGGATAAGATTTATCAAAAATTATAGAGGAATAGGTAGATATTGGAGGAAAAAGAATGGAAAGTAAAATTGAAGTTTTATCAACTGTAAAAATCCAGCACAGTCCGGATTTGTATAAAATTGTTGATTCCCTTAATCGGACACTGAAGCAAAAAGATCTTATGTTCGGACTTGCTCTGGATCAAGAAAATAAAAATACAGCGATTTTTACCATTTATCGTACATAAAGAAGTGATTGTTTAATGAAAAAGTGGATTATATTTAGCGTTTTATTTGTATTAGTGGTTGTTGGTTTATTAACTAATGTATATTTCAAATCTGTGGATCCTGTTAACGCTGCAGAGAAAAAAGCTGTCGCACTAGCCAACAAGGAAATATCTTTGAAGGAAATTGAGGATTTTCATATTTATAATGGCATAGAAACGGTTAATGTCATTGAGGGGAAAAGTATGAAGGGTGAAAAAATCATCGTTTGGATTCCAGAAAAAAGTAAGCAAGTTTTCGTAAAGAAAGCGAAGGATGGCCTTTCAAAAGAGGAAGCAATTCAAAAACTTTTACAAGAAAAAAGTCCTAAAAAGATTATTTCAGTACGACTTGGCATGGAAAAAAATATCCCCTTGTGGGAAATTTATTATCGTTCTGACAATAATTTAATAAATTATTACTATGTTCACTTTGACACAGGTGAATGGCTAAAGAAAATTGAAAACCTATAGAAGTGATGGAAATTGGAGGAATTGGTATGGTAGTGGAACTAGCAAACCGTGTGAAGGCACTTACACCTTCGACAACATTAGCAATTACTGCAAAAGCAAAGGAATTAAAGGAACAAGGGGAAGATGTGATCGGCTTAGGCGCTGGTGAACCTGACTTTAATACCCCGCAGCATATTTTAGATGCCGCGTTACAATCAATGAATGAGGGGCATACGAAGTATACACCTTCAGCGGGCTTACCTGCATTAAAAAAAGCTATTATTAAGAAATTTGAAACGGATCAAGAGTTAACCTATAAACTAAATGAGATCATTGTCGGAAATGGAGCTAAGCACGTCCTTTATACATTATTTCAGGTTCTATTAAATGATGGTGATGAAGTCATCATTCCTACGCCTTATTGGGTTAGCTACCCAGAACAAGTCAAATTAGCAGGTGGTATACCTGTTTATATCGAAGGATTAGAGCAGAATCAATTCAAAGTCACCCCGGATCAATTAAAAAGGGCAATCACAAAAAATACGAAAGCCGTCATCATTAATTCACCAAGTAATCCAACAGGTGTGTTATATACGGCAGATGAACTTTTTGCCATCGGAAAAGTTTGTCTTGAGGAGAATATCCTCATTGTTTCAGATGAAATATACGAAAAGCTTGTTTATGGAGAAAATAAACATATTTCGATTGCACAACTTTCTCCTGAACTTAAAGAGCAAACCATTGTGATCAATGGTGTTTCTAAATCACATTCGATGACAGGTTGGAGAATTGGGTATGCGGCTGGAAATAAAGTAATCATTGAGGCGATGACAAACCTCGCTAGCCATAGTACTTCTAATCCGACTACTACTGCCCAGTATGCAGCAATTGCTGCTTACAATGGCTCACAACAGCCTGTAGAAGATATGCGCCAGGCGTTTGAAGAAAGATTATCGATTATTTTTGATAAACTAGTAGCGATTCCCGGTATCACATGTGTGAAACCGCAAGGAGCCTTCTACCTTTATCCAAATGTAAAGAAAGCGGCTGAATTGACAGGATATCAAAATGTGGATGCTTTTGTTGAAGCTTTACTAGTAGATGCCAAAGTTGCTGTTATTCCTGGTTCAGGCTTTGGAACACCTGACAATATTCGACTTTCCTATGCAACTTCTCTAGAATTATTGGAAAAAGCAGTAGAGAGAATCCACCAATTTGTAACATCCAAATCAAGCATAGTCAATAATTAAAGCAAAAAAAAAAGTCTGCCAATAACTGCAGACTTTTTGCTTTTAGTTACCAAAGATGGATGCCTAAAACTCTTACTCCGATTATTTGTTCGTGGTATACTAAACAGGAGGTGTCCGAATGATGAAAACAAACCTATTAGCATGGATTCAAGAAGGGAATATTACAATCCCAACAATATTATTTTCTGAATACCGCAATCTAAATTTAAATGAATATGAACTTGTTCTTTTATTAAATATACTGACCTTTTTAGAAAAGGGGCATGAATTCCCTACTCCAGATGAGTTATCGGCACGAATGACAATTTCGATTTCGGAATGTAATGATATGCTTAGAAGGTTGATTCAAAGAGGGTTTATCGAAATCACCGATGAATATACGAACGAAGGCATTCGTTATGAAAAGTATTCTGTCATTCCTTTATGGGAAAGACTTGTAGAACATTTCCTTAAAAATAATAAAAGTACCAAAGAAACTGATAAACAAGAGGATGAAACTGACCTATATACTTGTTTCGAGAAGGAATTTGGTCGTCCGTTATCGCCATTTGAATGTGAGTCTCTGGCAATGTGGATGGATGATGATCATCACGATCCTATCATTATTAAAGCTGCTTTACGTGAAGCCGTAATGTCTGGGAAATTAAATTTCCGTTATATAGATAGAATTCTATTTGATTGGAAGAAGAGCGGGATAAAAACGATTGAGCAGGCGAAAACACACGGACTTAAATTCCGACAAAAGCAAACACCTAAAGGGAATGTGAAGGGTGAGACACACCAACCGACAGTTCCCTTTTACAATTGGTTAGAACAATAGTTTTAATAAACGAGAGTGTTATCTCTCGTTTTATTCATTTAATCGTAGTAGGTGAGAATTATGTTAAATAATACCCAAATCCGTTATTGCCTTGATCAGATGGGTATGATGTTTCCAGAGGCCCACTGTGAATTAAATCATTCAAATCCATTTGAACTAATCATTGCTGTGGCCTTATCTGCACAATGTACCGATGTGCTCGTAAATAAAGTAACCAAAACGTTATTTAAAAAATACAAAACACCTGAGGATTATCTAGAGGTGACGCTTGAAGAATTACAAAACGATATCCGTTCGATTGGCCTTTACCGAAATAAAGCTAAAAACATTCAAAGTCTTTGTCGGATGATCCTAGAAGAGTATAATGGGGAAATTCCAATGGATCGCGATGAATTAACCAAACTGGCTGGTGTGGGCAGAAAAACAGCAAATGTCGTTATGTCTGTTGCTTTTAATGTACCTGCAATAGCAGTAGATACACATGTTGAAAGAGTAAGTAAGCGTTTAGGGATATGTCGATGGAAGGATTCCGTACTTGAAGTAGAAAAAACCTTAATGAGGAAGATTCCAAAAGACGAGTGGTCAGTCACACATCATCGCTTGATTTTCTTTGGACGTTATCATTGTAAAGCTCAAAATCCACAATGTCCAAGCTGCCCACTCTTAGAGATATGTAGAGAGGGCAAAAAGCGGATGAAAGGTCAGGTTACCTCAAATGGATAAACAGGCAGACCAGATATCCAACCTTCTTAAGGAATGGGAAAATAGTAGAGACCAACTCGAAATATTATTCCGTGAACGTAAATATAAAAACGCAAAAGAGTTAATGGAAAAGGGTATTACATTGTTTATTCAGTTTTTGTCTTGGTCCAATGAATTGCCGGTAAGACAGAATGAACCTTTAACTTTTACCCAATATGAGTTTAAACCTGTAAATGTGGAAGAAAGGTTAGGTTTTGTCATCTCTAGACCTAATCTCTATCATTCCTATCGCCAACTATCTGAGTTAATGATTGAACAAGAAAAGCTGTTTATGAAAAGAACTGTATTAAAAAAAGCGTCGAAACCATAATGGTTCGACGCTTTTTTATAAAGATATCGCACTTTCTCTTATCTTACTATGGCCCGGGGGTTTCTGGAACTACTCCTGCACCTGTCCGATTGTCGATGGGAGTCTCTGGAGTTGTAGTACCGTCTCCAGTACCTTGATCGCTGCCAGTATTACCGCCATTGCCGTTTCCATTTCCATTGTTCCCATTGCCTTTGCCATTGCCGTTTCCATTGTTGCCTTCCCCGTTTCCATTGTTACCATTCCCGTTACCAGGAGTAGTCTCATTTCCAGGGGGAGTAGTGCCAGGGTTTTCTTCCTGGATTGGCAGTGGTATATCAATCGATGTTGTTGTGGGGGCACTTGTCCGACTGCCACTGATTGCAACAATAGTGAAAGTATACTTAGAACCAGGTACTGCAGGGATTGTTAATGATGTTTCAGATTGAGTAAATTGCTTTTGACCAGAAGTGCTATCCACCGTAATTGAGAAAGTAGCATTTGTTTTGTAATCCCATGTTAAGGTAATATTTTGATTTACTTTATCATAGTTGGCTTTCAGCCTTTTCGGTGTATTCAGCTTATCATACCTTTTTGAAACTCTATTCGGTGCATGACCTTTCACAGCATACTCGGTAACAATTTGACTTCCCGGAGTGTATTGACTAGCTAATACCGGCGGCATCGAGCCCCTTTCAATCCGGACTCTTTGAACACTGTTTGGCATCTTAAAGTCAGGTGTATCGATATCCTTCGATACATATGCCATTATGTTTTTAAATAATAATTGGGCTAAACGTTGATTATCTCCTACCGCGTTAATAGGGGTACTTCGGTTTTTATAACCGGTCCAAATAGATGCGGTGTATTTGGTGGTATATCCGGTGAACCATGCATCAGGAACCGATCTGCTGCTTGGTATACCCCATTTTTGAATTTCTTCATCTGTATAATTTGTTGTTCCTGTCTTTCCGGCCATTGGAAGTCCGGGAACTTTCGCCCTTGTGCCTGTACCGGGATATTCGAGGACACTCGTCATCATATCTGTAATCATAAAAGCAGTAGAGTCCTTCATTACTACTTTCGGTTCTGGTGCAGTGCTAATAAAGGTACCATCCCGCAGCTTTATTTTCCTAACCGCATGTGGTTTTGTGTAAATACCATTATTCCCAAAAGCACTATAGGCACCTGCCATTTCAAGCGGGGAAACACCCGTTTTAAACCCGCCAATAGCGTAAGATTCATAAATTTCTTTCAAAGGAATACCCAAATCCACAGCAAAGTCTTTTGCTTTATCTAGACCAACTTGCTGAAGAGCTTGAACGGCTGGTGAGTTTCGTGATAGTTGCAAAGCTGTTCTAATTGTCATAGCTCCCTTGTAGCTTTGGTCCCAGTTACCAAATTTCTTCCCGGATGAATAGGTGATGGGTTTATCTTCAATCATTTCATAGGTTCCCCAATTTAAATATTCAATTGCAGGGGCATAATCAAGAACAGGTTTAATCGTTGATCCTGGTTGACGCTGTGTATCGATAGCATAATTAAACCCACGTTTAACTTTTTGGTTTCTTCCGCCTCCGATTGCACGGATTTCTCCTGTTTGTGTATCAAGGAGAGCAACCCCGGCTTGAAATTCATCATCCGGATAATCAATTATGTCTGTTTTATTGAGAATGTCCTCTACGTAGGTTTGTGCATCTGGATCTAATGTTGTATGGATCGTTAATCCATCAGTAAAAACATCAAAATCAGTTGTTTCTTTCACTTCATCTATAACAGCATCTACAAATGAATCAAAAGGTTTTTCATTTACAATCCGTTGTTTTTCATTCAAAACAGTCGATTTAACCGATACCTTTTTCGCTTTTTCCATCTCTTGCTTCGAAATAAAACCATGCTGCTCCATTAACGTTAAGACAATGTTTCGTCTCTTTTCAGCTAAATCGGGATGATCGAAAGGATTATAATTATTTGGACTTTGCGGCATCCCGGCAATTTGGGCCGCTTCTGATAAAGTTAAATCTTTTAATTCTTTACCATAATAAATTTTTGCAGCGGTAGCAATCCCATGACTATTTTCAGAAACATACACCTTATTGGCATACATTTCGAAAATCTGGTGCTTTGTATATTGCTGTTCAAGTTGATAGGAAAGCCATGCTTCTTCGACTTTTCGCTTTAACGTTTTTTCAGGAGTTAAAAATGAATTTTTTACTACCTGTTGTGTGATGGTACTGGCACCTTCTGAACCAAATCCATGTTGGATGTTGGCTAGCACAGCACCTCCTAATCGAATCGGGTCAATTCCATGATGCTTATAAAAACGATAATCTTCTGTAGCTAAAATCGCATTTTCAACAACCTGCGGTATATCCTTATAATTTACATATTCCCGATTAACAGCACCTACTTCAGTAATTAACTTGTCATCTTTATCTAAAATCTTCGATGGGATCGGATCTTTTAATAATTTCGGGTCAAGCACGGGAGCATCCTTTACTAAGTAGGCGAAAGTACCCACTCCGGCAAGAATTCCAATTATACCAAGGGCCACTAAGGCAAGAAAAATTTTCTTAACTAATCCACCGGATTTCTTCTTGGATTTTGGTTGACCTTTGGATTGGAGTTTCTTACGGCGCTCCTCTCTTGATTGGTACTGATCTGACATTGTAATATTCCTTCCTTTCGATCCTGCACTCAATAATGAAGCTTATCTATTATTTTAATATAGTCAATTCGCGGTTGAAAACCAAGTGGAATCTGATGTCCTTGTTGTTCCACTTCCTCCTTGGTAATTGATTTTCTTCCTCCATTAGTCATCCTTTCCCAAAATGTTAACAGGTGTTTTGCTTCAAGTAAAAAAACCTGCTCATATCTCGTAAAACGAAGGATGACAAAACAAATACCTCCTTGATTCAACACTTCTTCCATATGCAGTATCTGGTGTTGATGGAAATTCTTTAATGGAAATGAGGTAGGGTTCTGTGTTTCTTTTGCCTCAAAATCAATATACTTTCCTTTATAGACTCCGTTATAATCCGTGGTGGAGGCCAGTTTAAAATACGCCTCTTTGATTACTGCAGCACTACGGTTTGGATAATCAACCTGGACGATTTGAACGGGCGTTGGTTTCTTATGAATAACCGCTATATTTCTCACACGGTAATATTCATTTGTTTCATTTAAATCTTCCTCAAGTGTCATCCCTCTATTACTATAAGAACCATTTTTTTTCTTTTTCAATTTATTTTCTGAATCAGGTTCTCTTGGTATGTACCTTTTTCCGTTTGGATAGTTAAAATTCATTCCTTACACCTCTCAAGCTCTTCCTTATCATATCAAAACTTTGTAAGAAAGGGGTGTATAAAATACATTTGCATACACACTCTAAGAACAATTGTACTTGGAATGCCTAATTTTAACATGATGCATTTTTCATAATTGAATGCAAACTCTTTAATAGCATTAATAATCTATTAAAAAACTTAAGGGAAGATGAATATGAATATGAATCATCTTACAATACAGGAACGAACAATAATTCGTCAAATTGCAACTGAAACGAATAAAAAAAATGTTGATAACATCTCGAGGACAGAAGCCTATTTTTCTTTTTTTAAAAAAAATCCAGATATCATTTGGTCTTTCCTAGCAAATATGGTGTCTAGAAATGGCGGATGGAATATGTGTGACCTCCAAGGGTCAATCTTCCCACAATTACTCTCAGACATGACGAGAAAGCAGCTTTTTCTTACCTATGAGCGGGCAAATTGGCTGATTTTCCATGATGTCTTTCCACAGTTATTGGTCTATCAATATTCGACGAAATTAAATCGACAAATGTTTCATTTACTTCCTCATTTTCATGTTTCAACTTTTATCCAAAAAGAATGGGTTCGATATTGGAAAGAAAATGATAAGGATAGACTAACCACTTCTTTAATTATAAATGAACAAAACGTTATTCAAACTCCCATCATTGATCACCCTGTTTATAAGAAAAAAGTGTTCCAATCAAAGATTTTTTCTTTTCAAGATTGGCTTCATTTCAGTTGTGTGCTATTTCCGACCTGTGGAGGCGAAGTATATGGTGCCAGCGCAAACGGTTTCAAGTCACTCTCAAAAAGAATTAACTTAGGTAAAAGACTTGCTAACATCCTTTTTCATCCACGACTCTTTCCTTATTTTTATGAATTTGCTGAAAAAACACCGCATACAGGCTCAAGAAATGATTATGAACAATATTTTAAGACAAAAACAGGACAGAAAACACCGATTTTACGAGCAAGTTTTCCCGTAATAGAGCATAACCAACATGCTTATGAGGATTGGAGTAAGCATCGCAGAGTGTCCCCTGTCTGGCTGTATTTACCCGCAAAACATCGTCAGCCTATTCACCTTACTGATTGGTACTTTGCTAAATCAAACCAGCTTCAATTAATGCTGGCAATGCAAAGAACCTTACAGCTAAAAAAGTGGAAATAAAAAAGCAAGGAAATATTACCCTTGCTTTTCGTTAGGTTTTTATTCGGCAGGTCGGTTTTCACCGACAAGCTTTTTATCACCATAGCCTGTCTTTTTTTCCACATCAGATTGAACTGTTTGCTGCTTTTTGTTTTGTTTATTATTTTTTGTCATTAAAAAACACCTCCAATCATAGCTTGTGCGCATTTTTATTTTTTCATTCAGGCTTTATTGATGTCGAAAACATAAGGGAAAAATGCCATTTTACCACTACCTTTGACGAATAGCTTCTAGTTTTGTCATGGTGGAAGGAAGCCAGTAAAAGAAAGAGAATTATACTTAATAGAAAACGCTGGGAGGGGTCAATAGATGAATAAGCCATTGTCCGATAAGGAAACGTTGATTTCGATGCTGACTGAAATATATGTTCAGTTAGAGGATTTGGAAGTGGTGCTTGAAGCATCCTTCTCAGACCTGCGCAAAAATTTAAACAAGGATGAGCAGGCTAAGTTAATTGTATCTAAGCAAAAACTAAAGGGACTAGAAAAGAGTATCGATCTAGTTAACTCCATTTCTAATTTTGAAGTCGTCGGCTCCAATTCAAATCATCTGTCCAGAGCCTTACAGCTTGAAATGGGCTTTTAATTACCGTTAAAATAGCAGTAACGATTAAAGTAGCATGATGGTTTCATGCTGCTTTTTATTTTTTTGAGAAAGGGTTTTAAAAAGATGTCTGATGAAATCGTCCAATTAACAGAAAAGCTTTTAGCTTATAATGGCTTATTCATGAAGTTCTATCAAGAGGGAAGGGAGACGGGGGTCAAGCCTGACTTTCATGAAGTGATTAAACCTTTTGCTAATGAAGTAAAGGAAATCACTGAACAATGGAATCGGGCCATGAAGAAATGGCTTTCAGAAACGAATCATAAACATCTTCATCTGAAGCAAATCGAAACGACATCTGAACACATTGACCAGTTATCCGTCCAATCCTTTTTCCCGGAAACTAGCAAAACAAGATTTTTAAATACGAATCGCACGGTAGAATATTTCCTCTTAGAAATTTTAAAAGAGGTAGAAAAATAGAAAAGAGATGCATTTGCATCTCTTTAATGTTTATTAAGAATGTTCGATGAGGGAGTTTTCATTTTCCATATCTGGAATTACCGCGCCTTGTTTTTCAAGTTCACGGACAAGAAGACGATATTCTTTAATATTAATATCGTTATGAATATACGCTTTCTTAGCAAAATCCATTAATGCATTAACATCATCAGTAGTATATTCCCTGCTTTGAATAAATTTGCCTTTTAATTCGCGAATGTCCATCTCTATTTTCTCCTCCTTCATCCTTTTTTCTATCGTATCATGAAAAGAAAGGATTTCTAGTTTTTAAAATATTTAAACTTTAGACAAAATTCTTGTCTTTTTGACATTGGGTATCTTACCAATGGAATCACCTTTCCTTCATTCACTACATAAAGTGTAGTAGATAAATTGCGGAGGAGATGTTTGCCCATGTTTGGAAAGAAAAGACCGACGAATTACTTCAATAATGGATATCCGGGGCAAATGATGCACCAAGGTCCAGTTGGTCAGTACAGGAATCAGCAGCCTTTTAATAGTAATCAACCAGTCCATTACCAAGGTACACCTCAAAACTATGATTGGACCGCTTACCAACAACCAAATCAACAAATTCCTTATTATCCGCCGTTGTACCAGTCATATGGTCAAAACTATCAACCTGGCTATGTTTCACAAAATACGCAATACACTGGCCAGCCATTTTCGCAAAAGGATTCGCAATTCTTATTCCAGAATCCATTGCAGCCTCAAGATGAAATCGTTCAAAAACCACAATATATGCCAATGAATGGTTATCCGGTGATGAACCCTTATCCTAAGCAAAGTGCAATCCCTAAACAGCCAGGCGGAGTCCAAACATTTATGAATTCCTTCAAGTCCCAAGATGGGTCGGTGGATATCAATAAAATGGTGAATACAGCAGGCCAAATGATGAATGCCGTTAGTCAAGTTTCATCACTTGTAAAGGGCTTTGGTGGAATATTTAAAGTGTAATAAAAAAAGACGGCTTATTTATGAGCCGTCTTTTCATATGATGATGAAATGGAATTTAGTCTTCGATTTCAATCATGTTCCCCTTTTCCTGAGGAATTCGAATTTTTAATACACCATCTCGATAGGAAGCTTTTACCTTCTTTTCATTAATTGTATGAGGCAGTGAAATGGTTCTGGATGATTTTTGTTGTAAATACTTTCTTCGGTAGATCTGATTTTGCTCATCTTCAGCTGTTTCAAGTTCTCTATTTTCCACGGAAATTGTAAGATAATTACCCGAAATATTTAAATGGATTTGCTCCCTTTTAACTCCAGGCAGTTCAGCAGAGATGATATATTCGTTATCTGCCTCTATTGTGTCAACGTGGAAGTTTGCCCCCGGTGGAAAGGGATTTTTAAAAAAATCATCGATAGACTGCAGAAAGCCTTTAATTGGTCTTTCATTGAAAAAGTCGTTCATTATTCTCATTATTTCTCCAAAGGATTCTGATTTTGGCTTTTTAGAGTCATTCTTATCACTCGGTACCATAGATGACATTAGGTTCCCCTCACTTTCCAATATTTCACTCGCTAGTATATGCTAAAAAATTGGGTAGGTGCCGCCATCGTATTGTGATAATTTTTGAACGATTTATTACAATTTCTCTAAATGTGATGTAAATCACATTAAATGTTTAGTCCTATTAGTATAGTAAAGCAGAAATGAAATCGAAAGTGAGGAACTAAAATGTTCTGTTATCAATGTGAACAAACCCCATCTGGCGGATGTAATGTAGTTGGTGTATGTGGTAAAGATGAAACCATTGCTAGTTTACAAGACACGATTATTTTTGCATTAAAAGGAATTGCGGCCTATCGAACCCATGCTAATCAATTAGGGTTTACAGATCCTTTTGTCGATGCAACTACACATGAAGCTTTATACATGACATTAACGAATTCCAATTTTAATGTTCAGGAACATATTGATATGGCAATGAAAGTAGGTCAATCAGCGGTCCGGGTCATGGAAATTCTTGACGAAGCTCATACCAAGCGTTTAGGTATCCCAGAGCCAATCCGTGTCAGCCAAAACAAAATCGAAGGTAAATGTATTGTTGTTACAGGACACAATTTATTTGCGTTAGAAGAATTATTAAAGCAAACAGAAGGTAAAGGTATCAACATCTATACCCACTCTGAAATGCTTCCTGCACACGGTTATCCAGTGCTGAAGAAATATCCTCATTTAAAAGGGAACATTGGAAAAGCTTGGTACGACCAACGGCGTTTGTTTGAAGCATTCCCTGGAGCCATTCTTGCAACAACCAACTGTGTGATGCCGATCAAAGGATCTTACGCTGATAGAATGTTTACATATGAAGTAGCAGGACTTGAAAATGTTGAGAAAATTACCAATGATGATTTTACTCCACTGATTGAAAGAGCATTAGAGCTTCCTGAAGCAGCAATTGAATCTGAAGAAACGTTACTTACAGGGTTCCATCATGAAACGGTTCTAGGCTTAGCTCCTGAAGTAATTGATGCTGTCAAAGCTGGTAAAATCAAACGCTTCTTCGTGATCGCCGGCTGTGATGCACCTGGTCCTGGCGGGAATTATTATCGTGAACTGGCTACATCATTGCCGCCAGAGACGGTTATCTTAACGACTTCATGTGGGAAATTCCGCTTTAATGATGTAGACTATGGTGTTGTGCCAGGAACGGATATTCCAAGGTATATTGATTTGGGTCAATGCAATAATTCAGGTTCGACTGTTAAAATTGCGCTAGCTCTGGCAGATGCATTTGGCTGCGAAGTAAATGAACTTCCTGTCAGCATAGTTTTATCTTGGTTTGAACAAAAAGCAGTTGCCATTTTGCTTGGACTGTTTAGCTTAGGAATCCAGGATATCCGCATCGGTCCAAAGCCGCCAGAATTTATTTCTGAAGGAGTATTACAGGTCCTTCAAGACACCTTTAATCTGAAATTGATTGGTACAGCTAAAGAAGACATGGAAGACATGCTACAGCTTTCAGTAAAATAAAACAAAAAGCCGCAGCATCAATG
>NZ_BCUX01000054.1 GCF_001591445.1 Neobacillus drentensis NBRC 102427 | reverse complement strand
TCTCACAAGTAAAACCCCTAATCATCTACCGTTAGGGGTTAATTTGACTCAATTTCTTCTAATTGTTTGAAATAATCCTCGATCAGTGATTCTAACGGCGAATTGTCGATTTTCCAAATCGAATTTGCTTTCATGGTAGAAAGGGCACTTTCGATCAAATATTTTCTTGGTGTACTCCTATGCAACAGTTCTTCTTGGATAAAGTCTACTAATTCAAGATGTTTCTCCTTTTCAGATTCATCCTGTATGTTCTTCGTAACCGCTTTCCTTATAGTCCCAGTCAGTTGAAGCAATTGGTTTTTAAAGCCATTATCATTTTTTCGACAGCTGGGCAGCCATTTTTCTATAAGGGTAGGTTCATGTAATTGATTACCGGATTCAGCAACCTCTTCCACCAACTTCACCAATCGTGCCACACTATAACCAACTACGCGGCTGATTTTTTCGCCTGATTCATTAGCCATCCGATTATATTGAAGATTATGTTGAATGATTCCCTGAAACATAATCGCACAATCTAACAGGTACGGTTTCTTTTCTTCGCCGAAAATATCGATGAACCGACTGAAATACCAATGCAATGATTTCAACCGAGCATTTTGGACGTATTGTTTAAGGTCAGCATCATTCGAAGCCAGAACTTCTTCATAGAGGGCGATTAACTTATTTTTTCTATTCGATATCATCTGCAGTTCTAGTTGTTTGATAAAGATATCGATATCAGCAGGATTTCTGCCAATCAGTAAATCATTTCTGTCTTTTTCAAGCTGTTTGTAAATTGTTTTATAAATACCGATTAATAATTCGTTTTTTGATGAAAAATAATTATAAAATGTTCCCTTCGATATCCCGCTATAATCTAAAATGTCCTGGATGGACGTTGCTTGGTAACCTTTTTCGATAAATAGCTGGTGAGCCATCTTAATGACATTTTGTTTCCGATTGTACATAAATATCACCTTTAGCCTGAATTTGTACTTACTGTATAATATAATACTAACTTATTTCAGTCTTCTTTACAAACCCATATATTTGTAGAATTTTTTAATTGCAAAAATTGAACTGAGCGTATATTATTATGTAAGTGTGAAATTGGGGTATAAAAATTTGAACATATGTTATAGGGGGAAATTAAATGGATCAAACGATAAAAAAGACTAACAAACCACCGTATGGCGTTCTTGCCATACTGATTATCGGAGCTTTTATTGCATTTTTAAATAACACATTATTAAATATTGCACTGCCTTCGATTATGAACGACTTAAAAATTGACCCATCAACTGGTCAATGGTTGATAACTGGTTTTATGCTAGTAAATGGAATTCTGATTCCATTATCAGCATACTTAATTCAAAAATTTTCTGTCCGCCAATTATTCCTGGCAGCCATGCTTTTATTTACTCTAGGAACTGTATTAGCCGGCTTTGCTCATGCCTTTCCATTATTATTATCCGGGCGGATGATTCAGGCCTCCGGATCAGCGATTATGATGCCGTTGTTAATGAATGTTATGTTAACCAGTTTTCCAGTCGAAAAACGTGGAATGGCAATGGGGGTTTTTGGTTTAGTGTTAATGTTTGCCCCAGCTATTGGACCGACTTTATCGGGATGGATTATTGAACACTATGACTGGAGAATGCTCTTCCATTTTGTCACGCCAATCGCAATTCTCATCGTATTGCTTGGATTTTTCTTACTTAAAGATAAAAAAGATAAAGTTGATATTCGACTTGATTTCTTATCTGTAGTGTTATCAAGCGTAGGTTTCGGCGGAATACTTTATGGATTCAGTTCAGCCGGTAAGGAAGGATGGGATAGTCCGCAGGTTTATGGGACGCTTGCTGTTGGGATTATTTCATTGGTAACATTTATATTGCGTCAATTAAGACAAGAACGGCCACTTCTTAACTTCCGGATTTATAAATATCCAATGTTTGCTTTATCATCTGCAATATCCATGATAGTTACAATGGCGATGTTTTCAGGGATGCTTCTTCTACCTATCTATGTCCAAAATATTCGTGGGATTTCACCAATGGATGCGGGCTTATTGTTATTGCCGGGGGCGATCCTGATGGCGATCATGATGCCTGTTACGGGTAAATTATTTGATAAATTCGGCGGACGTGCTTTAGCAATCATTGGTTTAGCAATTACTGTAATAACAAGTTATTTATTTAGTAAATTAACACTTGAAACCACCTATACACATTTAATTATTTTATATACGATTCGCATGTTCGGGATGTCAATGGTAAATATGCCAGTTACGACCAATGGTTTAAACCAGTTACCGGCACGTTTTTATCCACACGGTACCGCGATGAACAATACGATGTCGCAGGTATCTGGTGCGATTGGTACGGCATTGTTGGTAACGGTGATGACAACACGGGCCAAAACACATGCAACTGAACTGATTGAAGCTGCTAAAAAGGTTGTACCTAATCCGTCTGTAAAAATAACGGAAGCGATGCAATTGAAAATGCAGCATGATATTCAAATGAAAGCCATGTTGGAAGGTATTAATGATGCATTCTTTGTCAGCGTCTTTATCGCCGGTCTTGCTTTGGTGCTTGCTTTATTTATTAAACGTGCTAAACAAGCAGAAGACCCTGGTGAAGTAAAACCTTCTAGCACCCATAAGGTAAAAACGAAATTAGCAGAAAATTAATTAGTACTTGGAGCGGTGACTTTTACAGTCACCGCTTTTTTTTACAAAAAACATTATCAGATTTGCTTTTTTACTAATAAACACTCAAAATTAAAGCAGATAAGTGAATCATAGGAGGATATTCTGATGTTAAAAGACCAAATCAAACATTACATAACCGAACAACAAAATAGCCCAAACGGGAAGAGTATTACTATTTTTAAAGAAGAAAAAGAGTATGTTGAAAAAAACAATCTAGGAGAAAATGTCCAATTTTCGGAAAAGGACCCGAGCACGCGCTTTGCTGACGCCTATATTGAGCGTTGTGATAAAGAAACAGAAAATATGATTAAGAACGAGTCCTCTTCATTTTTGGCTCAGAGGCTTGATTACTTGAAAAAGCATAAAAATGAGTTTATTTATTTAGAATCCATTTGGTTTGATCTAATTGGTGTTGAGGCAATTTCTGTAGAAGCTGACGATGTTTTCGGGACGTATGACGTCATGTTAGGGTTAAAGTTGCAAAAGAAGTTTGAAAAAACGTTAAAAGAAAATTTAAATAGCCTCTTACACGGGGATGAAGCGAAGTTTGATTTAATGTTCAGCCTTGAAGATGGATTATGGAATTTAAACTTTGCATTAAATTATGTCGAAGGATTTCAAGAAGAGATCACTGTCGGTGAAGCGTTCCAGCTTATATATCGCTTTTTATTTCAGTTGGTGGAAGCAGTAGAAGGGGAACGTAAGTAAGTTTTAAATTATTAGGGAGGGTCACCCCTCCCTAAAATCAACTAAAATCCTGATCTGATATTGATATCGCAGAACCTGTTGATGTATGCTCATTTACCCATCCAAGTGAGGTTTCAGATACCTGTGCCCAGTTAGGTATTTCATCCTTATGCTGTTCGACCCAGCTCATGCAATACTGTGGATCAATATTATAATCGAGGCATTGGGCTAAAAATGCTTGGATTGTGTCTTCATTGCAATTCTGCCATGACCTACAAGTATTGCTCCACACATTCTCCATCTTCGTTTGTATTGAAACCTCATTAATAAAATTACTAAATTGGAAATCGTCAGGCATCTAAGCTCCTCCTTAAAAAAAATTCACACTTTTAAGTATGTCCAACGAGAAAATATTTCAACAAAAAAAGAAAGGGGATTAGCTTTGAAAAACACAAAAAAAACGGCACTTATTCTAGGTGCTAGCGGATTAGTAGGTAATGAGTTAGGAAAACTCCTCCTTCAACAAAAAAATTATGAAAAAATACATTTATTAGTAAGAAGACCAATTACAAGTAACAATTACACATGTGAAGTACATGTCGTTGATTTTGAGCAACTTCATACATACAAAGAATTATTTCAGGTAACAGATGTTTTTTGTTGTTTAGGGACGACCATTAAAAAGGCAAAAAGCAAAAAAGCCTTTCGAAAAGTTGACTATGAATATCCAGTTGAGGCAGCAAAAATGGCATGTGAAAGTGGAGCAGAGAAATTTCTCATAATTACAGCGATGGGTTCAAATCCGAAATCAAGGATTTTTTATAATCAAGTCAAAGGTGAAGTCGAGGAATCTATTAGTAAGTTAACTATACCATCTATTCATATTTTCAGACCATCATTATTGTTAGGGAAGCGCGATGAGTTTCGTTTCGGTGAAAAAATTGCAGAAAAAGCTAGTATTTTATTAAATTTAATTATGGTCGGCCCATTACGGCCTTTTAAAGCGATTGAAGCAAAAAACGTCGCGGCAGCAATGGCATCAATGGCCCGAACTGGTAAAAGTGGAGTGAACATTTATCCTTCACATGAGATTGAACGAATTGCCAAAGAAAATAATTAATACGAGTTGAGAGGTAAGTGCAATGGAGAATAGTTTAACAGGAAAACGAGTTGTTATCTGCGGTTCGCGCAAATTAGACGAAATAAGTACATTAATCGAAAAACAGGGAGGCGCACCTGTCGTCCGAACCCTCCAAGGAACTGTATTTTTTGCAGACAAGGAAGTGGAACCTGATTTACTCGAATTTGTGCAAACAGGTGCCGATTGGGTGATTTTCACGACTGGGATTGGTTTTGAGGCACTTGTCAATATTGCAGAAAAGCTTGGATTGGGAGATTCATATTTAATGAAAATACGTGAAGCAAAAGTAGCATCCAGAGGATACAAGACACTGTCTGCATTAAAAAAATATGAACTTAAACCGATCGTGGTTGCTGAAGATGGCACAACCAAAGGATTAGTACAAGCATTCGAAAACATTGATTTCTCTGGTAAAAGAGTAATGCTGCAGCTACACGGGGAAACAGCACCGCTGTTAACAAAATTTCTTGAAGATCGTGGTGCAACAGTGCAGAAGATACTTCCATATCAGCATATTGCTCCTGAGAACGAGACTGTTGCCATATTGTGCAAGGAACTTCAGACAAATGATTATGACGCTGTATGCTTTACAACCGCCACCCAGGTCCGATCACTTTTTGACTTTGCAAGAGAACATAAAATTTATACAGATCTTATTGCTTTGTTTAATGAAAGGGTTGTAGCAGTTGCAGTTGGAAAAGTGACCGAGGCAGCGTTAAAGGAAGAAGGAATTAAACGGGTCGTGGTTCCTGAAAATGAAAGAATGGGTGCAATGGTTGTCCAATTGGCAAAATATTATCAAAGTTAATCATTTCAAGTGTACCTTCTAAACGGTTGGTACACTTTTTTCATTTATTTCATCCCCTCCCAATTCGTAGAAATTGTCGAGAAGTTTTTTCAATTATCATGTAAGGTAATTTGACAATTCGATATATTTTTACAGTTTTTTTGGTATGATTATGTTAAATTAAAAAAGAATTCTGAAAAGTGTGCAAGAAGGTAACCCTCTAACAACCGTAGATTTAATTCCATTCTATTCCAATTCAACTAACAACATCGCTCCCCTGAGGTCTTATATTCTTAGGAAACATTAACTTTTTACATAATGGTTTATCAAATGGTTGTATCTATTTACAGAATGTAAGATGAAATACCTAAAATCAGTCTGTAAAATAAAATAAGATGCATAATTTTCCGCGAAATTCATTATTAGGCTAAAGGAGCTGGTTCCCTTTTTGATAGTTTCCTATTTATAAAGCGCTTACATTTCACTTAAGTAAATAAACCATTCATATAAAAAGGAGGGTTTCTCTTTGGCGAATGAAAAAATTCAACGTATTTCCTTAGCTAATCTTGAAATGAACTTTCAAGAGGTGGAGCAGGGCTTGACTAATCAAGAAGCTGTTGAAGAATCCAATCGATGCCTCTATTGCTATGATGCTCCGTGTATAAAGGCCTGTCCAACAGGAATTGATATTCCAACCTTTATTAAAAAAATTGCCTCAGGTAACTTATTAGGATCCGCTAAAACAATCATGTCATCCAATCCTGTCGGTGCAAGTTGCTCAAGGGTTTGTCCAACCGATGAACTATGTGAAGGAGCTTGTGTCCTTTATCACTCAACCAAGCCAATCATGATTGGCAATTTACAACGATATGCTACTGACTGGGCAATGAAGAATGGACAAACACTTTTCCAACCTGGTCAAGCGAATGGACGGTCAGTTGCTATCATCGGCGGTGGTCCAGCTGGACTATCAGCAGCAAGGGAACTGGCAAGATTAGGTTACGAGGTTACGATATTTGAAGGATCCGAGAAAGCGGGCGGCTTAAATACGTATGGAATTGTCTCTTTCCGATTGCCACAAAAAATTTCTTACTGGGAAGTAGAGCAGGTCGAGAAATTGAATGTAAATATCAGAACCAACACAATGGTGGGCAGGGATATTTTAGTAGAAGAAATTACTGAAAATTTCGATTATGTTGTCTTAGCAGTAGGGATGGCTCATGTTCCTAACCTTGGTGTCGAAGGTGAAAACCTAGAAGGTGTCTATGATGCGATTGAGTTGGTCAAGGCAACAAAAAGCGGTCAGTTATCCGAAGCGTTTATTGGGAAACGAGTTGTTGTCATTGGTGCCGGGAATACAGCGATTGATGGTGCAACCTGCTCGGTTCGTTTAGGAGCTGAAAACGTTAAAATCTTATACCGGAGAACAGAAGAAGAAATGACTGCCTATGATTTCGAATATGAATTTGCCAAACAAGACGGCGTGGAGTTCCGCTGGTTAACAGCACCAAAAAGGATAATAGGCGATGATGCGGGGAAAGTCACTGGAATTGAATGTATCAAAATGAAGCTGGGTGAACCTGAAAAGGATGGACGGCGCAGACCTGTTGCCATTGAAGGGTCCGAATATATTCCGCCAGTTGACGCTGTGGTAAAAGCGATTGGTCAAACTAGACACTTGAAGTTAATTGAAGAGTTTGGCCTCACAAATGATCGTGGTGTGGTCAAAGTGGACCCGGAAACGTTCCAAACTTCCAATCCAAAAGTGTTTGCTTGTGGCGACGTTGTGTTTGGTAAAGGGAATGGGGATGCGATGGTCGTTACCGCTGCCCAACAAGGAAAAGATGTAGCTCATGCAATCCATAAGCACTATTCTGTTGTCGGAACAGCAAATTAACTTCTTATTTGGAAAAAGGGGGAGAAAAATAGATGGCTGATTTACGTATTAATCTTGCAGGGATTCAATCTCCTAACCCGTTCTGGTTGGCGTCAGCACCGCCGACTAACTCCGGCTACCAGGTACAGCGAGCCTTTGAAGCCGGTTGGGGCGGGGCAGTCTGGAAGACATTGGGTGATCCCATTTTGAATGTCTCATCAAGGTTTGCTGCTGTAAGTTTTAACGGACAAAGGGTAGCTGGTTTCAATAATATTGAACTAATTACTGACCGTCCCTTAGATATCAATTTAAAAGAAATTTATGAAACCAAAAAGCGATTTCCTAACCATGCGATTATCGCTTCGTTGATGGTGGAACCAAAACAGGAGAAGTGGCATGAAATCGTTAAACGTGTCGAGGATGTTGGGGTAGATGGACTTGAGTTGAATTTCGGATGTCCACATGGGATGGCAGAACGCGGCATGGGTTCGGCTTCAGGGCAGGTACCAGCCCTTGTTGAACGACAGACCTATTGGGCGAAGGAAGTGGCCAAAACACCTGTTATTGTTAAATTAACGCCAAATATTACGGATATAACGGCAACCGCCGAAGCTGCCTGCAATGGCGGTGCGGACGCGATCAGTATGATAAATACGATTAACAGTCTTATGGGTGTCGACCTCGATTCATGGAATACGATTCCCCATGTCGCTGGAAAGGGAGCGCATGGCGGCTATTGCGGACCTGCAGTTAAGCCGATTGCCTTAAATATGGTCGCGGAATGTGCAAGACATCCACATATTAACGTCCCAATTTCAGGGATTGGCGGGATTTCCAACTGGAAGGATGCCGTTGAATTTATGTTGATGGGAGCTACGGGTGTTCAAATCTGTACAGCCGCTATGCATCATGGATTCCGAATTGTTGAGGACATGATTGATGGATTAAGTAATTATCTCGATAGTAAGGGGATTGCCGCTGTTTCTGAAATCATCGGAAAATCTGTACCTAAATATTCGGATTGGGGCAACTTGGATCTTAATTACAATATCGTTGCAAAAATCAATACCGATGTCTGTATCAATTGCAATAAGTGCCATATTGCCTGTGAAGATACTTCACATCAATGTATCGATAGGTTGACTGATGCAAATGGGATGAGCTTCCTCAAAGTGCGGGAAGAGGATTGTGTAGGATGTAATTTATGCTCGATTGTATGTCCGGTTGACGGGGCGATTGATATGGTAGAAGCAGTAAGAGAGATGCCGCCGATGACCTGGAATGAGCGTCAAGCAGCTTTAAGTGGAGCAGCCATATTGAAAGCAGATGTAACCAAGTAGAAGATTTGGAGGGAACGATCAATGAAAAAAATTATCAAAAATGGAACCATTGTTACCGCCGCAGACACGTATCAAGGAGAAATTTTAATAGAAGATGGTAAAATAACACAAATTGGTACGAACCTATCAGCAATTGGTGCAGAAATAATTGATGCAAAAGGCTGTTTTGTTTTTCCGGGAGGAATTGATCCACACACCCATCTCGATATGCCTTTTGGCGGAACGGTGACGAAGGATGATTTTGAATCAGGAACGATTGCCGCTGCATTTGGCGGTACGACAACGGTTATCGATTTTTGCTTAACCAACAAGGGTGAGCCGCTAAAGAATGCTATTCAAATCTGGCATGATAAATCACGAGAAAAAGCGGTTATTGATTATAGCTTCCATTTGATGATTTCTGAAATCAATGAGAATGTCCTCAATGAACTTCCAGAGGTGATTAGTGAAGAAGGGATTACCTCCTTTAAGGTGTTTATGGCATACAAAAATGTATTTCAAGCTGATGATGAAACATTGTTTAAAACACTAATCTCTGCAAAAGATCACGGAGCCTTAGTTATGGTCCATGCAGAAAACGGGGATGTTATCGATTATTTAACGAAGAAAGCCCTCGATGAAGGGAATACAGCCCCTATTTATCATGCATTAACAAGACCGCAGGAATTAGAGGGGGAAGCAACAGGTCGTGCGGCAAATTTCACAGGGCTAGCCAATTCACAGTTATATGTGGTCCATGTTTCCTGCGCAGATGCTGTTGAGCAGATAGCTAAAGCCCGCAGTAAGGGCTTTGATGTCTGGGGTGAAACGTGCCCGCAATATTTAGTCCTTGATCAAAGCTATTTAGAGAAACCTAATTTTGAAGGAGCAAAATATGTTTGGTCCCCGCCGCTTAGAGAGAAGTGGAATCAGGATGTTCTCTGGAATGCCTTAAAAAGTGGTCAACTGCAAACCATCGGTTCGGATCAATGTTCGTTTGATTTTAAAGGGCAAAAGGATTTAGGACGAGATGATTTTACTAAGATTCCGAACGGCGGCCCAATTATTGAGGACCGGTTGTCGGTTTTATTCTCTGAGGGGGTAAAGAAAGGACGGATTAGTCTAAATCAATTTGTCGATATTACCTCGACACGAAGCGCAAAGCTTTTTGGATTATTTCCGAGAAAAGGAACGATCGCTGTTGGGGCAGATGCTGACCTTGTTATTTTTGATCCGAATATCGAACGGGTCATTTCGGCTGAAACCCACCATATGGCCGTGGATTACAATGCATTTGAAGGTATGAAGGTTACTGGGGAGCCCGTTTCGGTGTTGTCTCGTGGGGAATTTGTTATTCGCGACAAGCAATTTGTAGGGAAACCAGGTTCTGGTCAATATTTGAAGAGGGCAAAATATAATAAAAATACGCTCGTCAACCAAAGCGAAACCTTATCAATCTAATCTTAGACAATTGAACTAGATGTATTTGAAATTAAATGGGGGGATTTGATGTCAGATTATCAGCAATTTTTAGATGAAAGAGACAAAATTGATTTTTTTATCCAAAAAGGGTATCGAATTAATGGGGTTAAGGAACATTTAAATGGGGCCACGGTTGAATTTATTAATCCCAAGGGCAATGTTTTTGAAACTCTTGTGATTGGAACGGCAAATGCACGAAAATATTTTACCAGTCTACTATTGAAACAGAATCACACATAATAATGACTGCCTAATTTGAAAAATGAGGTGGGAAGTTTGGAATTCTATTTGAAATCAAAGGACAATGCGTACCCTTGTATAGTCACAATCGATGAAGACAATGGACGTTATACGATTCGAAAATCAGATTCTAGCGGGGAGTACTTCAATTCCCCGAAAGAATTAGTGGCCTGGATCATGGAAAATTGGCACTCGGAGGATTTTTTAGATTGTGAGGAATATGAGTCAATGCTTTGTGAAATAAGTGTTTACTTCCCGTTAATCCATTAGAATTTTTTGAGAAGGATTGGTTGCAAGACCAATCCTCTTTTCAGCTATCATTTCTGTTTTACTTTTGTGAGGAGAGCCAAATGATGAAAGAACATTTCCAATTAACTGTGGCAGATATTTTAAAGCGAAAGCATTTTGAGAGTGCACGTATTATTGCCGGGGAAGACGGTATCCACCGATTCGTCAAATGGGTTCATGTCGTCGAGGTCACCAGTATTCGAAACCTTCTTAATGGAAATGAACTTATTCTCTCAACTGGTGTTGCCTGGAAGGATAATATGGATTTATTTGCATCGATGGTAAAGGAATTTCTTGAAAATAATTCGGCTGGCTTATGTATCGAAATGGGGACATACATGTCTGCAATCCCAACTGAAGTCATCGAATTTGCGAATGAACATCAATTTCCGATTATTGTTTTTCAGCAGGAAGTTCCATTTGTACAAATCACTCAAGACATCCACTCGATTATTATTAATCAACAATATCAGATGATTTCTGATTTAGAGAATTACTCGCAAAGCTTAAATAAACGACTTTTAACGATGGATAGATATGAAGATATTCTTCAATGTATCTTCGCTGCGTTGGAATTACAAATCATTTTCCGATTAAAAAATTTGGATTATAAATTTGTCCCGGAAATCAGTGAAATCGAACAAAAAACAATGGTGACCCGACTCGGCGAGGCCAAAATTCAACCAAGTGAACATATTGCGTCAGCCCCTATTTTTTTGTTTGGACAAGAATATGCTGAGGTATTTATTTATTCGAAGGATATCCCCATCAGCGAATACGATTTATTAATTCTGGACCGGACGGCAACAGCGCTAGCCCAACATTTATTAAGGGATAGGTATGTCGAAGAAAAAAAGCGTGTTGAGGAGTTTGAATGGCTCTATGGCTGGCTTGAAGGTGAACATTCGCTTGAGAGCATTAGTGAATATTTTGCTCAAATTGGGATTAAAACAAGAACAAATGAAGCAGTCGTTTTAATTACAAAACTTATACCCATAAAAGAGAAAGTAACTCAAGATGTTACCTATTTAAAACTATTATTTCGTTCGGTTTTTGAACAGAATGGGTTTACAGTGCTTACAGTTGAAAAAAGAAATGAAATAACATTCATTCTCGTCAATAATCGGGCGAAAAAGAATTTTAAGGAACGGATAAAAACGTCAATTGAATCCATTACTGATTCTGAGTTTATCCAAAAACAGTGTTCAGCGAAAATAGTGATTGCCGCAGGGAATTTTATCAAAAGTTTAAATGAAGTACATAAAAGTTATCTTACAGCCAAGGAAACAGAGCGGATCCAGCAAAGAATGAACAATAAATCACTCTATTATTTTTATGAAGACCTGCATTTATATCGGCTGATTTCGCAAATGAGTAAGCATGTGAATCTCCAGGAGTATGCAGCAGAGTATTTACAACCTGTTATCCAATATGATCAAAAATATAATGGCAAGTTGCTCGAGACGTTAAAAGCCTATTTAGAGTGTAATGGATCAAAACAGGAAACTTCCAATAAGCTTTTTATCGTTAGGCAAACACTATACCATCGCCTGCAAAAGCTTGAAAACATTCTTGGTGAGGACTTTATGGAACATGAAAAACGAGTAGCGATCGAATTTATGCTTCTTGTCCAAGATTATTTGGCTGCGTCCCAACCAAATGCAAACCAGGCTAGATTTCTTAAAACAGAATAAATGTTTATTTATTGTTCAAAACGTCAAGGAAATGCTGCGCCACGCTTAACATTGTGTCTAATGAAAGCAAGGATTAGATACGAGATAATGACTTTATAAGGCTATTAATTTTAGCAAATACAAAACAGTATATAAAGAAAATTAGGAGGTTTTAAATATATGAGTGTAATTAAAAAGGATACGGCCATTTTAAAAAATTTCATTAACGGTGAGTGGGTAAATTCGAACAGCATTCAAGCACTGGATGTACCGAACCCTGCAACGAATGAGCTATTAACAAAGGTGCCAGTATCAACGAAGGAGGATGTAAATCTAGCGGTTGTAGCGGCGAAGGCAGCGTTTAAAGAATGGAAAAACGTCCCTGTTCCAAAAAGAGCTAGAATTCTGTTTAAATACCACTATCTGCTAACTGAAAATCATGAAGAATTAGCGAGATTAATTGTGTTGGAAAATGGAAAAGCATACAAAGAAGCGTATGGAGAGGTTCAACGCGGGATTGAATGTGTGGAATTTGCATCGGGTGCGCCTACGTTGATGATGGGGGAAACGTTATCAGGAATTGCTGAAGAGATTGATTCTGAAATGTTCCGTTATCCTGTCGGGGTGGTCGGTGGGATTACACCATTTAATTTTCCAATGATGGTTCCTCTATGGATGTTCCCTCTAGCGGTTGCTTGTGGAAATACCTTTGTGTTAAAGCCATCTGAACGGACACCGATTTTAGCGAATCGTTTAGCAGAGTTGTTCGCAGAAGCGGGAGCACCCAAAGGCGTATTAAATGTCGTTCATGGCTCCCATGATGTCGTAAATGGCTTACTCGAACATAAAGACATTGCAGCTATTTCATTTGTAGGCTCACAGCCGGTTGCCAAGTATGTATATCAACGGGCCGCTGCGGAAGGAAAGAGAGTTCAAGCTCTTTCCGGTGCTAAAAATCATCATATTGTTATGCCGGATGCTGATATGGATAGGGCGGTCCAAAATATCATTAGTTCAACATTTGGAAGTGCGGGACAGCGTTGTATGGCGTGCAGTGCAGTCGTGGTTGTCGGTGAAAATGATAGGTTTGTTTCAGCTTTAAAGAAAAAGGCGGATGAATTGATCATTGGTAACGGCATGGACGACGAAGTTTTATTAACACCGATTATTCGCAGAGAACACCGTGAAAAGGTTCTAGGGTTTATTGAAAAAGGGCTAGAGGAAGGTGCGGACTTAATTCGAGACGGGCGCAGAGAAATAGACGAGCTTCCAGAAGGGAATTTCTTGGGACCTACTATTTTTGATCATGTCACACCAGAAATGACAATTGCTAGGGAGGAAATTTTTGCACCGGTATTAAGTCTTCTTCGTGCGAATGATTTAGACGAAGGACTGGAATATATTCGTAAGTCTCGTTTTGGTAATGGTGCAACGATTTATACAAACAATGCGAAAGCTATCCGTCAATTCCGTGAAGAGGCAGACGCGGGTATGCTAGGAATTAATGTTGGGGTACCGGCAACCATGGCCTTTTTCCCATTCTCAGGCTGGAAGGATTCCTTCTATGGTGACATGCACGTAAACGGTAAAGACGGCTTGAATTTCTATACGCGCAAGAAAATGATAACATCCCGTTTTGATGGATAGAACTTTTGGTGTCAGGCGCCAATTTTAAGAAATGGAGGGAAGAAGGATGGTTCAAACAAGTCGTCCCCAGGAAACGTTATTAGAACAGGATGATAAGTATGTTTGGCACTCGATGAAGCCCTATAATCCTAAAGCCACGCTCGTAGCAGCTAAGGCGGAGGGTTCTTGGGTGACAGATGCAGACGGAAAACGTTATTTAGATGCGATGGCTGGTCTCTGGTGTGTGAATGTTGGATACGGCAGGACCGAACTTGCCGAAGCTGCCTATGAGCAGTTGAAGGAAATGGCCTATTTTCCACTTTCACAAAGCCATGTTCCTGCTATTAAACTAGCAGAAAAGCTGAACGAGATGTTAGGTGATGAGTATGTCATCTTTTTCTCAAACAGCGGCTCTGAGGCAAATGAAACTGCCTTTAAAATAGTCAGACAATACCACCAGCAAAAGGGTGAACATAATCGCTACAAAATTGTCTCCCGCTACCGGGCATATCACGGTAATTCAATGGGGGCATTGGCAGCAACCGGGCAGGCGCAAAGAAAATACAAATACGAACCGCTGGCACCAGGTTTTATCCATGTCTCACCGCCGGATTCCTACCGTGATGATACGAATGCCGCCGATCCAAGGGAACTTTCTTCGGTGAAAGAAATTGACCGGACGATGACATGGGAGTTAAGTGAAACCATTGCCGCTATGATAATGGAACCAATCATAACTGGCGGTGGTGTCCTTATTCCACCAGATGGCTATCTGAAAGCGGCAAAGGAAGTTTGTGAAAAACACGGGGCATTGCTGATTGTCGATGAAGTCATTTGCGGTTTCGGGCGTACAGGCAAGCCATTCGGGTTTATGAATTATGGGGTGAAGCCAGATATCATCACCATGGCAAAGGGGATTACCAGTGCGTATCTGCCACTTTCCGCAACTGCTGTCCGTAAAGACATTTACGAAGCATTCAAAGGCACAGAAGAATATGATTACTTCCGTCATGTCAATACATTTGGCGGAAATCCTGCAGCCTGTGCACTCGCATTAAAAAATCTGGAGATTATGGAAACTGAAAAATTATTTGACCGTTCACGCGATCTAGGCGAGCAGTTACTAAACGATTTGAGGAATCTCTTACAAGACCACCCATTAGTTGGGGATGTTCGCGGGAAGGGATTACTGATTGGAATTGAATTAGTAAAAGATAAGCTTACCAAGGAACCGTTAGGAAATGACCTTGTCAATCAGGTAATCGCTAACTGTAAGCAGGAAGGGATTATCATTGGAAAAAATGGTGCCACTGTAGCTGGATTCAATAATGTGTTAACACTCGCACCGCCATTAACTATTAAACAGGTTGATTTAACCTTCCTAGTTAAAACACTGAACGAATCCCTTCAGAAAATACTTTAATCGAAAAAAGAACCCATGTATTTACAATTGTAAATGACTTGGGTTCTTTTTTTCATGCATAGAAATCAACTATTTTACTAGATGTGAAAGGTGATTGAGAAGTCTTGTACATAAATGTCGAAATCTTTTGAAAGAATGATTGACAGACGCTTTACGTGGGTTATAATGAAATTAGCAAATGTTCAACTCCGTATTACATAATTTCACAACATGAAAACTAGAGTTGAACAAATGTTAACCTTTATTTTCACAAAAAAATGTAACCGTTTTCTTTTGTGCGAAAAAAGGGACGAAAGCTGAGAAAAAAGTTTCAGAATTTTATTACATTAAAAATTAGGTGAATGATCAATGGCGGATGAAAAGATTTCGCGCCTGGTAGAAGTAGCTAAAATGTACTATCAATTAGACTACAGCCAACAGGATATTGCGAAAAAGTTAGGTATTTCCCGCCCCACCGTCTCCAGGCTTCTAGTTCAGGCTGTTGATGAAGGAGTAGTCCATATAAAAATATGTGACCCTGCTGAAGATGTTCAGGAACTGGCAATGCAGATAAAGGAAAAATTTAATCTAAAGCACTGTATTGTTGCATCTATTCCGGAATATCAGGATGAATTAATCAAAGAGAAGCTGGGTGAGGTTTCCGCAGATTATTTATATGGGATTGTCCAAAGCGGCGATACGATTGGGATTACCTGGGGTACAACTTTATATCAACTTGTGAAACAAATTCAACCAAAGAATGTAAAGGATGTAACGATTGTCCAGCTAAATGGTGGGGTAAGTTACTCTGAATCAAATACGTATGCATCAGAAATCATTAATGGTCTTGCCAATGCTTTTCAAACGATTCCACACTTCTTGCAAGTACCTGCGGTCGTTGATCACATTGTCGTTAAGCAGGCAATTATTGCAGACCGTCATGTTAAGAAAATACTGGAATTAGGTAAACAGGCTAATATTGCGATTTTCACTGTGGGCGATCCAGGTGAACAATCAACCCTAATGCATGCGGGCTATTTTCTAGAAAGTGACATTGAAATTCTTCGGGCCAATAAAACGGTAGGGGATATATGTTCCAGATTTATTGATATTAATGGGCATATTAGTCATGAAACATTAAACGATCGAACGATTGGGATTGAACTCTCCTTTTTAAATGAAAAAGAATACGGTATCCTCATTGCAGGCGGTAACACAAAGGTCGAAGGGATATATGGAGCGCTAAGAGGTCGTCATGCAAATGTCCTGATTACCGACCAGTATACTGCCAGGGCATTACTCGATATCGGGGGTGATCAAATTTAATGAATAAGGAAACAATTAGAGAAATCGTCGAAAAGATGGTAAAAAACTCGTTCCAAAAAGCTAAGATGGTTCCAATCGCGGCATCCAACCGGCATATTCATTTATCTCCGGAACATGTCGAACGCCTTTTTGGAAGAGGTTACGAGCTTACGAAGTTAAAAGACTTGTCACAGCCCCATCAATTTGCTGCAAAGGAAACTCTAACACTTATTGGTCCGAAAGGGAAAATACAAAATGTCCGCGTGCTTGGGCCAGTAAGAGGCAGTACACAGGTGGAAGTGTCGTTATTTGATGGGTTTACATTAGGAGTCAAGCCGCCCATTCGTAACTCCGGGGATATTAATGGTTCTGAACCAATCACCTTACAAGGGCCGCGGGGACAAATTATGATAAAAGAGGGCTTGATCTGTGCGGCCCGCCACATTCATATGCACACGAGTGATGGAGAATCGTTTGGTGTAAATGATGGAGACTTTGTTCAAGTAAAAGTGGACGGAGTCCGCGGGGTTATTTTTACCAATGTCCTAATTCGTGTATCTCCTAAATTCAAGCTGGAGATGCATATTGACCTAGATGAAGCGAATGCAGCCGGGATCAAAAATGGACAATTGGGTGAAATTATAGTAGCCCTTGAAAGTCGAAAACAAGTGGGTGAAGAGTAATGCCGGAGGATGTTAGAACGCAGGTAAAAATGCTCGTCCAGCAGGAAGTTGAAGCCTTCTTAAAAAATGAACTGGATGCGAAAAAGGATTCTCCGATTGCTATTCTTTTAGGTTATCAATCTCTAAATCCATCAATAGTTTTGGAAGCGGTTACTCCTCTTCTTGATACATATGATGTAACCTTACTTTTAACAAAAGAATGGCTCCCTTTGCAAGCACCTTGGAACGGGGTGTCATTTGTCTTGATAGAAGAGATGGCCCAACAGGAATTGGGTGCGTTGATAGAAAAATCATCTGTCCTCGTTGTTCCTCAAGCATCATACAGCCTGCTCTCAAAGCTTGCATTAACGATAGATGATGAGGACCCGGTGTGGGTGGCTCTCCAATTTCAAATGCTTGGAAAGTCAATTGTCATGGCTAATAACGATGTAGAACCTAATGTCTACCAACAAATACATGCCCCGCATTCTGTCCTGGGGCGCCTTCAATCATATATTAGGCAAATCCAGACGGATCAGGTGAAATGGGTGCCGCTCAATAAGTTGGTTAAGACTGTTGATGAACAATTTGCCGCTTACCGGGAAAAGCAGTCTCTTATTCTAGCAAAGCACGTGGAAAGAGCCTTTCAGGATGGGCTTAAAGAGATTGAGGTACCACTAAGGAGCCGGGTAACGCCTGCAGCGAAAGACTTGGCACGAGACTTAAAGATTGAAATAAAACAGAATGATTCCTCGAAAGGAGGGACGCTATGATCATCTGTAAAGTGGTCGGTTCGATTGTTTCCACCACCAAAGCTGAGAAATTAAAAGGGAAAAAACTTATGATCGTCCAACCCCTTGATATGAAAAGTATCGAGGAAGACGGGAAACCGCTTGTTGCGATTGATACGGTTGGATCAGGTGTGGGCGAAGTCGTTCTACTTGTCAGCGGCAGTTCAGCAAGACAAACAGAAATGACAAACGGCGTCCCCGTTGACGCCGCAATCGTAGGGATTGTGGATCAAATTGAAATTCAAGGGACCTTAACCTTTAAAAAAGGAGGTAACTAATTTTGCAGATAACTGAAATCGATATCAAAAAAATGGTTGAACAAGTCCTCCATCAATTAGGCGAGAATCAGAAAGACGACAGCACTGTCACATCACTGCCTGATGTCATCTTAGGCAACGGGGTGTTTACAACTGTTGATGAAGCGGCCGCCGCTGCAAGACTAGCCTGGGAAAAGCTTCGCAAACTTCCTGTGGAAACCAGACGGCAAATGATCGTGAACATGAGAGCAGTAAGCCGCAAGTATGCAAAAGAGTTAGCGAAGCTTGCTGTTGAAGAAACAGGTCTTGGCAGAGTAGACGATAAGATTGCTAAAATCCTTTTGGCAATAAATAAGACACCAGGTGTTGAGGATTTAATTAGCACGGCTTATTCAGGTGATGATGGCTTGACAATTGTTGAGTATGCACCGATTGGCGTATTTGGTTCAATTACACCTTCCACAAACCCGGCAGCAACCGTTATCAACAATTCAATTTCACTCATTGCAGCAGGTAATACGGTTGTTTACAACCCGCATCCAAGTGCGAAACGCGTTTCGATTAAAACGTTACAGCTTTTAAACCAGGCAATTGTCGAAGCGGGCGGCCCTGAAAATGCGCTCACTTCTGTGGCAGCACCAAATCTTGAAACATCTGCTCAAGTTATGAATCATCCACAGGTAAATGCACTAGTTGTCACAGGCGGCGGACCTGTTGTAAAAGCTGCGATGGCTGTTGGTAAAAAAGTGATTGCGGCTGGTCCGGGTAACCCGCCAGTTGTCGTAGATGAGACAGCGATTATCGCAAAGGCAGCAGCAGATATTGTCAAGGGCGCAAGCTTTGATAACAACGTTTTATGTACAGCTGAAAAAGAAGTGTTCGTGGTTGACAAGGTAGCCAATGCCCTTAAAGCAGAAATGGTCAAAAGTGGAGCAATTGAGCTTAAAGGCTTCCAGTTTGAAAAGCTGCTTGAGAAAGTACTAGTGAAGAAAAATGATAAGTTTTATCCAAACAGAGACTACATCGGTAAAGATGCCTATGTGATTTTACAAGCTGCAGGTATTCAAGCAAATCCAAATGTGAAATTGATTATTGCTGAAACAACGAAGGATCACCCATTGGTGATGACAGAAATGTTAATGCCAATTTTACCAATCGTCAGAGTTCCTGACGTGGATAAAGCGATAGAGCTTGCGGTAATTGCTGAGAAGGGAAATCGACACACAGCGATAATGCACTCTCAAAACATTACCAATCTAACGAAGATGGCGCAAGGAATCCAAGCAACCATTTTTGTGAAAAATGGACCATCCGTCGCTGGCTTAGGCTTTGAAAGTGAAGGCTTTACTACTCTGACCATCGCCGGGCCAACAGGTGAGGGATTAACCAGTGCGAAAACATTTACACGTCAGCGCCGCTGCGTTTTAGTAGATGGATTAAGAATCATATAGTGGGGTGTGTTAATTGGCTAAGACAAAAGAAGAAAATATAGTCACTTCACAAGAAGAACAAGGAAACCAAAAATTAGAGGTTACTAGAGGAGGAAATAAAATGGGTCAAGAGGCTTTAGGAATGATTGAAACAAAAGGTTTAGTAGGTGCAATTGAAGCAGCCGATGCAATGGTGAAAGCTGCAAACGTTTCTTTAGTAGGCAGAGAATTAGTGGGAGCAGGCATTGTGACAGTTATGGTCCGCGGTGATGTTGGTGCCGTAAAAGCTGCAACTGAAGCTGGTGCAGAAGCAGCACAACGCGTTGGTACGCTTTTATCTGTACATGTTATTCCACGTCCAAACGGCGATGTGGAAGGTATTTTACCGAAAGCAGAATAAGGTGAATGTAAATGGAACAATCCATTGAAAGCTATATTAAAAATCTAGTAAGAGATGTCATTGGTCAGTCTCTTGGTGAACTTCAGCTGCAAAGTGATCGGCAAACCTATGTGATTGCCAATTGGAAAATGAATAAAAATCTAAATGAGACCGCTGAATTTTTCCAAAAAATTAACAGCAGCCAGGACGTGTCGGTCGTTATTTGCCCGCCAGCCCAGCTGTTATACCCTGCCCATTTAATGATCAAACAATCAGGTAAGCCGATTGAATTGGGTGGGCAAAATGTTCACTGGGCGGACAAAGGGGCTTACACGGGAGAGTCGTCAGGAAGTATGTTAAGGGATGTTGGCTGTGAGTATGTAATTATAGGCCATTCTGAACGAAGACAATATTCTTATGAAGATGATGAGTTAGTAAATAAAAAGGTTCTGCATGCGATTAAGTCTGAACTTACTCCGATCATCTGTATCGGCGAAACCTTAGGACAAAAGAATGCATTGCAAACGGAGCAGGTTTTAGAAAAGCAGCTTTGTGGTGCTTTAAAGGACATCGATTCTAGTAATTTTATTCTTGCCTACGAACCGGTTTGGGCGATTGGCACAGGGCAATCGGCAACTGCCGAATTAGCTGGGCAAACCCATGCTTACATCCGGTCCATCTTAAAAAAAATAATCGATGAAAAAGCTGAGGGCATTTCGATTTTATATGGCGGCTCAGCAAACGAAAGCAATGCAACAGATTTCAGCGCCATGCCTGATATCGATGGTGTCCTTGTTGGCGGAGCTAGTTTGAATGCCCAGTCTTTTGATGGAATTATTAATGTATTTGCCAAAGGAGAACAAAATTCATGAAAAAAGTTGCAATTGGCTGCGACCATGGTGGATACGGACTTAAAGAAACGTTAAAAGTCTATTTAACTGAATTAGGCTATGAATATTTAGATTTCGGCTGTAAGGCTAATGAATCAGTAGACTATCCGGATATCGCCTTTCTTGTGGGCGAAACGGTAGCCACAAATGATGACTATGTTGGGATCATGATTGATGGTGTCGGTATTGGCAGTGGGATGGTATTAAACAAGATACCCGGTGTCCGCGCTGCCGTTTGCTGGGATTTATCTTCAGTTATTAACAGTAAAGAGCATAATAACGCGAACGTTTTATCGATTGGCGGTCAATTTATTGGAGAAGGCCTTGCCAAGCAATTAGTGAAAACATGGTTGGAAACAGAGTTTGCCGGCGGCCGTCATGATCGTCGTGTCACAAAAATTATGGAAATCGAAAGTCGTTTCTTGGGTCGTTAATTAGCACTAAATCTGAGATTCGCTGATAAAACATTCAGTTTCGCTGATAAAAATGATTTATCGCTGATAAAATTAAATTACCGCTGATAAATGGTTGAGATTCGCTGATAAACAGTATAGATAGAAAAATAGGAGCGTTTAACTCAGAGATATATAGGAAAGAAAGCAGGTTTGAAAATGTTTGTGGCCAAAGTGATTGGAAATATGGTTTGTACGCATAAAGATGACAATTTAAAAGGTTTAAAGCTGCTGATTGTCCAACCAGTAGATGTGCAATTGAATGACAAAGGCAAACCACTTGTGGCTATTGATACGATTGGACAATCAGGAGCAGGAGACCTCGTGTACTTAGCAAAAAGCAGAGAATCCTCCTTACCGCTTAATAAAGATTTAGTAGCTTCAGATGCTGGAATCTTAGGAATAATAGACTACTATAATGTGACCAAACGAATGGAGGAAATATAAATGAGCAACGCATTAGGAATGATCGAAACTAAGGGTTTAGTTGGAGCAATTGAAGCAGCAGACGCAATGACAAAAGCAGCCAACGTTACCTTGCTTGGTAAAGTGAATGTTGGCGGCGGGTTAGTTTGTGTAATGGTGCGCGGTGACGTAGGTGCAGTAAAGGCAGCTACTGAAGCAGGTGCGGATGCAGCGCAGCGTGTGGGCGAATTCTTATCTGTTCACGTTATTCCAAGACCACACTCCGATATCGAGAAAATTCTTCCTGTTGCAAAATAATGAAACTAGCAAAAGTGGTTGGAAATGTCGTAGCAACGATAAAAACACCCAGTCATCAAAATAAAAAGCTGATGGTTGTCATCCCTGTTGACGCATCTGGTAAGGAATGCGGCGATGCAATGATTGCCTTTGACCGGTTTTCAGCAGGAGCGGGCGATTATGTTCTCATACTAGAAGAAGGTGGATCGGCAAGAGACATTTTAGAAGACCCAAAAGGATCTTTTGATGCAGTCATTGCCGGAATCGTTGATCGATTAAATTAATGTGAGGTGAGTACGATGCAAATTGATGCATTGGTAGAACAAATTACAAATCAAATTATGCAGCAACTAACCAATAAAGAAACGCTGAAAGAAGTGAAGCCTGTTACTTCTGGAAACGTGACTTACAAAGAAGGATCATCATCCAATATTATTACTGGACCATCTGTCGCTCGGATGATTGACCATACATTATTAAAGCCTGAAGCATCTAAAGACCAAATTGTTAAACTTTGTGAAGAAGCAAGAGAACATAAATTTGCGACGGTCTGTGTGAATCCCTATTGGGTGGCAACTGCAGCCAAAGAATTAAAAGGTTCTGGAGTAGGAATTACCACGGTTGTTGGTTTTCCGCTAGGTGCAACGAGCACCTTTGTAAAAAGTGCGGAAACTCGTGATGCAATTGCAAACGGTGCAACGGAAATTGACATGGTCATGAACATTGGAGCCCTTAAATCCGGTGACTTTGAGACAGTGAAAAAAGATATTGAAGGTGTTGTTTTAGCAACGAATGGTTATGCACCTGTTAAAGTTATTATTGAAACCGGTCTTCTTGAGATCGAAGAAAAGAAAAAAGCTTGTATTCTAGCAAAAATGGCTGGTGCGGCTTTTGTGAAAACATCAACTGGGTTCGGACCTGGCTGTGCCACGGCTGAAGACATTAAACTTATGCGTGAAGCAGTTGGCCCGGATATGGGTGTGAAAGCTTCTGCTTGTGTCAGAGACTTAGATACAGCTAGAAAACTAATCCAAGCCGGTGCGACAAGAATTGGTGCAAGTTCTAGTATTGCAATCATTACTGGCGGACAAGGTACAGGTTATTAATAGGGTGTTTATTAATTTCAAAAGGGGAAATTTGGGTATTTCATGTTGCAATTATTGCGGGGTGGAATGCTCAGATTTCTTTTCTCCTCTACTAGTAAAAGTATTGTAAAAATTTAAATAGTTTAATATAATAATATCAGAAATGAAATCGCTTACATAATGAGGGGTGCTTAAATGAACAATATTGGACATCAACTAAAGAAAATGCGATTAAACCGTGAAATTGAAATAGAAAAACTAGCTTTGCTTTCAGGATTAAATGCTGGAACGATTGCAGCCATTGAAGAAGGCGAGTTGGACGTTCAGGTTTCCACATTAGCAAAGATTTCTGATGTCTTGAATTGCTCTTTCTCCATTGGAGACGTCTCAATCTAAATTATATTAACTAAAAAATCGCCGTTAGGCGATTTTTTAGTCATCGTTGTTTTCTTCTTCTAGGTCTAAAACGGAAATTGCCACTACTTTCATTGTCATTTAAGTTATTAACCACTGGAGCAGCATCAACATAATTATTTTTCACTTTTTTAGGCGGGAATATCCCCGCTTTAACTATATTAACCTTATTAACTTCATTCACCTGATTAATTTCATTCACCCGATTAACCTGATTAACCTGATTAACCTGATTCACCTGATTCACCACATCTGCAACTACTTTTTCATTACCCAGTTCTGCCTGTTCGTCCTCAGCATTTTCAATTTCATATAGAATAACTTCTATTTCATTATTAAGGGTTCCAACATCCGTACTAAATGGTCTAACTTCATTACTTAAAGTTACAGCATCAGTACTAAAATATCTAACTTCTGTACTTAGAGTTTCAACTTCAGGCACAACCTCTTTTATTTCTTCCATCCCTTCGATCACATTATCAACTACTTCATCTTCAGTAACAATATCCTCTTCTTCATAACTTAATTCCGATTCAGAATCATCTACTTCAGCAATTTCTTCCTCCTCGAGTAAGAGTTCTTGTTTTACTTTTTTTATTTTTCCTAGTGCAATAGTTCGCTTAACTGCAATTCCAATGATTTCATCAATTAGAGCAGTGAATTGATCGAATTCCACATTATTTTCGCCGCTTTTTTGGATGATATTTAGAAAATCTTGATGAAATAGATTAAATTCTTGTTCGAACTGTTCACGATCCATTTCTCGGAATGATATCCCTTTAATCCGAATAAATCCATAAATTAGTTTACTTAATAACTTGGAAACGGCTTCTAATTCCTCCGGCTTCACCCCCGAATCATTTGTTAAATAATAATGGACATCCCGTAGTGTTTGATAATAACTCTTAAAATTCCGGCTTATTTCTAGGAAATCTAAATTACCCATTAGAAATATCCCTCCATATCTATTTAATGTATAATATTTGGAATCAGCGCAAAATTCCTTTTTTATTAAGGATATGCATATAGAAGGGATTATTCTAATGAAGGTGATAAATTTTATAAAAGAATGGCAGCAGGCTCTCCAAAATGAGATCGTCCATTTAAAAAAATATGGCAGTAATAAATTTTTTGTTACGAATGGCAGGCTGCTATCGACAGAAGGGTCCTATACCTACTACTTCGATACCGCGATATCGATTCGAATACCTATCGGTTCTCAGGTTCGGCTCGAGTGGGGAAGCATGAAGCAAAATGGACGTGTTCTCTCCTCTGAAGGTAAAGGAGTGATGCTTGCCATGGAGCAATCATACGGAGATTTAATTCATGAGGCGCAGCTTTTTCATGATCCATGGGAACTGCTTGAACAGCTCATTTTGCGTTTGGATGAGATAAAGAAAAATAAGCTAAAACGAATCAGAGTAAAACGGTTGATGGACCCATCGATGCCTGCTAAGCATCCAATAGAAAAAAGTAAAAGCAATGTTCATGAACTCGTTTTACGTTCCAAGTACAACCCAGTTACCTTTGTTTGGGGGCCGCCTGGAACAGGTAAAACCTACACCTTGGCCCGGGTAGCCGCTAATAAGTATTTTCAGGGAAAAAAAGTGTTGATTCTATCGCACAGTAACCAAGCAGTCGATGTACTCATTAGTGAGATATCAACCTTTATTCAAAAGAAAGGACGCTTCCGTGCAGGGGATGTGCTCCGCTATGGATTCAATACGGGTGAGCAACTTGCTAATCATCAAGCGGTTACGACTAGTCAGCTCCTTCAAAAAGACAATCCCTTGCTTGCGGAGGATAAAGATAATTTATTAGCGGAAAGACGGAAACTTAAGTTAGATATCTCCCGTTCTTTTAGCAAAAGGGACACCAATCAGTTGTTGGAAATTGAGACCAAGATTGCTAGGGTCCTTGAAAAGATTCGCCAAAAGGAACTTGAGTTTATTAAGGATGCGTTCATTGTCGGGACGACCCTTGCCAAAGCAGCTGGTGATTCAGCCATTTATGAAAAAGAATTTGACCTTGTTATTCTTGATGAAGCAAGTATGGCTTATGTCCCTCAGGCAGCTTTCGCGGCAACACTTGGAAAGCGTGTTATTATTTGCGGGGATTTTAAACAATTACCACCGATTGCATCCTCTAGAGACCCGTTAGTAACAATGTGGCTAAAAGAGGATATCTTCCATCGCGCGGGTGTGGTTGATTGGGTAAAAGAAGGGATGCTACATCCCCATTTATTTTTATTAAAAGAGCAGCGGAGAATGCATCCTGATATTTCAGCGTTTACCAATCAATACATTTATCATTCGCTTGTCGGTGATCATGAAAGTGTTAAAAATAGCAGAAAATCAATCGTCGAGCTTGCACCCTTTTCAGGCAGGGCAGCCGTTCTTCTGGATACAAGTTATCTTGGGGCACATTGCATGACTGAAAAGGCATCTAATTCGCGCATGAATGTCTGGCAGGTGTTATTGTCTTTTCAATTAATCCATGAGTCATACGTAGCCGGGGCACGGTCGATTGGGTATGTCACGCCCTACCGTGCGCAAGCTAATTTAATGGAACTAATACTGGCGGATTTATACGACAAAGAACTCTCGACAGCTGATATCATCGCTGCGACCGTTCACAGATTTCAAGGCAGTGAGCGTGATGTGATGGTTTTTGATACGGTAGACAGTGAACCGCAAACGAGGGCAGGGATGCTGCTAACCGGTAAGGATAGTGAACGATTGATTAATGTGGCCATCACAAGAACGAAAGGAAAGTTCATTCATGTCAGCAACCAATCATTTATCCGAAAACATGTCTTTCCTCGTAAAACACTAAGGCAACTTGTGGACCACCAGGTTAGTAAACAGCAAACAGTTGGAACAAAGGATATTGGAAAATGGGTTAAGGATCAGCACCCAAGATTAGCTTGGATCCATGCGCTTAAGTTAGACAAAGTATTCAGGGATCTCGAATCAGCTAAAAAATCGATTATTATTTCTTTACCAGAACAAACCATCCTATCTGAGGAATGGAAGAATCATCTGGAAAAAAGGAGTTCGTCTGTAAAATTAACTGTTTTGACAGGCGGCGATTCATTTGCATCGATTCAACCAGATCAACTGTGGAACGATACCTCATCTTTTCCATTTATTATCATTGACGAGCATCTTTTATGGCTGGGTTTACCATTAGAAGCGGTTAAAGGGGTGCACCCGCCCTATATTGCAGCAAGACTCGATTCAGAAAAAGTATGTGAGTATTTTATCGGACAGTTTCAGACTCGAGAGTAGTTTTTAGGATAAGTTCAGAGTGGGAAGGCATCCGTTATTGTTTGACTAAATAGGCTAATTTGAAGGGAGTTTGACATAATAATCTAACTTAGCTAAAATTAGATTATATAATCTAACTATTTTAGTTAAAGGGGATAACAAATGAATTATCCGATATCGATTTTTATTCTTGATGTCAGCAATTCATCCACAGAAAAGATGGGGGAGGAGCTTACCATTTATTTGGATGAATTGGTCGACTGGATAACTGAATGGACAAAGAATATCGGTCCGATCAAAATAAAACATCGTGCTGGAGATGAAATTATTTTTGTGGGACCTGGTTATTCAACCGCTTATACGATTGCCTTTTTTGTAAGCAGGGTATGGAAATTCAAGAATCATATGCCTTATTTTGGCTTGGCTTTTGGGGATATAGAAAAAGAAATAAAGGAAGTCGATCTTGAGAAATGGATTCATCCTTTGGTTAAACAAGCAAGATATGCGAATGATTTAATCAAACAAGAAAAGAATCGAATGCTCTTTAAATTCGAACTTGATCAGTTCTACCCAAGTGAAGCCAATCCGTCGTTACCGTATCACCAGTTCAGAAATGAATTTGAGACACTTATTAATGGATTATTACACTTACAGCTTAAATTTATCAGGAAACAAACCGACATCCAGGAGACCGTATGTTCGCTTTATCTCATTTTAAACCAGCAAAAGGTGATTGGAAAGCTCCTTGGTAAAACATCTCCGACGATATCGAGTCATTTTAAAAAAGGAAATAGTGAAGAAATCCTAGATACTTTTTCAAAAATTATTAGTATACTGCATTCGTTACAAGAAAAAGCTTATCCTGAAAGTGCAATCCATCCTCAAGATATTAATGAGAACCTAATAACAAGCATCCGGAATCATGTGAAGATGAAATTGAAAACATTACTTGATTCCTAGATTCGATCATAAGGAGAGGAGAAGCCATGTTATTTCTCAGTCTAGTCCTTGCTCACTTCATTGCTGATTTTTATTTACAATCAGATGACATGGTCATTGAAAAACGAAAGAATTTACGAAAGCATGTGGTTCATCATTTTCTCATAACGGCAATTGTTTTAATCAACTATTGGATTTTCCAGTTTGATTTTGAAAATCCCCTTAAAAACTTGTTTATCCCCTTGATACTTATCGTGATCACTCATCTTTTAATTGATTTTATTAAGATTAAGCTACTTGATAATATAAAAATGAATAATGAAGACAACATGAAACGGTTAGGGTTCTTTGTAATCGATCAGTTACTTCATATCGGTGTGATAATTTTAGGATGTGAGTTCTGTTTTAATTTTAATCTAGTCAGTTATTTTCAACAGCCAGGCGGACTTGGATTGATGGAGGCTGTCCTGTTTATGTTTATCATGCTCATTTTAGCAACCACTGTCAGCGGGCATATGATAAAAATTCTCCTAGGCACTTTACCAAACCAGCTATTAACGTTTGAAGGGAAATATTCTTTTAAAAATGAACGAAAAGAAGCAGACTTTGTACATATGGGTAAAAAAGGATTAACAGAGGAATACAATTATACGATTTTTAGTAAGCATGATCTCTCACGGGGGAAATTAATTGGCTATATTGAGAGATTACTAGTATTATTGTTAACCTTCTATAGTGCCTATCCGGCAATCGGGTTTATCGTGGCAGCTAAATCGATTGCCCGCTTTAAACAAATGGATGATAGAGACTGGGCCGAATATTTTTTGCTCGGTACACTTACATCCATGTTTCTAGGAATTACACTGGGAATTTTGTTAAAGGTTGTGTTGACGTAAAAATAAATTAGTTTTGCGATTAACTCATAATCTAGCTTATCGGATCCATTTCGGTTAGCTTTTATTTATTTAAATTATCAAAAAATTATATTGACTTTTTGTTAAATTCTGAGGATAATCAAATAAATCGAATTTTAAAAAAGTATGGGATTAGTAAATCTTTGGAACGTGCAAGAGAGTGAAACCCGACCGGCTGAAAGGTTTCTCACGGAAAAAAGTTTGAACCTGCCCTAAACCAACTGCTTATGCAAACATAAGCCGTCACCCTCGTTACGGGTTCAAAGTGGGTGCATGGCATCAATAAAGGTGGTACCGCGGAAACGACTTTCCGTCCTTTTTTTTAGGACAGTAGAGTCGTTTTTTTTATTTATAAAAAAGAAAGGTTCGGTACAGGATGAAAAAACAACTAGTGGTTGTAAAGATTGGGAGCAGCTCGCTCACCAATGCCTCCGGGACAATTTCTGAAAGAAAAATACGTGATCATGTTGAGGCACTTGCCTGTTTAAAAGAGCAAGGGCATGATGTCATTCTTATTTCATCAGGAGCAGTTGCGGCTGGATTTGGCCCCCTTGGCTATCCAATCCGTCCAAAAACTGTTGCTGGGAAACAAGCTGCCGCAGCGGTGGGGCAGGGATTGTTAATGCAAAATTATATTCAATTGTTTAACGAGTTTGCTATCGTTCCAGCCCAGATTCTTTTAACACGAGAAGATTTTTACAGCCAAGTGCGGTTTCATAACCTCTTTAATACGATTCATGAGCTGCTTCAAAAAGGTGTAATACCGATTATTAATGAAAATGATTCGGTTTCAATTGAGGAATTAACCTTCGGCGATAACGATATGCTGTCCGCACTAGTGAGTGGTTTTTTACATGCGAATGCCCTGATTATTTTAACGGATGTGAATGGTTTATATGATGGCAATCCAAAAGTAGAGAAAGAAGCAAAAAAATATCATTTTATTCCTGAAATATCTGATAAACTCCTCGGTGTTGCCGGAGAAAGTGGTTCTTCCGTTGGAACAGGCGGAATGAAATCAAAATTACTTGCTTCTAAAAAGGCTCTTTCCCTTGGTGTCAGCGTCTTTGTCGGAACCGGTGCCGGAAAAGAAAAACTGGTTGATATTCTAGCTGGTAAAGGGGACGGGACGTACATTGGCGGACCATTCCAAACGCAAATGCAAATGAGAAAGCAATGGATTGCATTTCACTCCCAGGTCGGCGGTGTGATTGAAATTGATGATGGGGCGGAAAAGGCAATTGTGTTTCAGGGCAAAAGTTTACTGCCTGTTGGCGTCACGAATGTCATTGGGGATTTTAACGCCTTAGATGTGGTCGTAGTCCGAAACCAAAAAGGAAAAATTGTCGGAAAAGGGCAAATCCACTACTCCTCTAAGAATTTACTGAAAGTAAAAGGCTTGCCAAGTGAACAGTCGAAAGAGTACTCGATTAACAAAAAAGCAGCAGTGATTCATCGCGATAATTGGGTGACAATGACAAAGGAGTGAAAATGAATGAGTGAGTTAATAGAAAAAGCAAGGAAATTAAGGAAAGCTGCCAAACAAATGGGGATTCTGTCAGCGGAAGAAAAAAATTCAGCGCTAATGACAATGGCTGAACATTTATTGACGCAGAAAGAATGGATCATCACTGAAAATGCCAAAGACATTGAAGCGGGAAAAGAAAATGGGTTTACAGAGTCGCTCCTGGATCGACTTCTTTTAACGGAAGAAAGAATTGGACAAATCGTTGATGGGGTTCGTCAATTAATTGATTTGGAGGATCCAATCGGTGAAACGATTGAAGCATGGGAGCGTCCGAACGGGTTACAAATAGAAACGATTCGGGTCCCTCTTGGGGTCATAGGAATGGTGTATGAAGCGCGTCCCAATGTTACCGTGGATGCAGGAAGTCTGTGTTTAAAAGCAGGAAATGCAGTTCTGTTAAGGGGAAGTTCTTCCGCCATCCATTCCAATAAAGCGCTCGTTCATGTGATGCATGAAGCCCTTGCAGAAACAGCGATTCCTGTCGATGCCGTCCAGCTTTTGGAGGACACGAGCCGGGAAACAGCGTCCGAAATGTTTAAATTGAATCAATACCTAGATGTCCTCATTCCTCGAGGCGGGGCAGGATTAATACAAACGGTAATCCAAAATGCCACCGTTCCAGTGTTGGAAACGGGTGTTGGTAACTGTCATGTTTTCATTGATGAAACAGCAAAAGAAAACATGGCGATCGATATTGCGATTAATGCAAAATTACATCGACCATCTGTTTGTAACGCAGCAGAAACCGTGCTTATTCATAAAAACTGGCCATTTGCAGATGAGCTATTAAGTTCTCTTCATGACCAAGGAGTGGAGCTGCGTGGGGATACTGAATTAACATCAACCTATTCATTTGTGAAACCAGCAACAGAAAAGGATTGGTCTTCCGAATTTTTAGCGCCAATTTTGGCTGTTAAACAGGTGAGTGATGTGAAGGAAGCGATTGAACATATAGATCATCATGGAACGAAGCATTCTGAAGCCATCATCAGTGAAAATCCTGATAACGTTCGTTTGTTCTTCCAGACAATTGATGCCGCCGTATTATATCATAATGCCTCGACACGATTTACCGATGGGGAACAGTTTGGCTATGGGGCAGAAATCGGAATTAGTACACAAAAGCTCCATGCACGCGGGCCAATGGGACTCCGTGCACTAACAACAACAAAAGCGATTGTCCGTGGCACTGGACAAATTCGTTCATAACTCCTTTTTATTGACGCAGATTATGCGTCAATTTTTTTGATTTCTGTTATACTTAGGATACAAACATACATTCTAATATTAACTTTTTAAGTAAGTTGGTGCTCATATGTCAGAGTCAATTCATATTTCCGTAAGAACGCTTGTTGAACATGTGTTTAAGAGCGGTAGTATTGATACACGTTTCCGCTCTCAATCGACACTTCTGGATGGGACAAGGATACATCAAAAAATCCAGAAAACCTACCACGATGGGGATCAAAAAGAATTGTACCTCCGTGTGGAAGTCCCGTTTAATGAACTTTCTTTCATTATTGATGGCAGGTGTGATGGGCTGCTGTTTCGAGATGGCGAGGTAATTATTGACGAAATCAAGTCATTCCAAGAGCCATCTGAGAAGCGTGATCAGGAAGGTTACCCAGTTCACTGGGCACAAGCAAAGCTATACGCCTATATGTATGCAAAGGAAAACGAATTACAGGAAATTTTTGTTCAGCTTACCTATGTCCAGGTAGATACACTAGCGAAGTCCTATTTCAAACAAAAGTGCCTGTTTTCTGAACTGGAAACATTTGTTCTAAAAGTGATTGAAGACTACTCTCCATACGCGAGACTGCTTGATGAACATCGAAAAAAACGAAACGAAAGCTGTAAAGAGCTAACTTTTCCTTTTGAAGCCTATCGCGAGGGACAGCGGAAATTAGCCGGGGTGGTTTATAAAACAATTTTAGATAAAAAAAATCTATTTGCTAAGGCTCCAACAGGAATCGGCAAGACGATATCGACGCTCTTTCCTTCAGTTAAGGCAATCGGAGAAGGACATCTGAACCGTGTATTCTATCTTACGGCGAAAACCATTACCCGAACAACGGCCGAAGAGGCATTTAAAAAAATGCAATCCCGTGGTCTTTGTCTAAATACGGTAACCATTACAGCCAAGGACAAGGTTTGTTTTAAGGATGAAACCATTTGCCAAAAGGATTATTGTGAATTTGCAAATGGCTATTATGACCGGGTCAATGATGCGATTCTTGATATCTTATTTAATGAAACAGCGATGACGCGTGATGTAATTGAAAAATATGCAAGGAAACATACAATCTGTCCATTTGAATTTTCCCTCGATCTTGCCTATGCAGTCGACTGTATCATCTGTGACTACAATTATATTTTCGAACCGCGGGTATCACTGAAGCGTCTTTTGGAAGAGCAAAAAAAACAGACCGCACTCCTCGTCGATGAGGCGCACAATCTGGTGGACCGAGGTCGAGAAATGTTTTCATCCTCCTTAAACAAAGAAATATTCCTCCAATTAAAAAAGGAGTTTAAAGGTGTCAATAAAACAATCTATGAGGCTGCAAGTAAGCTAAATGCTTGGTTTATTTCATTGAAAAAGGAACATCCGGATACACATGAATTCACCATTGATCAGTTGGGGGAAGAACTAATTGAGCCTCTGATTCAGTTTCTAGAAAGCGCAGAACAGGTCCTTCAAACGGAAACGTCCCAAAGTCTGTTGGAAGCCTATTTTATCGTAAATAATTTTTTGAAAATTACTGAACTGCTCGATGAACATTATGTAATCTACGTAGAAAAAATAAAAAACGATGTAACAGTAAAGCTTTTTTGCATTGACCCTTCTAAGCTTCTCAAACAAATGGGAAAGGGTTATCGATCTAAAATCTTCTTTTCAGCGACACTGTCGCCTTTAACCTATTATCAAGATATTCTTGGTGGGCAGGAAGAGGATTATGCACTATCCATCCCTTCACCATTTTCAAGTGAACAGCTCGAAGTTATCATCAATCCAGTGTCTACCCGCTACCGAGATCGAGAGCGGACGAAGGAACACATTGTATCTATAATCCAATCATTGATTCAAAACCAGTCCGGCAATTATTTCATCTTTTTCCCATCCTATCAGTACCTACTTTCTGTTTATGACCTATTCAAACAAAAAGACCCAAAAACCCATACCATTATCCAAGCAACAGGGATGACCGAAATCGAAAGGGAGGACTTTTTGGGTGCTTTTAAAGCTAATCAACCAGAAACCTTACTGGGTTTCGCTGTCCTTGGCGGCATTTTTTCGGAGGGTGTTGATTTAATTGGCGACCGCTTAAATGGGGTGGTGGTTGTCGGTGTAGGGTTGCCGCAGCTGTGTTTTGAACGGAACCTCATAAAGGAACATTTTAATCAAAAAGACAAAAACGGATATGACTATGCCTATGTATATCCCGGCATGAATAAAGTGCTCCAAGCAGGAGGAAGGTTAATTCGCTCGGAGGAAGACCGTGGAACGATTGTATTGATCGATGACCGATTCCTACAGCGCCAGTATCAAAATCTCATGCCAATGGAATGGCAGCACTATACGGTTAGTTCAAAAAAGAACTCTTATGGAAAATAGTAACGGGTTTACTTCAGAGGTGCACACATTATAAAAAACATAGGAAAACGCACTTGAATTCACAGTGCTTTTTTTATTGAC
>NZ_BCUX01000053.1 GCF_001591445.1 Neobacillus drentensis NBRC 102427 | reverse complement strand
CCAAGTGAATCACATTTAGATGCGTTGAGGGAACCTTCCATCTGTACCTCTAAAGTAAACCCGGTAGCTTATGGCTATCGGGATTTATTATTGATTAGAAATTATAAATTACTAATTGTGGATAACTTGAAATAGTTATCTGAATCCAACTCCAGCCCATACGCAGCTATACGGGCGCTTGCGCTTTTTGTTCTGTAATCTACTAAATTTTGAGCATAGAAATACTAGACTGGCATACAATGTATTAACTGAACTGAGAAGAGTAGGAGGATACGCAAATGAAAAAACGATTGTACCAGTCCGATGCCGCTAGTTATTTCCGTGAGCATTCCTCAATTTTTTTGTTTATTGTCGTTTTATTTTTAATGGGAGTAATTTTTGGAGCAATTGTCGTAAACAGTATGAGCATTACTCAGAAGGAAGATTTATTCTACTATCTATCACAATTTTTTGGCCAGGTATCGAGCGGCAGGGAAGGCGAGGACAATGATTTATTCTTACAAAGCTTTTCCCATAATAGCAAGTTTATTGGTCTTATGTGGATACTAGGGATTTCCATCATCGGTCTTCCCGTTATACTTATTCTATTATTTATTAAAGGAATGGTAGTTGGGTTTACCGTTGGTTTTCTAGTCAGTCAAATGGGCTGGCAGGGCTTTATGCTTGCTTTTGTTTCGATCTTGCCTCAGAATCTGATCATTATACCAGTGTTCATCATGATGGCTGCATTATCAGTAATTTTCTCACTTCGAATGATCAAAAAGCAATTTATGAAAAAATATGCACAGCCTATCCTTCCCTTTTTTAAGGGATACATTTTCACCTTGTTTGTAGCAGTAATATTTATAGTTGCTGCATCTGGAATAGAGGCATATCTCTCACCATGGTTAATGAAAACTGTCATAAGTTCAACTGTTTTAAAGTAATTACCATATGATAATTATTATAAAATATGTTTATTCTAGTTTATAATAATTTTATTTTGATTCTCAATTGTCATCTGTTATAATGAGAATTAACAGTGGCGAGGGAGGGGCTTCAGGATGGAAACTAGGATTGAAAGAATTAAGAAACAGTTGCATTCAGCAAGTTATAAATTAACACCTCAGCGTGAGGCAACCGTTCGAGTTTTATTAGAAAATGAAGAGGATCATTTAAGTGCGGAAGATGTATACCTCCTCGTAAAAGAAAAATCGCCTGAAATTGGTTTAGCAACAGTTTATCGAACGCTTGAATTATTAACAGAGTTAAAAATCGTGGATAAAATAAATTTTGGGGACGGGGTTTCTCGTTATGACCTTCGCCAGGAAGGCGCCGCCCATTTTCATCATCATCTTGTTTGTATTGAATGTGGTGCCGTTGATGAAATTCAAGAGGATTTACTTGAAGATGTTGAATCCGTTGTGGAACGCAAATGGAATTTTAAAATAAAAGATCATCGCCTCACTTTTCATGGGATTTGTTACCGATGTCAGGATAAAGATAAAGAGGTAGAAAAAGTAGATTAACCAATGAAAGCTCCTTGAAAGGGCTTTTTTCTTTTTTTGAAATTCCCCTTTAATCAATCGTTTAGGTATAAAATTTGTCTATTTTGGCATACATTTTACTAGACGATGGAAATTGGGGGAAGATGGATGATTTCATTTATTAAAGCTTCACTAAAAACCTTAAAGGTTTTTATAATATTCACAGGATGCACGATTCTTTTCTATTATGGTATCATGTTGGTGAATGAAGAATATCAAAATTATCATCGCTATGATGAACCGGAAGGAGCTGCACTTAAAGTTTCGACCGCAGTGCATGAGGATTCTTCCTTGTTAGATCGGCTGATGTGGTTTTATTTAAATGGGGAGTAAAAACGATGGACGAGCAATTAAAGGCTTTTTTGAATTATTTATTCATTGAAAAAGGTTCAGCCCAAAACACAATTATGGCGTATGAGCGGGATTTACAAAGCTATCTTCGTTATTTGAAAAATATTGAATCCGTCCTTTCTTTAAATGATGTACAACGTGTACATATCGTACACTTTTTAAGATTTCTAAAAGAACAGGGGAAATCCTCGAAAACATTGGCACGGCACATCGCCTCTGTCCGTGCATTTCATCAATTTTTATTAAGGGCCAAGGCAACAGATCAAGACCCATCTGTTCAAATTGAGACACCAAGACTTGAAAGGTCACTTCCTAATGTTTTGAGTTTACAAGAAGTAGAAACTCTGATGGAAACACCAAAACTAGAGGATCATTTTGGGATAAGAGACAAGGCCATGCTTGAACTGCTTTATGCTACAGGTATCCGTGTTAGTGAACTAATAGGTCTTGAGATTGATAATGTCCAGTTAACGATGGGGTTTGTTCGTTGTAACGGAAATAAAGAACGAATTATACCGATCGGGCGAGCAGCAGCTGATGCTATAAAACAGTACCTAGATTATGGAAGACCTCTATTTATTTCCATGAAGCAGCAGGACAATGCTTTGTTTTTAAACCACCAAGGAAAGCGGTTGACACGGCAAGGATTTTGGAAAATATTAAAAAAACTTGCCAAAGAAGCCGCAATAGAAAAAGAACTTACACCACATACTCTTCGTCATTCATTTGCAACGCATTTGTTAGAAAATGGTGCTGATTTAAGAGCAGTTCAGGAAATGTTAGGTCATTCTGACATTTCAACTACACAAATCTATACACAGGTATCGAAAACAAAGATAAAAGACGTATATAGCAAATTTCATCCCAGAGCTTAATAGATTGAGTGTTTCGTATCTAAAAATATAATTGTCAAAAAGCTGCCTAAATTTTGGCGGCTTTTTTCTTGTAATTTCTGAAACATTTAGTACAATAGAGATGTCAGACTTCTGACGAATGAAGTAATATTTAATTTTCATAAACGTATATAAAGTGGGCAACATATTTATGTGTAATTTTTTATTTGCAAACGTTTTCTATGGATAAAGGAGGAAGAGATGAATGGAAGCAAATACATACAAACGTATTTTTATTATCGTAATGGACTCGGTAGGCATTGGGGAAGCGCCGGATGCTGAAAAGTTTGGTGACAAAGGTGCAGATACTTTTGGACATATTGCGGAGAAAATGAATGGTCTTAACATGCCAAACATGGGCAAGTTAGGTTTAAGCAATATCCGTGAAATCAAAGGGATTGATAAAGCAGAAAAACCATCAGCATATTTTACAAAAATGATGGAGGCCTCCAACGGTAAAGATACTATGACAGGCCATTGGGAAATCATGGGACTAAATATTCAAACCCCATTCCGGGTGTTTCCGGAAGGTTTCCCGGATGAGCTTCTATCTGAATTAGAAAAACGCACTGGCCGTAAAATTATCGGCAATAAACCTGCAAGCGGTACGGAAATCCTTGTGGAGTTGGGCGAAGAGCATATGAAGACTGGGGCATTGATTGTCTATACTTCTGCAGATTCAGTCCTTCAGATTGCTGCCCATGAAGAAATTATTCCCATTGAGGAGCAGTATAAAATCTGCAAAATTGCACGTGAATTGACACTGGATGAGAAGTACATGGTTGGCCGTGTTATTGCGAGACCTTTCTTGGGAGAACCAGGGGATTTTAAAAGGACTTCTAACCGTCACGACTATGCATTAAAACCATTCGGCCGTACCGTAATGAGTGAATTAAAAGATGCTGGGCTTGACGTTATTGCGATCGGGAAAATATCTGATATTTATGACGGAGAAGGCGTTACTCAATCACTTAGAACCGTTTCTAATATGGATGGTATGGATAAGTTAATAGAAACTTTGGATATGGATTTTACCGGTATTAGTTTTGTAAATCTAGTTGATTTTGATGCCTTATACGGCCATCGCCGTGACCCTGAAGGCTATGGAAAAGCACTCGAAGAATATGATGCACGCCTTCCAGAAGTGTTTGCAAAAATGAAAGAAGACGACCTATTAATGATTACAGCAGACCATGGAAATGACCCTGTTGCACCAGGTACAGACCATACACGTGAATATGTACCATTACTTGTTTATTCAAAAACCATGGGCGAAGGGAAAGAGCTCCCAATTAGAGAGACCTTTGCTGACCTTGGGGCAACTGTCGCTGAAAATTTCAATGTGAAACTACCGAACTTCGGAAAAAGTTTTTTAAACGAATTAAATTCAAAAGAGGTATAAAAATGAATGCTGAAAAAATTCAAAATGCCGCAGGATTTTTAAAACAAAAATATGCAGCTACACCCAAAATCGGCCTTATTTTAGGATCTGGTCTTGGTGTACTTGCGGATGAAATTGAGAACCCTGTAAAAATTCCATACAATGAGATCCCAGACTTTCCTGTTTCAACGGTTGAAGGTCATGCAGGACAATTAGTATTTGGATTATTAAGCGGGGTAGAGGTTATTGCCATGCAAGGACGTTTCCATTTCTATGAGGGGTATAGTATGGAAAAAGTAACCTTCCCAGTTCGCGTCATGAAGGAACTAGGCGTTGAAATGTTAATTGTTACGAATGCAGCTGGCGGAGTAAATGAAAGCTTTTCTGCAGGTGATTTAATGATTATATCTGATCACATTAATAATATGGGTACCAATCCATTAATCGGACCGAATGATTCCAAGTTAGGTGCCCGCTTCCCTGATATGTCAGAGGCATATACGAAGGAATTACGTGCGGTTGCAAGAGAAATTGCCGAACGCTTAAATATTAACGTTAAAGAGGGTGTCTATTTCGGTAACCCTGGTCCCGTCTATGAAACGCCTGCTGAAATACGAATGGCCCGTACTTTGGGCGGAGATGCGGTAGGAATGTCGACTGTACCAGAAGTAATCGTTGCTCGGCACAGTGGAATGAAGGTTCTTGGTATTTCATGTATTTCGAACATGGCGGCAGGTATTCTTGACCAACCCCTTACCCATGATGAAGTGATTGAAACAACTGAAAGAGTGAAAGCAGACTTTCTACAATATATAAAAGAAATCGTAAAAAAAATTTCGTAAAGAGGTGTTTAGGATGAGAATGGTTGACTTAATTGAGAAAAAAAGAGATGGGCAGGAACTATCCACAGAAGAAATTAATTTTATTATTAATGGATATACGGAGGGGTCTATTCCAGATTATCAAGTTAGCGCCTTAACGATGGCAATCTTTTTTAAAGGGATGACTGAACAGGAAAGAGCCGATTTGACAATGGCGATGGTTAATTCGGGCGATCAAATTGATTTATCAGAAATTGAAGGAATAAAAGTTGACAAACATTCCACTGGAGGAGTAGGTGACACAACTACACTTGTCCTTGGACCACTTGTTGCTGCACTTGGGGTACCCGTAGCAAAAATGTCTGGACGCGGATTGGGTCACACCGGAGGAACAATTGATAAATTAGAAGCGGTAAAAGGCTTCCATGTTGAAATTAAAAATGAAGAATTTATCGAACTCGTTAATAAAAATAAGATTGCTGTTATTGGTCAGAGTGGAAATTTAACCCCTGCAGATAAGAAACTTTACGCATTACGTGATGTTACCGCAACTGTTAATAGCATTCCATTAATCGCAGGTTCTATCATGAGTAAAAAAATTGCAGCTGGTGCAGATGCCATCGTTCTTGATGTAAAAACCGGAGCAGGAGCATTCATGAAGACACTTGATGATTCTCGAGAGTTAGCAAAAGCTATGGTGCGAATTGGAAATAACGTTGGCAGAAAAACAATGGCAGTTATTTCTGACATGAGCCAGCCACTGGGGTTTGCAATCGGGAATGCCCTCGAAGTAAAAGAAGCAATTGATACTTTAAAAGGGGAAGGTCCTGAAGACTTAACAGAACTTTGTTTAACCCTTGGCAGTCATATGGTTTACCTAGCAGAAAAGGCGGGCTCATTAGCAGAAGCACGCACCCTGTTAGAAGGTGTCATTAAGGACGGGTCAGCACTTGAAAAATTTAAAGTATTCTTAAGCTCACAAGGCGGAGATGCATCCATTGTTGATGACCCTTCAAAAATGCCTCAAGCTAAATATACTTTTGAACTTGAAGCCAAAGAAGATGGCTATGTATCCGAAATTGTAGCAGATGAAGTTGGAACAGCTGCGATGATTCTTGGTGCTGGAAGAGCAACGAAGGAGTCTATTATTGATTTAGCAGTGGGACTTGTCTTAAGAAAGAAAATCGGAGACCAAGTTAAAAAAGGTGAATCGTTAGTAACGATTTACAGCAATTTCGAAAATGTAGAAGAAGTAAAAACTAGGCTTTATCGTAATATTAAAATTTCACCAACAAAAATAGCCGCACCGATACTCGTTCATGAAGAAATAACCGAATGATTTCATGATAAAGGGTGTCAGGCACCATGTGAATTTTTCACATGGTGCCTGACACCCTATTTTTATTTTCTTTAAAAGGTAATTATTGTATAAAGTTATTAATTTTGGAAAAAATGGATGCTATAAAGAATGGAGGGTTATGCGAATGAAACGATTTGTCTCTTTGATAGTGACATTTTTTTTACTTACAAGTTTATGGGGTCCATCTGCTTTTGCGGCTGAAGAAAAAAAGAATGCTGACGAACAGAAGAATGCTGATATCGTCAACAATGTAAAATCCGCTATTTTAATTGAACGTGATACTGGGAAAGTACTTTATGAAAAAAATAGTAATGAAGAACTCCCCCCTGCAAGTATGACCAAAATAATGACGATGCTTTTAATTATGGAGGCAATTGATCAAGGTAAGCTTACTTGGAATGAAAAAGTCCGCGCAAGTGAATATGCTGCCTCGATGGGCGGTTCGCAAATTTTCCTTGAAGCTGGCGAAGAAATGACAACCAAGGAAATGTTAAGAGGAATTGCAATCGGTTCTGGAAATGATGCTTCTGTTGCTATGGCAGAAAGAATTGCAGGCTCAGAAGAAGCGTTTGTAGACATGATGAATGATAAGGTAAAAGAACTTGGGTTAAAACATACGTTCTTTAAAAATACGACAGGGCTTCCGGTCAGTGGTCATTTTAGCACAGCCGGTGATATGGCTATTATGGCGAAAGAGCTATTAAAATATGAAGACATTACGAAATTCACTGGCATGTATGAAGCATATCTTCGTGAAAATACGGACAAAAAGTTCTGGCTTGTTAATACCAATAAATTAGTGCGTTTCTACCCTGGTGTGGACGGACTTAAAACAGGTTTCACTGCAGAAGCAAAGTATTGCTTAACAGCGACAGCTCAAAAGAATGGTATGCGGGTAATTGCGGTTGTGTTTGGTGCGCCTACATCAAAGGAAAGAAATGCTCAAGTAACAAAAATGCTCAATTATGCCTTTAATCAATATCAAACACATCCAATGTATAAACGAAACCAGACCATTGCCAAGGTGAGAATAAGCAAAGGACAGGAAAAGTCTGTAGAAGCTGTAACTAGTGAGCCAATTTCCTTACTGACTAAAAAAGGTGAAAAATCCGAGGATGTAAAACGAAAGGTAACGATCAAAAAAAATCTTAAAGCTCCAATTAAAAAAGGAGATAAGATAGGTACCATCAAGTTGATTAAGGATGGAGAAGTTTTTCTGGAAAGTCCTTTATTAGCAAATGAAAATGTAAAGGAAGCAGGCTGGTGGACCCTTTATAAGCGTTCATTCGGGATGTTTACAAAGGCCGGAAAATAACTAGAAAAGCGAAGTCCACTAGCCGTTGGGCGCTGGAGCTAGACAGTTATCGAAGTTCAAAGCAGGTAATTTATTATCTTTACTTGTGTCGAAACTACAAGATTTGTCACTTCTTTTAGCGAAATGCGACTAGTTTTGTAATTGGAGAAGGATATTACCACCCGTAAAGAGAATTGACTCACTATACCAGATTAAGGAGGACGTGGATAGTGAGTCTTAATATTAATATGGAAACAAAACATGACGTTCTATGTATTCGTTTAAGCGGTGAGTTAGACCATCACACCGCGGATGAACTTCGCGAAAAAGCGATAACCGTTATTGAAAAAAATGATATTCGTCATATTGTCTTAAATCTGGAACATCTTACGTTTATGGATAGTTCAGGCTTAGGAGTTATATTAGGCAGATACAAACAAATTAAACAGGTGCACGGTGAAATGGTCGTTTGTGCAATTTCCCCTGCAATACAAAGATTATTCGATATGTCCGGTTTATTCAAAATCATCAAAATGGAACCGACAGAAGAATTTGCATTGCAAAGATTGGGGGTGGCCTGAGTGAAGAATGAAATGAATCTTCAATTCAGTGCGTTAAGTCAAAATGAGTCCTTTGCCCGTGTAACTGTTGCAGCGTTTATTGCACAACTAGACCCTAATATGGATGAGTTGACCGAAATAAAAACTGTCGTTTCAGAAGCCGTGACCAACGCGATTATTCATGGTTATGAAAATGATCCCAATGGAATTGTCTATATTCAATTAATTATTGAAGATAGTCTAATTGATCTGACAATTAAAGATGTTGGAATTGGAATTGTAGATGTGGAAGAAGCTCGTCAGCCATTATTTACAACAAAACCGGACCTAGAGCGTTCCGGTATGGGTTTTACTATCATGGAGAATTTCATGGATGAGGTAGAGGTTCATTCACAGCCAGGTCGAGGAACCGAGGTTAGATTACGAAAGCATTTACAAAACCGCAAAATGCTTTGCAATTAAGGAGACTTGCCAATGGATGTGGAGGTTAAGAACGATAAGGGTCAAACATACTTAAAGGACCATGAAGTAAAAGAGCTCATCAAAAAGAGCCAAGACGGGGACCAAGCTTCAAGGGATTTAATTGTTGAAAAAAATATGCGTCTTGTCTGGTCGGTTGTTCAACGATTTCTTAACCGGGGCTATGACCCGGATGACCTGTTCCAAATTGGTTGTATCGGACTATTAAAATCAGTTGATAAATTTGATCTTTCATATGATGTGAAGTTTTCGACTTATGCAGTCCCGATGATTATTGGTGAGATTCAGCGATTTATCCGTGATGATGGAACCGTTAAGGTTAGCCGCTCTTTGAAAGAAATGGGAAACAAAATCAGAAAAGCAAAGGACGATTTATCGAAAACGCTTGGAAGAATTCCAACCGTTAACGAAATATCAGCACATTTGGAGCTTACACCGGAGGATGTAATCCTTGCTCAAGAAGCAAGCAGGACACCATCTTCCATTCATGAAACCGTTTATGAAAATGACGGGGACCCGATTACATTACTTGATCAAATTGATGATGGTAATGATGGAAAATGGTTTGATAAAATCGCTTTAAAGGAAGCTATACGTGAATTGGATGAACGTGAAAGACTCATTGTCTATTTAAGATATTATAAGGACCAAACACAATCTGAGGTTGCCCTTAGGCTTGGGATTTCCCAGGTCCAAGTATCACGACTTGAAAAAAAAATATTGCAGCAAATGAAAGGCCATATGGATCTCTGATTCATATGGTTTTTTTTATATATATACTGGTATTTTTTGGATTTCATGAAAAAGTTGCTTATTACTCATACTATTTTTACGAGGAAATCTTTGTGTGGGAAGTGAATGTTTTGGAAGAAACAATATACATCCGCATGCGGAATCGTGTCCAATCTCCGCCTGAAGAAAAAGTATTGTTAAAAGATATTGCCCAAGTCATTGCCCCAGATGAAGTTCTTTCACATTTACAAGCTATGATGATTCATCAATTATTAGATGCGGAACAGAATATTGTCATCATAGATGTTATGAAAGTAATCCACTTAATAAAAAGAGAATTTGGGGAAATGGAAGTTCAGACCATTGGACCTGCTCAAACCATCATTGAAGTTACTTATAAGAAAAAGGGAGTTTCGATTCCCTATTTTCTGTTAATATGGTTTCTCTTATTTTTTGGTTCAGCCATGGCAATAATGAATTTTCATGATGATGTAAGTATGAAAAGTGTCCAAGAAAAAATATACACCATCATTACAGGGAAAAAAGAAACAAAACCATTACTTTTTCAAATCCCCTATTCTGTCGGACTAGGCATGGGAATGATTCTATTTTTTAATCATTTTTTTAAGAAACGGATTAATGATGAACCCAGTCCTTTAGAGGTAGAAATGTTTAATTATCAATTGGATTTAGATAACTACGTAATTATTCATGAAAATAAAGAAAGTATGAAAAAAATCAGTGATGATTAGTATTTTAGCGATTATTTTTTTAGGTGTAGCAAGCGGACTGGCAGTAGGTTCTGGTTTTGTAGCTTTTCTTACCGTACTCGGGGTTATCCCGAGACTAACACAGCTGAGTAAGACGATGAAAATGATTCAACAATATGAATGGGCCGTAGTTTTAGGTGCACTAACTGGGGTAGGAGCGAGTCTTAGAGAGCCTGTTTTACATATGCCTTCCTTTACATTAATTTTTTTAGGGATAACTGGTGGGGTTTTTTATGGAATGCTGGCTGCGGCCCTTACAGAGGTATTAAATGTATTCCCCATCCTCGTCAAAAGAATCCGATTAGATGGAGAAATTGCCATATTAATTATGGCGATTGTATTAGGGAAGATTTTCGGATCTATCTTCCAATGGGTTTACTTTGTTCATCATTAAAAACTATTGAAAACAGTCTAGCACCAGCGCTAAGCAGGGCGCTTACGCTTTTCTGATGAAAGGACATCACAGAATGAGCAATCGGAGGCGTGTTATTTTAATAACTGATGGTGATGAATATGCAAAGAGGGCTGTTGCGCTTGTTGCTAATGAAATTGGCGGCAGGTGTATTTCTAGTTCCCAAGGTAATCCGTCAACTTTAACTGGTGAGAAAATAGTCCAGTTAATAAAAAAAACTCCGCACGACCCTGTTCTAGTGATGTTTGATGATAGTGGAATAGTTGGAGAAGGTGCAGGTGAAAATGCTTTGAAATTTGTTGCCGGACATGAAGATATTGATGTACTGGGCATAATTGCGGTTGCAGCAAAATCAAGGCATGAGGAATGGACAAGAGTGGATGTAAGCATCGATCGTGATGGGAATTTAACTCCATATGGTGTAGATAAATATGGTATACCTGAGCTTGAAATCGGAAGAATAAATGGTGACACCGTGTACTGTCTGGATGAATTGGAGGTCCCCATCATCGTAGGAATTGGCGATATTGGTAAAATGTCTAGACATGACTCCTACAAGAAGGGGTCCCCAATAACGAAAAAAGCAGTGGAGCTTATACTTGAAAGGAGTGGCTTCCATGTCAAGAAGTAATGAACAAAAATGGCCAATCCCCCAATCAGTAAATGAAATTGAAAATTACATGAAACAACGGGTTGGTCTTGGGGTAAGCTTTGATTTTGGCGTCAGGAAATTAAAAATCCTCAAAAAAGATGTTCACATCTACTATGTAAATGGGTTATGTGATTCCCTCTTCATAATTCAACTAATCGAAGAATTAGTTGAAATCAATGACCATGAAAAATTATCAACAGATCTATTTAAGATTGTAGAGAATAGACTAGTTAATCAATCTGTTGAACAAGTTAACACACTTGATCTAATAGTCGATAAGGTTCTGTCAGGATTAATTGCTGTTGTAATGGAAGGTCAAAATACTGCATTTGTTATTGATGTAAGAAGCTATCCGGGTCGTGCACCTCAAGAACCCGATACAGAAAAGGTTGTTAGAGGGTCCCGCGACGGATTTGTTGAAAATATTATCCTGAACACGGCCTTAACAAGACGGAGAATTCGCGATGAACGACTGCGCTTTGAAATGCTTAAGGTAGGAGAACGATCTAAGTCTGATGTAGCATTAGGGTACTTAGAGGATGTTGCTGACCCAGATTTATTAAATATTATTCGGAAAGAAATAAAGGCTATTAAAACAGACGGAATTCCAATGGCTGATAAAACAATTGAGGAATTTATTTTAAAACAGGGATGGAATCCCTTCCCTTTAGTAAGATATACGGAGCGGGCTGATATTGCGGCAACTCATATTTTAGAAGGGCATGTTGTTATTTATGTTGACACCTCTCCTAGTGTTATCATTGCACCTACTACATATTTTCATCATTTACAACATGCAGAGGAATTTCGTGAATCTCCGGCGATGGGAACCTTTCTCCGCTGGACCCGTTTTCTAGGTGTATTAACATCTATTTTACTACTTCCATTATGGATGTTATTTGTATTAGAACCTTCCTTATTACCTGAAAAACTCTCGTTTATTGGACCGAATGAGCAGACCAATATACCAATTATTGTGCAAATATTTTTAGCTGATTTTGGGATTGAGTTTTTACGGTTGGCCGCAATTCATACACCTACTCCACTTTCGACGGCAATGGGTTTAATTGCCGCGGTATTAATTGGACAAATTGCGATTAGCGTTGGGCTGTTTGTTCCAGAGGTAATCTTGTATGTCGCAGTTGCAGGGATTGGCTCTTTTACTACTCCTAGTTATGAGTTAAGCGTTGCAAACAAAATTGGTCGATTGACATTGTTGGTTCTTGTGTCGTTGTTTCATTTGCCTGGATTTGTGATTGGGGCGACAGTGTTCTTTCTCTTCCTAGTGAAAATACGGGCCCTTAATACCCCATACCTATGGCCATTTCTCCCTTTTGAGCCGAAGGGGTTTTTACAAATCATTGTGCGCAGAGCCATACCAGGTTCCATTCTCAGACCAAGTATTGTTCATCCAAGAAACCGTTACCGACAACCACCTAAAGCAAACGAGAAATAATTGCACTTTTCAAACAAGTATGCTAAAATATTTTAATTAAATAAAGGAATAAAGTGTGAAAATAGGCAGTATCTTTTGGAGATTCTGTCTATTTATTATTATCATTAAGGATTGTACGCATAAACTATAGTAAGTGATTGGGAGAGAGGGAAGGGAATGTATTTTTACGGGACAACAGGGGTAAATAAAAATGGGAATTTGGAAATTGGCGGAGTTGATTCTGTCCAGTTAGCCAAAGAATTTGGAACTCCCCTTTATGTATATGACGTTGCATTAATGCGCGAGAGGGCCCGGTCCTTTAAGCAGGCATTTGAAGAACAAAATATTAAGGCTCAAGTTGCCTATGCGAGTAAAGCTTTTTCTACCATTGCTATGATTCAGCTTGCTGAGGAAGAAGGGTTGTCACTCGACGTAGTATCAGGGGGTGAATTGTATACCGCATTGGTTGCAGGATTCCCGGTTGAGCGAATTCATTTTCATGGGAATAATAAAAGCAGAGAAGAATTAGAAATGGCCTTGGAGCAGGAAATCGGTTGTATTGTGGTTGATAATTTTTCTGAACTTGCGCTTTTGAAAACCATTTCTATCGAAAAAAAGGCCCATGTTAACATCTTGCTAAGGATCACCCCAGGTATTGAAGCCCACACACATGATTACATTTTAACTGGGCAGGAAGATTCGAAGTTTGGGTTTGATCTTCAAAATGGACAAGCGGAAGATGCGCTAAAAATGGCACTTGAAGTTGAAAACTTTGAGGTGCTTGGACTCCATTGCCATATAGGATCACAGATTTTTGAAACAACCGGATTTTTATTAGCAGCAAAAAAGATTGTCGAAAAAATGGAAGTATGGAAGCATAAGCATTCCTTTGAAGCCAAAGTATTAAATTTAGGTGGAGGATTTGGAATCCGCTATACAAAAGAGGATGAGCCCTTACAACCATCCCAATATGTGAGTGAAATTATTCGTGAAGTCAAAAAATTAACTGAAAGCTACTCATTAAAAATGCCGGAAATTTGGATAGAGCCTGGTCGATCGCTTGTTGGTGATGCAGGAATTACCCTTTATAAAGTGGGTTCTTCCAAGGAAGTCCCTGGTGTTAGAAAATATTTAGCAGTTGACGGTGGAATGAGTGATAATATTCGACCGGCCCTTTATCAGGCCAAATATGAGGCTGTTCTTGCAAATAAGCCATTAACGAAAGCAGATAAAACTGTTTCCATCGCAGGGAAATGCTGTGAATCTGGGGATATGTTAATTTGGGATTTACCGCTTCCAGAAACTGGCGAAGAAGATATACTTGCCGTTTTTTGCACGGGTGCCTACGGCTATTCTATGGCCAATAACTATAATCGAATACCGCGTCCAGCAGTTGTTTTTGTAGAAAACGGAACAGCTACTCTTGTAGTAAAAAGAGAAACTTTTGCAGATTTAATCCAGCATGACTTACCGTTGAAATAGAAAAAGATGTCGCTAAAAATAGCGGCATCTTTTTACTAAGAAAAAATTGCTTTAATGGCATCAATGAGCCAGATGAAAAACTGTTTTAATTTATCTAAAAATCCTTGTCCCTCTTCCGATTGAAGAAATTTAGAAATACGATCTTTGGCTTTGTTTAGCTGGTCACTAACCTGGTTCCAATCAATATTTAAATCTTTAAGCTTATTAAAAAAGTCCATTAAACGTTTCATTTCTTCATCAGTAAGTGTGACATTTAAATCATTGGCAGCTTGCTCAATGATTTTTTGTAATTCTTGATCATTTTTTGGTTTATTCTTAGCAATTTCTTCTTTCACTTTAGCAATTAATGCTGCAGCATTTTTATCACCAATGGAATCACCTAGTTTAGCGGTTTCAACCATTTCTTGATTTGCGGCTTGTTTTACTTCTTCAGGAATAGTCGTATCCGCTGAAATTTCATAGGCTTTTATTATGCCGGTTAGCGCTGCTGTCCCAGAAACCGTAATGGGGGCTGTAATATAAACTTTTGCATCCTTAACACCCGCTGTAATAAGGGCATTGACATACATCTCGTCCGTAACCCAATTAATATTTTTGGTTTTGACGGAAATCCCCGCCCCCTTTGGTTGAATCGTAATCGCAGAGGATGAAATGGCCTTTGTACCGATAAGCGCTTTTGATACATATTTTCCTAAATATTGATGTTCCTCCTGATTCGATACAGTAACTATTTGAACATCTTCCGGAGCACCCATTTCCGATAATAGGGTTTCCTTTTGACTAGTTGTTAAATTTTCACCAAGTGTAACAATCATATCACCTTCAGCCAAGTCAGCAAAAGTGTGGACCGGATTGAAAATCAGCAAACTTAACATTAAATAAATAAGAATTTTTTTCATAGTTTCCTCCTCGTTAACTCTAAAAGGTAGTAGAGAATCGTTCTTTTATATAATATAACCGATTCCACTAATAATAACGTAAATAACAACGTGGAAGTTTCATAGATAGTAAATCTTAACTGGAAAAATGCAAAATTTGTAAGCAGAATAGATTATTTTTGTAATTTAGTGTAGAATGGAGGTCGTGGACAATATCTTCAAAACTATTTTTGGAGGAAGCAATTTCATGAAGAGAAGTAACTGGATTTTGTTTAGTATTCTTATTGGTCTGTCCGCTTTATGGGGGATTATCTATTGGATTTTTATTGGGCCACGACATTAAGAATAATTTTGATTGATGATTGGCCTTTTAATATGTATCATGATGATTAATGAAACATAATATCAGCCACTACATATAATGAATAATGTTTAATATTGATTTTATTGGTAAAAATATACTATTGTTAAACCAAATAATTTCATCGGTTTATTTAATATAATGAGGGATCTAAATGTTAATTCGTTATAAAAAAACATTCGAAAAAATTGCCATGGGTTTATTGTCCTTTATGCCCAGCGAAAAAGATTTAAAAAAGCTCCAGCATACCATGAAGGAATATGAAACTGAAGAAGATTGGCACCTATTCCTCTGGAAAGAAGAAGATATCATTGGACTTTTAGGTGTCCTGAATCACAATGATACCAATACTTTAGAAATCCTTCATATCTCCGTTAATCCTTCGCATCGTTTTCAGGGAATTGGTAAAAAAATGGTGAAAGCACTGACGGAAATGTATGCAGAAAAAGAAATTACGGCTAATGAAAATACGGCCGCTTTTATTGAAAAATGTGATCTTTGCTAGATTTACACTCAAAAGGCAGTGAATAAATTTATTCACTGCCTTTTCGCATCTTTAATGACTGGTTTCTTTCTTCAATGATGGTGGATCTGTCACGTAATTTATGACGGTTGACTAGTAAATTATTCGTAAGATCACTCTCATTACCCCATGTAAAGCCCTTTTGTTCACTTACTTTTTTTGCTGCATTTAGTAAGGTTGAATCACTTAGAGGTAAAGAAATGCTTCTATATAATTCGCCTTTTTGCAGTGCGGTAATCTGTCTATTTAATAAGTGATAAAAATCTACATGATTGAATCCGAGTTTTGTCAGGGAATCAGAATGTAATTCAAAAATTTTTATTGCTTTTATTAATGTTCGTCGAGCACCGCTAAAATTACTTCGACGATGATGGTAAGCAGATACAGATAATAAAATAAAACCGACCCAGATGGAATTTTTATTTTTTGGGTCTGTCTTTTTCCAGTAATCCTCAAGTAATTCATGACACTCGAAATAATCACGATCACCATGATAATGGGCTAAAAAATTGATATACTCACTCGGGTACAAGCAATCCCCCCCTAACAAAATGTATAATATAGTTTATCATATTTGAAGGGGTCCCCTAAGAAAATATTTTTCAAAAAAGCCCGTCATGATTGACGGGCAAAGTAGTTCTAACTAATATTGGCACCATAGTGAACAGTTTTATGTGTATATCTGTGCACATACCTAATGTTTATTAATATACCCAGGAAGCACCAACAATAATTAATAAGATAAATAGAACTACAATTAAAGCAAATCCGGATCCAAATCCATGTTCAGACATATTCATTACCTCCTAAAAAATGTTTTGTTCTTTTCCTTGTCATCATATGTAGGATATTTGTCCATTGTTATGGGCAAACATCATGTTTTGATAATATTCCCTCGTCAATTTGATTTTTTTATTGGATAACCTTATTTAATCCTCTATACTATTAATAGTCGAAGTAAATAGTTAACGAACTTATTAATTAAAGAATTTTGGTGATATCGTGCCATATCAGGTGAAAATTGATGCATTTGAAGGACCGTTAGATTTGCTGCTCCATTTAATTAATGGGCTAGAAATTGATATATATGATATTCCTGTTGCCCAAATAACCGAGCAATACTTAATGTATATAAAGACGATGAATGAACTAAAGCTCGATGTTGCAAGTGAGTTTTTGGTTATGGCAGCGACATTGCTCGTAATCAAGAGTAAAATGCTTTTACCGAAGCATGCGGAAGTTCTTGAAGAAAACGATACTGACATGATATTTGAAGAAGATCCAAGAGATGAACTTGTTGAGCGCCTAATTGAGTATCGAAAATATAAAGAAGCAGCTCATGACTTAAAAACCATGGAAATAGAGCGCGGGCTTATGTTTACAAAGCCGCCAAGTGATCTGTCTGAGTTTGCGAAAGAGAAACAACCGGAAAAAGCGGAGTTAAATGTTTCTCTGTATGATATGCTGGCAGCTTTTCAAAAATTAATGCGACGAAAGAAACTCCAGCGCCCGATGGCAACGAGAATCACACGTCAGGAAATATCCATTGAAAAAAGAATGAATGAAATTATGGTTGAACTAAAGCAGCTTAAAGTTCAAATAAACTTTAATGATTTATTTCCTTATCCTGCTAAGGATCATATCGTGGTAACCTTTTTAGCTGTTTTGGAGCTTATAAAAAGAAAAGAGATTGACGCCCAGCAACAAGAGAATTTTGGAGACATTTATGTTAAAGCCGTAAAGGAAGGGGCAGAAATGATTGGAGATTGTTAATTGGAACAGTATTCTAGAGAGCCTGTTATTTGCTGCAGGGGATGAAGGGCTTTCACTGAAACAGGTTGCCGAGGTCCTAGAAGTAAATGAGCTAAAGGCTAGTGAAATCATTGAGGATCTTAAAATAGAATATGAGCGAGACACCAAAAGGGGAATTATGATGGTCCAGCTTGCTGGTACCTATCAGTTAGCAACCAAGAAAGAAAATGCTGCATATCTAAAGAAACTAGTGGATTCCCCCCATACTTCCACCTTGTCACAGGCAGCATTAGAAACTTTGGCAATCATTGCCTATAAGCAACCAATCACCCGTGCTGAAATCGAGGAAATTCGCGGGGTGAAAACAGAACGTCCGTTGCATACACTAATGGCAAAAGCATTAATTAAAGAGGTTGGCCGCGCCGAAGGTACTGGTAGAGCTTATTTATATGGGACAACGAAGGAGTTTCTTGACTACTTTGGTCTGAAAAGTATTGAAGAACTTCCACAGCTTCCAGACAAGGCTGATGATGAATTTATTCAAGAAGAAGCAGATCTATTTTTCGAGAAATTTTCAGAAACGATTAATTCTTAATTTTCCAATACTTACTTGAATTTATGATAAAATAGATGTAAGTGGAATCTTCAATTCTTTTTAACATGTTTAAAATATTTACATGCAAAATTGTCATTGGCCAAGGAGTGGAATTCATTTGTTAATTAAAGATTGTAAAGGCATTGAATTAGAAAAAGAAAAATCAAATACTTCTGAGGATTTTTTTAACAGGAGCGAAGTTACTTTTGTTGAAGACGGTGTAGAAAAAACACTTCATATTTTGTATGTTAGGTATTTTGATGAAATCCGCCATGAATTTACACCTTACGAGCAAGACCCTATTTTTGTTCAGCAAGGGCATGAGACGACATTTAAAGATATTGTAGGACTTGTATGTCTCTTGAAAAATCCAGGCTTGCGCAGCCGAAAACGGCTTTATATCAATTCAAAGCAGGAATTTGCTACTTATTTTCAAGATATCAATTATAATAAATTACCTGAAATTTTTCTTTCTCTTAACGAAAAGAAAGAATATGAGCTTCGTTCTCCGCTTGAGTTCATTTTGCAGCCAAAATAGTAAAGTATACGAAGTAAAAAATTTAGGGGGTAAACAATGGGCAATACATTGGTAAAAACACAATTAAATGATGTAAAGAATTTTTTAGGGGTTTCTATCTTAACATTAGAGAATTTTTTAAATGAAGCAACAATTTCGCAATTGAATTTAGAAAATGAAGAGGACCTTCAGTATAATAAATTGATCTTTGCTAATTTACGGAAATTAGCGGTCTATAGTGAAGAAGGGTTGGATGCGTGCTCTGTTATTTTGCAAGGCAGCCCTTTTCAAAAAGCAGCCGCAGAAAAAACTCTTTATAAAATTTATCATCAATGTATTGAAGAATTTTTCTCCCCTAAGAATGATGCTTGGTTCGAAGACAGCAGGTCAGCATACACAGGTAGAAACTCGATAAAGTTTTATCGAAATGTAACTGATCCTATTGTACAGTTAATCAAAAGCTTAGAAGGTGAGTTCCAAAGGATTAGAGAAGAACTTGAATACTATGAAACAGATTACCGAACTAAAATGATTCAATCCAAATAAGAAATATCTTTGAAGACTGTCCTTAAAGGGCAGTCTTTTATCGTGTTCTTAATTAACAGTATCCTTCATACCATCTAGGTAGGTTCTTATAATCTATTGTCAGGAAGAAGGGAATGGATGGATCGTTTTAGTCGATATGTTAACGAATTGTTTGAATGGAATGAACAAATGAAACAGTTTCTTCAATCCGAAAAGGAGGGGGGGAACTCTGAATTATGGGAACATCTTGATCATTTCACGGAGTTAATTGAAAGTACAGGCAGACAATTATCAAATGAAGAGTTGTTAAGCCTTCAAGCGAAGGCTGAGCATATTCATGAGCAAATGGAAAATTATTTTAAAAGAAAACAAGAAAGTGGAGTTCTTGTGACGACAGAAAAAGTGGTCCCCCCCGGGGGCCATATACTCCCGGACCTCACCTACCCTTATAATGCATTAGAACCATATATTTCAGAGGAAATCATGAAGCTTCATCATGATAAGCATCATCGATCATATGTGGATGGGTTAAATAAAGCCGAACTTAACCTAAAAAAAGCCAGGGAAACGAATGATTTCTCCTTAATAAAGCATTGGTCACGGGAGCTTGCCTTTCATGGTTCAGGACATTATCTTCATACAATTTTTTGGAAAAACATGAGCCCGAATGGCGGTGGTACCCCAAATGGCCTTTTAAAAGCTGGAATCGAGAATTACTTTGGGAGTTTTGTGGCGTTTAAAAGACAATTTTCTGAAGCTGCCAAGCAAGTCGAAGGAGTGGGCTGGGCAATTTTGGTTTGGTCTCCACGGGCGCGGCATTTAGAGATACTGCAATCTGAACGACATATGCTATTGACCCAGTGGGATACTATTCCGCTCTTGGTATTAGACGTTTGGGAGCATGCGTATTATTTACAGTATAAAAACAAAAGGCCGGAATATGTCGACAATTGGTGGAACTTAGTCAATTGGCATGATGTAGAGATTCGGTTTGAAAAAGCAACAGATATCAAATGGCCAGCCTATTAAAAAGTTAAGCAGACGACAAAATGTTGTCTGCTTTCGTTTTTCTATCTTAAATAGTCATAACGAGCCTCGTCCTGCATAAACTTGTACAAGAAAAACGAAAAGCAGAAGTGCCTTCCTTGGCATGGAAGCTGATAACTATACAAGGGGACGAGGTTAATCTAATGAGAATGATATCGAAGCTAGTTATTTTTTCTCTCATAGTCTCAATATTCATTGCTACCATTCCTCAAAAGGTGGATGCTTCTGTTTCCGTAAGTGCAGCAAGTGCGGTGTTGATAGAGCAGAAATCAGGTCGAATCCTTTACGAGAAAGATGCTTATACCAAAAGAAGGATTGCGAGTATAACTAAAATTATGACTGCGAAACTAGCAATTGAATCCGGGAAAATGAATCAATACGTAAAGGTAAGCGAACAAGCCACTCGTGCGGAAGGATCGTCAGTCTATTTAAAGCCCGGTGAAAAGATTAAGCTTAAGGACCTTGTATATGGTTTGATGCTAAGGTCTGGAAATGACACGGCTGTAGCGATCGCTGAGTATGTAGGAGGAAGTGTAGAGGGGTTCGCTTACTTGATGAATTTAAAGGCAAAGGAAATCGGGATGTTAAATACCCATTTTTCCAATCCACATGGCTTAGATGACCATGAAAATCATTACTCAACTGCCTATGACATGGCAGTGTTAATGCGTTATGCCATGCAGGATAAAACCTTTAAGAAAATATCCGGCACAAAGGTATATAGAGCTGCAAACCCAACAGAAGATTGGGATCGTGTCTGGAAAAATAAAAACCGCTTACTCACAAAATATAAATATACAACCGGAGGGAAAACCGGTTTTACAAAACGAGCTAAAAGGACATTGGTAACAACTGCAACAAAAGGAGATATGAACCTTATAGCGGTAACCTTGAACGGACCAGACGATTGGAATGACCATATTTCCATGTATGAAAGTGGGTTTAAAGAGTTTGATATGGCCGAAGTCCTCTCGAAAGGGAAAATTGAGGGTGTTAAAAATAAGTATTATAAGAACCGTTTATATGTAAAAAAAGCAATTGTCTATCCCGTAACAACCGAAGAAATGGATTTATTTTCTATTAAATATAAGTTGAACAAGCCAATCAAAAAGTTCGATGAGGATAAGAAAACTGACGAAGTTGTGGGTAAGGCGGTCGTTTACTTGGATGGAAGGGTAATCAAAGAAACCCCAATTTACTATCAGAATATGCCAGAGCCTAATAAAGGGCTGCTGAATTCTGTAAGGAAAATTTTTCTTACGATTATTGGTGTAAAGTCCAATGGTTAATTATATCTGGGTGTTTATGACGGTTGTTGGATTTATTTTTGCATTAATTAATGGAACCATGGCGGAAGTGAATAAAGCCATTTTTGACGGGGCGAAAGAAGCGGTCACCCTCTGCATAGGACTCATTAGTGTCCTCGTCTTTTGGCTTGGCATGATGCGAATCGCTGAGGAGTCTGGCCTGTTAGAACGTTTATCCAAACTATTTCGACCACTTGTCAAACGATTATTTCCTGAAGTCCCAGTAAATCATCCAGCAATGGGCTATATATTATCCAATATGATTTCAAACATGTTTGGTTTGGGAAATGCAGCCACTCCTCTTGGTATTAAAGCGATGGAAGAATTAAAAAAGTTAAATGGAGGGAAGGATTCAGCGAGCAGGTCCATGGTGACTTTTTTAGCAATTAATACTGCTAGTATTACCATAATTCCGACAACTGTCATCGCGATTAGAATGAATTATCATTCTGCTTCACCTACAGAGATAGTCGTTCCGACGATTATAGCAACAATTATCTCAGCGTTAGGTGCAATCATCATTGACCGTTATTTCTATTATCGCAGAAGCCGAAAAGGATGAAGAAACATGGAGCTGATCTCGGTTATATCGTTAACATTTATTCCATTACTTATTGGGTTTATACTATTATATGGCACCTTCAAACAGGTTCCGACCTATGAAAGCTTTGTTGAAGGTGGAAAAGAAGGAATCAAAATTGCTTTTTCAATTATTCCCTTCCTTGTTGGAATGCTAGTGGCCATCTCTATATTTCGGGCATCCGGAGCACTAGATGCTTTAATGAATTGGATACGCCCAGTCATGAAATCAATTGGAGTACCAGCTGAAATTGTGCCATTATTGTTCATCAGACCGATATCAGGAAATGCTGCGCTGGGAATGACTAGTGATTTAATAGCTGTATATGGACCTGATTCATTTATTGGCCGCTTAGCATCTGTTTTACAAGGAAGTACTGACACGACTTTTTATGTGTTAACTGTCTATTTCGGTGCAGTAGGTATTAAAAAAATGGGGGATGCTTTAAAAGTTGGCCTCCTCGCAGATGTAGTTGGAATTATTGTGGCGATAGTAGTTGTTGCTATGATTTTTGGAACAAAATAAACTTAAAGCAATGAGCATGTTCATATTGAACATGCTATTTTATATTCCAGTAATAATACCCGTTACTTTGAAAAGTGAAGTAATTGTGTCATAATTCATAAGGATAGGTTTCTGTGTTCGCTTCCCTGGTAATAGGAAAATACTGTTACTCAGCAGGAAACAAGTAGCTAAATGCAGCCATCTTATCTTTTTATACAGATAAATTCGAGGTGGAATGAATGGAAAGATTGCAAAAAGTAATCGCTCAAGCGGGCATTGCTTCAAGAAGAAAATCTGAGGAATTAATTAAAGAAGGGCGAGTAAAGGTTAATGGAAAGGTTGTTACAGAGCTTGGTCTGAAGGTATCTTCATCTGATAGGGTGGAAGTGAATGGAATTCAGATTGAGAAAGAAGAACCTGTTTATTTCCTTTTATATAAACCAAGAGGAGTTATATCAAGTGTTAATGACGAGAAGGGTAGAAAAGTGGTTACTGATTTCTTTCAACATTTTAAAGAAAGAATTTTTCCAGTTGGACGCCTTGATTATGATACATCAGGATTATTAGTATTAACGAATGATGGAGAATTTGCTAATTTACTCATGCATCCGAAAAGTGAAATTGACAAAGTGTATGTTGCAAAGGTTAAAGGAATACCATCAAAAGAAAATCTAAGGAAGCTTGAAAAAGGAATCCGTCTAGAAGACGGGAAAACAGCCCCAGCAAGAGTGAAATTGCTTTCTGCTGATAATAAAAAACAATCTGCGATTGTTGAAATTACCATCCATGAAGGTAGAAATCGTCAAGTTCGCAGGATGTTTGAAGCAATTGGTCATGATGTATTGAAATTAAAGCGTGAACGATATGCATTCTTAACACTGAATGGTTTAAAAACGGGTGATGCAAGAGAGCTTACGCCACATGAAGTAAAGCAGCTAAGAGCATTGGGGATTGGAACTGTGAAAAAAAATTCATAAAAACGTCACAATTAGTATTTTTCATTTCCACAGTACTTGTGTTGCAAAGTGCTATAATTAGACAAACTGTGTTGTGTGATCTACTGGAGGGGAATTAATGAAAAAACGGCGATTAGTTATTAGAACAATAATCCTACTTTTATTAGCGGCTGCCGTTGCTTATACGCTATATGCTAATTTTACAAAAGATAATAAACAAAAAGTGGCGGTTAATAGCATAGCACCTGATTTTGCATTGGTTGACATGCAAGGAAAAAAACATCGGCTTTCAGATTTTCGAGGACAAGGGGTATTCTTGAACTTCTGGGGAACTTGGTGCCCACCTTGTAAAAAGGAAATGCCTTATATTAATAATCAATATAATCAATACAAGGATAACGGGGTTCAAGTAGTGTCAGTTGATATACAGGAATCAGAACTTGCTGTCAATCAATTTGCAGAACGCCTTAAGCTAGACTTTCCGATTATGATTGATAAAGACAAAGAGGTTATGAATACCTATGGAATTGATTTGCTGCCTGCCACCTTTTTGATTGATAAAAATGGAAAGGTAGTAAAGTATTATACGGGTGAGTTAACAGAAGAAAGAATTAGGGAATTTATGGAGAAAATAAAACCTTAAGGTTGTTGGGAGTTTTTTCAATGAAAGATGTTAAATGTGAATGCGGACATGTAAATCCACATGGAACCGTTTTATGTGAAGCATGCGGAAAGATTCTGGATGAGCAAACTAACCCTGCAGAGCTTCTAGACATGCGTTATGAAGGAAGTGCACGACGTTCACAAACATACAATAAAACATTTATTGATAAAATATGGAACTTTTTTTCCTCAGTTAAAGTCGGCGTTTGGCTAATTATTATTACCTTAATTGCTTCCTCACTTGGAACGATTCTTCCGCAAGAGATGTATATTGATCTGCCGGCAGATGTTTATTATGCGCAGGAATACGGGTGGGTTGGTAAATTATATTACCAATTAGGCTTCAATAATTTATATGGCTCTTGGTGGTATTTATTATTAATTGCAATGATCGGTATATCCTTGGTCATTTGTAGTCTCGATCGTGTGGTGCCATTATATAAAGCCCTGAAGGCCCAACGGGTGACAAGACATGAAGGGTTTTTAAAACGACAGCGTATTTTTGGCGTAAACGAAAGTGCGGATGAAAATGATTTTATGGCAATTAAGAAGCAGCTTAAGGAAAAACGCTATCAGGTTCGTGAAGAAAATGGGGATATTTTAGCTGAAAAAGGGCGTTTTTCTCGCTGGGGTCCATACGTAAACCATGTTGGCTTAATCATTTTTTTATTTGGCGGAATGCTCCGCTTTATTCCGGGGATGTATGTAAATGAAGATCTTTGGGTACGGGAAGGCGAAACGGCTGTAGTGCCGGAAACAGATGGACAGTTCTATATTCAAAATAACAAATTCATTCTAGAGCATTACGATAAAAATAAAGATAAGACCTTTGAAAAAGCGATTAGTATGGCAGGGGAGGTTGTGAAAAACTACCAATCCAACGTTGTACTATATAAACGTGTTGGAGAAAATCTCCCAGGTGAGAAACCCAAACTGAAGAAGATTGAAGATTATAAGGTCCGAGTTAATTTACCGCTCACATATGAAGGCTATTCCGTTTTCCAAGCTTCCTTCAGGAGTGAATTAAATAAGATGTCATTTGCATTGACTAATAAACAGACAAAAAAATCAGTAGGCGAGCTTAGAGTTGACCTTAGAGATCCAAAGACGAAGTATGATCTAGGGAATGGATATTCTGTTGAAATTCTAAACTATTTTCCTGACTTTGAGTTTGCAGAGAACGGGGAGCCCACAACGAAATCTCGAGTACCAAACAATCCTGCATTTGTCTTTCGGATGGTTTCTCCTGAAAAGCCAAAAGGAGAAACTAGTTTTGTGGCCATTAAGCAAACCATCGAGCCATTTGGGGATAATCAATATAAAATGGCATTTAAAGGAATTGAGACAAAAAATATATCAGGTTTTATTGTTCGTAAGGATTCAACATTATGGGCAATTATTTTGGGTGGAATCATATTCATGATTGGTGTCATCCAAGGGGCCTATTGGAACCATCGCCGAATTTGGATTCAAAATAAAAACGGGCAAGTTTGGGTTGCGGCACATACAAACAAAAATTGGTACGGACTAAAAAAAGAAATTGAAACCGTATTAAAAGATACAAAACTTGTTATGCCAGATGATCAAGTTCAAACGGAAGATACTGATAAATCTAAAGAAAAGGAGAGTGTCTAGTTGGTTACAATAAGCAGTAATTTATTATTTATTTCTTTTATTCTCTATTTAGTTGCAACACTTTTTTACGGCGGGTCTATTAAATCAAAAAAGCATACGAGTGAAAAGGAAGGAACCAATAGATGGGGGCAGATTGCTGTTCTGTTAACTATTATTGGGTTTGTTTCACAGCTGGGTTACTTTATCACTAGATGGATTGCTGCGGGACACGCACCTGTTAGTAACATGTTTGAATTCACAACATTCTTCGGGATGGCCCTTGTTGGTGCATTTATAGTTATTTATTTTATTTATCGTACAACCTTACTTGGATTATTTACAATGCCTGTGGCTCTATTGGTAATTGCTTATGCAAGTATGTTTCCAAAGGATATTTCGCCATTAATACCGGCATTACAAAGTTATTGGTTACATATTCACGTAACTACTGCAGCTATTGGGGAGGCTATTCTATCGATAAGCTTTGCAGCAGGGCTTATTTATCTCGTAAAGGCAATTGATCAAACCAAATCTAGCAAACAAACATTTTGGCTTGAAATGGTAATGTTTGCGTTAGTTGCTGTGCTAGGCTTTGTTACTGTTTCATCCATATTTTCAGGTACGGGTTACCATGAAAAATTTAATTGGATTGATAAGCACGACAATGCCCAAGTTGTTGAATATACCATGCCTTCCATTTCGGGCCCTCATAAAGGAGAATTACTAACAAAGGACGGATTTAAGCCTTTGTTCGAGGTACCTGCTTTTATTAATGCAAAGAAATTAAATACCGTAATTTGGTCAATTATGGCGGGCCTCGTTATTTATGGTTTAATTAGATTGATTTTACGAAAACGAATTGCTGCAGCACTAAAACCGATTGTTAAAAATATTAAATTAGACTTTGTTGATGAAATTAGCTATCGCTCGGTATTAATCGGTTTCCCTGTCTTTACTCTGGGTGCACTTATTTTCGCGATGATCTGGGCACAAATGGCTTGGTCAAGATTCTGGGGCTGGGATCCAAAAGAAGTTTGGGCATTAATAACTTTTTTATTCTATGCAGCATTTTTACATCTTCGTCTTTCAAAAGGGTGGCATGGCGAAAAATCTGCTTGGTTGGCAGTAATTGGCTTTGTAATTATTATGTTTAACCTTGTTGCAGTCAATCTCGTAATTGCTGGACTCCATTCCTATGCTGGATAATCATTTGTAAACTGGATAAGGATATAATTTAATAACCTTCATTTACTAATAAGTGAAGGTTATTTATAAAATTTTCAAATGTAACAACAGTTGTCAAATTATTGACACTTTTAATAGGAGTAATTAGTACGAAAATATAGCATAAAACCAGCCCGTTTTGTAAAATAAACTCCATGGGGGGATTAATAATGGAAAAAGACGTGAAAATATTAGTTGTGGATGATGAGGAAAGAATTCGCCGTTTATTAAAAATGTATTTAGAGCGTGAAGACTATACAATTGATGAAGCTGAAGATGGAACTGAGGCGTTAACAAAAGCTTTTGCTAATGATTATGATGTCATTCTTCTTGACCTGATGATGCCAGGGAAAGATGGAATTGAGGTTTGTCGTGAATTAAGAGAAAAGAAGGCAACACCGGTCATCATGCTTACTGCTAAAGGGGAAGAAATTAATCGTGTTCAAGGCTTTGAAGTGGGCACTGATGACTATATTGTCAAACCATTTAGCCCGAGAGAGGTTGTCCTGCGGGTCAAAGCCTTGTTAAGAAGGTCTTCACAAACAAGTTACCTGCAAACGGAAACGACAACAAAAGACGTGATTGTATTCCCGCACTTAACCATTGATAATGATGCACACAGGGTAACTGCAGATGGTAAAGAGGTAAGTTTAACGCCAAAAGAATATGAATTGCTTTATTTCTTAGCGAAAGCACCAGATAAAGTATTCGACCGTGAGCAATTACTTAAAGAAGTATGGCATTATGAATTTTTCGGAGATCTACGGACAGTTGATACACATGTAAAACGTCTTCGTGAAAAATTAAACAAAGTTTCCGAGCAAGCCGCAAGAATGATTGTTACAGTTTGGGGCGTAGGTTATAAATTTGAGGTTATTAATGAATGACGCTTTTAAGAAGTGTTGTTGGAAAGCTATGGTTAACGATCCTTTTATTAGTATCTTTTGTGCTTTTCATTTTAACAATCATGCTTCTCGAATTTTTCCAGAACCAAAATACACTTGAGATGAAAAATGATTTAACCAATACAGCTGAGAAAATTGCAAACGTTTTAGAAGAGCATCCTAAAGAAAAATTTCCACTTGGACTAGAGATATCCTGGGAAATTATCGATAAAGTCAACAAAGTAGTCATTATTAAAAATGACAGTGAAATCTACTACTCTCCAAACACGGATATTTCGAATAGGTTATCTTTAACTGATATTCAAAATGATCCCAAGCTATCACAAGTATTTACTAAAGATTTATCCGTTGAAAAGGTTTCTACCCTTTCGTTTAACGATGGTAAAGAAGGAGATAAGTATTCAATTATAGGTGTACCTTTGCATCTGCCCGGGGAAGAAAAAAGTGCAGTTTTTATCTATCAATCAGTAGAAGTAATGCAACAAACCACCCATGAAACAACAAAATTTATTTTACTTGTTGCAGGTGTTGCTATTATTCTTACGACTATTTTTGCCTTCTTTTTGTCGACAAGAATTGCAGCCCCTTTAAGAAAAATGAGAGAAGCAGCGTTTGAAGTAGCTAGAGGGAAATTCGATACAAAAGTCCCAATCCTTACACATGATGAAATTGGTGAACTAGCAACGGCATTTAATCAGATGGGTAGACAGTTGAAATTCAATATGAGTGCTCTTAGCCAAGAGAAAGAGCAATTATCGAGTATTTTAAGCAGTATGGCAGATGGCGTAATTACCTTTAATCGGGATGGGACAATTCTGATTACCAACCCTCCAGCTGACCGTTTTCTTCAGTACTGGTATTATGAAATGGGTGGAATTAGTACTGATTCCGAGGCCATACCACCAGAGGTAACGGACCTGTTTGAACAAGCTGTCGATACGGAGGCAGAACAAGTCGGTGAAATTTCATTTCAAGGTAGGCATTGGGTTATCCTGGTTAGTCCATTATATAGTAACCGGTTTATTCGTGGTGCAGTAGCTGTTTTGAGGGATATGACTGAGGAACGACAGTTAGATAAAATGAGACAAGACTTTATTGCTAATGTCTCCCATGAGCTTAGAACACCTATATCGATGTTACAAGGCTATAGCGAGGCAATAGTTGACGATATTGCTGAATCCCAGGAAGAGAAAAAGGAAATGGCAAAGGTCATCTATGATGAATCATTGCGAATGGGCAGGCTTGTCAATGAGTTGCTGGATTTAGCCCGTATGGAAGCAGGACATCTGCAATTAACAATGGAAGATGTTAATATTACTTCATTTATTAATCGAATTATTCATAAGTTCCAGGGACTAGCTAAAGATAATGGAATTCAATTGTATGCAGAAATAGAAAATGAAACCACCACTATTTCCTTTGATCCTGATCGAATCGAACAGGTACTCACCAATTTAATAGATAACGCCATCAGACATACACCAAAGGGTGGCTCTGTTAAATTAAGTGTGACTTCGGATGATAAAGGCATAATGATTAGAGTGAAGGATTCTGGCACTGGTATTCCTGATGAAGACTTACCTTTTGTGTTTGAAAGGTTTTATAAGGCGGATAAAGCCCGGACGAGAGGAAGAGCTGGAACAGGACTTGGACTAGCTATTGCTAAAAATATTATTGATGCACATCGTGGTCATATTTCTGTTCAGAGTAAACTGGATCACGGAACGACATTTTCCTTTTTACTACCTCGAAAATAGTAATAAGAACAAGTATTTTGCCGATTGTTCTTGATTCACGAGGAACACTTAAAAGCGGAAGCGACCGTTAAGGGCCAATCCACTAGTCGCTGGAGCTGGATACACTTAAAAAAACTCATCCAAAAAGAGGATGAGTTTTTTTAGTGTTATGATTTTTGGGAAATATATTCCAATTTATACCTTCCTTTTTGTCACAAAAAAGTCTATATTTATAAGGTGAAACTTTTTATACATATAAATCGACTAATATTATGAACGGGGAGGGGAATTGATGGACTCCGTTTTCGATGAACTTTACCAAAAATATCATCATGACGTTTTTCAATTTCTATTTTATATGGTCAGAAACAAAGAACATGCTGAGGATCTTGTCCAAGAGGTCTATATTAGGGTCTATAAATCTTATCGTCGTTTCGAAGGGAAAAGCAGTGAGAAAACCTGGTTGTTTTCAATCGCAAGAAATGTAGCCATTGATTTCTTCCGGAAACAAAAAGGATGGAAAGAACGATTACTCGAAAAATTTGATTGGTCCACCGATCAGCTGAAGGATGGATATTCTTTACCAGAAGAAATCACGGTCCAGAAGGAAGAAATTAGATGGGTTTATAACTGCCTTGAATTTTGCACAATGGACCAACGTTCTGTTATTATTCTACGCTATATACAAGATTTATCGATAGCTGAAACAGCCCAAGCATTGGGATGGACTGAAAGCAAAGTGAAAACCACACAGCACCGATCGTTAAAGGTTTTGAAGAAGCATATGGAAATTCCATATGAAAAGGAGGGGGCAGCTGGTGAAAAAGTCAGAGTGGAGCGATAAACAGCTCGAAGAATTATTAAGGCAAATGCCTAAGATACAAGATAATCGCCATCCTCGTGACATTTATCAAAATCTTAATATTAGAAAAAGGAAAATAAAACAATGGCTGCTGCCCGGCCTCGCTACTGCATGTGCATTGCTTATTTTTTTCATTCTAGTTCCTAAATTAATGATTGGAAATCAGTACGCTGAGGAGAAGGCGAGTCAAAAAGATGCTTCAGCTGGGCAGGAAATGCAAAATACGGATGAAAATTCAAAGCTTGCAAAAGAAAGTGATAATTCACAAGCAAAAACATTTTCAGAAGCCGGGAATAATGAACTTTTAAAAACAGCTATCTATGATGATGATGTGAACAATGGAACAGTCTTAACTTATTGGATCCCCGATTCACAAGCGCAAATACTAGTTCCAGTATCCACTTTAGTTTATGATTCAACTAATAAATCAACGTTTACTTTATTCATTGAAAAAATGATGAATTTACAGGAAGAGGACTGGGGGTTAAGCGAATTTTATCCTCTAAATGCTACTCTTACGCTTGATGAGAAAAACGAAAGTGTTTTGGTTGATGTGCCCGCAAATCATCAGTACGGACAAGGCTCGACAACTGAAATCAATTTTATTAAAGTATTAAAAAAAGATATTTCTTCAAATAGTCAAATGAAAAAGATACATTTTTCAACAAATGGTGAGCCCGGTATTGAATTAGGGAACTATGGAAGGCAAAAAGAAATCCAAGTTGTTGAAGAGAAGAATCATGCTTTCTTCTTTTATTATTCCGCAGGGAATGAAATTCCCTATTTAGTGCCATCAATTGATACGTATAAAGATATTCATACAGCTTTGGAAGCAATGAAGAATGATCAGCCTTTATTGGGATTAAAAAGTTCCCTTTTACCGGGACTTCCGATTAAGGATGTTTCCACAAATGAAAAAACATTATATGTTACACTTAAGGAAAATTCGAACCTGAGCGATAATCAACTGACAATGAATGCGTATGAGTCTTTATTATTGACAGCCAAAGAATTTGGTTTAGAAAAAGTAATAATTAAGAATTCGTCAATTAAAAACATCGGGCCATTTGACCTGTCAAAAGAAAATAAAGTCCCGCTGGCTCCAAACTTTCGAACGATTCAATAATGATTCCCAATCAACCCAATGTGGTTGATTTTTTTTATTATGAATAAAATATCCGTAATCTCCCAATTATAACAAGTATGCCTAAGCGCTCCTCCGCCGGGAAAAAGTTCTAAACGTGAAACAAATTACATATGGTGTGGAGGAGGAAAAGAACAAAGGAGGTTAATAAAGAAAATGCGAGACTACATAAAAAGGGTTCTCATTGCCCTAATTATGGCGCTGTGTGTCAGTTTATTATTTTTAGGTGGAAAGCATTCAGAAGCAAGTATGAAGGATGAGAGAGCGATTAAGGATGGGTGGATATGGCCTACAGACGGTATTATTTCTGATACATATGGAACCAGAATGGGGAAACATAAGGGGATTGATATCGCCGGAAAAATAAACACTCCTGTTCTTGCCGTCGCTGATGGTCAAGTGGTGAAATCCTATTTTTCTAATACATACGGAAATGTGGTATTTATTAAACATCCAAGTCATTTTGTTACTGTCTATGCTCATTTAAACAAGCGAACAGTACTTGAAGGACAAATGATTAAGCAAGGAACTGTATTAGGAAAAATGGGGAGAACTGGAGAAGCCACCGGAACCCATCTTCATTTTGAAACGCACCAGCAAGTGTGGAGATATGATAAGAAATTTGCAATGGATCCAGAAAAGCTCTTAGGAAGCGTTGATACAGGCGTGATGGTTAGAGGTGGAATTGCAGGAATCCATAACGATGTATTAGAAGCCAGTACCCATGTAAAACAGCAGAACGAGAATAATTCAAGGACGGGCAAAAAGCAATATATCGTCAAACAAGGTGATACATTGTACTCCATTTCGAGAAAAACAAATATGACAGTAACACGCATTAAAGAACTCAACGATCTGTCTTCAAACCTTATTAAACCTAAACAAATATTAACTATAAATTAAGATAATAAACTACCCGCAGATTCAGGATTCTGCGGGTTTGTTTATTGTAAAAATAATAAAAAAGTGACAATACCATTAAATACTAAATTCTTTACTTAACAAAATATGCATACTGCAGTATAATTATATTGTAATTAAATATCGATCTATCTTCGGGGCAGGGTGAAATTCCCGATCGGCGGTATTTGAGTAAAACTCATAAGCCCGCGAGCCGTATTTTGGCAGGATTTGGTGTGATTCCAAAGCCGACAGTATAGTCTGGATGGGAGAAGATGGAGGTTCTGCAGACGTTCAAAATTTCTAGCGAAATGAACGTTTATTAAGCGTGCCTTTGTGAACTCCCTCAAGCTTATTTTCTTGAGGGAGTTTTTATTTACATAGGTTTCGACTGTTGCTGAACCTCTCTTCCTAAACACGATGGATCAAAAAGAGGAGAGAGGAAGATGAAGAAGATGAAGAAACAGAGGAAATTGAATGTCAGGGCTTATGTGTCAATTGGAATGCTGAGTAGTATTGCCTTTCTGCTAATGCTAATACAATTTCCATTGCCGCTATTCCCAAATTTCTTATTTGTCGATTTCAGCGACATACCAGCATTAATTGCTGCATTGATTTTTGGACCGATTGCAGGAATATTAGTAGAACTTTTTAAAAATATCCTTAATTATATTCAGACAGGAAGCTTTACAGGAATTCCTGTCGGCCATATAGCCAATTTCGCAGCTGGAATTGTGTTTATCCTGCCCACATATTATGTCTATAATAGACTCAAAACTAGAAAAGGTATGACAGTAGCATTAATTTCCGGGACTGTAACGATGGCAGTTATAATGAGTATTCTAAATTACTTAATTATTTTACCTGCATATACCCTACTAATGGGTTTTCCAGATATGCGGAACTTGGTTGTACCAGCCATCTTGCCTTTTAATATCCTAAAAGGCGTGATGATGTCCGCGATCTTTATGCTTCTGTTTATTCGGATGCAAGCATGGATTAATAAATATACAACAATTAAAAGCGTCTAATAGAAAACAGCAGGGGAACCATTCCTAAAGAGTTCCGTTTTGAGGTGGTTTTCATAAGATACATGCCGAAATGACAGTCGTATTGGCATCGTTATTGGTATATAAAAAAAGTAAAACTCGCCATAGTAATTGGCGAGTTTCTTTATACTCCTTTTTAAATAAGATATCTTGTCCTTAATCGAGTAGCCAGTAGAAGTAGAACAAGAGGAGATTTTCCGGTTAAAT
>NZ_BCUX01000052.1 GCF_001591445.1 Neobacillus drentensis NBRC 102427 | reverse complement strand
TCTCTCCGCCTATTTAAGCCTTTTTTAATCATAATTACGAATTAAGCGGAATTTTTCCGTCTATTCATCAGCACGGGTAGGCTTTTTAGTTTGATTGGAATTTTATTTTTGGTTGGAACTTTATCTTTGATTGGAACTTTATTTTTGGTTGGAACTTTATCTTTTTATAGCGGTATGTCAAAATTAATCACGAGAGCACAAGCCCCTTAGTGGGGGTAGTCCGTTAATAAGATATCGGAGGTTTTTAAGATGAAAGTGGCACTAGCGTCAGACCATGGCGGGGTTAATCTCCGCAAAGAAATTGCGCAATTGCTTAAAGAAATGGGAATTGAATACGAGGATTTTGGCTGTGACTGTGAAACATCTGTTGATTATCCTGATTATGCCCTGCCGGTTGCAAAAAAGGTGGCGAGCGGCGAGTTTGACCGCGGTATCCTAATTTGTGGGACTGGTATTGGCATGAGTATTGCCGCCAATAAGGTGAAGGGGATCCGCTGTGCCCTAGTTCATGATACATTTAGCGCAAAAGCAACGCGGGCCCATAATGATTCCAATATTCTTGCGATGGGTGAGCGTGTCATTGGACCCGGTCTTGCCCGAGATATTGCCCAAATCTGGTTAACAGGTGAGTTTGAAGGCGGCCGACATGCTGGGCGTGTTGGAAAAATTGGCGAATATGAGGATAGCACCTCTAACTAGGCTTGGGTTGGACTGAAAATCTGTTCGGGGAGGGCAAGGTTTATGATTCTAAAGTGTGAACAAGAATTGGAAGCGATACTAACGGAATTCAAAGAACAGGCAGCATTCAAACAAGGGCAGCTGCTAGTGATTGGCTGCAGTACGAGTGAGGTCATTGGGGAGCGAATTGGGACATCAGGGACCGTCGAAGTGGCGGAAATGATTTACCGCTGTATGAAAAAACTCCAAGAGAAAACGGGGATTGCACTTGCCTTCCAATGCTGCGAGCATCTAAACCGAGCCTTGGTGGTCGAACGAGCGGTTGCAGAGGAAAAGCGCCTCGATGAAGTTTCAGTTATCCCTGTCCGAACAGCTGGCGGGGCAATGGCTACGTATGCTTTTGGAGCAATGGATGACGCTGTTGTCGTCGAGTTCGTAAAGGCAGATGCCGGCATCGACATCGGCAACACACTGATTGGCATGCATTTAAAACATGTCGCCGTTCCCGTCCGCGTCAAGCAAAAAAGCGTCGGACAGGCCCATGTCACCCTAGCCAAGGTACGCCCGAAGCTGATCGGCGGAGTGCGAGCCGTATACGAGCGCGCAACAGACAATTTGAGCTGTACATAAAAGCTGTGGTGCCTGACACTCATTTTTTTAAGGGTGTCAGGCACTTTTTTTTGAAAAAAATGTGGTAACGTATTTCCGCGTGGTGTCAGGCACCATTTGCTAGTTTATCACTTTTGAAATAGAAGTTTCCAAGGGGATGTCTACTTTTTCTTTTTTACTTCGTAGTAAAACGTGGTAGAATGAAAATGGAATTTTCAAATAGTTATTTTAGGTTCATACATAAAGGGGGATTTTTTGTCATGAAGCATTTGTCTCATGCCGATGAACAGGTTTTTCAAGCGATTCAACAAGAGTTAGGTCGTCAGCGCTCCAAAATTGAATTAATTGCATCAGAAAACTTTGTCAGTGAAGCAGTCATGGAGGCCCAGGGGTCTGTGTTAACGAATAAGTATGCAGAGGGTTATCCTGGCCGACGCTATTATGGCGGCTGTGAATATGTCGATATCGTCGAAGACTTAGCCCGCAACCGCGCGAAGGAAATTTTCGGAGCGGAGTATGTAAACGTGCAGCCGCACTCAGGTGCACAGGCCAATATGGCCGTTTACTTCACGGTTCTTGAGCAAGGAGACACCGTGCTTGGCATGAATCTCTCCCACGGCGGCCATTTAACACACGGCAGTCCGGTTAACTTCAGTGGTATTCAATATAACTTTGTTGAATACGGTGTCGACGAAACGACGCACCGCATCAATTATGATGATGTTCGTGCCAAAGCACTCGAGCATAAGCCGAAAATGATTGTTGCCGGTGCCAGTGCCTATCCGCGCGCGATTGACTTTGCAAAATTCCGTGAGATTGCTGATGAAGTCGGTGCGTATCTCATGGTCGATATGGCGCACATTGCCGGGCTTGTTGCGGCAGGCTTGCACCAAAACCCAGTTCCTTACGCTGATTTTGTGACAACAACCACTCACAAAACTTTGCGCGGTCCACGCGGCGGGATGATCCTTTGCAAAGAGGAATTTGGCAAGAAAATTGATAAATCGATCTTCCCTGGAATTCAAGGCGGTCCGCTTATGCATGTGATTGCTGCAAAAGCTGTAGCCTTTGGCGAAGTACTGCAGGATAGCTTTAAAGCATATGCTGGTCAAATTGTCACCAATGCTCAGCGCTTAGCTGAAAGTCTCCAAAAAGAAGGCTTGAAGCTCGTTTCCGGCGGAACGGACAACCACCTGCTGTTGGTGGACGTTCAGACACTTGGTCTGACAGGCAAAGTTGCTGAAAAGGTCCTTGATGAAATTGGGATTACAGTCAATAAAAACACAATTCCTTATGATCCGCAAAGCCCATTTGTAACAAGTGGTATACGCATCGGCACGGCGGCAGTTACAAGCCGTGGCTTTGGTGAAGCGGAAATGGACGAGATCGCTTCCATCATCGCGTTTACCTTGAAAAATCATGAAGATGTGGCGAAGCTTGAGGAAGCGGCAGGACGCGTCGAAGCATTAACAAGCAAATTTACACTTTATCCGGAATATTAACAAGAAAAGCGCAAGCGCCCTGGCGCTAGACAGTTATCTATTTCTTAAACTTATACTTACTTTTTTATCAGCAGAGAATCGACCTAACTATTAAAGTGTGGTCGATTTTTTTTTGAAAAATCTAACTAGTTAATTTGTCTGTATTTTGATTTGCTCATTGCATTTTTTTTCTGTAAAATGAGACGAAGTGTACATTAATCTAAAAAAAGGGGCGATGATTATGGCAAAGGTATTTGTATTTGACCATCCATTAATTCAGCATAAACTAACATACATACGTGATAAAAACACCGGAACAAAGGAGTTCCGCGAGCTCGTTGATGAAGTTGCAACCTTGATGGCGTTTGAAATTACCAGGGATATGTCGCTTGAGGATATCGATATCGAGACACCTGTTTGTCCGGCGAAATCAAAGGTTCTATCCGGCAAGAAAATCGGGATTGTTCCGATTTTACGTGCAGGAATCGGAATGGTGGATGGCATCCTGAAGTTAATTCCGGCCGCGAAAGTGGGCCATATCGGTTTATACCGCGACCCTGAAACCTTGATGCCGGTCGAGTATTATATTAAGCTGCCAAGTGATGTCGAAGAGCGTGATTTCATTGTGGTTGACCCAATGCTGGCAACAGGCGGTTCAGCGATTGAGGCAATTCGCTCCTTGAAAAAGCGCGGCGCCAAGCACATCAAGTTTATGTGTTTGATTGCTGCACCAGAGGGCGTAGAAGCGGTTAAGACAGCCCATCCGGACGTGGATATCTATATCGCTGCCCTAGATGAGAAATTAAATGACCACGGCTACATCGTCCCAGGCCTGGGTGATGCAGGAGACCGGTTGTTTGGAACAAAATAAGATTTAGTTTGAAAAAAAGTCGAGCATGCTCGGCTTTTTTTGTTGGTTTTTATTAAAAAAAGAGAAAAATCATTTTTTTCAGTGACATCCCGACAAGGTTCCAATCCGATAATTAGTTGTGCATACTTTCCCCCTTCAATGAAAACGATATGGAAAAAGGGGAATTCCGTCGATGAAACTTCTACTTGCGTTACTGCTCGCTTTTCAAACTCCGAAAATACTCATCCATCCTCAGGTCACCAAAAGCACGCAGGAAACAACCGCGATTATTATCCTGAACAAAGCACATACCGACCAGGAAATCCAGCAGCTCATTCAACCCTACAAAGACGTTACATTGCGCCGAGTTTTTCACCACGCGCTGGATGGATTCTCCGTCGCATGCAGTGCGGAATCACTCGCAAAGCTCGGCCGCAGCCATGAACAGATCCGCAGTGTCTCACCAGTGATCACCTACCAGGCGGAAACGGAAGAGAGTGTCAGGATAATTGGCGGGGATGAGGTCCGTAGCTTTTTTGATAAAAAAAACCAGCGGCTGACAGGAAAAGGGGTCACGGTCGGGGTCATAGATACCGGCGTCGATTACACTCATCCCGACCTCAAGCGCAACTACGCCGGCGGCCGTGACCTTGTCGATAACGACCGCGATCCGATGGAAACGCTCGCCCTCGGGAAGGCGACGATTCATGGAACACATGTGGCTGGCATTATTGCCGCCAATGGGAAAATAAAAGGCGTGGCACCGGAGGCGAAAATTGTTGCGTACCGGGCACTCGGACCTGGCGGGGGCGGGACCACCGAGCAGGTGCTCGCGGCAATTGACCAGGCGATAAAGGATAAAGTCGACATTGTGAATCTCTCGCTGGGAAATGATATTAACGGGCCCGACCTGCCAATCAGCCTTGCCCTTAACCGCGCGGTCGACCGCGGGATAGTCGCAGTCGCTGCATCAGGTAACTCCGGGCCCGATGTTTGGAGTGTCGGCTCACCCGGAACAGCATCCAAAGCGATTTCAGTGGGAGCATCGACCCCGACCTTGGAGACACCTTATCTATTAATAGAAGGAAGCCGGGATAAATTTCAGATTGATCCGCTTGAAGGCTCGGCCAAATGGGCACTCGACCGCTCCGCTGACTTAGTCGATGGCGGGATTGGCAGGCCGGATGAACTGAAGAATGTCGATGGAAAAATTGCCATAATTAAAAGAGGCATTTTAACGTTTTCAAAAAAGGCAGAAAATGCGAAGCGGGCGGGGGCGAAGGCGGTCCTCATTTACAATAATATGAGCGGCGGCCGCTTCATGGGCAACCTCGACACCCAAATGTCGCTCCCGGTCGGTGCCATCTCGAAGGACGACGGGGCTATTTTACAAAAAGCTTTAAAAAGCCAGCCGACCTCAGCGCGAGTCACAGTCCGTGAAGACCGGGACCAGCTCGCCGACTTTAGCTCACGCGGGCCAGTGACAGGAACGTGGGAAATTAAGCCGGATATTGTTGCACCTGGGGTGGCAATTCATTCGACGATTCCGGGCGGCTATTTGTCGCTCCAAGGGACGAGTATGGCGGCACCGCATGTGGCGGGGGCGTGCGCGTTAATCAAGCAGGCCCATCCGGATTGGACACCCGAAGAAATCAAAGCGGCGTTGATGAACACCGCGAAACCGCTGGCCGAGTCTGGAACCACGGCCCACACAGCAAATGGGAATCTAACCAGCGAAGCGCCCTACTACCGCACATATGAGCAGGGTGCAGGCAGAATTCAGGTGGACGCAGCGATCCAAGCGACTACACTTGTCACCCCAAGCAGTCTCCGTTTTGGGAAATTTACCGAACAAAGTGACGACCATAAAGCCTATTTGCATGTGGTCAATACTAGCAACCAGGACCAGCGCTATTCATTTGCGATCCCGCCCCATGTCGTGGGAATCGACTGGCGGCTGCCGTTAACGTTTACGCTGAAGCCTAAAGAAACAAGAGACATTACCGTTGAATTAACGGTCGACCCAGAGCTGTTTAAGGAGAAAATATATGACGGCTACCTGCGCCTCGAGGCGGGCGGGTCCACGATCAGAATCCCCTATCTCTATGTTTTAGCAGAGCCGAATTACCCACGGGTCATGGGCTTTGATTTTGCAGAGGGCGACAAACCAGGGCAATACCGCTATGAGGTCTATTTGCCAGGCGGAGCGGAGGAATTTGGGATTGCTCTTTTTAATCCAGAGGATTACCGATTTGTCGGCTTTTTAGATACGATTACCAATGTGAAAAAAGGACTCATTCGCAAGGAAATCGGGGCTGAAATGCTGCCGCCCAATGGGAGCTACTTAGTAAAGGTTTTTGCCAAAAAGGCAGGGAAGGAAGATCATATGGAACGTATGATCACCATTGAGAGGAAAGAGGACTAAAATAGCATTCAGAAACAGACCATGTTCTAGTCAAGACATGGTCTGTTTCACAAAAAATCATAATAAAAGTTCATAAAATTGTACCATTAGTATAATTCTAAATGTTCACAAAATGGACACAAAATATGCAAAAATCCTTCACAATTTCCAATACAATAAGAGTGTTAAGTAAATTCTAAATTTGGAAAAAACATGGGGAAATACTTTGTGGTATAATTCACGTAAATTCATTGACATTGACAAGGTGCTATTGTATGCTAACAAAGGGTATGAATGATAGGGTTTTCATGCAAATATATCTATTTGAGGATAGTATTTAGGTTTGGATTTTTACTCTTTGCCCGCTTGACATTCTCTAAGAGTGAGGATGTGTTACATGCGTAAAAACAACCGCAATCCATTACAAGCGATGGCTTTAATGTCCGCAATTGTCTCCCAATTAGTAGGATCCATTTTAATAGGTATTTTCTCAGGCAGATGGCTAGATCGACAATGGGGTACCGAACCAATTTTCTTAATAATCGGACTGCTTATAGGTCTAGCAGCGGGTACCTATTCCATGCTTCTTTCAATCCGCCATTTCTATTCAGGAGATAAATAACTATGCCAGATTTCAGAGTCATGTACAACAGGCAGCGCAAATGGATTTTTTACTTATTGTCCATTTATGTTCTAGGCTGGGGCTTCACATCGTATCAAACAATTTTTTTAGGGCTAATTCTTGGGACATGCTTTAGTTATCTAAATCTTTGGATTCTGGTGAGAAAGACGGAAAGCTTTGATAAAAAGGTAACAGAGGGTAAGAAACCCAAGTCCTTAGGGTCGCTCTCGAGGATGGCTGTGGCGGGAATTGCTGCGTTAATCGCGCTAAGATACCCCGAGCATTTTGATATGATTAGTTTAGTGATAGGATTAATGACATCCTATATTGTCATTATGATAGATTATTTTTACCATGCATTGCATGTACATAAATGAAGCGGAAGCGAGGTGAGTTTACATGCATCATGAGGTTCCAGAGTTTGAATTTATGGGCCTTTGGTTTAATGGCGCAAATATGCTGATGATTTCAGTAGCAAGTCTGATTGTTTTCCTAATTGCTGTTCTTTCGACACGAAAGCTGGCAATGAAGCCTACCGGGATGCAAAACTTTTTTGAGTGGGTGATGGACTTTGTAAAGGGGATCATCAATAGTACGATGGATTGGAAAGAAGGCGGAAGATTCCACATCCTGGGGATTACATTAATTATGTATGTCTTTGTATCCAATATGTTAGGTCTTCCTTTTGCGATTGTGGTTGATGAAAAGCTATGGTGGAAATCACCGACAGCCGATCCGATTATCACATTAACACTGGCAGTTATGGTTTTGGCATTATCCCATTATTACGGTGTCAAGCTAAAAGGTGTAAAAGGCTATGCAGAAGGTTTCTTCAGTCCAATGAAATTCTTATTCCCTTTGAAAATCATTGAAGAATTTGCCAATACGCTGACTCTTGGTCTGCGTCTATATGGTAACATTTACGCTGGTGAGTTGCTTTTATCACTATTGGCAACAGGATTAGCACACCAAGGAATAGTCGGTACCATTGCAGCGATTCCACTGACATTGGTATGGCAAGGGTTCTCAATTTTCGTTGGTACGATTCAAGCTTACATTTTCACAATGTTAACAATGGTTTACTTGGCTCATAAAGTGAGTCACGACCATTAATAATACACCGTTCATTTTCATGAACATCATAAAAAATTAATTAATGTTTTATACATTTAAGGAGGAAAAAAGAAATGACAGGATCAATTGGTGTTTTAGCAGCAGCAATCGCAATCGGTTTAGCAGCAGTAGGAGCAGGTATTGGTAACGGTCTTATCGTAGGACGTACAGTAGAAGGTATCGCTCGTCAACCTGAGCACCGTGGTTTACTTCAAACAACAATGTTTATCGGGGTTGCGTTAGTAGAAGCATTGCCGATTATCGGTGTAGTTATCGCGTTCATGGTATTAAACAAATAATTCTAGGCAAATACACTTTGGCGATGATCAACAAATCCTCGCCATTCATTTATGTGTTTTTTCTATCGTTAAGCAACTCTTGAAAGGAGTGAACCGAGGGTGTTAACTAACAGTTTTGTATTAGCCACTGCTGCTGAAGGCGGCGGCCACATTAATACTGGAGATATCTTCTTCCAGCTCATCGTATTTATTATTTTGTTAGCCTTACTTAAAAAGTTTGCATGGGGTCCGTTAATGGGCATCATGAAGACTCGTGAAGAGCATATTGGTAATGAAATCAGCGCGGCGGAAAACAGCCGTTTAGAAGCAGAAAAGATTTTACAAGAACAAAGAAATCTTTTAAAAGAAGCACGTACTGATGCTCAAAACTTAATCGAAGCTGCGAAAAAGCAAGGGGAACTTCAGCGTGAAGAGATCGTTGCGGCCTCACGTACAGAGTCTGAACGCATTAAAGAAGCAGCCAAGCTTGAAATTGAGCAGCAAAAAGAAAAAGCTGTTGCCGCGATTCGTGAACAAGTTGCCTCACTATCTGTGTTAATTGCTTCTAAAGTTATTGAAAAAGAATTAACTGCAGCAGATCAGGATCAACTAATTAACGAATATATTAAAGAGGCAGGAGAAGAGCGATGAGCAATTCAATGGTAGCAAAACGCTACGCGTTGGCTCTTCTAAACATTGCAAAAGAGACACAGTCGCTCGGAGTTATTGAAGAAGAACTTCGTGTAGTGAAGGAAGTTGTACAATACAATCCTGACTTAAAAGCCATCTTAAATTCTTCTAAGCTTTCACTTGCAAAGAAAAAAGAGATTATTAAGACTGCTTTCGCATCAGTTAATGTAAATGTACTGAATACACTGTTGATCTTAATCGACCGCCACCGTGAAGACCAAATCATTGATTTGGCAAATGAATTTTTAGAGCTGGCAAACGAAGAGATGGGCGTTGCAGAAGCTGAAGTTTACAGCACACGTACGTTAACTGATGCAGAACGCGAAGCCATTTCATCTGTTTTTGCTGCTAAAATTGGCAAAAAGTCACTAAAAATCGAAAATATCGTTGATACCAACCTGCTTGGCGGCATCCGCCTGCGGATTGGAAATCGTATATATGACGGGTCATTAAGAGGCAAACTCGATCGTTTAGAACGTAAATTGTTAAGCTAGATTTGAAAGATTAGGGGTGAAACTCATGAGCATCAAAGCTGAAGAAATTAGTTCCCTGATAAAAAAGCAAATTGAAAACTATCAGGCGGAAATTCAAGTAACCGATGTTGGTACAGTTATCTCAATCGGTGACGGTATCGCACGTGTTCATGGCCTCGACAATGTCATGGCTGGAGAACTTGTTGAATTTTCAAATGGCGTTATGGGTATGGCACAAAACCTAGAAGCAAATAACGTCGGTATTATCATTCTCGGACCTTTCACTGAAATCAAGGAAGGTGACGAGGTTCGCCGTACAGGACGCATCATGGAGGTTCCTGTTGGTGAAGAACTTATTGGACGCGTGGTAAACTCGCTTGGACAACCAGTTGATGGTATGGGTCCAATCAACACAACAAAAACACGCCCAGTGGAAGCAGTAGCTCCAGGCGTTATGGCTCGTAAATCCGTTCATGAGCCATTACAAACAGGTATCAAAGCGATTGACGCTCTTGTGCCAATCGGACGTGGTCAACGTGAGTTAATCATCGGTGACCGTCAAACAGGTAAAACATCTGTTGCTATCGATACCATCTTGAACCAAAAAGGTCAAGACATGATCTGTATCTATGTTGCGATCGGTCAAAAAGAATCGACAGTACGTAACGCCGTTGAAACACTACGTAAATACGGTGCGTTAGAATACTCAATCGTTGTTACTGCATCTGCATCACAACCAGCTCCATTGCTATACCTTGCTCCATATACGGGTGTTTCAATGGCTGAAGAGTTTATGTATAACGGCAAACACGTATTGATCGTGTATGATGATCTTTCTAAACAAGCAGCTGCATACCGTGAGCTTTCCTTGCTGCTTCGCCGTCCTCCAGGTCGGGAAGCTTATCCAGGGGATGTATTCTACTTACACTCACGTCTTCTAGAGCGTGCAGCGAAAATTAACGATACACTTGGTGCTGGTTCGATCACTGCGCTTCCGTTCATTGAAACGCAAGCAGGCGACGTTTCAGCGTATATCCCAACAAACGTTATTTCGATTACTGATGGACAAATTTTCTTACAATCTGACTTATTCTTTTCCGGTGTTCGTCCGGCGATCAACGCGGGTCTTTCCGTATCACGTGTAGGTGGTTCTGCACAAATCAAGGCGATGAAAAAGGTATCTGGTACCTTGCGTCTTGACCTTGCATCCTACCGTGAATTAGAAGCATTTGCTCAGTTTGGATCAGACTTAGATAAAGCAACACAAGCGAAACTTAATCGTGGTGCCCGTACGGTTGAAGTACTTAAACAAGACCTGCACAAGCCACTTACAGTTGAAAAACAAGTTGCAATCCTTTACGCATTAACACGCGGCTTCCTTGATGAAATTCCATTAGAGGATATCGGCCGTTTTGAATCAGAATACCTTAATTGGTTAGACCACAACCGCAAAGAGTTGTTAGACCATATTTCAAAAACGAAGGACCTTCCTTCGGATGACGATATGGCTTCTGCAATCAACGCCTTCAAAAAGACGTTTGCAGTTTCCGAATAATAGGGTCTGACATTTAGAACGGTGAGGGCGGGCGGCACCATGTGAATTGTTCACACAGTGCCGCGCACCAAACCAGACATTCTTTGAAAAAGGGTGGTGAGAACCTATGGCTTCATTACGTGAGATAAAAACTCGTATTAATTCAACGAAAAAGACGAGTCAAATAACAAAGGCAATGGAAATGACCTCTGCCGCAAAGTGGAATCGGGCTGTCGTGAATGCAAAAGCATTTGTTCCTTATATGAATAAAATCCAGGAAGTAACGGCATCGATTGCAATTGGCTCAGGCGGAGTAAATCATCCCATGCTGACACATCGACCTGTTAAGAAAACTGGTTATATTGTGATGACCTCTGACAGCGGACTTGCCGGTGCCTTTAACAGCAACGTGTTACGTCGCGTCAGTCAAACAATTAAAGAACGTCATAAATCGAATGATGAATTCGCCATCATTGCAATCGGACGCGTGGCACGTGACTTTTTTGCCAAGCGCGAAATGAATGTAATCCTTGAAACAATCGGAATTCCGGCCCAGCCGAACTTCGCTGACATTCAAGACATTACCCGTGCAACCGTTGGAATGTTTGCCGATGGAACCTTCGATGAACTATATATCTATTACAGCCATTATTTAAGTGCCATTTCACAGGAAGTCCTTGAGAAGAAGCTCCTTCCACTATCGGATTTAACCGCTTCTGACAAGCTCATTTCCTATACATTTGAGCCGTCTGCAGAAGAAATATTAGAAGTTCTCCTGCCTCAATATGCTGAGAGCTTGATCTACGGCGCTCTATTAGACAGCAAAGCGAGCGAGCACGCTGCCCGGATGACTGCAATGAGAAATGCAACCGATAATGCTAAAGAATTAATTAACCACTATACATTGGTCTTCAACCGTGCCCGTCAAGCAGCGATTACCCAAGAAATCACGGAAATCGTCGGCGGTGCGGCAGCGCTAGAATAGAATTTATAATGATTCTAATCTGGTGCCTGACACCATGTTATGAAAGAGTAAGTTAGGAGGGAAAACGATGAGCAAAGGACGCGTTCTTCAGATTATGGGTCCGGTAGTTGACGTTAAGTTCGAAAGCGGTCATCTGCCTGCGATTTATAATGCGTTGAAAATTTCAAGTAAAGCGAGTAATGCTTCCGAAGTTGATATCAACATTACTCTTGAAGTAGCTCTTCATTTAGGTGATGATACGGTTCGTACAATCGCGATGTCAACCACTGATGGTTTAACTCGTGGAATAGAAGTTGAAGATACTGGTGCACCGATTTCTGTACCGGTTGGTGATGTCACTCTTGGTCGTGTATTTAACGTATTAGGAGAGACAATTGACCTTGCGGCTGAGATTCCAGCATCTGAGCGCCGTGATTCAATTCACCGTGAAGCACCAACATTTGAAGAACTTTCTACTCAGGTAGAAATTCTAGAAACAGGGATTAAGGTAGTAGACTTACTTGCACCATATATTAAAGGTGGTAAAATCGGTCTATTCGGTGGTGCCGGTGTAGGTAAAACCGTTTTAATCCAGGAATTAATCAATAACATCGCTCAGGAGCATAGCGGTATTTCTGTTTTCGCCGGTGTTGGTGAACGTACTCGTGAAGGAAATGACCTTTACCACGAAATGACAGATTCTGGCGTTATCAAGCAAACAGCGATGGTATTCGGACAAATGAACGAACCGCCTGGTGCACGTATGCGTGTGGCTTTAACTGGTTTGACGATGGCTGAATATTTCCGTGATGAGCAAGGACAAGACGTGTTATTGTTCATTGATAATATCTTCCGTTTCACACAAGCTGGTTCTGAGGTTTCTGCCCTACTTGGCCGTATGCCATCTGCGGTAGGTTACCAGCCAACGCTTGCTACGGAAATGGGTAAATTAGAAGAGCGGATTACGTCTACAAATAAAGGTTCTGTTACATCAATCCAAGCGATTTATGTACCAGCCGATGACTATACAGATCCGGCTCCGGCTACAACTTTCGCTCACTTAGATGCAACAACAAACCTTGAGCGTAAGCTTTCTGAGATGGGTATTTACCCAGCAGTGGATCCTTTGGCTTCAACATCTCGTGCCTTGTCACCTGATATTGTTGGCGAAGAGCACTACAATGTAGCACGCCAAGTTCAATCAACTTTACAACGTTATAAAGAGTTACAAGATATTATCGCTATCCTTGGTATGGATGAGCTTGGTGATGATGATAAGTTAACGGTTCACCGTGCGCGTCGTGTCCAAGTGTTCTTATCACAAAACTTCCACGTGGCTGAACAGTTTACGGGCCAGGCGGGTTCATATGTACCTGTTAAGGAAACCGTTCGTGGTTTCAAAGAGATTCTTGAAGGTAAGTATGACCACCTTCCGGAAGATGCTTTCCGTCTTGTTGGACGGATTGAAGATGCGCTTGAAAATGCAAAACGCATGGGCGTTGAGGTCTAAACTGAGCCTGGAGGGTAAAAAATGAAGACGATTAAAGTCAGTATTGTTACTCCCGATGGCCCGGTGTATGAATCAGATGTTGAAATGGTAAGTACCAAGGCAACTAGTGGTGATTTGGGGATTTCCCCGGGCCACATGCCGTTGGTTGCCCCGCTGGAAATTACCTCTGTTCGTCTCAAAAAAGACGGCAAAACAGAGTTTGTCGCAGTTAGTGGTGGATTTTTAGAGGTCCGTCCTGATCAAGTGACGATTTTAGCTCAATCAGCGGAACTTGCTTCTGATATTGATGTGGAACGTGCCGTAAAAGCGAAGGAACGTGCAGAACAGCGTATGAAGGATCATCATGCTGAGCATACCGATTTCAGACGTGCTGAGCTTGCCTTACAGCGTGCCATCAATCGCCTCGCCGTATCGGAAAGAAGAATGTAGTTTTTAAAAAATAGTTGTGGAACCCCTATGGCGGCAATTTCGATTGTTGCCACAGGGGTTTTTTGTTGTGTATTTTTTGGGGAAATTGAGGGTGGATAGTAGTTACCCAATATCTTGTGTTGTTTATTGCATGAAATGGTTGGGGGTGAATAGGATTGTAGTGAGACATGTTTAGATTTTCTGAGATGGGTGTTTGGCTTCGTTCGGTAAATTACTTTTTTAGCAAAATAAATGGTTTGGGTTGAAAAAGAGAAATTCAGTGAATTTTTAATGACAAATCTCACTGACAGTGTTCACATTTTGTTGTTTAATAGGTGTTGTTGTCGAACCTTTTTAGGTTGTTAGTTGGTTCTAGCAAACTGCATCCAAAGTCTCAGCACGTCATCTTCAACTAGCGTTGTAAGTTGCTAAAATTTTACATTTTAGGTTTCCTTTGAAAGCGAGCTCTCAAGGGCCTTAAAATGTGAAATTTTAGTGGCGTTATATTCAAATTTTTATGAATTTGGCTTGTCGACATGGGTTTGTAACAATGCTATAATGAATTCGGTTACAATATTAATTAGTATGAAAATTTACAACATTGGAGGGGATGGACATGGAACTTCTAAATGTATATCAGAATAATTATCTGATTGTTTTTGCGTTTCTATGTCTTGGGGTGCTGCTGCCTGTGGTGGCGTTATATTTAGGTAAGCTTCTGCGTCCGAATAAACCGAGTGATGCAAAGTATACCACATATGAGAGCGGTATTGAACCATTTCACGATTCCCGTGTACAGTTCAATGTCCGCTATTATATTTTTGCCCTGATGTTTGTTATTTTTGATGTAGAAACTGTGTTTTTATATCCTTGGGCGGTGGCCTATGATAAACTGGGTATTTTTGCACTAATCGAGATGTTGATTTTTGTTATTATGTTACTAATTGGCCTAGTGTATGCTTGGAAAAAGAAGGTGCTCCGATGGAATTAAAACTAGATGGCATTTCACAACAAGAAATGTCCGAGTTACAGCGAAGTGTATTTATGACTACGCTAGAGCAAATTAAAGCTTGGGCTCGAAGCAGTTCGATCTACCCGGTGACATTTGGTCTGGCTTGTTGTGCGATTGAGATGATGGGTGTGGGCGGAGCGAATTATGACTTGGACCGTTCGGGCTCCTTTTTCCGTACGTCACCACGTCAGTCTGATTGTATGATTGTGTCTGGAACGGTGACGAAGAAGATGGCACCAATTTTACGAAGATTGTATGACCAAATGCCTGAGCCAAAATGGGTCATTGCGATGGGTTCTTGTGCGACAGCAGGTGGGCCGTATGTAAAGTCTTATTCCGTCGTTAAGGGAGTCGATCAAATCGTTCCTGTCGATGTCTACATACCTGGATGCCCTCCAAACCCAGCCGCTTTAATTTATGGAATCAATAAATTAAAGGAAAAGATTCGCTATGAAGCGAAGACTGGGAAGAAGGTGATCTAACGATGAGTGGGGAAAAAGATCTTGAGCAGTTAAAAAAAGAAGCTGTAGCGAAGGCGAAGGCTGCAGCGGCGGCGAAACGTAAAGCAATGGAGCTCGCGGGCGGCTCAGCACCAGCCGAAGATACTGCAGCACCAACCGCGTCAGCTGAGCCAGAAGCATCCACACCAGCATCAGACGACGGCGATGATCTCGCGAAGAAAAAGGCAGCGGCAGTAGCAAAAGCCAAAGCAGCTGCAGCAGCGAAGAAAAAAGCGATGGAACTAGCAGGTGGGGCTCCTCCAGCTGAAACAGCTGAAGGCGACAATGCCCCAGCTGGAGACGATGCGAAGGCGAAAGCGGCCGCAGCAGCCAAAGCGAAAGCAGTGGCAGTAGCGAAGGCCAAGGCAGCCGCAGCGGCGAAAGCCAAAGCAGCAGGAACAAGCGCCGATTCAGATTCCGACGCAGCACCAATAGGCGGCGATGATGAAAAGGCCAAGGCAATTGCAGCCGCCAAAGCAAAAGCGAAAGCGGTAGCAGCGGCGAAGGCAAAAGCAGCAGCCGCAGCGGGAGGGAAAGCTGACGCAACAGCAGCTCCAGCAGCTGAAGCGAAGCCATCCGTAAACCAGGCATTCCTCGATAAGTATGTGAAGGTCATTTCCGAACATCTGGGATCGGATGTTCTAGAAGATTCTTATATTAATAAACTCTCGAAGGACGTTCCAACCCTTGTGGCGAAGCGTGATACATATTACAAGATAGCTCAATTTTTAAAATACAATGAGCTATTAGGATTCGATTATTTATCAGAGCTTCATGGATCGGACTTTGAAACACATATGGAAGTTTATGTTCACTTGTTCTCATATAAAAACCGTCAGTCCGTCGCCCTCAAAGTGAAGATTGACCGCAGCGAACCAACAATCGAGTCCTTGCAGCCACTTTGGGCAGGCGCAGAATGGCCAGAATGTGAAGCCTATGATTTACTTGGAATCAAGTTTCCGGGACATCCAGACTTACGGCGCATCTTGCTTGGCGAAGATTGGGTTGGCCATCCACTGCGAAAAGATTACGAGCCGTACGACGTGGAGGTGTAACCAATGATCAGAACAGAAGAAATGATATTAAACGTCGGTCCTCAGCATCCAAGTACGCACGGAGTTTTCCGCTTAGTTGTTAAAATTGATGGGGAAATCATCACCGAAGCGAAGCCTGTCATCGGATACTTACACCGTGGGACAGAAAAATTAGCCGAAGACCTGCAATACACACAAATTATTCCATATACCGACCGGATGGACTACTTGTCCTCAATGACCAATAACTATATCCTCTGTCATGCCGTTGAAACAATGATGGGGATTGAAATTCCTGAACGAGCAGATTTCTTACGCGTGATTGCGATGGAATTGAACCGGATTGCCAGTCATCTCGTGGCCTGGGGTACTTATATCCTTGACCTTGGTGCAACCAGTCCGTTCATTTATGCCTTCCGTGACCGCGAAATGATCATCAATATGCTTAACGAATTATCAGGGGCACGCTTGACCTTCAACTATATGCGTGTGGGCGGCGTCAAGTGGGATGCACCTGAGGGCTGGATTGAAAAGGTTGGCAGCTTTGTTCCGTACCTGCGCGGCCAGTTGATAGGCTATCACCAGCTTGTCAGCGGAAATGAAATCTTCCTTGACCGTGTTAAAGGGGTCGGTAAGTATACAAAAGAAGAGGCGATCCAATACTCACTGAGCGGACCCAATCTGCGCAGTACCGGCGTGAAATGGGATCTTCGCAAGGATGAACCGTATTCGATTTACAATCGTTTTAACTTTGATGTGCCAACGTCAGAAGACGGCGATTGCTTAGCCCGCTACCATTTGCGTCTGCAAGAAATTGAAGAATCATTAAAGATCCTAGAACAAGCCGTGGAACAATTTCCAGGTGAAGGCCCGATTATGGCAAAAGTGCCAAAGATCATTAAGGCGCCTAAAGGAGAAGCCTTCGTCCGGATTGAATCACCACGCGGAGAGATTGGCTGCTATATATACAGCGACGGCAAAAAAGAACCGTACCGCTTAAAGTTTAGAAGACCATCCTTCTATAACCTGCAAATTCTCCCGAAACTTTTAAAGGGTGAAAATATTGCAAACATGATTGCTATTTTAGGGGCAGTGGATATTGTCCTTGGGGAGGTTGACGGCTAATGATAGAAGAATTGCTCCAGTCAAGTCCGGGTTGGGCTAACTTTGGAATTTTCTTTTTACTCGGCGCTGTCTTGCTTTTAATCGTATTAGGTTTCGTTACCTACGGAATTTTAGCCGAACGGAAAGTCTTAGGCTACATGCAGCTCCGCCATGGTCCAAACCAGGTCGGCGGTAAATGGGGACTATTACAAACCGTAGCTGACGTTCTCAAGCTGTTACTAAAAGAGGACATCATTCCAAAAGCAGCTGACAGGCCATTATTTATCATTGCACCAGTCATCGCCTTCGCGCCATCCTTTATGGTCTTGGCAACGATGCCGTTCACAGACAAATTTCAGTTCGCTGATATCGGTGTTGGATTACTTTATTACATCGCTGTAAGCGGATTAACCACCTTCGGCATGCTGCTTGGCGGCTGGGCCTCGAATAACAAGTACGCTCTCCTTGGAGGCATGCGTGCATCAGCCCAGATGATTTCCTACGAAATCCCGTTAGTCATGTCGGTGCTAGGTGTCATTCTATTAACAGGAAGCTTAAATTTAAATGATATGGTCGAAGCACAGAAGCACGGCTGGTTCATCATCTTACAGCCAATCGGCTTTGTTGTCTTCTTCATCGCATCGATCGCCGAATTAAACCGGACACCATTCGACCTACCGGAATCGGAAAACGAACTAGTCGCTGGATACCACGTAGAATATTCCGGATTCCGCTGGGCCTTCTTTATGCTCGCTGAATATGTGTATTTATTCGCAATGTCCGCCCTAATTACCGTTGTTTTCCTTGGCGGATGGCTCGCACCAATCAGCTTCCTGGACTTTATCCCAGGCGCCGTCTGGTTCGCGCTGAAATTCAGCGTCGTCGTCTTTGTCTACATCTGGCTGCGGGCAACACTACCGCGTTTCCGCGCCGACAAGCTCATGGAATTTGGCTGGAAAGTCCTCCTGCCAATCGCCTTAGCAAACATATTCCTAACAGCATTAATTAAATCGTTATTTTTTTAAAAAAATAACTGTGTTAAAGGTCAATGCTGAATTTTATCACCAGACTAGTTTAACAGCCTAAAAAAAATTTACGGTGCCTGACACCAAAAACCATCTTTAAAACGTAAAAGGGGTGAAAAACGTGCTTGGATTAGTAAAAGGCTTGAAATATACCCTGAAAAACTTGACGAAGGAAAAGGTTACGTACGATTATCCGAACAAGCCGCTTCCACTGCCAGACCGGTTCCGCGGAATACAGAAGTTTTATCCGGAGAAATGTATTGTATGTAATCAGTGCATGAACATCTGTCCGACCGATTGTATTAATTTAACGGGCAAGAAACATCCGGACCCAACGAAAAAAGGAAAAATCATCGATACCTATGATATCAACTTCGAGCTCTGCATCCTTTGTGACCTATGTACAGAGGTATGCCCGACCGAAGCAATTATCATGACGAATAACTTCGAGCTCGCTGAATACAGCCGTGACATGTTATTTAAAAACCTTGAATGGTTAGATGAAAACGACGAAAACATACGGCAGGTGAATAAACCATGACCTTTTCAGGCGAATTCCTCGCTTTTATGGGAATCGCACTTGTTGCCATTATCGGCGGTGTGCTTCTTTTAAACCTTACCAAGGTGGTTCATATGGTCGTTTCGCTGATCTTCACCTTTGTCGCCATCGCTGGACTTTACGTTCTGCTGTCAGCTGAATTTGTGGCTGCCGTGCAAATCTTAATCTATTCAGGTGCGATTACCATCATTATGCTCTTTGGGATCATGTTAACGAAGCATAATGATGAACATGAACCAAAAACAGGCAAATGGCGGAAAATCCTCGTCTTTTTGGGGGTTCTCGGCTTTGCAGCTGCGGTTTACCTTGGCATTTACAATTTCAATATCGAACAGGTTCCGACCACCTTGCATGAGAATAACACGATGCAAATTGGTAAAGCACTTTACTCAAAATACATCATACCGTTTGAGTTAACGTCAGTTTTACTATTAGTCGCCCTTGTCGGTTCAATTATCTTAGCGAAAAATGAGAAGAAGGAGGCGGACGACCAATGAGTTCTGTTCCCGCTTCAGCCTTCCTGGCACTTGCACTGATCTTGTTTTGCATCGGTTTATACGGTGCGTTAACCAAAAGAAACACGGTTATTGTCCTCATTTCGATTGAATTAATGCTGAATGCTGTCAATATTAATCTCGTAACCTTCAGCAAATATGGAATGGCGCCGTCGATTACCGGCCAAATTTTCGCCCTGTTCGCAATCAGCGTTGCAGCAGCCGAAGCGGCCGTTGGTCTAGCCGTCTTAATTTCACTTTACCGTGCTAGAAAAACCGTCAATATCGACGAAATGGACACATTGAAAAACTAACATAAAGACTATTATAAAATAACTTTCGACAAAACTCGGGTGGTGCCTGTCACCGCCCGTGTCTAAGGGGATAGTGATAATGATGGAGAATGCATGGCTCATACCGCTTTTCCCGCTATTATCGTTTTTGATCCTTCTTCTTTTCGGGAAGCGACTGAAAGAAGCGAGTTCTTATGTGGGGATTCTTCTCACACTGGCATCGCTTGTCTACTCGATTTTGGTATTATTCGAGCGCTTTTCTGAGCCAACCTTCATTACGAAATTTGATTGGCTCACGATAGGAGATATGCATCTAACAGCGGGCTTTGAAGTGAATCAATTAAATGCATTAATGCTGTTTATCGTATCGCTCGTAAGTTTCTTAGTACATACCTACTCCAAAGGTTATATGCAAGGGGACGAGCGGTTTCCAGTATTCTATGCCTATTTAGGACTGTTTACGTTTGCAATGCTTGGTCTGGTCATTTCACCAAACCTACTGCAAACCTATATTTTCTGGGAACTTGTCGGTGTCGGTTCCTTCCTATTAATCGGTTTTTATTTTTACAAGGACGAAGCGAAGGCTGCCGCGAAAAAAGCGTTCATTATGACCCGTATCGGGGACGTAGGCTTATTTATCGGCATGATCCTGCTATTCTGGGAAACCAAAAGCTTCGAATATAGCGAAATTTTCGCAGCCGTGGATGCCGGTGCGGTGTCAGGCACTATGATTACGTTGACCGCCATACTCATCTTTATCGGGGCCGTTGGTAAGTCGGGTCAGTTCCCGCTTCATACGTGGCTTCCGGATGCGATGGAAGGTCCGACGCCTGTTTCGGCGTTAATCCACGCCGCGACAATGGTTGCTGCCGGGGTTTACTTGGTTGCAGCACTATTTCCATTGTTTGCAGCGAGCAAAACCGCACTTCTAACAATTGCCGTGATTGGCGCGTTTACTGCCATTTTTGCGGCCAGCATTGGTCTTGTCCAAACGGATATCAAACGCGTGCTCGCGTATTCAACGGTCTCACAGCTTGGCTATATGATGCTTGCTTTAGGGTCTGCCGGCTATGTTGCTGGAGTGTTCCACCTGATGACACATGCTTTCTTCAAGGCGCTTCTATTCTTAGCAGCCGGTTCTGTCATCCATGCGGTACATACACAGAACATCGAGGAAATGGGCGGCCTTTGGAAAAAGCTCAAACTAACTGGACCATTATTCTTAATCGGAACACTTGCGATCAGCGGTGTCCCAGGTCTTTCTGGATTCTTCTCAAAAGATGAAATTTTAGTGGCAGCATGGGAAGGCGGACATCCAATCCTTTTCTTGCTCGCACTGGCGGCTGCATTTATGACCGCATTCTATATGTTCCGTTTGTTCTTCATGGTATTTACCGGTGAAGCGCGCGGAAATCAACAGCATGTGCACGAATCACCAGCCAATATGACGTATCCGATGATTCTCCTCGGCGTGCTGGCGATTGTTGCTGGTTATGTGAATACACCATGGTTTGGTACGTTCCTTGGCGACTGGCTCGTCGATGGAAACAAAGCGCTGGAGCACCATGGCCACGCAGAAGGTTCACCTTTGATCATGATTGCTGCAACGGTTGTTTCCTTAGCGGGAATCTACCTTGCGTACTTGATGTACAGCAAGCGTTCACTCAAGCGCAACTGGTTAAGCGGCACGGGTGATACGCTGCACACGATTTTAACGAACAAATATTACGTTGACGAGTTCTATCAAATGACCGTCGTCGCGTTTACAAAAGGATTCAGCTACTTCTTACGCTTCATTGATGTCTTCCTTGTTGGCGGACTGGTCAAGGGCGTAACCGGGATTGTCCAAGGTCTTGGTGCAGCAGGCTCGAGGCTGCAATCCGGACAGGTTCAAACGTACGGTGCCGTCGCCTTTATTGGTCTTGCGGTACTGGTTGTCATCTTTGCATTAACAGGGGGGTACTTACGATGAATTTAACAGCTGTTCTTTCAATCCTAGTATTCTCCCCTTTACTAGGTATCGCAGTTTTGGCGCTTATGCCGAAATCGGCAGAAAAGGCGATTAAAGTGGTAGGCTTTTTAGCCACGCTGCCGGCCTTGCTGCTGGCACTGGCGGCCTATCTTCATTATCAATTTGGCAAGGATTTAGCTGACTTTTCGGTGTCTGTGCCATGGATTCAATTCCGCGGCATGGCCGGCGTTGACGAGCCCTTCTTCTCTGTCAATTATGAGCTTGCCTTAGGCGGCTTTCAGCTCTTGCTGGTCGTCCTTACAGCGGTTGTTGCGACACTGTCCGCGCTTGCGGCGGCGAAGTTTGTGAAAAAGGAATGGAAAGGCTATTTCATGCTCTTTCTTCTCTTAGAAATTGGTATGCTCGGCGTGTTTACAGCCGAAAACTTAATTTTGTTCTTCATCTTCTTTGAAATCACGCTCATTCCGACCTTCTTCTTAATCGGAAAATGGGGTTATTTTGAAAAAGAAAAAGCAGCCTACAGCTTCTTAATTTATAACGGCTTAGGGTCTGCAGTTCTACTTATCGTCATTATGATTCTGTTTGCAAAAACAGGTACAACTAATATTGATACACTTGTTCAAATCATGGCTGATCCAAGTGCGCCGCTCTCCGGCGACTTAAAGCTTGGCTTGTTCATTGCTTTATTAATTGCCTTTGGTGTAAAATTACCGATTTTTCCATTACACAGCTGGATGTTGAAGGTGCACGTCCAAGCGCCGCCATCCGTTGTTATGATCCACTCCGGGATTCTCCTGAAGATTGGTGCGTACGGATTAATCCGTTTTGGAATGGGTATTTTTCCCGAGCAATTTAAGACTCTTGCGACGCTAATTGCTGTCCTTGGAGTAATTAACCTCCTCTACGGGGCGTTTCTAGCGTTCATTCAAACCGATTTTAAAATGGTTTTAGCTTATTCATCCATTTCTCATATGGGTATTGTGTTAATCGGACTTGCGGCGATGAATGAGGCTGGGGTTCAAGGGGCAATTTTCCAAGTGATTTCACACGGATTGATTTCCGCGCTGTTGTTCTTCTTGGTGGGCATCCTTTATGAACGCACCGATACGTCGCTCATCGAAAATCTGGGCGGAATGGCGAAGGGTATGCCGATTGCTGCAGGTTTCTTGCTTGCTGCAGGGATGGCATCGCTAGGCTTGCCGGGGATGTCTGGATTTGTGAGTGAGTTTATGGCGTTCCTTGGTCTGTTCAAAGAAATGCCGTGGATTGCTGCGGTTGGTACAATCGGGATTATCATGACAGCGGCTTACTTATTGCGCGCGGTGTTAGGTATCACGTATGGCAAGTCGCATCGTGAGTTTACCGGTGTCCTTGATTTGAAAGGCGTGGAATTCGTACCAGTAGTTGTTTTGATGTTGTTAATCGTGTTAATTGGTGTTTACCCAAGTGTCCTCAGCGCACCTTTAAAAGCTACACTTGAAACCATCATGCTAGGGATAGGAGGGTGATGAAGGATGAGTCTTAGTATCTTGCAGCAATTTAATTGGAGCGCAATGACGCCGGAGTTCATCATCCTTGGTGTGTCTGCACTTCTTACACTTTTAGATTTATTTATGCCAAAAAGTCTTGATCGAAAAATTCTCGGCTGGATCGGAATTGCCGCGATTTTAGCCGCGATTGTTTCAGTGCTTGGCATGGTCGGCGGACCTGTAACGTCGATTTTGGATAATTCATTCCGCCTCGATAGTTTCGCGATGGCCTTTAAGTTATTGCTTCTTGCCGGTTCAGGTCTGGTCTTATTCTTAGCCGTCAGCTACAAGGCAAAGGATGGCTTGGAGGAATATCACGGCGAGTTCTATTATTTGTTCTTATCGGCTTTGCTTGGTGCAATGATTATGACATCAAGCGGCGATTTGATTACGCTGTTTATTGGTTTGGAATTGTTAACTGTGTCTTCTTATATTTTAGCGGGTATCCGCAAATACAATTTAGAGTCGAACGAAGCAGCGATGAAATACGTCATTAATGGCGGGATTTCAACCGCGATTACGTTGTTTGGGATGAGCTATGTGTATGGTTTAACCGGCTCAACTAACCTGATTGAAATTGCCGGTCGGTTGTCATCGGTTTCGGATGGCCAACAAGCCTATTTGTTAACTTTGGCATTCTTGATTGTTTTTGTCGGGTTATCCTTTAAACTGGCTGCGGCGCCGTTCCACATGTGGGCACCTGATGTTTACCAGGGCGCGCCAACACCGGTTACTGCTTTTCTAAGTGTTGTTTCAAAAACAGCTGGCTTTGTGATTGTGCTCCGCATATTATTAACGGTATTTGGCTCAGCGGCATCGGTCGGAGATCCAAGTAAGCCGATTTTGCTGGAGATGCAAGACTATCTCGCCTTTATCGCTGGTGCAACGATGATCATCGGAAACGTGGTCGCGCTTCGCCAGTCGAATATTAAGCGGATGTTCGCTTACTCAAGTATCGCTCATGCTGGTTATATTTTAGTAGCGATCACATCGCTTAGCTCGAATATGTTTTATTCGATTTGGTTCTACCTGCTTGCATACATGTTAATGAACCTTGGTGCCTTTGCTGTCATCCAGGTGGTGTCGGAAAAGACAGGTTCAACGAAGATTGCGGATTTCGCAGGATTGTATCGCCGTTCTCCGGTGTTAGCCGTTGTCATGGGAATATTGCTTGTTTCGTTGGCAGGTTTCCCGGGTACCGCTGGTTTCATCGGAAAATTAAACATCTTTATCGGAGCGTTTTATGGAACGCCGCATTATGTGCTCGCATCCGTGATGATTGCGACAACAGTCATTTCGTACTTCTATTATTTCGGTGTCATGACGCAAATGTTCTTCCGTCCGGCAAGCGATGACAGCAAGTTCAATCTTCCATTCGGAATCATTGTCGTGTTGATCGTTGCGGTAGTTGGCTCAGTACTGTTTGGAGTCATGCCAAATATCGCTTTAGATTTTATGCAAAATAACCTCGATGTTCTAGCGGACTTTTTCAGCTAGTCAGTAACGTGGATGTAGGCTGCTTGGGGGAAAGCGGCCGGTCAAATTAAAGGGGTTTGATACAGAAGAAGAGGAGGTTGGGGAACCTCTTCTTTTTTTGTGTGGAAAAGGGGCGGAGCGCCGCATGCAGGGGTTATTTTTAAATTGTCATAAATTAGACACAATTAGGATGAAATTAGTAAAATTTAGAAACCGATACGTTTTTCAGACGTATATATGATAGAATAATCCTTATGTGAAAAAAGGAGGTTACCGAGTGATAAATGATTTTGGGCAGATTGCCATGTTAAGTATCCTGTCTCATTTAATTTTTATTGCGTTAGCCTGGTGGGCATTACAGGCGATTCGTTTGGAAAAATTGCTGAAATCAGGCCATGTCTTTCAGGCGCGGTTACTCTACATATTATTAGCCATTATCATGGGTTCATCTGTTAGTAACTTTTTCCTTGATTATCTCCAATGGTCGCAGCAGCTGCCTTTGATCATGCAAACAATACAATTGGTAAATATTTAGGTCTTCGTACATGTATCTATTTGACGAAAAATTGAGTACAATCGTCTTTGTGTGGAAAAATAACTTTGATGTGAACGACCAAAATGTTTGAATCGTGTCAAAAAGTGACGACATTTCCCAAGTATGCGATTCCTCCAGCCGGTAACAATGGTAAGGAGGGGGAGTAGAGATGAAGAGAAATAGTCAGATTCTTTTAAGCGTGATAACAATCATCAGTTTAATCCTGGTTGTGATTGGGAACCAAACGACTGAAGCGAATAGTGGCGGAATCCGTTCCATTTTTCAAAACGAGATGGACTTAACGAAGATGGGCTCGATTTTACAAGCCGAAAATATTTTGCTCGATGAATGGACTTTTTATGCAAGAGAGCATTTGAATGGCATGAAGAGTGAGAAAGAAGTTAAGGAATATGCGAAAATGCTTCAAGCGAAGTTTCCTGATTGGGAATGGTCTGTTAATAATACCAGTCAAAGATGGGAAGTAACAGCAATATCTCCAACATCTAAACACCACAGTGAAAAGCTTCAATTGATGGCAACCCACACAAAACAACCTGTTAATGCGTATATAGTATATAGTATCAGTGGTAAAGAGTGGAACAAGTCTTCAGAGGCCTTTTTCACTACCTCAGATTTTAAAACCAGGCTGTCTGACATATTTCGAGGAAACCCAACAATTTTCTCTTGTATGAAAGGTACGGTCGGTGATAAGATGGATAAGGCTTTACCTAAGACAGCGAAACATTTGCTGACCGTATTTAAGGCAAAAGAGATCGAAGCGTTAAAAGAGGAGACATTCATGTCTGTTTCGGCGAATTCGCCGTTGTTTACAGGCTCGATAGAAAATCAAAGAGATAACATGAATTTACAAATTGGGATACGCTCCGAAGGATTGGGCGGTAAGACTACCATCGTAGTTGGCACACCAATCATTACGATTGAATATTAATATAGAGAAAATGGACGCGGAGGGGAATACTCTTGGAAAAGATTATCGTCCGCGGCGGAAAAAGGCTTGATGGAACTGTTAAAGTAGAAGGCGCAAAAAATGCTGTCTTGCCTGTACTCGCTGCAACATTATTAGCAAGTGACGGAAAAAGTGTAATTCGTGATGTACCTACACTCTCCGATGTATACACAATTAATGAAGTTTTACGCAACTTAAACGCTGAAGTGTCATTTGAAAACAATACAGTCGTAGTAGATGCATCCAGAGTGTTAAAGGATGAGGCGCCATTCGAATACGTTCGTAAAATGCGCGCGTCTGTACTTGTCATGGGATCATTACTTGCTCGCAATGGCCGTGCACGTGTGGCCCTGCCGGGTGGTTGTGCGATTGGATCCCGCCCGATTGATCAGCATCTAAAAGGCTTTGAAGCCATGGGTGCTAAGGTTAAGGTAGGAAACGGATTTATTGAAGCAGAAGTAGATGGCCGCTTACAAGGTGCAAAGATTTATTTGGATTTCCCAAGTGTTGGGGCTACGGAAAATATTATGATGGCTGCAACTCTTGCGGTTGGTACCACCATTATTGAGAACGTGGCAAAAGAACCAGAAATCGTTGACCTTGCAAATTTCTTGAACAAAATGGGCGCTAAGGTTCGCGGCGCTGGCACAGGGACCCTTCGTATTGAAGGGGTGGACGTGTTATTTGGCGCAGAACACAATATTATTCCTGACCGCATCGAAGCGGGTACCTTTATGGTGGCTGCTGCGATTACGGGCGGAAATGTGTTGGTAAAGGGCGCAGTTCCTGAACATTTATCTTCATTGATTGCAAAAATGGTTGAAATGGGGATTACGATTCAGGAGGAAGAAGATGGCGTACGTGTCATCGGAACCGATCGAATGAAGGCTGTCGACATTAAAACAATGCCGCATCCAGGTTTCCCAACCGATATGCAATCACAAATGATGGCGTTATTGCTTCGCGCAAACGGCACCTCGATGATTACAGAAACGGTGTTTGAAAACCGTTTTATGCATGTTGAGGAATTCCGCCGCATGAATGCCGACATCAAGATTGAAGGCCGTTCTGTTATTTTAAATGGTTCTTCAAACTTACAAGGTGCGGAAGTGTCTGCCACAGACCTTCGTGCTGCAGCAGCATTAGTTTTAACTGGTTTGGTTTCTGAAGGCATGACACGCGTGACTGAGTTGAAACACTTAGACCGCGGTTACGTAGACTTCCACGGCAAGCTAGCAAGCCTAGGTGCCGACATCGAACGGATCAACGAAGCAGACGAAGCATTAACAGAAGTCCAAGACTACGTATCAGATATGAACGCATAGAACTACTAATAAAATGAGCATTCGCAAAACAACGGGCCCTGATGTAGAATCATTGGGCCTTTTTTGCGTTAATAGTGTCCTTGTAGGGAGGACACTGGTGTTTGATTTGTGTTTGTGTGGTGCCTGACACCATTTTTAAATAAAAAAATCCGTAATAAATGCTTGTCCGTCTCCATATGTATTAATTGAGACGCATCCCGCCGTGGAGTAGGTGTGGATGTGAATTTGCAAACTGGAGGCACTATCATGATAAAAATCAAACCTTTCGTCGTACTAGCAGCAGTCCTCATTGCCTTAACATTAATTATTCCCGCAGTCCTGGTATTACCCTTTTCAGAAGAGCACCGAGCGAGCGGAAAGTTAGGGGAGGATTTAACCAAGACCCCTGGAAAAGAAGCGAAAGAGGTGGTGGCTTCCGCAGATCCTGCCGTTGAAGTATCCGTTTTTCGCACCTCAAAATCACAAATTGAGAATGTACAATTAGAAGATTACCTCGTTGGTGTGGTGGCAGCTGAGATGCCCGCAGAGTTTAAGGAAGAAGCCCTGAAGGCCCAGGCACTAACAGCGAGAACCTATATCGTGAAGCGGCTATTAAGTAAGGATACACTCGGTGTTCCTAAAGGTGCCCAGGTAACGGACACCCAAATCCATCAAGTTTACATGAATGATGATGAACTTAGACGGGAATGGGGGATGGATTACGACACGAAAAGGAAGAAGGTTCTAAAGGCTGTCCGCGCAACAGCCGGACAAATTTTGGCCTATGATGGTGAGCCCATTGATGCCTTGTTCTTCTCCACAAGTAATGGTTATACGGAAAACTCGGAAGATTATTGGTCAGGAAAATTTCCATACTTGAGAAGTGTTTCAAGCCCCTGGGATAAAAACTCTCCGAAGTTTAATAGTCAAAAGGTCATGACGGTCAGTCAATTTGAGGCACGGCTTGGGGTGAAGCTCGGTTCAGGGTCGACGATTGGAAAAATTGTCGATCGGACGAAGGGTAAGCGGGTCGGCAAGGTTGATTTTAATGGGAAGGTTTTGAGCGGGCGGGATATCCGCGATAAACTGAATCTGCGGTCCTCTGACTTTGCATGGAAGCGTAAGGGGAACAATATCGTGATTACCACCAAAGGATTCGGCCATGGCGTCGGAATGAGTCAATACGGGGCAAACGGCATGGCTCTGGAAGGAAAGAATTATCAGGAGATTGTGAAGCATTACTATCAGGGCGTAGAAATTAAGTCGGCAGATCAAATGCTAGATACAGTTACCGCAAGAAAGTAAATGTTAGGGGAGCCAGGCTGGGAGGATGCCTGGCTTTTTTTTGTTTGGTTTTGGCGGAGGTAATTGGTGTCGACAGTAAATTACTCGAAAAATAATTTTTCCAACTTCATGCATAAAAATATCGACACTGTTAAAAGATAAGTTTAAAAAAATTTTTTCACACCGTGTATATAATTCTACTTATCTGTTCAGAATGATTGCTGAGGTGATGAAAATGAGAGAGGAAGAAAACAAACGATCTTCTCAAGGTTCCAGCGTAAAACGCTTTTTCAAAAAGCGTTGGGTATTTCCAGCCATTTATATTGCAAGTGCAGCAATCATTTTGACCGCAGTTCTATGGTATCAAACTAGCAATAACGCGTCAGACAAATACGATTACAAATCTACCGATATTGCCGGTAAAAAGAACCAAGAGCCAGCGATTGAAGTTAGCAAAACATTTGAAGACTTCAAAATGCCTGTGGAAAAAGCAGATGCGGCTGTCGTGAAAACGAAATTCTATGATTTCAATGGAAAAACAGAAGACCAGGAAGCGGCATTGGTATTCTACAATAATACCTACAACCCTAACACTGGGATTGACGTTACCATGAAAGACGATGAGTCATTTAATGTCGTTGCATCATTAAGCGGCACGGTCACACGAGTTGATGAAGATGCAGTCCTTGGGAATGTCATTGAAGTGGAACACGACAAAGGTATTGTAACACAATATCAATCCGTAAAAGACATAAAGATCAAGGTTGGCCAAGAAGTAAAACAGGGACAAGTTCTTGCCACGGCTGGACAAAGCTTGTTCAATGAAAAAGCTGGAACCCATGTACATTTTGAAATTCGCAAAGATGGAATTGCTGTGAATCCTAGTGACTATTTTAACAAATCGTTAAGCACGTTACAGGAAGCAAAACTTTCGACTGACAAAGCAAGCGAATCCGTAGAGACTCCACAAATGAAGGAAAAAGAGCAAATGATTGAAGATCCAGATAGCTCTCCTGACGTGGACAAAGAATCTACTTCTACAGAAAAAGCAAATTCATAAAAACGTTACAAAGGGGAAGGGGAATTCTTTCCTCTTTTTTTGTTGCAAAAAATTAAAAAGATGGATCAAGCAGGTGTGCTAAAATGGTAATAAAAGGAGGGGTTCCATTGAGAAAAATAGCAGCGGTTATGCTTCTTATTTTACTAGTTGCAGGCTGCAGTAAGGAAGCGACGCCGCAGGATCGATTGACGAAATACATAGCTTTATGGAATGAGCAGAAGTTTGAGCAGATGTATGATTACCTTTCAACGGATGCCAAGGAAAAAATCACGAAAGAGGAATTTACGAATCGCTATCATAAAATCTACAAGGATTTACAGATTACTGACCTGAAGATTGACTTCAAAAAACCGAAAGAGGATAAACAGGCAGATAAGGAACAAGCCCACTATTCTTTTGACGCAAAAATGAATAGCATTGCGGGACCTATTCATTTTACCTATGAAGCTAAGTTGCAGAAGGAAGAACGTGCCAATAAGAAGAATTGGTATGTCAACTGGAATACTGGGTTCATTTTTCCAAAAATGCAGAAAGGCGATACGATTGGGATTGAGACGATTGCGCCGAAACGGGGAGAGATTATCGACCGCAATGAGATTGGGCTGGCGGTGAATGGCCAGGTGTATGAGGTCGGCGTGGTGGCTGGGAAGGTGACGGACCAAGTTCTGGAGCCGTTAGCCTCGCTGTTAAAAATGAGTCCTGAGCAGATAAAGAAGGTGCTCGGTGCAAGTTGGGTGAAGCCGGAGCTGTTTGTGCCGCTGAAGCGGGTGGCGATGCAGGATGAGGAGCGGATTGCGCAGTTGATTGCGCTCGAGCCGGTGCAAACACGAAAGGTGGAGGCACGGATTTATCCATATGAGAAGGCGGCAGCGCACCTGATTGGTTATGTGGGGCCGATTACGGCGGATGAGTTGGCGAAGCTAAAGGATAAGGGCTACACGAGCGGTGATATGATTGGGAAACGAGGGCTCGAGCAGGTGTATGACGAGCAGTTGAAGGGGAAGCCTGGCGTGAAGATTACGATTAAAAAGAAGAGCGGCGAGGCGGAACTGCTCGCTGAAAAGCCAGTGGAGGACGGAAAAACGGTCAAGTTGACGATTGATGCGGATGTTCAGGCAGCTATTTATGATGAGCTGGGCAAGGAAGCAGGCACGGGAGCGGCGATTAATCCTGTGACAGGTGAGACGCTGGCGCTTGTCAGCACGCCTTCATTTGACCCAAATCAAGCGATGCTAGGCTTTTCTGCGGCCGAATGGAAGGCACTGCAGGAGAATAAGAAACAGCCGCTCTCCACGCGCTTTAGGATGACCTATGCGCCGGGTTCGGTTATGAAGCCGATTACGGCAGCGGTGGCATTGTCGAGCGGGGCGATTACACCGGATATGGCGGTGCCGATCCTAGGGAACAAGTGGCAAAAGGATAAGTCGTGGGGCGGCTACTTTGTGACGCGGGTCCATGCGGGGACTGAGCCGGTTAATTTGGAAAAGGCATTTGTATTTAGTGATAATATTTATTTCGCCCAGGCTGCGTTGAAGACGGGGAAAGATGCGTTCCGGGACGGGCTGAAGAAGTTTGGCTTTGAGGAAGAGCTGACGTTCCCGTTCCCACTCGAGAAATCCACGATGGGCACGCTTGACCGGGAAATTGCGCTCGCTGATTCGGGGTACGGGCAGGGGCAAATCCAAATGAGTATCGTCCATTTGCTATCGGCTTATACGCCGTTTGTGAATAATGGCAATATGGTGAAGCCGATTCTGTTGACGGAGGAGCAGCAGGGTCAGGTCCTGAAAGAGGCAGTGGTCTCAGCTGAACACGCAGGTGTGATTGCGGCCGATTTACGTAAGGTGGTGGGCGATGCCAGCGGGACAGCTCATGCGGCTGATATCAAGGGGTATCCGCTCGCAGGTAAAACAGGAACGGCGGAGATGAAACAGAAGCAGGGAGAAACAGGTACGGAAAATGGCTGGTTCGTCGGATACAATACAGAATCGCCGCGCTTGATGGTAGCGATGATGGTTGAAAATGTCCAGGGCCGGGGCGGATCGCAAATAGCGGTGAAAAAAGTGAAGAAGGTATTTGAGCTGGTGAAGTAAGAAGGTATTTAGAGAAAACACCTTGGCGGCTGGGTGTTTTTCTTTGTTTTGAGGTCCTTTTTATGTTGGAGTTGCGGCTGAATTTTGTTTTTTTAGCCATGAGTAAAGTGAAAATTAGATATTGTAAAATGGGATGACAGCCGAGATAATGAGAGTATAAATCTATTAATGGAGCATAATCGAATGATAGTTTACAAAAAATTTTTGCAAATCTTTCTTTCAGCGCTTTTACTATTAACCTTATTCCCAATGAAGAACCATGCGGAAACTACTACTAGCGGCAGTACAATTTCCGGCCCAATTAAGGAAAATCGAGTCCTAACTAAAGAAGGCTCGCCCTACACGTTAATAGGTCCTATGGAAATCTACTCCAACGCCACCCTTACGATTGAGCCGGGGGTAGAAATTATCGCTCGAAGTGCTGTTATTGTGACCGTTTATGGGAAATTTAAGGCGGTTGGGAACGAAAATGAGCGGATCAGTTTAAAAAACTTTAATATAACGGGCGCTAGAGGAAGTTCGATTCAAATGGAGTATACGAATCAGCAATATAACGGCGGCTTTCTTATTACTGGAGCTAATATGATCCTCCGCCATAATGAATATAAAAAGGGATTAATTATTATCACTTCCTCGATGTTCGATTCCATTATTGAAAATAACCTTTTTAGTGAAAAAGCCTCCTTGCAGGTTGAAAATGGACCAGGGAAAATTTTTGTAAAAAATAATACCTTCTTAAATCCAATCGACGCATATGAAGATTTGATTGTAAGCAGTAATTATGGAGACGGCGGTGTCCCCAATATCCACATGAACCAGAACAATTTCTTTGGATATCCGCATGTAAAAGTTAAAGTTCAGGTCTCATCTAATACTCATTTGCTCTTTGATGCCAATGATAATTATTGGGGCGTAACGGATCCCAATCGCATTGACGGCGGCATTATTGACGGGAACGATAATAGTAACTTCTGGGGGAAGTTAGACATTAGTTCAGTTGCTTATAAACCGTTTGAAAACGGACACCCCATTGGTGCGCTCGAGAAGCCGTTTGTTGGGAAGGTTAGTGACCGCGAACCATTAGTGAGCGGGATCACCGACCGGGATAGTCAGGTGGAAGTTTACCGCGGAACTGAGAAAATTGGCGAAGGATTATCTGACACTGACGGAAGCTTCAGGATTCTAATTCCTCAGCAATCAAGCGGGGTGGAGCTGACGGTCAAGGCGACGGATAGCTACAACCGGGTAAGTAACGGTGCTGTTGTTACGGTGTTGGACGAAACAGCGCCCGAGGCTCCGAAAGTTAATGAGGTGACCGAACATTCCCGAGTATTGACTGGTATTGCGGAGCCATTGTCGACGGTTGAGGCAAAAGTTGCGGTTTCCCTTGGAAAGGTCCAGGCAGATGAACAGGGCCATTTTTCCATCCCGATTGAAAAACAGACAGCAGGAACGATGATTCTGGTGACTGCCAAGGATGGTGCGGGGAACATTAGTCCGGCGGCGACAGTCAAAGTGGCGGACATAACAGCGCCAGCCGCACCGCAGTTAAATCAAGACTCAATCACAGACCAGATGGATTCCATTAGTGGATACGCTGAAAAAGGGGCGCTCATTAGTGTGATAGCAGGACAAACCATCCTCGGTTCATGCTATGTGTCTTCAGATTATTTTTGGGTTATTTTTGAGAGGCAGCCTGCAGGAACGGAAATCGAAGTTAGGATAGAAGATGCTTCCAAGAATAAAGGTGAATCGATTTTCTTTACTGTAAAAGATGTAACCCCGCCATCGCTGAAACTTTTGTTGGCGACGCCAAATATGGTGACGACGGAAGAAGTAACTGGTGTGGCAGAATCGGGAGCTCATATTTCGATATTCAATGGGAACGTCTTGATTGCAGAGGGCGATGCCGACCCAGCGACAGGTCATTTTTCGATTCCGATAGGCAAGCTGGTGTCAGGCACCAGCCTTCGCGTGATTGCGAGCGATGCTGCGAATAATGTCAGTCCGCCTGTTTTTATAACAGTCATTGATAAAACTCCGCCGACGATTAAAATAAATACCGTTTCAAATAGAACAACGCAAATCACAGGTATAACTGAGGCTGGGGCCGAGGTGACGATTGCGCTTCCTGGTTATTCTTATTTCATCATTGCAGATGCGGATGGGAAGTTTACGACGCCGATCACTGCACCCGCTGCCGGGACAATATTCTACGTGACTGCAGTGGATGCTGCGTATAATCAAACTTCACAAGCGTATGTGGTAGCGAAAATTCCACCCAATAGCCCGGTGGTGAATTCGGTCACAAATAAAACAACGACGGTGACGGGTATGACGGAAGGATTGGCCGTGGTTACGGTCAAAGCAGGGGCGTCTTCCTATACCGCCAAGGCAGATGCCAATGGAAAGTTTACGGTCGGGATTCCTGCCCAAAACAGCGGTACAGTCTTAAGTGTGACCGCAAAGGATGCAGCTGGAACGAGCGTACCAAGGACAGTGGCGGTGGCGAGAATTGCACCTAACATTCCGGTGGTAAGTACCATCAATAACAAATCTACGCTGGTAACAGGCAAGTCTGAAAAGTACGCCGCAATTACCGTCCAAATTGGAAGTAAGAACTATAGTGGAAAAGCGGATCGGAGCGGGAATTTCAAAGTGACGATTCCCATTCAAAATAGCAGCACAGCCATAAAGGTTACAGCCAAGGATGGAGCCGGGAAAGTAAGTTTCCCAAAATCACTCACAGTTACACGAGTAGCGCCCAATTTACCAGTGGTAAATGCGGTCAAGTATACCGCCACCGCCGTTACTGGGAAAACAGAAAAACGGGCCGTCGTGAAAATAAAGATCGGTTCAAGAATCTACTCAGCAAAGGCCAATAGTTATGGGAGCTTTAAAGTAAGCATCCCGAAGCAAAAACGTGGTGTTACCTTAGCTGTTACGGCAACGGATGCGAAAGGATTAATCAGTGCCGCCAAAAAGGTAAAAGTTTATTAATTATGGTTTTAAAGGGGAAAGGGGCGGATGTAATGGGTTCCGTTTCCTACCACAACCCTTAAAAATGAAAGTTAAAATGAGTGCCAATTTGCAAATGAAGTTGACACTCATTTTTTATTGGTGTAAAGCCATTTGGGTGGAAATTACATAAAAATTTGTATAGGGAAATGCACCTCAAATTTTAGGGTACAATGGCTATTGTACCCCACAATTTTACCCTCCATTTGATATATAATTTATCTTACAAAAATGCTTAGAGTAACTAGTGATATTTAAAATAAGCGGAGATTTTCCGGTTAAATTCAAAATGGAGCTCGTTTCGGGGTAAATAAGCGGAGGTTTTCCGGTTAAG
>NZ_BCUX01000051.1 GCF_001591445.1 Neobacillus drentensis NBRC 102427 | reverse complement strand
TCTATTTATTAGCTCGGGTGATTAACCTACCGTCTCCAACAGATAGGTGCGGATCCTCTTTTACGTTACCGTAACCTTGAGGAAGTTAAGATTCAGGTAACGTAGAGCTACTTGACCAAAAATGTAATGATTCAAAAAGAGTGTCAGGCACCGGGTGCCTGACACTCTTTTTTATCACCTATTTTTTAGGAAGGTCAAGTGCTTGGTACGCTGTCATATACTTCCCGCCATCCGCAACTTCTGAATGGTATAAAGCCTTTAGGGCCGTGTTTTTCTCGAGTCCGTGTTCTACCTTCAACTCTTTTAAGCGCGTATGCAATTCTTTATTTTCCTTAATTAACTGCTGCATTTGTGATTTCAAATACTTCATTAGATTGTTAACTCCTTTCAGAAACCAAAGCCGTTCCCCAAGTATAGCATTAATCAACTTTATTTAAATTATTTTCTTTTACCATGTCCTTTTTGCTGACTTTTTTCTATATAAAGGGTGAAAGGAGGTGGTTGATCATGGCACAAGCATTACTAGAAGGAACAAAGCTTCGTTTGGTCTTTGAGGTGGGCGTGGATGAAAAGGGTGCACCCATCCTAAGAGCAAAAACGTTTAGCAATGTTAAAAAAGAAGCAACGGTTGAACAGTTATTTCAAGCATCGCAAGCGATTACTGTTCTGTGCAAGGACATGCTGAACAAAGTGGAACGAAATGACAGCACAGAAATTTTAGCGTAATGATATTGCAAAATAGTCAAGCGATGGGAGGTGAGATCTATGGCAAAAATCTTAGAATTGCAATTTGGGACGGAGATGGGCAAGACCGCCAGTTTATCAGTCGAAAATCCAAAAGAACCGATTGATGAGGCCGTCATCAAGCAATCGATGACGCAAATTATTGCTGCTGATATTTTTACAACAGCAAGTGGGAAGCTTGTTGTTGCTAAAGGGGCACGCGTCATTGACCGTAATGTGACGGACTATGAACTAGTTTAATAACGAAGAGGCCGATTCCCCTTAGGGACGGCCTTTTTTTAAAAAGGAGGTGAACAGTGTGGAACAATTGATTCCGATCATCAGCGAGGTTGGATTCCCGATCGTAGTAACTCTTTATCTGCTTTACCGGATTGAATCAAAGCTAGATATGGTCGTCACCTCGATTCAGAATCTCCCCGACCGGATGAAGGAACGGGTATAATTGCAGGACAACCCCTGGCCGAAGTGGCGAGGGGGGTTCTTTGTTACCCAAAGCTCGCTTACGATGGGGGTTGGGTCATTTGAAGGCTCTCTTTCTTACCCAAAGCTCGCTGCGGATGAGGGCTCGGTCATTTAAAGGCTCTCTTTCTTACCCAATGAGCGCTTGCGATGAGGGTTCGGTCATTTAAAGGCTCTCTTTCTTACCCAATGAGCGCTTGCGATGAGGGCTCGGTCACTTAAAGGCTCTCTTTCTTACCCAAAGTTCGCTGACGATGAGAGTTCGGTCATTTAGAGACTCTCTTTGTTACCCAGACAACCATTCATCAGCCCTCTCGGTAACAAAGAAACTTTACCGTTGGTGACATCCATCCCCTTAACCATCAATATACCGAGACAAGTATCTGCACATGTTTGTCCACAGTCACATAATATGTATATATAATCAATTTTTAGAAATGGAGTGGATAAAATGAAGCTTTATTTAGATCCAGGCCATGGCGGACAAGACCCTGGGGCTCAAGGTCATGGATTGGATGAAAAAGATGTAACATTAGCTATCGCGCTAAAAATACGGTCCATTTTACAAAATGATTATGAGAACATTAATGTAAAAATGAGTCGGAGCAGCGATACAACAATAAGCTTAAGTCAGCGTTCCAGTGAGGCGAATGCTTGGGGGGCAGATTTTTTCTTGGCCATTCACATCAATTCCGGCCCAAGCTCAGCACTTGGGTACGAGGACTATATTTACAATGGCTTATCTAACAGTTCAAAAGCAGCCCAATACCAAGATATTATCCATGCCGAAGTTATGAAAGTAAATCAACTGCAAGAGCGCGGCCAGAAAAAGGCGAACTTCCATGTGTTACGTGAATCAGAAATGCCAGCACTCTTATCGGAAAATGGCTTTATCAGTAATGACCATGACGCCGCATTAATGAAACAATCATCATGGATACAAAAAGTAGCACAAGGTCACGTCAATGGTATTGCCAAAGCCTTTGGCCTCAAACGTAAGCCAATTGAGCCCCCGAAACCTGATAATCCAGATTCCGGAACTCTTTTCAAAGTTATTGCCGGTTCCTTCAAATCGAAAGAAAATGCCGATGAGCGAGTAGACCAACTTAAATCGAAAGGCATCGAATCATTCGTTGATACCACAAAAATCTCTGGAGAAACATGGTACCGAGTCCAAGCAGGAGCCTTCTCCAGCCGAGAAAATGCCGAAGACCGCTTAACCGAAGTAAAAAAAGCCGGTATCAAAGACGCCTTCCTTGTTGCAGATTAAGCAAGTATTCTAAGTGAATTTCATGGTGGCAGTTATGGTTTTAGTTATGACGCCAATTATGGTGTCAACTTATGGTGTCAGGCACCACTCATGTACACTCGTCCGCCCCAAAAGGACAACCCTCACCCAAGAACCTCCTATTAATGAACAAAAGGGGGGCTTTGGGAGGGTTTTCCTTGTTTAGTGATTCTGATAGAGTCCACTGGACTGGATTTAACATAAGATATATTTGAGCGTATTTTAAAAGAAATGGAGGGGAAAGTATGAAGCTATATTTAGACCCAGGGCATGGTGGTGTAGATCCCGGCGCCCAAGGGAATGGGCTGAATGAAAAAGATATTACCTTAGCAATTGCACTTAAAATACGAACGATCATACTAAACGATTATGAAAATGTTCAAGTAAAGATGAGTCGTACAAGCGATACCACCCAAAGCTTATCCCAGCGCTCAAGTGCCGCCAACGCCTGGAATGCAGACTTTTTCCTGGCTATTCACATCAACTCTGCTGACAGTTCCGCCCAAGGATATGAGGATTTTATTTACAACGGGTTAACTGATTCAAGTAAAGCTTCAAAATACCAAGATATCATCCATAGCGAAGTTATTAAGGTGAATCAACTGAAGGACCGCGGACAAAAAAAGGCGAATTTCCATGTAATCAGGGAAACCAAAATGCCGTCACTCCTAACGGAAAACGGCTTTATCAGCAATAAACATGATGCCGAACTGATGAAGGATTCTTCCTGGCAGCAAAGAGTTGCCCAAGGTCACGTCAATGGGATTGCCAAAGCCTTTAATCTGAAACGCAAAGCAACGAAGGAAACACCGAAAACAACAACGACCACACCCAAAACAACTCAAACCACGACAAAAACAGTCTATACGGTTTATGTAGGCTCCTATAAATCCAAGGAAAATGCACAAGACAGGGTCGCAGAATTAAAGAATAAAAGCATTAAATCATCAATCGTTTCTACAAAAATATCGGGGGACACTTGGTACCGAGTGAAAGTCGCATCCTATACAACCAACGCCAATGCAGAAAAACGTCTCAAGGAAATTGAAAAAGCGGGATATGATGATGCATTTATTATTACTGAAAAGACTAGTACAACGACAACTAAATCAGTCACCCAAAAACCTGTGACTAGCACCAGTAATCCAGCGACGGCAAAACCCACCACAAGCACGAGTTCAAGCACAAGTACCAGCACGAGCACAAATACTACACCAAGCAACAGTCCAAAAGATACCCCAATCATAGCGAACCCAGGCCAGTTTACCATTTTAGGACCGACCTTCCTATCTCCAGAACAGATGGATCAATTTGTGAAAAAGGTCAATCCTAACGCCCCGGAATTAGGTCAATTTTATCAAACGTACGGGAAATATTACGGCATTAGAGGGGATGTCGCCTTTGCACAAGCCATCCACGAAACAGACTATTTTCGGTTTACCGGAGTCGTTAATCCTGGACAGAACAACTACGCAGGAATTGGAGCAACTGGAGGAGAGACGCGTGGCGCAAGCTTTAAAAATGAAGAAGAAGGGGTCCTTGCCCAGCTTCAGCACCTGTACGCGTATGCCACAACTAAACCACTACCCAATCAATATCCATTAGTTGATCCCCGCTTTCAACTTGTCGACAGAGGTTCTGCTCCAACATGGACCGCTTTAAACGGAAAATGGGCTGTTCCAGGTACAACCTACGGGCAAATGATTTTAAACCTCTATGAAAAAATGATCCATGCTGGATAATGAATCGCAGGAGTCTACACGAAACTCCTCACTCATTCCGAATGATTGCCTTATTCTCCACTTTAACATGATTGAGATCCAGCCATTCCCCCATTGAAAGACCTCTTTATGTTAGGAAAGGGGTCTTTTTCTCTGTGGCTAGCTTTGCCAAATCGAATTATCCCTCGATTTTAATAATGGGTTTCGTTTTTGGATTTAGCCATTTCATCACATTCACGAGGTCCTTTTCGGAAATAGCCACACAGCCCAACGTATAGCGTGTGGTCTTCTTTTTGATATGTAAAAATATAGCACTTCCCGCACCGCTAATAACCGGGGCATCATTATAACGAATCTCGACGGCATATTTATATAACGGATGGGTCAGACGTTCATAGGATTTCCATTTGCGCTGGGGGCTGCCGGTATAATTGACCCATTTGTTGTAGTCTTTAGATTGGGAGTAGTCGACCCAATAATCGTACTTCGTGGCTGTCCGAAATGGATACCCCACCCCAGCGGGCTTGGTTCCCCATCCAAACGATGTCCCGATCAAGTATGTCCCTTTAGGTGTAAGGCTGTCCCCTTCTTTGGTTTTCCCGACTCCTTTTTTGCCGACAATCGCTTGCATTGGGGTCGACACTTTAACCCATTTCCCCTTTTTCTTTTCATACCTTTGCACTGTAGCTTTAGTTTTATCACCGGTCAAAGCCTTTACAACGATCATCTGCCCAGCAGCTTTATCTAGATTCTTTTCATGAACACAGGTCGCTAATTGGCGCAGTCTGCTACTCGCTTTTTCTAGTTTTACATTCTTGTCGCTTTTAACAAACAGCCCATTTCCTAAATCGATTTGGGTAGATTGAATCGCGTAAACTGGAAGCTGCTCGCCTGCACTTGCGGTTCTGATCGTGATTTTCTTACTCCCATCTAGTTTATAAAGACTTGTTTTTTTCAAAAAAGTTAACCTGGCAACTTGATAAGGATTGAGTACTTCTTTCCCCCAGATAACCTTAGTCCCTGCCTTTACCGCTGTACACGGGTCACCTGCCGCAGAAGCTTCTTGCCAGCTTCCCATCCATAATGAAATAACGATAAGCATTGTACCGATAATTCTTAGTCTTTTTATTATTCCCATCACCTAAACAGCTTCTCCTTCTCTAATTACTAGAATATTAAAGATATAAATATATTTTACCATTTCCACAGGGATAATGATGATTTTCTGAAATAGAAAAGGCGACACTTTTTAATTAGGATATGTACGAAATAAGAAGAGCCCTCACAAAAGAAGTGAGGGCTCCACACAAGCCGATAATTCTATCAAAATGGGATTTTTTTATAATATCTTCTGGTTGTCAGCGGATGCTTTCTTTCCTCTTCCAAGTGGCAGCTGACCCTCTCCAGCAAGGCTGCAAAAACAATCGGAGAAATAAGACTTCTCAACCCCTCAGAAATGCCTGCTAATCGATAATCCTTCGTATCAAAAACAGTTAATTCCTTCGAGTAATGTTCAGCAAAACGCTCGACTCTTTCCGCAAGCGGACGGGTTCGGTCCTCACCTTTTAAGAGGATAATGCTCGTATCCCCCTCTACTAATTCCAATGTACCATGGAAAAAATCGGATGTATGAACCGGCCGTGTTTTAATCCATTGCATTTCCTCTAAAATACACATGCCATAATAATAGGTTTGACCCCAATCGATACCTGTCCCTGAGAGGATATGGTAAGGCGTTTCCTTATGTTTGCGGGCAAACTCCGCCGCACGCAGCTCCACCTTTTCCTTTACTTTTAGGAGGGCAGTTGGCAGATGTCTCATTTCCTCAACAAATTGTTGATAGCAGGGAAATTCATTTCGCTTATACATTAATCGGAACGCTAGCATATATGACTGGATATAGAACGATTCACAGGAGGTATCATCAGCCGCATAATTGACAAAGGTATAATCGGTTCCATTCGCTAACGGTGTTGCAGCATGACCCACTAAGCTTATCGTTGTCGCACCTTTTTCCTTACAAAACACGGCCGCCTCCACTGTTTCTTTCGTTGTACCAGACAAAGAAGGCAAAATAACCAATGAATGCTCACCCAAGTGCTGATGGCCCATCAACATCAATTCGGATGAGATTTCTGTAAAAACGGGTAAGGTGGAATGTGTTTTTAAAATATATTCCGCCGGGCGCATAAGGATGGCTGCGCCGCCCGTTCCGACAAAGAATACATTTTCCAATTCGTTCTCTATCAATGAATCAATCACCTGGTCGAGTTCATCCTTAAGGGATAAGGCACCATTTTGGATCGATAAATATCTTTCTACATCAAAGTTAAACACCCACGCCACCTCCTAATAAGCCATTTTACGGTAATATCTGCGTATTTCTAACGGATGATCTCTTTCACGTTCAAGGTATACACTGATTCGGCCAGTTAGTGCCCAGTTTAGGCAGACAGCAAAGTGCTTTCTGAATTCCTCACTAATTCCATCCAAACGGTAATCCTTTGTATCCAAAATGAACAATTCCTTGGTAATATTTTCTGCAAATCGTTCCACACGTTCCACCAATGGACGAGTTTCATCCTCACCTTTGAATAAAATCACACTTGTATCCTCCTCCACCAGTTCAAGCGTGCCGTGGAAGAACTCAGCGGCGTGAATGGATTTCGACTTAATCCATTGCATTTCCTCTAAGATACACATGGCGTAGGAATAGGTATTCCCCCAAAGGTTCCCGGCCCCAACCAGCATGTGGTAATCGGTATTCTTGTGCTTAATTGCAAATTGCTCCGCTTGGGAGTCGAACTGCTCTAACGCATCGACAATCCCTTGTGGTAAGTGGGCAATTTCTTTGGCAAACTGATCATATTGCTTGAATTCATCATTGTTATAAATAAAGCGGAACGTAAGCAGCTGCATGTGAATAAAGAATGTATCAAACGAATGCTTCTCATGACCAGTGGAGATGCAATAATCAACTGCCTTAGCCAATGGGGTGCCCTGTTCAGCTACTAGTCCAATGGTTGTTGCCCCTTTGCTCTTGCAGAACTCAGCAGCGGCTACTGTTTCTTTTGTCGTTCCCGTAACAGAAGCAAAAATACAAACAGAATCCTTGGTCAAGTGGCGATTATTCATTACAAGGAGCTCAGCCGCAATCTCCGCATGTACCTCCAGCGTGGAATTGGACTTAAAAATATACTCATATGGATACATCATCGCAATTGTTCCACCGGAACCGATCAAGAAAATGTTTTTAAATCCTTTAGCCGAAATTCCATCAACAATCTTCTCAATTTCCTCTCTCTTCGCTAGTGCCTCTTTCCCAACCAATTGCAAAAATAAATTCGCATCAAATTTCAACATCTTAAACTACCTCCAAATTCATTAAAATTGTTGAGACTATCATTTATAAAAACACAGTTGGATTGGTGCCTGACACCACTCTTGACACCTCTTTTAGTAAGGTACTTTCCACATATATCTTCTCGTGCTTAGTGGATGGCTGCGGGCTGCTGCTAGTTCTTCTGCGTACTGGCGCAGGATGGTTTGCAGGACGAGTGGGGCAATGTAGCCTTTGACACCTTCGGCTATGCCTGTTAGGTCAAAATCCTTTGCATCAAGGACGACTACCCTTTCTCCATATCTTTGAGTGAATTCCAATGAGCGTTCTTCTAATGGACGCGTCTCGTCTAAACCTAATAGTTGAATCACTGGCACGTCTTTATCCAAGACTTCAAACGGTCCGTGGAAATATTCCCCGGCATGGAGGGCATGGGAATGAATCCATTGCATTTCCATCAGTAGGCAAATCGCGAACCAATAGGCAATTCCATAATTGGCGCCGCTCGCCATCGTGTAAATCACTTTTTCATCTTTATAGGATTGGGCAAATTCCTTTGCCTGTTTTAAATACCTTGCTTTCTCCTGGACTAATATTTGACCTAAATTTTCTAAGGAGGAAACGACATCGGATAACTTTTCATTCCCTTCCTTGGCTGCAAGAAGACCAAAAACAAGTTCTAACATCACAGCCGGTGACTCATTCACATACTTTGCTTCTTTCCCATCCTCATAAACAATGACATATTCAGAAGCTTGGGCAAGCGGAGATTCGGAATCAAAGGTTAACGAGACGGTAATCGCACCTTTTCCACTTGCAAACCGGGCAGCCTCAACTGTCTCAGGTGTTTTTCCATAGTGAGAGCACAAAATCACCAGCGACTTTTCATTAAGCTTCCGTGGGTTACGATGTATAAACTCATTTGAACTATACAGGTCTGAATCAATCGTTTCACTTTCTCGGTCTAATACGTATTTGCTTGCATACATGAGGGAAGATGAGCCTCCGCATCCTACGAAATAGACACGATCAATGTCCCTTTCTTTAAATACATCCAAAGCCTTTTTTACGTCTGTTAACATTTTTTATCCTCCTCTATTTATTGACTTTTACATTTGAAACTTCTTTTTGGCTATATTGGAGCCTTTGAAATGTTCCAAAACAAATCAAGGCGAATCCACAAATAAAAATACATGCATACAGCAGCACCAACGACCCAAATTCATCGTAGAGCAGTCTGCCCACAGTGAAAAACATCATTTGGTATATACCATTTAGACCAATCTTATGATACGGGAGTGATTGAGCATGAACTAGGAACTCGAACCATTCCTTTCCTATTTCATGCTCACTTGACTCTTTCACAAGTTTGCTTATCCTTTTACACTTCCTGCCGATAGACCACGGACAAATTGCTTTTGGAACACGATATACGCGATAATCATTGGCAGCGCCGAAATGGCTAATCCAGCCAATTGGATTCCGAAATTGGTATTCAACTGACTTCGCAAATTCATCAGACCCACTGGAATCGTCCTTAGGGCAGAATCTTCTACAAAGACTAACGCAAACATAAATTCATTCCACACATTCATCCCAGTAAGTAATGCACACGAGGCAATAATCGGTTTGCCCATCGGAACAATTATATGCCGATATACCTTCCAACTATTACATCCATCAATAATCGCTGACTCCTCAAGTTCTTTCGGAATCGATAGAAAATAGGAGCGCATTAAGAAAATCGAAAACGGCAGTTGAAAAGCCACATATGGTAAAATTAACGCCCAATAGGTATTATAAAGTCCAATCGCTTGCAGTAATTTGTAAAGCGGGATTAAGCTGACCTGCGGCGCCAGCATCAACCCGCTTAGGATAATAACCAATAAAATATTCTGTCCCTTAAACTGGAAGCGGCTCAATCCATAAGCAGCCATTGACCCCAGCAACAGCACCGTTACAACCGAGACCACCGTGATGAATACACTATTTAGGAAAAAGTGGCCAATCCCTGCATCCCATGCAGCCTTGTAATTCTTCCACAGCCATTCCTCCGGCAACCTCCAAGTATTTAAGAAAAAGTCAGCATTAGATTTTAGTCCACTCAAGCCGAGCCAAATAATCGGATAAATGATCACCAATGCAAAGAGACTAAACCATATAAGGACACCCGTTTGAAAAATTCTATTTTTCACCTTCAAGGACAGCTTGGAGCTTCCTGTCCTGATTTCTTTTATTTCATTCGTTTTTACTACTGGGTTATTATTCGCCATTGCCTTACACCTCCTGTCCCGATTTGCCTATTTTTAGCTGAATTAAGGATAGAGTAAGGGTTACGACAAAGATAATCGTCCCGATCGTGGACGCATAGCCCATTTCATCATTTCGGAAGGCGGCCCGATACAGCATCGTTCCTAAAACCTCGGTTGAACGACCTGGTCCCCCATTGGTCATCACATACACTTCATCAAATACTTTGAACGCACCAATCACGGTAATCACCGTTCCGACAAGAATCATTTCTTTCATCTGCGGCAAGGTAATATATAAGAACGTTTTTATCTTAGAAGCGCCATCAATCATAGCAGCTTCATAATATTCAAAAGGAATTTTTTGCATCGCAAGCAAGAATAACATCACCATATAACCGGTGTACTGCCATTGTGATACAGCAACAACCGCATAAATCGCAATTTTACTGTCCCCCAGCCAAGATAGTGCCCATTCTGATTGTCCTAGTGTCTTTAAGACACCGTTAACTAAACCCACTTCTGGGTTATAGAGAAGCTGCCATAACAAGCCAACAACTGCAATCGAAATAACAGATGGGATAAAAAAGACAGTTCGGAAAAAGGGCTGGAACCTTCTAATCAATTTATCTTCTAAAACGGCGGCAATGATTAAGCCTATACCAACCTGAAACACTAACGAAATGACGGCATATAGCGAATTATTTTTCAGTGCGGTAAAAAAGATTGGATCCTTAAAAAGCCTGCCATAGTATTCCAAGCCAACAAAAACTCTTCCCGCGTCAAAGGAATTCCACCGAAACAAACTGTTATACAGGTTTAACACGATCGGCAAAAATACAAAAAACAGGATGAAAAGGAGTGCTGGCAAAATAAAAAGTATGGCGGTTCGGCTGTTTCGAAATGTTTTTGTCATCCCCAACTTCCTCCTAGGAGGGGGTAAGCAGTGCCCTGCCTACCCTTTCTCGTTTATAAAACTGAAGCATGTAGTGATTTTAAAACTTGTCTAATTCAAGCGCTAAACGGGCGCCTCTGCTTTTCTTTATTCCACTTCACTTTGTACCTGTTTTGCTACCTTTTGAACTTCTTTGATAATTTCTTCCGGTGATTTGGATCCATCAAGCAACAGCTGAATATTGGATAAATATACATCCGCTACCTTTGCATGAACGTCTGTGTCGAGCCATTCAGCCATACCTTCAGCCTTCTTCATGTAGTCCACGCCTTCAGCCACTTCCTTTAGCGCAGTATCTGGATTTGTAGCCCCATCAATCGGACTTGGCCAGCCAATTTGTTTGACTAGCTTCAAGGCGTTATCTTTATTAGTTAAGAATTTTAAGAATTTGATTGCTTCTTTCGGATGCTTTGTTTTCGAAGAAACGATAAATCCATCCGGTGCGCCAGTGATGAAACTTTGGCTGCCCTTACCATCTGCAATGGACGGCATTGGGAAGAAGCCCCAGTTTCCTTTCATATTATTCTCGATTGTTTGGAACTCTTCTAATTCAACATAGAAGATTGCTCCCTTACCGGCCGCAAATAGTTGCTGTCCCATATCATGGGAACTAGAGTTAACATTCTTCATAAAATAACCCTTTTTATTCAAATCAGCCAACATTTCCATTGCTTTAACATAGCCAGGATCTGTGAACTCCCCTGATTTAGGATTATAGTCTTTCATTCTCACATCCTGTGCGACCATCTTTTGGTTTAACCCTGTTAAGTAATGAATCGCTGCCCATGGGCTTTGGTTTCCAAGAATAATCGGCGTTTCTCCGCCCTTTTTCAAGGTGTCTAGCACTTGGATAAATTCATCCCATGTTGTCGGTGCCTGCAGTTGATATTTATCAAAAATCTTCTTGTTGTAGACAAAGAATTTACCATTAAAGCGAAGAGGAATCCCATAATTTTTTTCGTTGGATGTGAAAGGCTGAAGCGATGCTGGAATAAAACTGTCCTTCCAAGCCGTATCTTCATTTAAATAAGGAGTTAAATCTAAGGCTGCATCGGCACGAACGAATTTCCGGGCAAATTCACCCGACCAGGAAAACATAATGTCAGGAACTTCGTTACCACCTAGGATAACACGGAGTTTGTCTTTAATCGGTTCATCTGCAATCGCTTCTATTTTAATCTTGATATCTGGATTTTCTTTTTCAAAAGCCTTAACCACTTCTTCAAAATAGGGAGCATATTCTGGCTGTGGCCACTTATGCAAAAACTTTAAAACTACTTTCCCCGACTCTTCACCGCTGGAAGAAGAACTAGAACATCCCGTCAAGACGAGTGCGAACGCCAATAGTACTGCTAATAAAACGTTGATCTTCCTTCTCATTTCATTAACCCTCCTTATTTTTTTACGTCAACCAAAACAAAGTGGACTCCCTTCACCTCCTAAACGTACAACGAAAGTAATATTACAATGCCATATGATATTAAAAGGGAATCCCATGACCAAAAGCACCATCAACTAGACAGGTCTTTGCCGCAAACTTCGCCCCTTCCTCCATGCTATTTTTTAAAAGGACGGCATTCTGACTATCAGGGTTTTTCCTTTTTCCAGAGAGATAATGTAAAATAAAAGCTGTAAAAAAGGAATCCCCCGCACCTAGCGTATCGACCGGCTGAACAAAATGAGGCTCCTGGCGGTAAAAGAATTGGCCGTCATAGATAATCGAGCCGCGTGACCCCATTGTACCCAACACTAATTTACTCCCATAGGAATAGATACGTTTCAATAGATTCTCTACTTCCCTATCGGTCAATTGCCCGCACGACAGTAAGCTAATATCAATATACTGGCAATTCTTCTCAAGCAATTCATCGTTATAATCACTTGAAAAATCATAGGATACTAGGATTCCTGATTCTTTTAACTTATGTAACTCTGAATCCATATCACTGTAGATGCTACTATGAGCAATATCAAAGCTTTTAATATATTCCACGTCTTCTTCACTGAGGACGATCGGATGAGCAACTTGAACACCGCCCCCATTCCCACCGATGAATACCCGGTCACCATCCACTAAATCAACCGCGGCAAAGCCGTTCTCCCCTTCATGCTGCCGGCAATGGGAAATATCCACATCCAGGCTTTTTAAGGTGGCAATAACATGCCGAGCTGCCCGATCATTACCGAACACACCAAGGTATGCAGCTTCAATCCCTAACTGCTTGGCATAGACACTAAAATTTAACGCATTTCCACCTGGGTACATCGTTTTCTTATAAACATATTTATCCACCACATTGTCGCCAACACCGATTACCTTCATGAAAAAAACCTCCTAGCATCACTAATGGTATATACCATTTAAACAAAGTTGAAATGTTTTTTATCATCATTTCAGCTTTAATTCAGAATAAAACTTGACGATGTCACTTCTCGTTAACGAAGTCGAAAATTCAATTTCCTTTTCATTGCTATCAAAAGCAACTGCTTCTTGAAATATACATGGACTCTCTGAACGTATTTTTAACAGCTTGCTCTCACTTTCATCGGATACCGTCACCTGCATAAATTCCTTTGCCATGATAAGGACGATCCCGTACTCTCTTTCTAAAATTTCATACAAGGAATCATTGTCTGTAATAATTTCATCGAGCCGCGGACAAAGCTTCTCTGGCAGGAATGATTCTTCAATCGAGATTGGAGTCTCATTAACAAGCCGAAGCCGCTGAATAGCAATCATCATTTCTCCTGAGGCCAGCTTTAGCTTTTGAGCTAAATTAGGCGTTGATTCCATTTTACGAATCGACAGAATCTGTGTGCTCGGTATTAATCCTTTGCTCAGCATGTTTTTGGTAAAACTATTAAACGTGACAAAGTCCATTTGGATTTTATTAATGTTAATAAAGGTTCCCGAACCTACACGCCGTTCCACCACACCTTCCCTTTCCAGGATTGACAAGGTATGTCTTGCGGTCATCCGGCTGATTTGAAACTGCTCAGCCAATTCCCGTTCCGACGGAAGCTTATCACCGTGCTTAAGTTTACCGCTCTCAATATCATCAAGTATCTTATTCTTTAATTGTTTGTAAAAAGGAACATCCTCTGCCTCACTGATCATTCTACTCATCTCTATTTCTCCTATATATTCAGATATTCAATACAAGGGATATAATATTTTTACCTCATTTGTAAATTCTTGTTCTCCTTATGGTATATACCATTGGTAGCAAACGAACGTGATTATTTCTGGAAGTAAAAAATAGGGTGCAACCTCTTAAAAGCGCTTACAAAATAAAGAATTCTAAGGTGATTTGAGCGAAGGAGATTTGAAGAATGAAGATATTTTGTCAGTAACTGAACAACCTTAAAAGTATCTACTTTGTCAGAATACTTAATTAACTTTAATTTAATTCAAATCTTACTCCTTGTCAATATACTATCTACTAAACAAATATCTACAAATTTTGTAAAAATGGGTGTTCTCTGTGAGCGGAAAAAGAGAGCATGAAATGAAATCATCCTCTCTTAATAGGCTTACTGATTATAATCCCACAGAACTCTCCACTCACCCTTTTCTTTCGCAATAAACACCTCTTGAATAAGATCAAAATTTCCGTATTTACCTTTATAGTTCTGAGTGACAGACACCTTGTAAACATTCTTCAGTAATGGTCCTGTTTTAGACATCTTCCACTTCTTTATTTCTTCTGCCTTCCCAATGGTATAGGTGAAGGTTTCCACTCCAAAATGGTTCATAAACACATGGGCACGGTCCTGGATGTAGTTCCCCTTGGTGAATTTTCCCTTCATAGCAGAATGAAATAAATCCCAGGAATGCGCGAAATCACCGTCAGCTTCATACTTATAAAATTCATCGACCCTTTCCATTGCCTGAATGCTCGGAGAAAAGAAAGCAAACTTCAATGATAGGAAAATCGTTAAGATACCAACAATCAAGATCATGAGAGTAATCATCCCTCTGGAAGGACGAGATTTATTAGCCATGGTTATCCCCTCTGCGTTCAAATCATTATATCTAAGAATATGTTTTACCATGTCCAAATAGTATTTTGAATTGGTTTGAATGAGTAAAACCTCAGCGTTTAAAAAATATATTTTCCTCCACCCTGTCCTTTTTGCCGACTTTCTTCTATATAAGAGGTGAAAGGAGGTGAGGGACAATGGCACAATCACTTTTAGAAGGGACGAAACTTCGCTTAGTGTATGAGGCAGGCATGGATGATAATGGCGATCTCATCCTACGCGCCAAAACGTTTAGTAATGTTAAAAAGGAAGCGACGACAGACCAGTTATTTCAAGCGGCAAAAGCAATTTCTGTTTTGTGTAATGATACGCTGAAAAAGGTCGAACGAAATGACAGCGCGGAAATTTTAGCATAATAGGATTATAGACTGAGGCTAGGGAAGGAGGTGAACTACATTGGCACAAACATTAGAATTACAATTTGGGACCGAACTTGGGAAGACTGCTCGCATCTCTGTCGACAATCCGAAGGATCCCATCGATGAAGAGGTGGTCAAGCTATCGATGACACAAATTATCGCATCCGATATTTTCACATCGGGGAGCGGCAAGTTTATTTCTGCAAAAGGTGCAAGAGTCGTCGACCGCAGCGTAACGGATTATGAACTTGTCTAAATGCTGAAGAGGCCGGATTCCTATGGATCCGGCCTTTCGTATATTTAGAAAAAATCAGTTCCTGAGACTTCTTCAGACTATTTTTCAATATAAAAAGTAAACAACCAGAAAGAGCAATACTATACCGACTACTCCACCAAGAATGATCTGGCGATTTCGTGATTTCCTCGTCTCACCTTGTTGAGTACTTAACATCTTTTTGCGTTTATTATCGGCTTCTTGTTTTTGACCGATACTTTTCCTTTCAAAAAATGTCGCCAATCTATTATCGTCACGGATTGCTATTTTTTGATTGGCATTAGCGAGAAGCCCTTCTAATTCTTCCACCGTTGTCGGGTTCTCTATTGCAAGCATCTCCCCTGCTGACTCGCTAATGTCGGAATGCATGCGGATGATTCTGATCAACTGCCGAATATCAGAAACAGCCCCTAACCGCGGTTTTCCCTCTAGGATCTTGGCCTCTCCGGCCCCATATAAAATTACTCTTCCGTTCGAAGTTATCCAGATGTTCTCAGCAGAAATCGACCCATGAATGATTCCTTTTTCGTGAAGATGCTTGACTGCTGCAACCAGCTGTTTTACTTCATCAGACTCAAGCGACCCTTTTTCTAGTAATGTTAGCCCTTCCTCGCTTTTCAATAGGATAAACAAGTGATCTTCGTCGACCTTCGCTAGCTGCTCTATACGAGGCAAATGGCTATAGTCGGAGATAACTGTCCGGTACTCCTCCTGTAGCTGATTCCATTGGGCTTTTTTGAAGTCCATGGATTTGTTAGAGAAATCAGCTAACCTGAGGATAAACGTCTTTCCTGTTTCCTTTTCCACTACTTCAAAAACACTAAGTCCAAATTCATTCGAATACAGCTTCCTTTTTATATCAAAACCACCAATATCCACCGATAACACCATGCTTTCTTTTAATGTTGCGTTCTTTCCTCTTTGCTGGAAAGAATCGAACCCGAGCTACCCTCCATTCTATCATGAAGCGTGCAATTTTTTCATCGGGCTCCCACTATAACAATTATACTCACGAGAAAATTGGCAATGATAGTAGTGGAGGTGAAAATAAGATGACAATCGATCCGAATCTTCGAGGGAGTATGCTGGATGACGAGTGGAATAGTGAAGAGGTTCAAAACGAAATCATGTTCACCGGAATCACCCGCGACCAATGGCTCGAAGACAAACTAACAGATGATGATAGTCAAGAAGAAGAAGAACATGACGATTTTGTATGGTAGTCCAGACACAAAAAGCCACGGGAGATTCGTGGCTTTTCTGTCATTACTGGCGGTTGGAGTGATGTTTCTGGCGGATGGGCTCCATTTACTGGCGGATACGCTGATTTCACTGGCGGAAGGGGCCTCCAGAGATCCCACTCCACATAAAAAAAGAGGCTGGAAACCCAGCCTTATTTTATTAACGATTATCCACTTTCTCCGGATAAAGATCATGGTTCATCAAGCGGTAACTAGCCATCTCCTCGTACTTGGTTCCCGGTTTCCCATAGTTACACCATGGGTCAATCGAGATCCCGCCGCGTGGCGTGAACTTGCCCCAAACCTCAATATACCGTGGGTCAAGCAGCTTAATTAAATCATTCATAATGATATTCACACAATCCTCATGGAAATCGCCATGATTTCTGAAACTAAATAAATACAACTTCAATGACTTACTCTCAACAATCTTTTGGTCCGGAACATACGAAATGTACATTGTTGCAAAATCCGGCTGGCGCGTTAACGGGCATAAACTAGTGAACTCCGGGCAATTAAATTTTACAAAATAATCACGGTCCGGGTGCAGGTTATCAACCGCCTCCAAAACCTCCGGTGCATATTCAAATGAATAGGTAGTCCCTTGATTACCTAATAAAGTTAAATCCTTTAAACCTTCTTCATGGCTTCTGCCAGACATAAAAGAACCCCCTTGTAATCTGTCCCTATACTTTTCCAAGAGAGAATTTCCGCGGTGGCTCTATATTTCAAACTAACAGATCCAACAAAAAAGCCACGTCCCATATGGACATGGCCAATCGTCATGTATCCATAGTTTTTTATAGAGGGTATCAGCTATGAACCTCTTTCGTAAGTACGGGTATTCTCTTCCCCATATATTATAGAACACGAAGCAAAACGTCAATTGAAAATTTAGGTAAGATTCTTAACCAGCTCCATTTTCACTGATTACAATCTATTTAATAATGGGAGGCATACTTATCTTCATTCCGGGGAAAGAATTTCTCTGAATAATCAATTAGCAGGTGAGTGAAATGGTCGCGTGTGTTTTCCTCTAAATGAAAATGCACACCGTACGAATAAAGTCCTTCAGACATCTCATCCTTCCAAATAATCACCCCTTGAATATGGATTTCGTTCATTCCCTCTGTCTCAAAAGAATAGATTATCTTCTGGTCGATCATTAATTTTAAATTGGAAAAAAACCTTAATCCTCCTGGACCGATATTCTCAATAAATACTACGGTATTCTCTTCTTCTATCTCGATATCGATTTCTTTTCGATTCATTAAAGTCAGTACGGATTCTAACGGATAATTTATTTTAATCCGGTAAGAATCACCATTTATTAAATTGGAAATTTCTATGTTTGAAGAATTTAGAGTTACCCATTTTAGTGCCATAGACAATTTACCCCTTTATTAAAAATCGATATAAACCATAAAATCAATATCCATTTTCATGATCAATAAAATTTACCTACCTGTTTATTACTATTAACGGCTTTTTTATCATTATCGTTGAGCCCTTTTCCTTGTCTTCCTGTCCCTAAACAGACAAAAATGACCTCCAATTGATTGGTAGGTCATTCGTTCCATTCCTTTTCAAGCACCTTTTTCAGTTTTTTTAGGATTTGTGAATGAAGCTGTGAGATTCTTGATTTATGTAGATCTAATATTCTCCCCACTTCACTCATACTCAAATTCTCATAATAGATCAATGATAGAATAATCCTTTCTTTCTCAGGTAAATCATCGATTAATGAAGCTAGAATTTTGCTTCGCTCTTTCTCTTCTATTATCTTAGATTGCTCCACTACGGATTGGTCTGCAATTAAATCAATCTTTAATTGAGCCTCTTCTCCCTGTTCAATTGGTTCATATAAGGATTCTTGTTTTTCAAAAGAAACTTGTGTAATAATCTTCTTACAGTCGTGCTCACTTATCTGTAAATGATTACTTACTTCCGTAATGGTTGGCTTCCTAAATAGATGTTGCTCTAAAATATCATATGCATGCTTCACTTCTTTTTCTTTTTTCCTTAACGTTCGCGACAACGGGTCGTTCCTACGTAAACCGTCATAAATTTCGCCACGGATTCTTTGTGTCGCATAGGTTTCAAACTTTACATTTTCACGTTGGTCATATTTTCGGAGGGCATCTAATAAACCCATCATACCGAAAGAAAGGAGTTCGTCCTCTTCCACATTGTGGGGAAGACTTCTTTTTGTATTCTTAACTATTTTATGGACCAATGGCAGATATTGATCAAATAACTTTTCTTCCAGCTGTTGACTCAAGAGTACCCCTCCTCCAGATTGATACTGTATCCTAAACTATTTTTTAACAAATTGAGAAAGCCTGTGGACAAAACCCTTGATCCCGGCAATATTCGAGCGATTATTATTGACATTCAAATAAATATTCACCATATCCTTCATCCATTTGGCCGGTTGAGATTTAGGATATTTCAGGTAAAACGGGGACTGTTCGAGGACTGATTGAAACACGATCGAATCATTCGGCAGAAATCCCAGCACATCGATCTCTTTTGCTAAAAACTGTTTCGTCACCATGCGCACTCGATTAGCAATTGAAATTCCCTCTTTTGAGTTTTGGACACGGTTTACCACTAACCGAACTTGAAGGTTCGAATCTTGATGATTTAAAATTTTCACAACCGAATAGGCATCTGTGATCGCTGTGGGTTCAGGAGTTGTGACAAGAATAATTTCATCTGCCGCTAAATGGCAACGCTGCGATTCTTTCGAAAGGCCTGCCCCTGTATCAAATAAAATGATATCCGCATACCCTTCCAGTCTTCCAAGTTCAGTAAATAAATAATTAGTATCGTGTTCACTTAAATCTAAAATTTCCTCAAAGCCGCTCCCGCCAGAAATCAGTTCTAAGCCATTGGGCCCTTTTTCAAGGACATCCCAAATGTTTTTTTTATGCTTTACCATATCTATCAGATGATCCTTGACATTCATTCCTAAAAGGATTTCAAGGTTGGCCATCCCAATATCTAAGTCGATAAGGACCACTTTTTGTCCCGCTTCAACCAGTGCTAAGGCAAAGTTTATCGCAAAATTGGACTTGCCGACTCCGCCTTTCCCACTTGTGATCGATACTACTTTGGTTGCCTTCCCTTGTTTCATGTTATTAATACGCTGATGCAATTCTCTCAGCTTGTGTGCCTGATCCTGCTTCATCTTCATCGACTCCCACGATCTTTTTAGCCATATATTCCGGGTCTGCTAGCATAATGTCTTCTGGAACACCTTGTCCCAAACTAAGAAAGGATAATGGGTACGGGTAATGGTAAACTAAATTTAATGCAGCTCCATAACAAGTGCTTTCATCCCACTTTGTGAGGATGACTCTATCAATTTGCACTGATTTCATCTTTTCTACAATTTGATTCATATCCTTCCACCTGGCAGTCATACTTAGGACCAAGTGATTTTCTTGCTTTAATTCCTGTGAAAGGAATTTATTTATTTCTTCGATATATTGCTCTTCTAAGTAATTTCTTCCTGCACTGTCCATGAATATCATTTGGCAGTTCTTTAAGTTGAACAGTGATTGTTTTAGCTGATCTGAGCTCTCGACCACTTCAATCGGGATATTCAAAATGGTGGCATAGGTCTTTAGCTGTTCAATCGCAGCAATTCGAAAGGTATCGGCTGTTAAAAAGCCAACCTTTTTCCGCTGAAATAATACCTGTCTCGAAGCAAGCTTTGCGATGGTTGTCGTTTTACCAACACCTGTGGGGCCAATTAGGGTAATCAACGTTGCATTGGGATCTAACCCCTCTGGTGCGATCCCGTCCTGAAACAGTTTCGTTACAGTGCTAAGGACAATTCTCTCCACTTCCTCCACTGTTAGCTGCTCGATTAAAGGGTAGTCGGTCATGATTTTTCTAACCATGTATTGGATGACCTCTTGATCGACCTCTTGATCCTCCAGCCGTTTCAGCCATTTTGCTAAAATAGAAGAAGTCTGTGGCTCAGGGTGGTTTTGATTCTTGATAAAATGACCAAGTAGTTCCTCCATTTGATTAATCCTCTGAAGGACTTCTGATTCTACCGGCTCCCTTTTGACTTCTTTAGGTACTGACGGGGCAACATCCTTTGATGCAGACTCCTCCGAGGCAGCAATCACTTCTAGCTGCTTCCTTTGAAACAGGCCAAGAAAACCTCCTGTTTTCGTTTCCTTCGTATTAAGAATGACGGCATTTTCTCCTAACTCTGACCGTATCTGCTGCACGGCCTGTGGGAGTGACTTTACGATATATCTTTTAATCTTCATGCAGTAACCACTCCAACATCCTGAAAATGAACGACGCCAATATTTTGAACTTCCACATCTGATTCCAATTCGTTAAATGAAATCACAGGGATATCATCATTAATGCGTTCCACAATTTGCTTGACATACATCCGAATCGTCGGCGATGTCATAATAATCGGCTGAATTCCCACCTTCACAACCTGTTGGATTGTATCATTTAAAGACAGGACCAATTGCTGAATCGATTGTGGATCTAACGTTAGATAAATCCCTTGTTCTGTTTCTTGAAGATTTTCGCTAATCATCTTTTCAACTTGGGCATTTACGGTAATCACTTGAATCATTTTACCCACCGTCAATTTTTGGGTGATTTGCCTTGATAGACTCTGCCTCACATACTCGGTCAAATAATCTGGATTTTTCGTAAAAACAGCCCAATCGGCAAGGGTTTCAAGGATGACAGGCAGGTTGCGAATCGAGACTTTTTCTTTTAACAGCTTTTGTAATACTTTTTGAATCTGGCCTACAGATAACAAGGATGGAACAAGCTCTTCTACAATCGAAGGGAACGTTTCTTTCACCTTGTCAATCAGTTGTTTCGTTTCTTCTCTACCTAAAATCTCGTGCGCATACCGTTTGATTGTCTCCGCTAGATGGGTGGTGATGACGGACGTGGCATCGACCACGGTATAGCCATAGATCTCTGCTTTTCGTTTCATCTCATCATTAATCCATAAAGCCGGCAGGCCAAAGGTTGGCTCGACCGTTTCAATCCCGATGATGTCGTGGTCTTCATCATCTGGTACGAGCATCAGATAGTGATTAAGGAAGATTTCCCCTTGGGCGATTTCGTTGCCTTTTAACTTAATCACGTACTCATTAGCCTCTAAATTGACATTATCGCGAATCCTGATGATTGGAATCACTAATCCTAGCTCTAAAGCGATTTGTTTTCGAATCGCGATGACTCGGTCTAAAATATCCCCACCTTGCGCGGCATCTGCTAAAGGAATCAGACCTAATCCGAATTCGAATTCCAGTGAATCCACTTGAAGCAGGTTTAGCACATTTTCCGGACTATTTTCCTCTTCCATTGGCATTTCCGGTAATTCTTCCAATTCTTCGGCTTCTTTATCTTTTGCTTTTTGCATTTTATAGGCGGCAAATACTAACAAACCGGCAATACTCCACGTTAACAAAATTCCAATCGGCGTTACCAATCCAAATAAGGCAATACAGCCTGCAACCACATAGATCAACTTCGGATAGGCAAATAATTGCCGAGTCAGGTCATCGCCTAGGCTTCCATCGGAGGCTGCCCTTGTTACGATGATCCCTGTTGCTGTTGAAATCAACAGTGCCGGGATTTGACTGACCAGACCATCACCAACAGATAGCAGGGTAAAAGTACTGGCTGCCTCAGCAAAATCCATCCCCATCATTGTCATCCCAATGACGAAACCACCGATGACATTAATGAACAAAATGATGATTCCAGCAATTGCGTCCCCTTTAACGAACTTACTGGCCCCGTCCATCGCCCCGTAGAAATCAGCTTCATGCCCTACTTTTTCCCTGCGTGCACGCGCATCTTTTTCACTAATCATCCCTGCATTTAAATCGGCGTCGATACTCATTTGTTTGCCAGGCATCGCATCTAAGGTGAACCTTGCAGCCACTTCGGCTACCCGCTCTGAACCCTTTGTAATTACAAGGAATTGAATAATAACGAGGATTAAAAAGATGATAAACCCAATGACGGGATTCCCGCCAATCACGAACTCTCCAAAGGTTGCCACCACATGGCCGGCATCCCCATGCGAAAGGATGGAACGAGTGGTTGATACATTTAACGCTAAACGGAAAAGTGTCGTTAACAGTAACAAAGACGGAAAAATTGAGAAATCTAAAGGTTCCTTTGTATTCATTCCTACTAGTAAAATCGTGATGGATAGCGAGATATTAATGATCAGTAAGATATCTAATAGAATCGTAGGCAATGGGATGACCATCATGACAACGATGAGTAACACAGCAAGTAATACGGAAATTTCTTTTAACTTCATTTTTCCACCTTATTCTCTGAACGACTTAGAATTTTCCTTTTAAGCGATAAACATAGGCGAGGATTTCAGCGACTGCTTTAAACAATTCCTCGGGAATCTCCTGACCAATCTCCACATTTGCATACAAGGCCCGGGCTAATGGCTTATTTTCAGATAAAATAATGCCATTTTCTTTTCCAATTTCTTTTATTTTTTGCGCCATAAAATCAACACCCTTTGCGATAACCACCGGTGCCCTTGTATCATTGGCATCATACACAATAGCAATCGCATAGTGGGTCGGGTTCGTGATGATTACATCTGCCTTTGGCACATCCGTCATCATTCTGTTTAACGACATCGCTCTTTGCAATTCCTTGATTTTCCCCTTGACCAAGGGGTCGCCCTCACTCTTTTTATGTTCATCTTTTATTTCCTTTAATGACATCTTCATTTTCTTTTCATGGTCATATTTTTGATAAAGAAAATCTGCGGCTCCTAAAACCACATACACGCCAGAGGTAAACACTCCGACTTTAATGATAATCGTAAAAAGATAATCAATAATTTGCCTGATCCCCATTTGGGAAAGGTGTAAAAAGGTTCCTATTTCTTTTTTTAATAAAAAATAGGCAGTCCAGCCAATGAGGACAATCTTCAAAATATTTTTAAGTAATTCCACCAGCGACCGGATCGATAAAATCCGTTTCGCCCCCTCAAGTGGATTGATTTTTTTGAAATCGAATTTTAAATTTTCTGTTGTCAATAAAAAACCAAACTGCAGATAATTTGACAATAAGCCGACAACAGCCAACATGGCTAGAATGGGCAAAACGATTTTTATGGTAAGAAGCGATAAATCGACGAACAGTTTATGTGTACTCGCTGCAGATAAATCCAGTAATAAATAGGAAGAAAAAATATTTTGAAACAAAACAAGAATGTTCGTCGCAAAGTATTTGCCATAAAAGAGGAGGAATAGAAAAAAGGATAATAGCATCAAAGAAGAGGATACCTCGATACTTTTGGCCACTTGGCCTTTTTGCCTTGTTTCCCTTCTCTTTTGCGGCGTCGCTTTTTCTGTTTTTTCCTCAGCGAAAAGTTGTAAATCTAAATTAAGTAAAAATTGGCTGTGGCTGTTTCCTCTCATATAGATGCTCCCATAATTTGAATCATTTGACTGACAGCTTCAAACATCTGTGCAAACAAACGATGAAGCAACAGGAAAAAGCCGGGCAGTGCTAATAATAAAACAAGATAATAGACACCAATTTTTACAGAAAAGCCGACGACCATCAGATTGATTTGCGGTGACGTTTTTCCGATAATGCCAAGCACTAAATCAACCAAAAATAACGTAAACACAATCGGTGACGCTAGTAAAAACGCAATCTCAAACGAACTTTTAATGGTTTCCAGTAAGAGCGTTGAGATACTGCCATCGATTAAGGCAGGTACCAGCGCGTCCACCGGGATCCATTGATAGCTTTCAAGCACACCCCGGATGATTAAATGGTGACCATCAAGCGATAATAGAAACAGTGTCGCTAGGGCGTTTTTAAACCTTCCCGATAAATTGGCGTTTGTTCCTGCTTGAGGGTCGAACACTGCTCCCATCGCAAAACCACTTTGAAGATCAATCAAGGTTCCGGCTAGTTGAATCGCATAAAAAAGAATAGAGGCGATGAAGCCCAATCCTAATCCGATGATTGCTTCCTTCAAAATAAGGAGAATGAATCCTGCTGAAAAGGCGTGAATCTCACCTTGCTCGGTTGAAAGGGTGACAATAACCGCCAAGAAAAAAGAGAGTCCTATTTTAAAAGGTGCCGGAATTGATCTCGACATAAAAATCGGAACTGTCATAAAAAAACAAGCCATCCGAACCAAGATTAGTAGAAATACAGGTAATTCATTTAACCAGTCCATCACTGTAAGCTACCCTACAAACTGTGACAGATTGCCAAAGATATTTTCCGTAAAGTTTAATAACTGCCTTAACATCCATGGTCCAAAAACCAATAAGCCGATAAAAACAGCAATTATTTTTGGAACAAACACGAGTGTTTGTTCTTGGATTTGGGTAACCGCTTGAAAAATACTAATAATTAAGCCCACTGCTAAAGCAAGTATTAAAATGGGCGCAGCGACAAGACCTGTGACATAAACACTTTGCTTCGAAATTTCAATAACCATTTCCGGTGTCATGATCGTACCTCTCTTATTTAAAAGCTGGTGAGTAAGGATTTAACAATTAAATGCCAGCCATCGACTAAAATAAATAACAATATTTTAAATGGCAAGCTGATCAGCACTGGTGGCAGCATCATCATACCCATGGCCATTAAAATGCTGGACACAATCATATCAATGATTAAAAAAGGCAGAAAAATCATAAATCCCATTTGAAAAGCCGTTTTTAGCTCACTGATCGAATAGGCTGGAACTAACACATGTAAGGGAATATCATCAATGGTTTCTGGCTTTTTCTGCTTCGAATAATCGAGAAACAAATTTAAGTCTTTTTCCCTTGTGTGCTTGGCCATAAATTCTTTGATTGGCTTTGCAGCCGTATCAAGTGCTTGTTCCTGAGTCAATTTTCCATCCATAAACGGCTGATAAGCCTCTTTGTTAATATCAGAAAAGACTGGACCCATGATAAACATGGTGAGGAACAGCGACAGACCAATGATGACTTGGTTAGGCGGCATTTGCTGTGTGCCTAATGATGTCCGAACAAACGATAAGACAATCACAATTCTCGTAAACGAAGTCATCAGCAGCAGAATAGATGGTGCCACAGAAAGAATCGTTAATAGAAGCATGATTTTAATCGATGTGGACACGCCTCCCGGTTCAGAACTACTCAAATTCACACCGGGTATGGGAGCATCAAAGGCTGCAAAACTAACATCATAAAAACTCAATATAAGAAAAGGTAATAGGATAGATATTTTTTTTAGCAACTAAATCTCCGCCATTTTGGTTAGTCTTTTAACTGGTTGATTGGAATACTGGATGAACGAACCTGGTTCATTTGTGACAGAAAGGTTTGTTCCCAATCCTCTGTCTGTTTCTTTTTGAAAGGAAAAAGTTTAGGCATTTGCTTTTTCTTCGCTTCTTCTACAAGCGATTGTAAAATCGAATCCTGCTCGTCTCCGGGTTCGATCGTTCGTAGCAGCTGAACATCATTGCCGACCCCTAAGATATAAAGCGTTTTGCCAATCATCATTAATTGCAAGGAGCGATTGCCGCCTAACGAATGGCCGCCCATCGTATACATGGGACCTTGCGAAGTCATTTGTTTCGACTTGGCTTTCAAAAATTTTAAACACAAGAGTAATAGAATGATAATCGCGGCAAACGAAAAAATAAATTTCAGCACTTGGGGTACAAGCGAACTAGTTTCCCCTGCTCTTGGTGTTCCTTGAGTGGCAACCGTATTTTTTTGCCCCTGATCCGTTTGATAGGCATCATAAACCGTATTACCCTCCTTAGCATAGGCCGCTTGGTGATCTGAAAACGAAGAAAACAGTAAAATGATCATGAAAACTAAGGTGACTTTTATATGGAAGTTCTTCAATCCGCGCACCTCTAATCGTTCATTCTTTCTTCGCGTTCTTGCTTCGAAACGATATCCGTGATGCGAATCGCAAATTTTTCATCCACGACGACCACTTCTGCTTCGGCAACAGCTGATTCGTTGATGACAACATCCACATGCTCACCAGCTAATTTATCGACGGATATAATCACACCGGGTTTAATTTTCAGAATGTCCCTGACCTTCATATTCGTTTTACCCAGTTCGACAATTAATTGGAGATTCACATCTTCAATTGAGTTCAATTCTTTACTAGGATTGGATGATTTAACTCCCTCTGATAACGGGGCAAATTGGACAGTTTGAATTCTTTTTGACTGCTTATCATTCATGTTTAGTTCGCACTCTCTTTTTAGCCAGATTGTTAGATAGTCTTGTGAAAATAGCGGAGCACCGCCATTTCATCTAATTGATTTTGTTCTTCTCTGTTTACTTTTTCGGTATATTCCTCTAAGGACTTTTCCCGCCAAGAACTCCAAATCTTTTCTTCCTGGTTTTTAGCCACTAACAGATTATTTTTCAAGTGAAACTCTTGAGTAAGCTCGTTGACTTTTTTTCTGGCTCGATCGATTTGCTTATTTAAAAAATGGATATATTGCTCTCTTTCTTGGATGTCTGTTACTCGAAGAGAATTTCGCATCATCGTTTGGTAGTCTCGTACATAGCTGTCTTTTTTTTCAACCAATTGTAGTAATTGATGTTCCGCTGTTTCTTTTATTGTTTTAATGACATTCATTTCATGGAATGCCGATTCCGTTTCTTTTTCTTTCATCGTCAAGATCTTTTCAAACCGAAATTGAAAACTCATTTAACCATCTCCCCAAATTGTTGAATCATTGTTTGAATGGAATGCTCTAGTTGGGATGGTTCATTTACTCCTTGTTTTAAGAAGGTGTCAATCCAGCCCTTATATTTAATTGATAAATCAATTTCTGGGTTTGCCCCTTGTTTATAAGCACCAATTTTGATTAAGTCCTCAGCTTCTTGATACACAGCCATAAACTGTTTGATTTTCTCTGCCGCCTGAATATGTTCCGAAGCAGTAATATCTTTCATAACACGGCTTACGCTGTTTAGAATATTAATCGATGGGAAGTGGCCTTGGTGGGCTAATTTCCGATCTAATACAATATGTCCATCCAAGATTCCTCTTACTGTATCAGCTATCGGTTCATTCATATCATCGCCGTCAACTAAGACCGTATAAAAAGCGGTAATTTCACCCTTTGGCCCTGTCCCTGCTCTTTCTAACAGCTTTGGCAGCATGGCGAAAACAGAAGGAGTGTACCCCTTTGTTGTTGGAGGTTCCCCGATAGCAAGGCCAATTTCTCTTTGCGCCATTGCGTAACGGGTAACGGAATCAATCATCAAATTGACACTTAAGCCTTGATCTCTGAAAAATTCCGCAATCGTTGTGGCGATAATCGCCCCTTTAATCCTGACTAAGGCCGGCTGGTCACTGGTAGCCACGACAACGACAGATTTCTCCAAGCCTTCTTTTCCTAAATCTCTTTCGATAAAATCAAGTACTTCTCTGCCGCGTTCTCCAATTAGGCCAATGACGTTGACATCCGCACTTGTATTTCTTGCTATCATCCCAAGCAGCGTACTTTTTCCAACACCACTTCCTGCGAATATTCCGACCCGTTGGCCTCTGCCAACCGTTAACAGCCCATCAATCGAGCGGACACCAACATTCAAAGGCTGGTGAATTCTTGGCCGTTTTAAAGGATTGGGCGGATTGTTGTTCGTAACTACTTCAACTAATCCAGAAGGGAGGGGGCTTTCATCCATCGGTTTGCCTAAACCATCTAAAACCTTCCCTAATAGATCCATTCCCACCTTAACGGTTAACGGTTTGCCCGTGGCAATCACCTCACAGCCTGGACCAATCGAAACAATTTCTCCTAATGGCATCAACAGCACTCGATTCCCTTTAAAGCCGACCACCTCTGCTTCTAATGGTGACTCGTTCGTAGCAGGATAGATTTGACAAATCTCGCCCATCTTGACGTCGGGGCCTTGTGATTCAATGGTAAGACCGATGACCTGGGTGACCTTTCCATTAATCTTGATCGGGTTAATCGTCTGCAGGGTATGTAAATATTTATCAATCTCCAGCATTTTCTTCATATGAATCATCCTGTAATGTTTTCAGCAATGCTTGCTTTATTTCTTTCAGCTGCACATCAATTCGAGCGTCAATACTTCCATAAGAAGTACGAATGACACAGCCGCCTTTTTCAATCGAATGCTCCGGTAAAATTTTCACTTCGATCTGTCCCTCCAGCGTTTCAAGTAATTGATTGCGTTGATTTTGGACGAAGGTATAATCTTCTGGACTTACACAGATCGAAATCATCGAGCGTTCATTGGAATAGACCAGGTTTTGTTTAATCATCTCAATCAATACTTCTGGTTTTGTTTCAAGTTCCTTTTGAATAATTTTTGACGCGATTTGGACTGCTAAGTCGATGACAAATGGCTCCGATTCATTGATAATGTCTTTTTTCTCTTTATAAGCCTTAGTTAATAGTTCTTGGGCCAACTGTATTTTGGAGGTGTATTCGCTCTCTGCCTCCTGCTTCCCTTGTTCGAACCCCGACAGAAAGCCCTGCTGTTTGATGTCTTCAAGCTCTTCCCTAACTTTCTTTTGCTGGGTCCGTTTCCAGTTCTCAAGCTCGGATGCTGCTTGTTCTTTTTCTAGTAAACTCTGCTCTTTTGCGCGCTTCAGAATCGCAGCTGCTTGTTGCTTCGCATTTTGCAAGTGTTCTTCTGCCGATTGATCTGATTGGCTGGAATGGGTCGGATCACCGTTTCCTTTCTTCTTTGACAATAACAACATGGCTTCGATGACAGGAGGGATCGTGGTAGATTTGAAAATCTTAGACGACAACGGCCTCTCCACCTCTTCTCTCAATCAGGATCGAGCCTTCTTCTTCCAACTTGCGCACAATTCTTACGATCCGGCCTTGGGCTTCCTCCGCTTCTTTAAGCCGGACAGGCTTATCATATTTCCCTTGTTCTTCAAGTAATTCCGCCCGTCTTTTTGAGATGTTTTTATAGATCACTTCTTTTAAATCTTCACTGGCAATTTTTAAAGCTAAATACAAGTCTTCACTGTCAACATCGCGGAGAATTCGTTGAATCGAATAATGATCTAAGAGAGCAATATCTTCAAAGATAAACATCTTTCCTTTGATTTCCTCTGCCAAGTTTGGACTTTGCTCCGATAAGGCTTCTAATATATGTTTTTCCGTCCCGCGGTCAACGCTTGTTAAAATATTGACGATGTTATCAATTCCATTGTTTACTGTGTAATCCTGTGACGAGGTGGTAGCGAGTTTTTCTTGCAGAACTTCTTCCACCTGCCGAATCACTTCTGGAGAAACGGTGTCCATTAACGCAATCTTTGTGGCTATATCCGTTTGCTTTTCTGCTGGAAAAGAAGAAAGAATAGCTGATGATTTTTGCGAATCCAAATAAGATAAAACAAGCGCAATTGTTTGTGTATTTTCATACTGTAAAAGGTTTAAAATCTGAACGGGCTCGGCCCGATGAGCAAAGTAAAACGGCTTCTTTTGATTTTTCTCTGAAGAGCGATGGAGCATTTCCTTTGCCTTCTCTTCTCCAAATGATAGGGCAAGTAAATCCTTGGCAAAATGTTCGCCGCCTTTGGAAACGACATTTTTATCCGTTGCCATCTTATAAAATTCATCTAAAACTTCTTCTTTTACACTTGAATCAATCCATTGAAGATTGGCAATTTCTTTTGTTAATAATTCCACTTCATCTTCTTTCAAATGTTTATAGACAGTAGAAGATCCTTCTTTTCCTAAAGAAACCAAAAGGATCGCTACTTTTTGAAGTCCCGTTAACTTGCGCATATTATCCCTCCTTGTCTTCCTTTAACCAGTAGCGCAGCAGATCAACGAATTCCTCTGTATTTTTACCAGCTAATTGATTAATTTCATTTTGGACGGATTTCTTTTTATTGACATCTTCTTCAAATTCATCAATCTTTTTTGCTTCCAAGTATTCTGAAAAAGGATCAAGATCTTCATCCTTTTTCCGTTTCATCCATTTCCCAACGAGGAGTCCAACAATTAGTAGAACAGCAGCCGCTGCACCAATTAAGAGATAATTCCACAAGGTTTGTTTTTCTGTCCCCGTTTCTTTTGGGGGAACTACATCCGTTTTTCCCGTAAATTCTCTTGGGAAGATTGTAATGCGATTATTTAAATCTGTTGCTGTTTTGGTATTATTGGTATCAATAGCCGTACGCACCACATTCGAGATGATACTTCGAATATTATCCTGTGTTGCCTGTGTTAACGAATAAGGATCTTTCGGGTTGGGAGGTTCGACACCGACATTGATGGTTAAATCTTCAATTGTATAAGGACTTTGGATGATTTCTTTTGTAATCCGATTGACTTCGTAGTTTACTTTGTCCTGGGTTTCCTTATAGTCATTATTTCCGGCATTGCCGCTGCTAGCGTAAGCTGGAACATCACCAGAACCTGTCCCATCTACCCCACCAGCAGCGGATGCCCCCGTACCGCTATATTCTTTGCTGATTTTCTCCACACTGACGGCAATTCCCTGATTTTTACCCTTGTCCGTGGGTTCCACAAGACTTTGCTGTGTTTTGACCTTATCAAAATTCAACTTGGCAAATGTCTGAACGTATACCTTATCCTGTCCTAGCATCGTTCCGAGCATCTGTTGAATACTGCGCTGGATGTCCGCCTCTACCTTTTGTTTTATTTTTCTTTGATTTTCATAGCTGCCTACCCCCACAAAAGAGGAATCATCACCCGAATCTTCTAGGGTTAACAATTGACCGAATTGATCGGTAATCACAATATTCTCTTGTGGTAAATTCGGAATACTTTTTGAAGCTAAGAAGTAGAGTGATTTAATTTGCCCTTGTTCTAATTCTGTGCCTGGTTCTAGGTCAATAATGATGGAGGCGCTGGCTTTATCCTCATTCTCCGGCCGAATAAAGACACTGTCCTTTGGCATCGTAATCATTACTTCAGCGCCTTTAACACCGCTGATTTTCGTCATCAAATTAGCTAATTGCTTTTGAATAGTTTCTCGTTCGATGACGTCTAATTCCTGTTCCGTTACACCAAACTTCAAATTTTGAGTTTGTTCGGAGAAACTAATCGGGCCGCTTTTCGGCAGACCTTCTGAAGCCAAATTAACTATGAGGTCTGGAGCATTCTCTTTCGGAACAAGGATTTGCGTGCCATTATTGGCAATCTTATAGTCAGTGAACCCTTGTTTTTCTAGAACAGCCTTAATCTCACCGATTTCCTTTTGAGTTAAGCTATTTGAATATAGTGGTACATAATTGGGCTTTAACAAAAAGAAAAATACAAAACAAAATATGGCGATTAACGCAATAAAGATACCAATGTAGAAGGATTTATTCTTCTTGCTGGTATTTTTCCAGCCTTGAACTATTTTTTCCTTAACATCACCGAGTTTCTCTTTCATGGGTCACCTGACTTCCTAGTAAAACTAAGTCGTTATTTATACTTGCATTCTCATAATTTCTTGATACGATTCCACCACTTTGTCTCTTACTTGAGTGGTTAACTGCAAAGCAATTTGGGCCTTTTGTGCAGCAATGGTTACATCATGAATATTCTTGATTTCACCTGTCGCAATTTTTTCAGACATATTCTCGGATTGGATAATGGTTTCGTTTGCACTCTGCAGCGCCTCACCTAAAGCCTGCGAAAAGGATGTTTTAGAAGGTGAAACAGCATTCACATTTTGATTCTTTTCTACAAAAAGTGATGGGGTTGTCATCAATTGATCTATTTTCATTATTAAGACTCCTTATCTACCAATATCTAAAGCTTTTAACGACATACTTTTTCCAACATTAAAAGCGGTAACATTGGCTTCATATGCTCTTGAAGCACTCATCAGGTCAACCATCTCTTTGGTGATATCAACGTTAGGCATCATGACATAACCATCCTTGTTTGCATCGGGATGGGCCGGGTCATAAACAGGTTGGAAAGGAGTCTGGTCTTCAGCAATTTTTGTGACCTTAACACCATTCGCCCCCACTTCATTTTTTAAAAATTGACTAAACGGTGCTGTCCCACTCGGTTCGACCTCCACCATTTTCCTTCGATAAGGAATCCATTCCCCGTTCACCAATTTCCCTCTAGTGGTTGTAGCATTGGCAATATTGGAAGAAATAATATCCATTTTCATACGCCCCGCTGTTAATGCGGAAGAACTAATATTTAAAGGTTGAAACATTGACATATTTTATCCCTACCTTGACCTTATGGCTGTTTTTAGTAAATTAAATTCTTCGCCTAGCTGATAGCTTAATGTCTGATACCAAATCGAATTTTTTGTTAAATTAGTCATTTCTTGATCTACATCTACGCCGTTCCCGTTATTTTGCATCACCACAGGCTGCTCAGTGATAAAAGGTGTGGTTGCTGAATTACCGATGGGAATATGCTTGGGGTTCGTCAACTTTCCTACAAAAGTAGAGTTTGTTAGTTCACCCTTTAATAGTTCCTCGAAAACTACTTTTTGCGGTTTATAATTAGGAGTATTAACATTGGCTAGATTATTAGAAATGGCATTGTGCCTTAACACAGAAGCATCTAATGCCTGATTTAAAACCGATATATTTTGTAGCATATATAACCTCCTCTCTAAGACTTGGGAAATTAACCCAACTTTTTTTCGCAAAAAAAAGTACTATTCCGAAGAATAGCACATAGCAAATAAACTATATCTCTTCGGCAACTGGCTGGCGTAATCAAAATGATGGTAGCCCCTATAGTTTTGCGTCCCTGGATTTCCCCAGGTTTGCCATTATCGGTTTGTAAATGTCGTTTTCTGATGATATTGGTCGAATTTTACCAATACACTTATATTACAATGCACTTTCAAATATTACAATGGGGAAAAAATGAAAAAAGACCTACTTAACAAAAAATTCACATGTTAAGTAGGTCTTACGACTTTGATGGCCTCCGTCCAAGTTCCTAGCAATTCTACTAGCATTCCTTGAACTTCATTTAATATTTTTGCGTCTTTTTTAAGATTCGCATCGATTAATCTTTGCTTTACATAGTCATAAAGGAGGAGCAAAGACTTGGAAATTTCAATATCCAAATTAAGGGTCACCATTAATTCGCTGATGATGTTCTGGGCTTTAATCATGCGATTGCCGGCTCGCTGAAGATCATTTTTTTCTAGCGCCAGCTTTGCCTGTTCAATAAATTTAATCGCACCTTGATATAAAAGAAGGGTTAGCTCTTCCCCTTTAGCAAACAGCACTTGATTGTTCTCATAGGCTTGGTATGGATTGCGAAGAGACATGATTGACCACCTTTGTTCTATTTTCTTTTGTCATAAAATAACCCACTTGAACCGTAGGTCGATTCCCCGTATTGTTTAATCGTTTTTTCCTTTTTCAGCGCATGTAAGTTGGCTAGCACCTTTTGCTGCACTCTCTCTAACATCCTTTTAAGCTCTGCCTCCAAAGGATGAATTCGTAATAGTTGTTTTTCGATTGCCGAATTTAACAGGATTTGACCTGCACCTTGATCCATTTGGTTTATTTCCAGAATGCATGCTTGACGTTCATTCAATGCGGCTTGAATAATGCCTACCCCGTTCTCCGTCATTTCGTTGACTAGTTTGCTTGTAAGCTGGTAATACCTTTGGAGTAGCGCCTCTTTTTTTTCATACAAGCTTACATCCCTCCGCTCATTTGCTGTGTTAGCCAACCGCTTTGGCTATTAGCTTTTTGGATGGCCTGCTCCATGGCTGTGAATTGTTTCCAATAAAAGTTCTCTTTCGTTTCTAATCTCTTCTCCCAGGATTCGATTTGTCTATCCAGCTGGCTTAATGATTTAGAAAGGACAGCATCATTGGAGGTACCTGCCGTTTTAGAAATTTCTTTCATTGTCTCATTGAGTTGGTCATACAGTCTCCAACCAATCCCACTATTGGCGAATTCCGCTTTATTATTGGCTGTGTTGTTTGCCGATTTCGTTGTGTCATATTTTTTGGAAAATAATAATGAAACTTCTTCGATATTGTTTTCTAATGCTTCTCTTAGCTTCGTATCATTGATCTCCAGCTTGCCATTTTCCTTGTAATTGGAACTCGCGGTAATCCCGATTTCCGAGAGCGAATCAAATTGGGTATTCATTTTTGTCGCATCGATATCATTAACCTTCGAGTATATGGTAGTTCGCAATTTATCTAAGGCTGAAGAAATGATGCGATCACTTTGCAATAAACCACTCTTGGCCTTACCTTCCCATAATTCAATTTCTTTTTCTTTCATGTCTGTTTTCTGTTCATCTAATAGCGGCGCAAAGTCTTTGTACCGCTTTTCACCTAACTTATCATGCAAGGTCTGAATGGTATCGTTATATTTGTCGACAAATCCTTTAATGTTATCGAAAATCGCATCAACATCTGTTTTTTTCGTAATCGTGACCTGGCTTCCCGCTGGTATCTCTGATTTGATAGTAAAGGTAATCCCATCAAAATTCAGTTGGTTATTCTTTAGCGTTAGGTTTGTCCCATTAATGGTTACCTCTCCATCGATTGCCTTCACAGCCGAGTTTCCTCTGGCACCACTTGGGTTTCCAGCTGGAAAGTCATTTTGTATCTCACTGACAGTGCCTTCTGCCAGCTTTAATACATTCGTGCTGTTTGATAGATTGGCAATGTTAATATTCGCCACTAAATCTTTAGAGGTAAACACAATGGCCTGATCACCGCTTGAATAACTTGCCGTCACACCTGTTTTGTTAGCTAAGGCATTGATTTTAGTTATCGAGCTGCGAATCGAATCCTGTGCGTTCAGGTCGATTGTTTCACCGTTCAAGGTAAATTGAAATCCGTTCCCCGCCCCCAATTCACTTGTTTCACTCGCTAGACCTGTGGCAGCGAATTTTACAGAGGAAGGTGTCCCCGGCTGAAAGGGCTTGGCAGCAGAAATGATATACTCGCTTCTGCTAGGCAGTCCTGATAGAGTGACATCTACCTTACTGCTGTCCGATGAAGTCAGTTTACTTTTTGTAAAAGTGGATTCCAGTCTAAGCTTTTCTATTGAGGCACGAAGGTCTAGGAATTTCGTATTGACCTCTCGATAGGCATCCACTTTCCATTCCGTTTTAGTCTTATTTTGGATCACTTTATTTAATTGTACTTTTTCCGCATCCATTAATTTTTTTACTAATGATTCGGTATCAATTCCTGATGCCAAACCAGAAAAACGAAGATTGTTGGTAATCATCCTGCCATCCTCCGAACCAGTTATAGGGTATCTAGTAAAGGATAACGGCATTCTTAGGGAGAACGTTGAAGTATTTTATTAAGTGAATTTCATAGATTGAAAAAAGCTGATTCTCATGGAATCAGCCCTTCCAGGCTGTCGAAAAACTTTCAATAGCCTTTTTTTGTTTCATTCCTTAAATAATTCACCGCGTTATTTTGTTATAATGTATAGCTTTTCAACAGGTCTGTTGATTGGCGCTCCAGGCACTTCGCTTTCCGCGGGCGGTT
>NZ_BCUX01000050.1 GCF_001591445.1 Neobacillus drentensis NBRC 102427 | reverse complement strand
TTTTAGCGTCAAATGAACTTGTACAACTTACAGGTGCTTTCATGAAAAAAAAGCTTAGAGATATTTGCATCTCTAAGCTTTTTTTACTGTGCAATATACTGTGAATTGAGTTGTGAAATTTATCTGATTTGCTATGGATTAGGTTTGTGATTAACCGTTTTGCATCTAACAAGCAAGCCCTCAACGAAAAAAATGAGGGCTCCTTCTTTATTATTAGGAAGATTGGTCCTATTCTTGGTGAAATTTGGATTTCACGGGCTGTCCGCCTGTTTTTTCATAGTTCTTCTTTGCTTGCTTTACAATATCAAAATCTTGTCCGAGCTCTAGATCTTGATTATTAGTTCCATTCCGTGTTTTCTGTTCGGGATTTTGTTGCTTGGAACGCTTTTTCAAAGGTTTTCCCCCTCTAGAATCATTGTGTTCTGAAGCTGCTGAAGCTGGAGTCTCATTCTATGGAGTTGATCCCGCTGCTGTGAATTAGCACTATGGGCCATTTTGGTAATGTCCAGATAAGTATCTTCAAGCTGTTGCATTGCCTTTGTGTAATCATCATCATTATACTGCTCTTGAAGGCTGCTTTGTTTGTACTGTTCTTCGGCATAGCGAATTGCATCCTCAACTTGCTGCATTAAGTTATCCATTGAGTCGCGAGTAGCCATCTTTAGAACCCCCTTCTGTATTAACTCAATCTCAATCCCCATCATATCTAGAAGCAAATTGCTTCATTTCTTATTGTGTTCTCCATTCTTTTTCCTATAACACAATTAGTCGGATAATTTTTTACCAAGCATGTTCGTAAATAATTATCATTTGGATAGCTTGTCATATCATGTTAAAATTGATGTTATGCTCTTTTACTTTGGCTTTGATAAACTTGCCTGTTGATTTCCGCTCCAGGCGCTTCGCTTTCCGCGGGCGGTCCGGGGAGCCTCCTCGGCGCTTAACGCGCCTGCGGGGTCTCCCTTGTCCCGTCCTCCCGCAGGAGTCTTCGCGCCTTACGCTCCAATCAACAGGGTGCCAAAATCAACAATAGATTTAACAAAACTTTTACTATAAAAAAAGGAGGTTTTCTGATTGAGTCAGACTAGACCTTTTCTATATGCATCTGATGATAAACGTTACCATACTTGGAATTACCACCTTCGCGGGCAATTCGGCCACAAGGTATTTAAGGTTGCACTCGACGGCGGCTTTGACTGCCCGAACCGTGACGGCACGGTCGCACACGGAGGCTGCACCTTTTGTAGTGCATCAGGATCAGGGGATTTTGCCGGTAATCGTGTCGAGACCTTGGAAACTCAATTTAACGACATAAAAGAAAAAATGCATACAAAATGGAAAGATGGCAAATATATGGCCTACTTTCAGGCATTTACAAATACACACGCACCTGTAGATGTTCTTCGTGAAAAATACGAATCAGTTCTACAGCAGGAAGGCGTAGTTGGTTTATCAATTGCAACCCGTCCTGATTGTCTGCCTGATGATGTGGTCGAGTACTTAGCGGAATTGAATCAGCGTACTTATTTATGGGTGGAGCTCGGCTTGCAGACTGTCCACGAACGGACGGCCTCACTTATTAATCGTGCGCATGATTTTCAGTGTTATAAAGACGGAGTTAACAAGCTTAGAAAGCATGGCATTCGCATCTGCTCCCACATCATCAATGGCCTTCCGCTTGAATCCTATGACATGATGATGGAAACAGCGCAGGAAGTCGCCAAGTTAGATGTACAGGGAATAAAGATTCATTTGCTTCATTTGCTAAAAGGAACCCCAATGGTCAAGCAATATGAAAAAGGAATGCTTGAGTTTTTGTCCCAAGAAGACTATGTAAACTTAGTATGTGACCAATTAGAAATTTTACCGCCGGAAATGATTGTTCATCGGATCACAGGAGATGGACCAATAGACTTAATGGTTGGACCAATGTGGAGTGTAAACAAGTGGGAAGTCTTAAATGCGATTGATGCTAAACTGAAGGAAAGGAACAGTTGGCAGGGGAAATTTTATCAAGGTAACTTGGTGAAGTAGTGATGAAAGTGGATAAAATTCTTCCATTTGCGAAAAGTTTACTTCATAAAGCGGTTAATCCCGGTGATATTGTGGTCGATGCTACAGTAGGAAATGGCTGTGATACGGTTTTCTTAGCAGGGCTTGTTGGTGAATCTGGACATGTATTTGGGTTTGATATTCAAGAGGAAGCCATTGCTGCCAGTAAGGATCGTTTGATAAAGCAAAACCTATCAGAGCGAGTTACGCTGTTCCAATCGGGGCACGAACACCTATTCAAACTGATTCCTCACATCTGCCATGGTAAAGTAACAGGTGCCATTTTTAACTTAGGTTATCTTCCTGGCAGTGATAAAACGATTGTTACCAAGCCTGAAACTACGATTGCTGCCATTCATCAACTATTAGAGATTATGACATCTGAAGGAATCATTGTTCTTGTTATATACCATGGTCACAAAGGCGGAGCCGAAGAGCGAGATTCTTTGCTTAGCTATTGCAGGCAATTGGATCAAAAAACGGCACATGTGCTCCAATATCAATTTATTAATCAACAAAATAGTCCGGCGTTTATTATTGCCATCGAAAAAATCTAAAACCAGGCCTTCTCGCCTGGTTTATTTTGTGATTAGCCTGGTGACAAAGGCCGGGACTGATTTTTGCACAGATCGGTAGGCAAGACCGTTGAAATAAAAGAAGTAACTAATCCAACCGCCCGATTTAATTATTCCTTTTGCCAATCTACGAACCTTTTTCTGTTTGCGGACCTTGGCATCCGATAAATATATTCCTAACAAACCACGGTTAATCAAGCGATGGAAATTTCTATGCGGAAGAAACTCCGTGTGCCGGTCTGCTTCTACGACAAAATGTTTCAATCGCTGAAAAAGTATTTCTTCGCTTTGATAATAGGAACAAAAATTCAAGTCCCCTCCCGCTATGTCCTCCTCTTGATCAATAAAATAATCCAACAGAATATGTAATCCCTGAATATATGGAAAGTATCCCTTTCGAATATTTTCAGCATCACTAGGTTGAAAATCCTCACGAAGCGAGTAGGAGATTAAGCAGAATATCCCCAATGTAGAACCCGAACAAGCGGAGAATTCATACCATTCCATTTCAGGCAAGTGGTCTTGATTGGTTTGAAACCACTTTTCAAGGCGCGGGACACGCTCCTCTTTAGTAACATGCTTGTGTATTTGTAAATCACAATAGTATTGGCAAAGCTCAAGCAAATAATCTTTGATTCCATCATAATTCTTTACTTCTCTAAGGACCGAACGACAGGTTTCCGATAAATCATACAAATAATTATCATCATCCTGGTCCTTGCGAAGTCGGTAATAGTTTTTCTTCTCAGCATTAAGAATCAGTGCATCTGACATCGATTCATGGAGCGCAGCAAAATCATTAGGATCAAGTGAGGTACTTCTGTCACATAGATTATCTAGATAATCACTGATTGTTTGATAGGCCACAATAAATTTTATTGCTTTTTTATAGTCCTCTTTCGCAGTTAGTGAGAGGATGGCTCCTCCTTCACAATGGAAGGTTTTGTGCTTAATGCTAGCAAGAGCCTGGGTTCTTAGCTCCGCATTAGGAATATTTTCAGCACGGCTTTTCCAATAAGCCAATTCTTTGTGAACAGCTGGAAGTATTTTGCGATAGACCCTAGACATAAGGGTGATTGGCATCATTGAAACCGACAACCTTTCTAAACAATATAACCTATTGCTTTTATTTGACTTATAACAAAATCCTTTGCATACTCAAATACTTCTTCCCGTTCCGGTTCATTAAAGATTTCATGGTAACATTTCGGCCATTCCTTAAATCTTTTTTCAGATAACGGGACGTGATTGAACCATTCCTTTACAGTGCCTTTATTAACAATTTTGTCATCTCCGCCTTGCATGACAAGCATCGGAAGGTCCTGTATTTTTTCGAGTTCTTGAAATGCCTCTTTCATGGCTCCTACTAGTTCTCGATACCATCTAATGGATACCTTGGTGATATATAGAGTATCATTTGAATCTGCTTCCCTTACTTCCTCATTCCTAGTCGCCATTTGGACTGTCAATCCGGAATTCATCCGCAGTGAAGGGAAAACCACATTCAGGCCATGCGATAAAAGATCCAGAAATTTAGACGGGGTATGAACTAACCCTAAACATGGGGATGAAAGGATTACTCCCGCAACATTCAATCTTTCTTCTTGTAAGAGGCGGATGGAGATCAAGCCTCCCATACTGTGACCTAGTAAAAAGACCGGCAAATCATAGCGGTAGGCTGCTTGTATCCAATCCTTCACCTCGAAAATATATTCATCGAAGGAATTAATATGACCGCGGTTCGCTCTTGTTGTCATCCCTTGCCCGGGAAGATCTGCCATTATGACATGGAACCCAGCTGAACGCCACATTTCAATCAGCCAGCCATAACGGCGATGATGTTCCATGGCACCATGAACCATCACGATAACAGCTTTCGCTTCCCCTTCTGCTTCCCACTTCCACATAGTCTTCCCCCCTGGAATTAGTTATTACCTATTGTTGGAAAAATTTTATACTTTTATAGGGTCCCTTTTAAAAAAGGGCAAATATTTTGTGAATCACATCAAACTTCCGATACAATAGAATCATCATCCCAAAGGAGCGAGAAAAATGATTTATCCATTTAAAGATAAATATCCACGCATAGCTGATTCTGCTTACATCGCCGATTATGTGACGATTACTGGTGATGTCGAGATTGGCGATGAGTCAAGTGTTTGGTTTAACACTGTGATCAGAGGGGACGTAGCCCCAACTATTATCGGGAAGAAAGTAAATATCCAAGATAATTCTATCTTACACCAAAGCCCCAATAACCCGCTAATTTTAGAAGATGAAGTAACGATTGGACATCAAGTTATTTTACACAGTTGTATCGTTCGAAAAAAGGCGTTAATTGGAATGGGTTCTATCATTCTTGATAATGCTGAAATCGGTGAAGGTGCATTTATTGGAGCGGGAAGTTTAGTCCCCCAAGGAAAGAAAATCCCCCCGAATACCTTAGCATTTGGCAGACCTGCAAAAGTTATTAGAGAATTAAACGAAGAAGACAAAAAAGATATGCTAAGAATCTCTAAAGAATATGCTGAGAAGGGACAATATTATAAGTCCCTAAAATAAAAACGCAAAAAGCACCCATTTTGGGTGCTTTTTACATTAATTTTTAGATGTTTGTAGTACTTTCTCTAGTGCATAATCACGTTGAAAGGAATAAACATCCTCAACATACACTTGATGCCATACCATGAACATCAACACAGTCCAGATTTTCCGGCTGTTGTCTGCTTTCCCTTGGCAATGATCTTCAAGTAATTGCAACACATATGATTTATTAATCAAATGATCCGTGTTACTATCGCGGATAATATTTTTTGCCCACTCGTTCATTTCATCCTTTAACCAATGACGGATTGGCACTGGAAACCCTAGCTTTTTCCGGTCAAGCACATGGGCAGGCACTACGCCTTCCGCTGCTTTACGCAAAATATACTTTGTTGTTCCATGCACTGTTTTTAGGCTAGTCGGAATCTTTGAAGCTACTTCGAAAACGGCTTTATCAAGGAATGGCACACGAAGCTCTAAAGAATGAGCCATCGTCACTTTATCAGCCTTCAGTAATATATCACCGCGCATCCATGTATGGATATCAATATACTGCATCCTGTCTACCGGATCGTATCCTCGTGATTCAGCGTACAGAGGTTTCGTAATATCGCGATAATCTAACCCTTCACGATAAACACTTAATAATTCACGCTTCTCTTCTTCTGTAAACATCTTCGCGTTTCCAATATAGCGTTCCTCCATTGGAGTAACACCACGTTCGATAAAGCTTTTGCCTCTCATTCCCTCAGGCATCATGGCTGCGATCCCTTTTAAAAGCGCTTTTCCTGCTCTCGGGATCTTATTAAATACCTCTAATGATTGCGGTTCATGATAAATATTGTAACCGCCAAATAATTCGTCCGCACCCTCACCGGAGAGAACAACCGTAACGTGCTTTCTTGCCTCACGGGCAACAAAATAAAGCGGTACACAGGCCGGATCAGCTAGCGGATCATCCATATGCCACATGATTTTTGGAATTTCATTCATATATTCCTGCGGTGAAATCACATAGCTGATATTTTCGACACCCAGCTTTTCAGCGGTCTCTTTTGCAACATCAATTTCACTGAATCCATTATGCTCAAATCCCACTGAGAAGGTCTTAATCGCTGGGTGATATTCTTTTGCAATTGATGCGATGATTGAAGAATCAATTCCGCCTGAAAGAAACGAACCAACAGGAACATCACTGCGCATGTGCTTTTTGACAGAGTCAAAGAGAACATCTTTAATTTCCTTGATAAAATCAGGTTCTGATTTTTGCACAGGCTTAAAGTGGGCCTTCCAATATCGTTTTATCTCCATTGGTGAGCCTATTTTTTTTGTGAAATAATGCCCCGGCTCTAACTTTTTAATTCCATCAGACATAGTGTTGGGTTCCGGAACAAATTGATAGGTCAAATAATGCTGCAGGGAATCATAATTAAGTACATCATTTTCGAGACCTAACAGAATGCTCTTTTTCTCAGAGGCAAAAAAGGTTCTCTCACCATCTTCAAAATAGAAAAACGGTTTAATTCCAAAGGGATCACGAGCGCCATATAGGGATTGTTCTTGCTTATCCCAAATAACAAATGAGAACATTCCGCGCAGCTTTTCGACTGCCTTTTCCTTTAAATGGCTGTAGAGTGCAATAATAACCTCGGTATCAGAGTTGGTCGCAAAGGTTAATCCTTCGTTTAATAGTTCCTCGCGAAGTTCAACATAGTTATATACTTCACCGTTAAAGATAATCCAGTAGCGTTCATTCTCGTACGTTAGCGGTTGATGACCGCTCTCAATATCAATGATACTCAAACGGCGGAACCCAAATTGGATATGTTCATCATAATAAAAACCATCATCATCCGGTCCGCGATGTGTTATAATATCGTTCATATTTTTAAATTGTTGTTTTTGCTCATCACTAAAGTTTTGTGTTTTGTCGTGTACACAACCGATAAAACCACACATTATGTACCTCACCTCATTCTATATATCCGCCAAACGGACGTATTGCTCAAAAGCGTAAAAGTCCCTGCGCTAGAGCTGGACTCAAAAAACATACTCTCTAATACTACCACTTTTTTTGTAAAAAATGCACTGTGAACAATAGGTAAATTTAATATCCACATTTTTTACTTCTTTTGGCCTGCTTAAACACTTCATTTTAATTAATAATCAATTATCGTACAGGTCAATAGACGTAGGAATTAAAACAGGAGTTACATATAGTATGTAACTCCCCGCTTTTCTATTTATAAATTTGCTTGTTGGCGTAATGTTTCTACTTTATCTGTGCGCTCCCAAGGAAGGTCCACATCTGTACGGCCAAAGTGACCGTAAGCTGCAGTTTGCTTATAAATGGGGCGACGAAGATCCAACATTTTAATGATTCCAGCAGGGCGAAGATCGAAGTTTTTACTAACTAAGTCAACTAACACATCTTCGCCTATTTTACCTGTACCAAACGTATCAACTGCAATAGAAACCGGTCGTGCTACACCAATTGCATACGCAAGTTGAACTTCTACCTTATCAGCAAGACCTGCTGCCACGATATTTTTCGCAACATAACGTGCCGCATAGGCTGCAGAACGGTCAACCTTTGTTGGATCCTTACCAGAGAAGGCACCGCCGCCATGGCGAGCATATCCGCCATATGTATCAACAATAATTTTACGACCCGTTAATCCGGCATCCCCTTGCGGTCCGCCAATAACGAAACGGCCAGTAGGATTAATGAAATATTTGGTATTTTCATCGATAAGTTCTTGTGGAACTACTGGATTGATAACATATTCTTTTAAGTTACGCTGTATTTGCTCTAAAGTAACTTCTGGGTTGTGCTGAGTGGAGATAACAATCGTATCAATGCGTACCGGTTTGTCATTCTCATCATATTCCACAGTTACCTGAGTTTTTCCGTCGGGACGAAGGTAATCAAGGACTCTATCTTTACGCACTTCTGTTAAACGGCGAGCAAGCTTGTGTGCTAATGAAATTGGAAGAGGCATAAGCTCTTTTGTTTCATTACAAGCAAAGCCAAACATTAACCCTTGGTCTCCAGCTCCAATGGCTTCGATTTCTTCATCAGACATTCGGCCTTCACGTGCTTCTAGTGCCTGATCAACACCCATTGCAATGTCCGGAGACTGTTCACCAATAGAAGTTAACACGGCACAAGTCTCGGAGTCAAAACCGTATTTCGCACGATCATAACCAATACCCTTAACCGTTTCACGAACAATTTTTGGTATGTCCACGTAAGTAGACGTGGTGATTTCTCCCGCTACTAGCACTAGTCCTGTTGTTACTGAAGTTTCAGCCGCAACACGGGCATTAGCATCCTTTGCTAATATAGCATCTAAAATGGAATCAGAAATTTGGTCACACATCTTATCAGGATGACCCTCAGTAACTGATTCAGAAGTGAACAAACGACGTTTTGTTGACATCTGAATTCCTCCTATAATATGAGATAATCGAGGTTTTAGGAAGGTTACAGGAATACTTCTTGAACCCCGAGAATTTGATACGGTACTCATTCCCCTAGTATGTAATAAACAAAGGATTTTTATTAGAGGCTCTTTTAGTAAAAGGGCTTATACAAAACAAAAAACCTTACCTGAGAGGAAAGGTTGTTCCGGGCCTTTCGCTCTTATCGTTCAAGGCGGGAGCCTTGCGTCAGATTAGCACCTTCGCATTTGAAAAGGACCTTTTAGGTGGTCATTCTTTTCATATTGCAGGTTGCTGGGTTTCATTGGGCCTGTCCCTCCACCAGCTCGGGATAAGAGAGTATCCGTTCAACTTTGAATATTAACACATCATCAAACAATGTCAATGGATTTTTTAAGAATCTTCGTCCATGTCAATAGGGAAACTACAAAACAGTATGATTTCCAGTTCCATTAAGGTATGCATAAATTTAAAAAATTCTGATAAATAGTATGCATCAATCTAGTCAATGTGTTATACTTTTTATATTATTTACACCATAAAAAACTAAAATAAAGGAAGGTTTATAAAATGAATTCAGTTGATACTCGAAATGAGTTACTGCAATTATTAAAGGAAAATCACGTAAATGTCCAATTATCAGTACCTCAATTAGTCGAAAAAATCTTAACTCGTGATGAGGGATCACTTACCTCTACCGGGGCAATTAGTGTTGTTACCGGAAAATATACAGGCCGCTCTCCTCAAGACAAATTCATTGTTTTAGAGGAATCAACTAAAGAGAAAATTGAATGGGGCACTACCAACCAACCCATTTCTGAAGCGGTTTTCACAGGACTTTATCATAAGGTTATTAATTATTTAAAAAAGAAAAATGAAATTTTTATTTTTAAAGGCTTTGCAGGTGCTGATAAAAAATCACGCCTGCCTATCCAAGTCGTAAATGAGTTAGCTTGGCAAAATTTATTTGTTCATCAGTTGTTTATTCGACCTACTGATGATGAATTGCTTGCCCATGATGCCGGCTTCACCGTAATTTCTGCACCTAATTTCAAGGCAGATCCTGCAGTTGATGGTACGAACTCAGAAGCTTTTATTATGATTTCTTTTGAGAAAAGAATTGTTCTAATCGGTGGAACAGAATATGCCGGTGAGATGAAGAAATCTATTTTTTCTGTCATGAATTACTTACTGCCTGAAAATAATATTTTTTCCATGCACTGTTCTGCTAATGTTGGCATTGAAGGCGATGTGGCTTTATTCTTTGGCTTATCCGGAACAGGTAAAACAACTTTGTCCGCTGATCCGAATCGCCGATTAATTGGTGATGATGAGCACGGCTGGTCATCTAATGGCGTCTTTAATATCGAGGGCGGCTGCTATGCAAAATGTATCAATCTTTCTCGTGAAAAAGAACCGCAAATTTTTGATGCCATTCGCTTTGGAACTGTCCTAGAAAATGTAACATTGAACCAGGAATCAAGAATCCCTGATTACGATGATGGAACATTGACAGAAAACACACGTGCTGCTTATCCGATTGACGCAATCGATAATATTGTTCAACCAAGCATCGCGGGTCATCCTAACACAATTGTCTTTTTAACTGCTGATGCCTTTGGAGTGCTGCCTCCGATTTCAAAATTAACAAAGGAACAGGCAATGTATCACTTTTTAAGCGGCTACACATCAAAATTAGCTGGAACAGAGCGCGGAATAACTTCACCACAAGCTACCTTCTCTACTTGCTTTGGTGCTCCATTCCTACCGCTTCCTGCGACTCGTTACGCAGAAATGCTCGGTGAAAAAATACTTGAGCACAATGCCAATGTTTTTCTAGTGAATACTGGATGGACTGGCGGAGAATATGGTGTCGGTAATCGGATGAAACTTTCCCACACACGTGCAATGGTTCAAGCAGCACTTGAAGGGGAACTAAATCACGTAGAAACCGTGAAGGATGAGATCTTTGGATTAAATATCCCGCTCCATATCGCAGGGGTTCCAGATGAAGTCCTGCAGCCGGTTAAAACTTGGTCTGATTCGCAGGCCTATGAACTGAAAGCGAAAGAACTAGCAGCAAAATTCCGCGAAAACTTCAAAAAATTCACGAATGTTTCAGAAGAAATAGAAGAAAAAGGCGGACCAATCTCGTAAGCGGAAGCGCCCGTTTAGCTGCGTATGGACTGGAGCACTTTGACTGAGATAAAGGAAACACGGAGAGCGTAGCGCATTCGTGCTTGACTTATCGTAGGGAAAAGTGCGAAGTCCACTAGCCGCTGGGCGCTGGAGCTGGAGCTGGACATCATCTAATTTCAATGAAACACTAAAGCCCATATCATTTCGATATGGGCTTTCTTACTTATTAGTTCGTTGAATTCAATGAAATTAATTGATAGGTTATGGTCGTGGTGTTATTTTGCAACTCTACTTTTTTTATCAATGCGGTACCGCTTGAATCACTATCCATTGTTTTTCTAACATCAATTGGAATCTCGATTGGATAAAGTCTGTACCCTTCTTTTTCTAACAAAAAGACGTTTTCCTCGACCCGTTTCTCTCGGCCTTTAGTCACAATCATCGTATTTAACTCAAGAGGCATACCCATTAATATCCGCTCCTCTACTTGTATTACCTATATAATATCATCTTTTGCGATGACTTTTCATCCACTTCGTTAAATCATTAACTACTTTTCTATTTACAACTGGGGGAAAGTAATGTGTAAACTCGTTAAAGTACCATGCTTCGACTGGTTTTTCTAATAACCTTAGCCTTTTCTCAAGTCGATACGCATGCTCCACCGAAACATTTCCATCCTTCATCCCATGGATTATCAGAACAGGGGCCGACATCCTTTCCAGTTGATAAAGCGGGGTCCTGTCTTCGTACCGTTCTGGAAACTTCTGCGGGGTTCCGCCAATGACTCGTTTCATCATTCTCCGTAAATCTTTCCGCTCCATATAGGTGAGAGACATATCACTGACCCCACCCCAGGTGACAACAGAGGCAGTTTCAGGAAACTCAATCCCTGTTAATAGCGCCATTACACCACCACGTGAAAACCCAAAAATATGTATTTCTTGCACCCTAGGTAATGATTTTAACAGCAAAAAGGCTGAAAATGCATCTTCCCGGTCGTCGCCGGCAAAATCCTCATTGCCCTCCCCACCCTGATTTCCACGATAGTAAGGGGCAAAAACAATAAAGCCCTCAGCAGCAAACTGGGCAATCCTTGCGGGTCGAACTTTGCCGACATTTTTAATGCCGCCGCGTAAATAAAGGAATCCATCATACGCACCTTCCCCAATCGGTACCGCCAGCAATCCTTTCACTCGTAATCCATTGGAAAGGTATGTAATGACTTTTAATTCAACGTTCGGATTTGGAGAAGGAAAGCGCATGATATCAATGATTCTTCCATTACTGTTTTGGTTCATCTGCAAAACTTCCCTTTTTCGTAAATTTATAATCACTGGGCATTCACACTTTTTTCTCCTTTTCATAATATATCTTAGGCAATTAGCCCAGATTTTTCGAAATATAAGGAGGCTCGCTTCATGAAAAAATCGTTAAAGTTCAGTTTCTCCTTTCTGCTCATCACTATACTTATGTTTTCACTTGTCGCTTGTAATAGCACCACAAAAAATGACACGAAGAAACTTGAGAAAGTTCGAATCGCTGAAGTTACCCGGTCTATTTTCTATGCTCCACAGTATGTTGCCCTAGCCAAGGGGTTTTTCAAGGCTGAAGGTTTAGACGTTACACTCACAACTACTCCCGGCGGCGATAAAACCATGACCACGCTAATTTCCGGGGGTGCTGATGTAGCCCTGGTTGGTTCAGAAACATCCATTTATGTTTACGCGCAAGGGGCAAACGACCCGGTCATCAATTTTGCCCAATTAACTCAGACAGATGGTACCTTCCTCGTTGCTCGAGAAAAGATTGATAATTTTTCATGGGATCTCTTAAAAGGTAAAACGTTCTTAGGGCAACGTAAAGGCGGTATGCCTCAGATGGTTGGTGAGTTTGTTTTAAAGAAACACGGGATTGATCCACAAAAGGATTTGAACTTAATCCAGAATATTGATTTTGCCAATATTGCCAATGCTTTTGCCTCCGGAACTGGCGAATTTGTGCAGTTATTTGAGCCAACGGCAAGTATTTTTGAAAAAGAAGGAAAAGGTCATATTGTTGCTTCTTTCGGTAAAGAGTCCGGTCACGTCCCATATACAACTTTTATGTCCAAGGAAAGCTATATGAAAGAGCATAAGGGAACGGTTGAAAAGTTCACACGAGCAATCTACAAAGCACAACAGTGGGTTGAATCGCACAGCGCCGCGGAAATTGCTAAAGCAGTGGAACCATACTTCCCGGACACAGATTTAGAAATTATGACCACTGTTATTGAGCGCTATAAAAGTCAAGGCTCTTTTGCTACAGATCCCATTCTTGATCAAGCAGAATGGAGTAATCTTCAAAACATCATGAAAGAAGCTGGTGTACTGCCAAAAGAAGTCGATCATCAAACACTTGTAAACACAGAAATTGCTGAAAGAATAATCAAAGAATAAAGGAAAGGGAGGCCGTCCTATGACTTTTTTAACCGTTGAAAATATTCATCACACCTATTTCACCAAAACTTCCGCCACCACGGCCCTCTCCAATATTTCATTAACAGTAGAGGAGGGCGAATTTGTCTCCCTCCTCGGCCCAAGCGGCTGTGGTAAGACAACTCTGCTTTCGATTATTTCTAGTTTGCTTAAACCAACGCAAGGAACCGTCTTGTTAGAAAATAAACCTGTAACCACCGCAAAAAATCAAATCGGTTATATGCTCCAACAGGATTATTTATTTCCTTGGAAGACGATTGAAGAGAATATCCTGATCGGTCTAAAGTTATCCAAACAGTTGAATCAAAACACAAAAGCTGCAGCCCTTCGCCTCCTTAATCAAATCGGATTAGCCGGGGTTGAAAAACAACTACCCAGGCAGTTATCAGGCGGGATGAGGCAGCGGGTTGCTCTCGTCCGCACCCTGGCTACTGAACCAAAGCTGCTTATGCTTGATGAGCCTTTTTCCGCTCTCGATTATCAGACTAAGTTGAAACTTGAAGATTTAGTCTCCCAAACCCTAGATGAATTTGGTAAAACTGCGATTCTTGTTACTCACGATATTGGTGAGGCTATTGCCATGAGTGATCGGGTCTTTTTACTTTCACCCAGTCCAGGAAGAATCTATAAAACCTTTACGATGCCAGAGGAGCTAAGAAATATATCCCCATTTGAAGCAAGAAATCACGCGGCCTTTTCAAGTATTTTTCAAACGATATGGAAGGAGTTGGAGTCTCTTGAGCGAGAAAAAGAATAAGCCGGAGCTACTCCATAAAAACTATATTCAATCGTTAAAGATTGAAAAAAGATGGGTTGGATTTTATCAAGCGATTATATTCATCGTCTTTTTCTCCAGTTGGCAATTGGCCAGTCAGAAACAATGGATTGACCCGTTACTTTTCAGTTCTCCTTCGAAGATATGGAACTTACTTCTTGAAAAAATTCAGGATGGAACACTAGTCAGTAATATAGGCGTAACATTAACAGAAACTGTTTTTGGATTTATCCTTGGCACCTTATTAGGGACAATTCTAGCTGCCATCCTCTGGTGGTCCCCGATGATTTCCAGGGTGCTCGATCCATATCTTGTCATTTTAAATGCAATGCCAAAGGTTGCCTTAGGACCTATTTTAATTGTGGCGTTAGGTCCGGGGTATTCATCAATTATTGCCATGGGTGCGATTATCTCGATTATCATTACAACCATTGTAGTTTATACCTCATTCAAAGAGGTCGATCCGAACTATCTAAAAGTGCTCCAAACCTTCGGTGCCAGTCGATGGCAATGCTTCAAAGAAGCTATCCTACCTGCGAGTTTTCCAACGATCATTTCTACCTTAAAGGTGAATGTCGGCCTCTCCTGGGTCGGTGTGATCGTCGGAGAATTTCTTGTATCATCAAGAGGGCTCGGATACATGATCATTTACGGTTTCCAAGTCTTTAATTTTACACTTGTTTTCTTATCCCTGTTGGTTATCGCTGTATTTGCCACGATTATGTATCAGCTCGTCGAATTATTAGAGAAAAAAATTATCAAGGAATAGTGGATTGGCATGACTTTCTACTATTCCTTTTCGTTTTGTAACTTTTGAATGAGTGTAACACATTGTTCGACGACTTGGTCTTTCATGATAAAGCTGTAATGATCTCCGAATCGCTTTTGCAATATATCACCTGTAACTAAAACGGGACCCCTGGTTTCGTGGTAACTAGTCGTTTCCTCCACCCGATCGACCTTACCCCAGAAGACCGCTTTCACATATGACTTCATCGGGTCTGAAAATTTATACTCAGCAATAAATTTTAGCTTACCTAAAATGGCGCCAGTCTCCTCATATGCTTCGCGGTGTGCAGCCTCTTCAAGAGTTTCCCCTGATTCCATTTTTCCGCCGGGAAATTCGAGTCCTCTTTCTTTATGGTTCGTCAGTAGCCACTCCTCCCTATATTGGCAAATGACCAACACATGCTTGGCTTTCTCTTCGAAAGCATTTTGTGAAAAAGACAAATCTACCGGATTTTCATTTTTATCTAAAAAATGTATCATTCTAAATTCCGCCTCAACAGTTTTAATCTAATTATAATGAAAAAAAGAAAAATCCTAAAGTTAGGATTTTTCTTACCAGGTAATTATTTTATTCTGGCAGTATATTCATACTTTCAATATGATTTTTTGCTTCCTCATCACCAAGTTTATGCAACATTCCATACACTTGTTGAATGGTACTGTCATATGCATCGTTTTCACGGTCATAATGATACTCCACATATGGAACATGGGCTCTAAAAAAGTTTTTCCATTCAGTGGAATAGTTTTGATCAAAAAGCTCCCGCAATTGGGTAATTTCTTCACTATCAGCCTGAATTTTATAGCTCCAGGTTGAACTTGTGGGACTTTGAGAAATTTCACCGCTTCCAACATCAATATAATAGGTTTTCTTTTGCTCATCCATTACGTCATCCCCTTTTACTTATTAGTAATTTGCAAATAGAAAAAATTTATTCTTTGTCAAATTTCGAGTCATTTTTTAGAAGTAAATACGCTATAATAAACATACAACTAAAGAAACAGACTTTTCAGTCAATTTACAAATGGTTAAGTTAGCATTATTTTATCTTTATAAGGGAAAAGATAACTAGGAGGTGTACAAAATGAAATTAGTAGATGAGTTGTACGAAATGTACCGGAACAAGCTTACAGGTGATGAAGAGGATATCGACATGCTGGCCTTTGCGTTTTTAGAAGAAATGTCACATGAAGATTTACTTGCGTTAATCCAAGAAATGGATAAGCAGGAATTATACAATTTAATGGGTATTTACTTAATTGAAAGTTTGAAAGGTAAATTCGCCCAAGAAGAGTACGGACAGCACCGCACAAATACTTATCATCCTCGAAATATTCATTGATCGTACATAATAACATTAGGATGGGAGCCCTTACAGCGGGCTTCCCTTTTTCTTTTCTCAAAAAAATACTAATTCATGCTACAATAGAGAAAAAAGGAGGCATACTCACTCATGTATGTAGTAGCTGCAATTTGTATTATTATTGTTATCGTTGTCCTTATTCTTGCCGTGGGTACCACTTCTAAAGCCTACACGTATAAACATACTGTCGACCCATTAGAAAATAATCCATATATTGACCAAGAAATGAAAGAAAAAGACACCGACCATGACCAAAATAAAGCTTAAAAAAATTCCTATTCAAGTAGAATAGGAATTTTTTATAGGATTAAGCAAATACTTGTTTAAGGTCTTCCTTGCTTTGTTCAAGCCAAAAACGCATTAAACGTTTGGCCCCTTCTAAATCATGTAGTTTTGCCTGGCCGCATTGTCTTTCATTTGCAGCAGGAATTTCAATGATTTCAAGGGCATCTTTCATTGTATCTTCTAAAAGATCAATGATTTCCTCAACCTTCGGCTCACCGCTAACGACAAGATAATACCCTGTTTGACAGCCCATTGGTGAAATATCGATAATATCGAAGTGGTTATACTTCTCGGAATGCTTGCGAAGATTAAAAGCAAGCAAGTGCTCGAGTGTATGAATCACATCAGGTTTCATCGCCTGTTTATTCGGCTGGCAAAAACGAATATCATATTTATTAACAACCCCGTCACTTCCAACCTTATGGACTCCACAATGTCTTACATAAGGGGCTTTAACAGCGTTATGATCTAAATCAAAGCTTTCAACTGAAGGCATCGATATCACTCCTTTTTTTATCTACCATTTATCATACAATAAATTCCGAGTTTTTTCATCCACTTACATACATTTAACAATTTAGACGAGATTATTAAATTATGGTATGTTGTAAATAATTGTAGATAAGGAGAGATGGTCATGCTTAAAAAAGCGTTCCTAGCGATTATTCGTTTTTACCAAATAGTTATCTCACCATTAAAACCGCCAACCTGCCGGTTTTATCCGACCTGTTCCCATTATGGCCTAGAAGCCATTCAACGGTTTGGTGCGCTCAAAGGCGGCTGGCTTACAATCAAAAGGATAGCAAAATGCCATCCCTTTCATCCTGGTGGTCTGGATCCTGTACCTGAAAAAGATAAGCCTTAATTCTTATTCCCATCAACAATTAAATCAAGCTTTCCTGTCTTAGGGTCGATGACCAATCCATGCACCGGTACATCCTTTGGCATTAATGGATGATTTTTTATGATATCCACACTGTGCTTAACACTCTCTGTTACATCATCAAACCCTTGTAACCACTGTTTGATGTTGATGCCAGAATATGTAAGGGTATCAAAGGTTTCTTCTGATATTCCACGCTCTTTCATACTTTCAATCACCGGTTCGGCTTTTAGACCGCTCATACCGCAATCATAATGAGCAATGACTAAAACCTCCTGCGCCTTTAATTGATAAACAGCAATTAGTATACTTCTCATCACACTTCCAAACGGGTGTGACACTAGTCCGCCAGCGTCTTTTATAAGCTTCACATCACCATTCCCCAAATTTAATGCTTTGGGCAATAGCTCCAATAATCTAGTATCCATACATGTTAGAATCACCATGCGTTTATTCGGAAATTTGGTTGTTTCGTACTTTTCATATTCATGCTGCTCCACAAATTTCTTATTATAATCTAACAGCTCATTCAATAATGTTGAGTTACTCATGATAACCACCCTTTCCTTTGTTTTTATAAGCATACCTAATTTTTGATGATGAAACAAAATTTTATCCTTGCTTTTGAGGAAGATTTTTTGTAAGATACTTATGGAAATCGGAATCGTTCCGTATTATGTATTAATCATTATTCAGAATTCAAAAAAATTTTCGAAAACAAATCGTAATTAATCCGATTTAATAATATTTTTAAGGAGTCATTATGAAAAAAATCATCCGTATCCTTTCTATTCTACTACCATTAAGCCTTCTGTTGTCCGCCTGTACAAATGTTAAAGACCAAGTACAAAAAAAGAAGGATCAGTTAACTGTTTATACAACTGTATTCCCACTTCAATATTTTACTGAACAAATTGGCGGAAAATATGTAAATGTTAAAACGATTTATCCGCCTGGGGCAGATGAACACACATTTGAACCATCCCAAAAAGATATGATGAATTTAGCCGATTCAGACGTATTTTTCTATATTGGTCTTGGGCTGGAAGGATTTGTGGAAAAAGCTAAAGGAACATTAAAAAATGAACATGTTACATTAATCCCAACAGCTGAGGATCTTAAGCTCCCAAAATTTGACGATTCACATGAAGAAGAACAAGATGGTACTCACAAGGATGTCAATCCACATGTGTGGCTTGACCCGATTTATTCAAAAGAAATGGCTGCGGTCATTCGTGATGGCTTAATCAAACAAATGCCTCAAAACAAACAATTATTTAATGAAAATTTTCAACAACTTGCCGTAAAGTTAGATGAATTAAATACTAATTATGAGCAGGCACTCACAAATGCAAAGCATAAAAAAATTATCGTTACACATGCGGCGTTTAGTTATTGGGAAAAACGGTACGGAATTGAACAAATCAGCATCTCAGGGCTGTCTACGGCCAATGAGCCAACCCAGAAAGAATTAGAAAAAATAATCTCTGTTGCTGAACAAGATGGTTTGCACTATATGCTTTTCGAACAAAATGTCCATTCAAAGCTTGGAAAAATTGTTCAAAAAGAAATTGGTGCAAAAGCATTACCAATTCATAATCTTGCTGTTTTGTCCACCGATAACATCAAAAACAAAGAAACCTATTTTTCATTAATGAATCAAAATCTTGAATCATTAAAAACCGCTTTAAATAATTAATAGTTGCTGAAATGAACCAGGCTCTTACCTGGTTCATTTTTTTATAAAGCAAATGTTTCTTTCGATAACAAGACTTCCTGTAATCTTTTCTCGTTTATTTCAAATCCAATTCCAGGTCCGGATGGGACTTTTACGAATCCGTTTTCTACAGTTACCTCGGGAGTGATAATGTCTTCCTCCCAAAAGCGATTAGAGGCGGAGATATCTCCTGGGATTGTAAAGCCTGGTAATGAGGCGAGTGCAATATTATGGGCGCGGGATATTCCAAATTCAATCATTCCTCCACACCAGACAGGTATGCCCTTTTCCAAGCAATAGTCATGAATTCGTTTCGCTTCATACAAGCCGCCAACTCTGCCCACTTTTATATTAATCACTTGACAGCTTCCGAACTCAATAGCTTTTCGAGCATCCTCAAAGCTAACGATACTTTCATCTAAACAAATAGGTGTCTTTATTTCTTTTTGCAGCATTGCGTGTTCAAGAATATCATCAAAGCCCAGCGGCTGCTCAATCATCAGCAAGTTAAAGTCATCCAGTGCCTTTATTCGGTCGATATCTTTTAAGGTATAGGCAGAATTGGCATCTGCCATGATTGCGAGGTCTGGATAAACGCTGCAAATTTCAGAGAGAAAAGAATAATCTTGCCGTGGATTTATTTTTACTTTAATCCGCTGATAACCAGCCTCAAGATATTGTTCAATTTGTTGGAGTGCATTTTTAGTTGAGTCTGTTGCCACCACTACACCTGATGGAATAAGCGGGCTTGTCCCGCCTAAGGTTTTTGCTAGCGGCTGTGAATAACTTTTTGCAAATAAATCCCACAGAGCCGTTTCTAATGCGGCCTTAGCCATATTGTTCCTTCTTATTGAGCGAAAAAGCAGTGAAGCCTCTTGGGGATGATTGATCGGATTCTTTTTTAATAAAGGAATCAAAATATCAGTTAACATATGTAAACTTGTTTTTACCGTTTCTTCTGTGTACCACGGGGTGGAAAATGCCACGCCCTCACCAAACCCTGTAACACCATCTGAGTTGGTTATCCTAATGATGATTCCCTCACGGTCCGTCACGGCTCCTAAATGGGTTAGAAACGGTTCCTTTAAGGGCATTTGGATGACATTCAACTCAACTGATGCTATCGTCATCATTGATCCACCCACTTCCGCAGCTCCCGGCGCAGCAGTTTTTTCGAAGCATTTCTAGGCAATTCTTCCATAAAATAAAATGCTTTCGGTACCTTATATTTTCCTAATCGCTCTTTGCAAAATTGCTCAAGTTCCTCACTAGAAGGATTGGTTCCCGCCTTTTTTATTATAAAAGCAATCGGCACTTGTCCCCACTCTTCATTCACTAAACCTGTAACCCCTGCCTCTGCGACATCCGGATGGGCTAACAAAACCGCCTCAATCTCGGCAGGGTAAATATTCTCTCCCCCTGAAATAATCAGGTCAGAACGCCGATCAAGTACATATAAGAAGCCTTCTTCATCTAAGTACCCCATATCTCCCGTGTGGAACCAACCATTTTGAAACTTTTCTTCTGTTACTTCAGGAAGGAATAGATAACCAGGGGTAACATTAGGTCCTTTTACGACAATTTCACCTGGCACACCTGAGGGAGCTTGGCTGCCATCTTCTGCAATAATTTGAACTTGCGAGGTGAATAATGGCTTTCCGGCCGAGCCCAGTTTTGACAGACTATACTCTGGAGCAAGTGTTACGATTTGTGAGGAGGATTCAGTCATTCCATAGGTTTGGAATACAGGAATTTCTTTTTCTACACACGCTTGGAGTAATGGTAATGGCGCGGGTCCTCCTCCAAGAAGCATACAGCGAAAATGATCTGGAAGGCGACTGTCTTGAAGAGCATCAACAATTCGTCTTAGGGCTGTACCAACAACTGACATGATTGTCACTTTTTTATCTTGAATATCTTTAATGGTATCTTCCGCATCAAAGTGGTCGTGGAGAACGATAGGCATCCCATAGATGACACTGCGCATTAAAATTGAAAAGCCGCTAATATGAAAGAGCGGAACGTTACAAAGCCAGCAATCACCTTCTATAAAGCCCAAATTTAAGGCTGAACCTACCGAACTCCACCAGTGATTTCCATAGGTTTGAATTACCCCTTTGGGATTTCCTGTCGTTCCTGATGTATACATAATCGTACATACTTCCGACAAGCAGATTTCTTCCTGAATATCGGGTTCACAAGTAATCCCGGTTAATAAGTCCCCCGTCGTTACCGTGTATAAGGATGGAAGCTGTCTATTTATGAATGCTCTTGTATCAGAAAAAGAGTCGTCAAGTAGTAAAGAAGCCACATTTGAATCTTTTAACTGCCAGACCAATTCCGCCGGAGCGAGGCGGTTGTTTAAAATTACAGAATGAACACCTAACAGCTGGAGTGCAAATAAAATAACAATAGTATCAAGATTATTTTTTAATAGCACTCCGACATATTGATCTTTTTTTACCCCTATCGCTTCTAACTGTCCTGCTACTTGATAAGAACGATGGTAGAGTTCTCCGAAGGTTATCGTTTGTTCTTGAAAATAAACGGCGGTCCGTTCAGGGGTTAGAAACGCTCTTTTCTTTAAAAAATTAGGCATCTTTTCGCTTTGCATATCTGTCACCTTTCCAAATCTGTCTTGCTCGTACCCGTCTTTCTATTAAAAACAGCCTGATGGGAACCATCAAGCTGCCGGAAAAACTATCAAGGAAAACGAGGGAATTTACCAAAATCAGGCTTACGCTTTTCCTTAAAGGAGTCGCGCCCTTCTTTTGCTTCATCGGTTGTATAGTAAAGCAGGGTTGCATCACCGGCGAATTGCTGAAGACCTGCTAAGCCGTCTGTATCAGCATTCATAGCTGCTTTCAAGAAACGAAGGGCCGTAGGACTTTTCTCCAGAATTTCATTACACCATTGGATTGTTTCCTCTTCAACTCTTTCAAGCGGAACCACTGTATTAACTAAGCCCATATCAAGTGCCTCTTGGGCATTGTACTGACGGCAAAGGAACCAAATTTCCCGAGCCTTTTTATGTCCAACAATTCTAGCCAGGTAGCCTGAACCATAACCAGCATCAAAGCTCCCTACATTCGGTCCAGTTTGTCCGAAAATAGCGTTATCAGCTGCAATCGTTAAGTCACACACAATGTGCAACACATGACCGCCACCAATAGCATATCCTTTTACCATGGCGATAACAGGTTTCGGTATCACACGAATGAGGCGCTGCAGGTCAAGAACGTTGAGACGAGGAATTTGATCCTCTCCAACATATCCTCCATGGCCCCGGACTTTTTGGTCACCACCGGAGCAAAATGCCTTCTCTCCTGCACCAGTTAAAACAATAACCCCTATACTTGAATCATCTCGCGCATAGGCGAAAGCATCAATCATTTCCGAAACTGTTCTCGGCGTAAATGCATTATGTACATGTGGACGATTAATGGTGATTTTCGCAATACCATTGTATGTTTCATATAAAATTTCTTCATACTTGCGTCCTGCAATCCATTCTACTGTCAAAATGAAATCCTCCTTTTATTTATTCTTCTGACAAAAAGTCACTTACTATTGTACCAAACTTTTCAGGTTCTTCCACATGAATTGCATGCCCACTGCCTTCAATAACCGTCCATGAGCTATTTTTAAGCTCTTTCATCATTTTATCCGCAATATCACAAAACTTTTTATCTTCTTTACCCGTTAAAAGCATAACCTCGCATGTCAGTTTGTTTAATTTCCCCCACCAGCTGGGCTGGGAGCCAGTTCCCATCCCCAGCAGACTATTAGCAAGCCCACTAGGCGAATTGTTTAAACGTTGTTCTCTTATGACTTGCTTTTGTGCTGAAGGCAGTCGATTCATCGTTTGAAAAAGGGGGATCCCTTCCCAATAATCTACAAACCAGCGTATCCCTCGTTCTTTAATAAAATGAGCAAGTTCTGCATCTTTCATACGGCGAAGATGTCTTTCATCTTCTGTTGCCAAGCCGGGTGAGACACTCTCAAGTATCAATTTTCGGACCCGCGTTGGGAACAGTAGGGCAAAGGTAAGGGCAAGTCTTCCCCCCATAGAGTAACCAAGCAAATCTACTTGCTCAACATCAAAATGTTCAAGGATCGCTTTTAAATCCTTTGCAACTGATTCTATTTGGTAACGGCTAAGTACATCGGGTGATTCCGTTTTTCCATGTCCAATGATGTCAGGACTAATTAGTTTCACTTGCTTCCCCCAAGCATCATAGAAAGGAGTCCATGTCGAGGTGTCCCCAGTAAATCCATGTAAAAGAACAAGTGGAATAGATCCTTCACCGCATACTTCGACATGATATTGAATTCCGTTGCTAATAATCTGCATTTACTATTCACCTTTGACAAAGTTCGATATTTCCCCGGAAACAAAACTCCAAAATTCGCGGTGTTCGTCCCGGTTAACGTCTCTGTTTGTTCTAAGCTCATATACTTTTAATCCCGTTTGATTAGTAGCCTTCATCATTTCAGACTCTAAATGGTCCCAATCTTCAATCTTTGTAAATTCACCCTTAAACATCTTTACCGCATGCTCAAATTCAAGATCTAGTGGCGTTCCAAACAGCAATTCAAAGTTCTTAGAATGCTCCGATTGTGGCAGGAAGGAAAAAATTCCGCCTCCATTATTGTTAACAAGAAGAATATTAATATCTAGATTGTACAATTTTGCCGCAATTAGACCATTTAAGTCATGGAAGAAGGTCAAATCGCCGAGAACAAGATAGAAGGATTTCGAGTATAAAGCAGCACCTAACGCGGTAGAGACAGTTCCATCGATCCCATTGGCTCCCCTGTTGGCCATTACTTTGATTTCTTTATTATTGTTGAGAAAAAAACTATCTAAGTCGCGAATTGGCATGCTATTTCCAACAAAAAGGGTCGCACCTTCTGGTACCATCTCGGCTAATTGATAGAATAGTTTGCCTTCACTTAATTCTGTGATATCTCTTAGAGCAGTCATATTTCCTTTGGTTAGCTCGTTTATTTTTTTCCATTTCATTAAAAATTCGGATGAAGAGTTCGGAACAGTATAGGATAACAACTTTTCGCAGAATAGTGATTCATTGCAGAAAATCATATTTGTTGATAACGCTGAGGGATCACGCCATCCGCCGCCGCCATCAATAACATATTGTTCTGCGCTTCCATTTTCTTTTAAAAATATCGTTAATGCCTTTGATATGGGCATCGCTCCAAACCTTAAAATAACATCCGGTTTAAGAAACGATTTTGCATCATCAACCCGTAAGAAAGTATCATACGTTTCAATAATATTTTCAAGGCTATGCTGCCCACTTCTTAATTGTGATAAGGGGTCTGCAATAATTGGAAAATTTAATTGCTCAGCTAATTGCGTAACCGCTTTAGGAAATTCCGGATCTCCCATGTTTCCACAAATAATAACACCTTTATTTGTCTTAGTAAGCCTGTTTGCTATTTCCTGAAAATGTTCATCTGAAAGCGTTAAGTCCCCGTTTTGAACTTTTATATACCCGTTGGGTCGTTCATTAAGCTCGAAGAGCTCCTCATCCAGCTTTGGAATGAGCGGCTCTCTGAACGGAAAATTCAAATGAACAGGACCGGAGGGGGCACTAGTGGCAATCGCCACTGCCCTGGCACAAACGGTTCTGGCATAGCGGATAATTTCATCACTTTTTTCAGGCAATGCCATTTCAGAGAACCATTTTACATGCTTCCCATATAAATGAATTTGATCAATGGCTTGCGGTGCACCAACTTCTCTCAATTCATGCGGCCGGTCCGCTGTTAGAACGATCAATGGAACCCGTGCATAACGTGCTTCCACAACCGCTGGAAAATAGTTTGCTGCTGCCGTACCAGATGTACATAGAATCGCTACTGGCCTATTTAACGACTTGGCAATCCCCAAGGCAAAAAAGGCCGCTGACCGTTCGTCTACATGGATATGGACTTTTAAATCCGGATGCTCTGCCATAATCATCGCCATTGGAGTTGACCTTGAACCAGGGCTGACTACGACATCTGTTACTCCCGAAAAAATAAGCTCTGCAACAACGGCAGCAATATAAGCTGTTAATGATTCTTGATGATTCATATCAATTTCCTCCAAGGGCTCGGAGCATGGGTTTAAATTTCAAACTCGTCTCCAAGTATTCACTTTCCGGGTCAGAATCGGCAACTACTCCACAGCCTGCAAACAAGGATACCTCTTTCCCCTGGATCAGCCCAGAGCGAATGGAAACAGCAAATTCGCCATTTTTTCTGTAGTCCACCCAACCTAGTGGGGCGGCGTAGAAACCACGATCAAGTTCTTCTACTTGTCTAATTTTCACCACTGCTTCATCCTTAGGAAGTCCGCCGAGTGCTGGTGTGGGGTGTAGCCGTTCGACTAATAACAGCAAAGAAGCATCCTTATGGCATTTACCGATAACAGGGGTATAGAGATGCTGAATATCCCTAATCTTCATAAGCTGCGGCTTGTCAGGCAGGATAATTTCTTCACATGATTCTTCAAGTGCTTCCTTAATCATTTCAACAACGAAACCATGTTCAATTAGATTCTTTTGATCATTTAATAACAATTGACCTAGTTGCTGGTCTTCTTTTTCTGTTTTCCCCCGTGGAATAGAACCGGCAAGACAGGTAGAATATACTTCATTTGCTTGTTTTTTGACCAGTCTCTCGGGAGATGCCCCTATAAAACAATCACCATTCGATTCAAATGCGAATATAAAGCTTTCATGCTGTTGATTAAATAAATTATTCAATACAGCCTCTGCCTCTACTTGATCGTCAAAAACAAGCCTCAGTTCCCGGGCTAGGACGACCTTTTTAAGTGGACCTTCTGTTAATTCCTTCACAACTCCGTCGACCGTTTTTTTCCACTGCTCAGGTTTAATCTCTCTAGTTTCTAGAAGGGTTGCCGTATTTATCCGTTCGTTATCATGGAGAGAAGTTAGTAGCTGATTTCTCTCTTCACTTATTGTTTTAAATAAAAAAGGATCCTCCTGTGGGGTACAAACAATATTCGTGGTTAAATAGGTTTGACCGCGTATGATACTCAATAGATATTTCGGTATATGAAATAGTGAATCAGTGTACTTAGACCAGAGATCTGTTTTTTCCTTGTGGGGATCGAAAGAAAAGCCTCCGAACATGACAGGCCCCACAGCAATTTCTGTATATGGATTAAAAATGAGGCAGTCCTCTAAAAATTTCTCCCATTCCTTTTCAACATGAAAAAAGCGGTCAGAAGCCTGATCCGTCTGAATTTGTTTTGCAATCCCAAGTCCAACAAGTACGGTCTCGTCCGTTGGGTCCTTCCAGAAGAATCGTTCCCCGCAATAATTCTCTTTTCCTTTATTAAAAAATGATAGTGGGTTAATCGTGTCCATTTTATGAACTTCACTAATCAAAATGGGACGTCCCAGTTCTTTCGCATGGCTAACAGCCAAAAGACCTCGTTCCATTATTTCTAATTCTTGAATGGTAACCAAACAAATCCCTCCAAAACAGCCGAAATGACTGTTATCCATTCATATTCTGCTAAATTTAACATACAACTCCTATTGTAAAGAAGTCAGTTATAGTTGTCACTAGCAAACCTGCTCCAATACCTATTATATATCAAGTTTTCACCATATTGATAAAAATGAGCTTCTCAGTAAATTTCATTAATTCTATTTTCCCACCAACCATCCAATAATAATCAAACAGGTATAATCTTCTAGATTTGATAAGAAAAATTAATTGACACTAATCCTTGAATTTCATACACTTAGGTTTGGGCAAAGCCCATTAAATAATCGATTCTAAACCTATATAGAGAGAAAAATAACAAGGGAGAGATAATATGCAACCAAATATACAGCATAGCTCGAAACCTGTCGTTGAATCTAACCGTGGCTTTCAAGTTTGGTGGCAAATGACCCGCCCACATACATTAACAGCTGCATTCGTGCCAGTTTTGCTTGGAACGGCACTAGCCCTTAAGCATGGGAAGATTCACTTTGGTCTATTTTTTGCCATGCTAATTGCGAGTTTATTGATTCAAGCGGCAACCAATATGTTTAATGAATATTTCGATTTCAAGCGCGGTCTGGATACGGCCCAATCGGTTGGGATTGGCGGTACGATTGTTCGTGACGGAATCAAACCAAAAACAGTCCTGAATCTTGCATTTGGCTTTTATGGAATAGCTCTTTTATTAGGGATCTATATTTGTGCAAATAGCAGCTGGTGGTTAGCCGTAGTAGGTATAATATGTATGGCTGTAGGATATTTTTATACTGGAGGTCCATTCCCAATCGCTTATACACCATTTGGTGAAATTCTTTCAGGTTTCTTTATGGGGATGCTGATTATTTTAATCGCCTTCTTTATTCAAACGGGAACAGTCAGCAGCACAAGCATACTTGTTTCAGTTCCAAGTATGATTTTAGTTGGTATGATTATGCTATCGAATAATATCCGTGATTTGGATGGAGACAAAGAAAACGGCCGTAAAACAGTGGCCATTCTATTAGGCAAAAAAGGTGCAATTTATTTACTAACAGGGATGTTCACTTTTTCATTTCTTTGGGTCTTGGTACTCATCATCACTGGTGTTTTGCCAGTTTGGACCGCACTTGTTATTCTTAGCGCTCCAAAGGCCATGAAAGCAACGAAAGGCTTTATTGAAAACACAATTCCAATTAAAATGGCACCTGCCATGAAGGCAACCGCGCAAACAAATACCATCTTTGGTTTTCTATTAGCGGTTGGAATATTCATTGGGCACTATCTATAAAAAAAAGCTTCTGCGATTGCAGAAGCTTTTTATTTTATAGGTTTTATTTTCCAAATATCGTCAGCATATTCCTGAATCGTGCGGTCACTTGAAAAGTAGCCAGCTTGGGCGATGTTATTAAGACTCATTTGCTGCCAACGGGTTCGGTCAGTAAATGCTTCTCCAATGGAATGTTGAGTGTCTGCATAGGAAGCAAAATCCTTTAAGACAAAATATTGATCATTCTCCTGAAGGAGCGAATCGAATATTGGTTCAAATTCGTTATAGGCACCAGGAAAAAAGCCATTCACGAGCTGATCAACTGCCTGACGAATCCGATAATCATGGTGGTAATATTCATCGGATTGATATCCACCGTGCTGATAGTAGTGGAGAACTTCTTCTGCGGTTAGTCCAAACGTGAAAATATTGGAATCACCGACTAATTCACGAATCTCAATATTTGCACCATCCAAAGTTCCTACCGTCATAGCCCCATTAATCATAAATTTCATATTTCCTGTTCCTGAAGCTTCCTTACTAGCAGTGGATATTTGTTCACTCACATCTGCAGCGGGGAAGATTTTTTCCGCTAAGGAAACACGGTAATTTTCAAGAAAAATGACTTTCATTTTATCGCCGATTACTGGGTCATTATTAACCTTTTCAGCAACGGAATTTATTAATTTGATGATTTTTTTTGCATAATAATAGCCTGGCGATGCCTTCGCACCAAAAATAAATACTCTAGGAACAACAGGGTAATTAGCATCCGCTTTGATTCGATTATACAGATACATGATATGTAAAACATTTAAAAGCTGCCGCTTATACGCATGCAGGCGCTTTACCTGTACATCAAAGATCGCACTGTGATCAACAGCAGTTCCTGTCTTATCAAAAATAATATTCGCAAGGGTTTGTTTATTTTCATTTTTAATCTTTAATAGCTGTTCTAAGAATGAAGAGTCCTTTTGATAAGAAAGTAATTGAGAAAGCTCTGTAGCCTTACGAGTCCAAGCCGGGCCAATCGACTCAGTAATCAAAGAAGATAGTTTTGGGTTCGCTTTTAACAGCCAGCGGCGGTAAGCAATTCCGTTAGTTTTATTGTTAAACTTCTCTGGAAACAGTTGATAAAATTGATTCATCTCTCGTTTCTTTAAAATTTCTGTGTGCAATTTCGCCACCCCATTGATACTAAAACTTCCGACAATCGCTAAATGAGCCATTTTTACAAAATTGTCTGCAATAATGGCTAGTCCTTTTATCCGCTCCCAATCCCCTGGAGTCTGTTCCCATAACTCATGGCAAAATCGTTCATTGATCTCTTCTACAATCATATAAATCCTTGGAAGTAACGGTTCGAAAATATGTATCGGCCACTTCTCTAATGCTTCAGACAAGGTCGTGTGATTAGTGTAAGAAATAGTATGTTTTGTAATGTGCCATGCTTGTTCCCAATCAAAGCCTTCATCATCAAGCAGGATTCTCATTAACTCTGGGATAGCTAACACTGGATGCGTATCATTTATGTGAATACAGATGTGTTCATGCAATTGATTCAAGCTGCTGTGTTGTTTTCGGTAGGTCTTCAAAATCGATTGTATACTAGCGGATACCAAAAAGTATTGCTGTTTCAATCTTAGAATCTTTCCTTCATCATGGGTATCATCAGGATATAAGAACTCAGAAATCATTTCCGTTTCCCGTTTATATTTTAAGATATCAACATGCATAGGAAATTGCGACGGCTCTGCATTCCAGAGTCTTAATGTATTGATGGTTTTAGACTGGTAGCCAATAACTGGCATGTCGTGTGGCACGGCCGTAACTGTTTCAGCATTTAAATGATTAAATACTAAGCGCCCATTTTCCGTCTTCGACTCTACCTTCCCCCAAAAGGGGATTTTAATAGAACCATCGGTTTTGCGGATTTCCCAAACGTTTCCGTTTTTCAACCATTGTTCCGGTAATTCCACTTGATAGCCATCAACAATTTTTTGTTCAAATAGTCCATGCTTGTAACGAATGCCATGACCATGGCCAGGCAGATTAAGGGAAGCTAGTGAGTCTAGAAAACAGGCAGCTAATCTTCCTAAGCCACCATTTCCAAGCCCTGCATCAGCCTCAAGCTCCTCTAATTCTCCTAAATCTATTCCTAAATCCTTTAGACCGGCTTGTACTGTCTCTTCCACACCAAGGTTGATTAAGTTTTGTCTAAGTAATTTCCCCAATAGATATTCAATAGACAGGTAATAAACCTGCTTTCCTTTAGCGGCGAGATGTCGCTCGTTAGTAGCAATCCAATCCTTACTAACAAATTCGCTAATCATTGTTCCAAGAGTTTGATAGTGGTCCCTGGCTGAGCTTTCCGAGAAACTCTTTCCACATACCATCTCAATCCTTTTTAGAAAGGTTTCCTTAAACTCGACCGTATTAGAAAACATGTGTTTCACTCCTTGCAACGATCTCTGCATATAATTGGTTATAGCTATAGGCTGATTGTGCCCAGCTATAATCCATTTCCATTGCTTGCTTTACAATAGATTTCCACGATTTTGAATCATGATACACACCAAGAGCTCTTCTGATTGTATAGAGCATATCATGGGCATTAAAATTGGAGAAGGAGAATCCATTTCCTTTTCCAGTAAATTCGTTCCACGGAATGATCGTATCATTTAAACCGCCCGTTTCTCTAACAATCGGGATGGCACCATATTTCATGGCAATTAACTGGCCTAACCCGCATGGCTCGAACTGGGATGGCATTAAAAACAAATCCGCCCCAGCATAAAGTTTATGGGCAAGACCTTCATTAAACCCAGTAAAGACTCTTAATTTTTCAGGATAGATTCGTGCTGCCTGTCTTAAATGTTCCTCGTATTCATAATCACCTGTTCCGAGGATGATTACCTGGAGATCTTCCTGTAATATTTCACGAAGGACACATTTAACTAAATCAAGGCCTTTTTGCCTAGTCAGCCTTGTAATCATGACTAATAAGGGGGTACGAGTGGATTGTGGTAATCCAAAGTATTTTTGAATCTCAGTTTTGTTAATCGCCTTATTTAGATGATTAGCCGCTGAATAGGTTTGGTATATTAAGGGGTCGGAAGCAGGATTATAGAAATCTTCATCTATCCCATTTAAAATTCCAATAAGGTCATCTTGTCTTTCCCTCAGGAGTCCGTCTAACTTTTCACCAAATACCGGTGTTTGAATTTCTTCTTTATATGTCGGGCTTACTGTTGTAATTTTATCTGCAGCTACAAGAGCACCCTTCATATAATTGATATTCCCGAAAAATTCTAAGTGACCGGAGTGAAAGGATTTGTAATCCATCCCTAACAAATCTCCCAATATCTCTTTAGGGAAGATTCCTTGGAATTGAAGATTATGAATCGTAAACACAGTCCGCATTTGACCGTATCCTTTTCTATTATTATATTCAGTTCTTAATAGATAAGGAATCATCGCCGTATGCCAATCATGGCAATGTATTACATCCGGGAAAAAATCTAGTTGGGTAAGCGTTTCTAAGACAGCTCTATTAAAATAGGCAAATCTTTCCCCATCATCAAAATAGCCATATAAATTTTCACGTTTAAAGTAGTATTCATTATCGACGAAATAATATGTAACTCCTTGATGTGTGAGTTCTTCAATTCCGCAATATTGATTTCTCCAACCAACTGAAACAGTGAATTCTTTAATTTTTTTCATCTCTCGCTTAAATTCTTCTGAAATCGTTCCGAATTTAGGTAGAATAACTCTGATATCAGTACCTAAACTTTTTAATTCTTTTGGAAGGGAACCGGCAACATCGGCAAGGCCTCCCGATTTTGCAAATGGTCCACATTCCGATACGGCAAATAATACTTTCACGAGTTCATCAACGCTCCTTGTTGTGTTCCTTTACGTACCACGAATGGTGACCCCGCTGTTCCAGTTAATTGAGTTCCTGCTTCAACTTTCACATCTTTATCTAAAATAACGGAATCTAAAATACAATTATCTTCAATCACACACTTCTGCATGATGATACAGTTCTTAATAACTGCTCCTTTTCCAATCTTCACACCTCGAGATATAATACTATTTTCTACGGAACCGCTTATTAAACAACCGTTGGCAATCATTGCATTTTTTACAACAGACCCTTTAATATATTTGGTTGGCGGCTCATCTTTTACTTTAGTAAAAATCGGTTGTTCTTTGATAAATAATTTTTTCCAGACATCCGACTGCAGTAAATTCATACTAGTAGAAAAATAGTTTTCGATTGAATCTATCATCACGGCATAACCGTCATATTCATAATTACAAATCGTGTAAAGACTTTGAATATCATTAACAGCATCCTTCATACAGGTATAGCCTGTTTCATTACGTGTTTCAATCAGCTTAATTAGTAAGGATGTTTTGATTAAGTACATCTCCATCGATCCTCCATCCTTTTGATGGATTTCGGTGATGTCACATTTTGAATTGCTATGCCATTCTAAAATTGATCTAAAGTTCATATTAAAAACCGTATAGCAATTGGAAATAAGAGAATATTCTTGTGTGCTGCGATAAAAGAAGTCTAAATTTGCAGCAAAATTTTCAAACGATCCAATCTTTTTTCCATCGAAATCAACGCTAGGAGATGGGAAAAAGAATAGACCATCTCGTTTTCGATTTAAATCCCAATTCTTACCAGAACCCAGGTGATCCATTAGCGAACGGTACTGCATCTTTGGAAAAATTGCCACACTTCGGATGCCAGAATTCACCATATTTGATAGAACAAAATCGATAATCCGATACCGACCTGCAAAAGGCAGGGCAGCAAGTGCACGATGTGCTAATAAATCTTCCAAATCCTCATGGTATGTGGTGGCATCAATGACTCCTAATAGCTCTTTCTTCAATCCAAGCCCCTCCAGTATTATATTAAAAAGCAGGGTAAAGCCCGCTTAACATTTCATTAGTAACTAGAATAATTTCATCATCAAATGAGCGGATAACGGTCCCATCAGGCACCTTCACTTCAGAAGGAACAATAGCCCTTTCAATCAAACAATTATTGCCTATGATAGCATCAGGCATAATGACAGACTCTAAGATAGTAGATCCTTTTCCAACCGTAACCCCTTGAAAAAGAACGGATTTTTCTATGTCTCCTTCTATCGTACATCCCTCATTAATAAGCGACTCTTTAACAACGGCAGCCGGAGAAATATACTGAGGCGGCTGGTTCGGGTTCACAGAATAAATCCTCCATCCGTGATCAAACAAATCTAAGTCACACTCTTCTCTTAGTAAATCCATGTTCGCTTCCCAAAGGCTTTGAACTGTCCCGACATCCTTCCAATAACCTTTGAATGGATAGGCAAATAATTTTTTATTTTCCTCTAAAAGCATTGGAATTACATCTTTACCAAAGTCATGACTCGATTCAGGAACACGGTCATCCATTTCAAGATATTCTTTAAGTATATTCCAGTTAAAAATATAAATGCCCATCGAGGCCAGATTATTCTTTGGATTCGCTGGCTTTTCATCAAAATCAACTATTCTTAGTTCCTCGTCTGTATCCATAATCCCAAAACGGCTCGCTTCGTCCCAAGGAACTTCTATTAAGGAAATGGTAACGTCAGCCCTTTTTTCAATATGGTACTCAAGCATACTCTCGTAGTTCATTTTGTAAATATGATCTCCTGATAGGATTAGCACATATTCCGGCTGGTACTGTTTCAGGTAATTAAGGTTTTGATAAATCGCACTTGCCGTGCCTGTATACCATTTCACTTCGGAAGATTCTGCATAGGGCGGTAAAACGGTCACCCCGCCATCCTTACGGTCAAGATCCCATGCACTGCCAATCCCAATATAGGAATTTAATAATAAAGGCTGGTATTGGGTTAATACCCCAACCGTATCAATGCCCGAATTAGCGCAATTGCTTAATGCAAAATCAATAATTCGATATTTACCTCCGAAAGGAACGGCCGGTTTCGCTAAATCCTTTGTCAGCGAATTAAGCCTACTACCTTTTCCTCCTGCTAATAACATGGCTACGCACTTCTTCTTTGCCATTTCCTTTTCGCTCCTTTCTCTTTTTAACTGGTCTGATGATTTGAAATCCAAACGGGGGAATTGTTAGATTTAATGAATAGGGCTGACCATGGAATGGTTCATCTTCTGCTAAAACAGTCTTTTTATTAACCAATCCAGTACCACCGTATTCTATCTGATCACTATTGAAAATTTCCCGATACTCACCTGATTTAGGAACACCAATTCTGTAGACAGGATAGTTGACACCAGTAAAATTGCAAATAACTACTAATAATTCTTCTGTCTTCTTCCCTTTTCGCAGAAAAGAAAAAATCGATTGGTGACTATTATTGGCATCTATCCATTCGAATCCGTCCTGTAAATGATCGAGTTCATAGAGTGCCTTAGACCGCTTATAGACTTTAATTAATAACTTTACATAGGCATTTAACTTTTGGTGCATCTCATAGTCCATTAAGTTCCAATCAAGCTGTTCTTTATCCTTCCATTCAGCAAACTGGCCAAGTTCAAACCCCATAAATAAGAGTTTTTTTCCCGGGTGGGCAAACATATACCCCAACAAAAGCCTAAGCTGCGCAAATTTCTCCCAATAATCTCCCGGCATTTTATCAAGCAATGATTTTTTTCCATGGACAACTTCATCATGGGAAAATGGCAGCATAAAGTTTTCTAAAAAGGCATATAAAAATGAAAAAGTTACATTTGAATGGACATCAGAACGGGAGTAAGGGGGAGTTTCCATATATTCAAGCATGTCATTCATCCAGCCCATATTCCATTTATAATCAAAACCAAGCCCACCATATGGAACGGGAGTTGTGACATTTGGGAATTCTGTCGAGTCCTCACCAATCATTAAAAAATGCGGCTCATATTCATGAATATGTTGGTTAAGTTTTTTCAAAAAGTCAATTCCAAATGGATTTTCACGCTTCTCATTGGAACCATTTGGCCAGTAAATGATATTTGCAACAGCGTCCATTCGAAAACCGTCAATATGGAAATAGTCAATCCAAAATTGTGCATTTGAAATTAGAAAACTCTGGACCTCTCCTTTCCCAAGGTCAAAGTTCGCAGTTCCCCAAACGGCATTTTCTCTGTCACTAGCTGTGCTGTAAGAATAAATATGAGTCCCATCAAAACGGTAAAGACCGTGTGCATCCTTACAAAAATGACCGGGGACCCAATCAAGAATGACCCCAATACCATGTTGATGAAGCTGATCAACAAATTCTTTAAAGTCATCAGGTGTCCCGTACCTTGAGGTAACAGAAAAGTAACCCGTACCTTGATAGCCCCACGAGGCGTCAAGCGGATGTTCAACAATAGGTAATAACTCTATATGAGTAAATCCGTGCTCAAGAACGTATGGAATAAGTTCGGATGCCAATTCTTTATAAGTTAGATACTCTCCATCTTCTTTCTTTTTCCAAGAACCCAAATGCACTTCATAAATGACTACCGGCTCTGACAGCAAGGTCTTTTTTCCTCTTCGATTCATCCACTGATTGTCTTGCCAATCAGATTTTTTTAATGAATAAACAATAGATGCTGTATTGGGTCTTATTTCAGAATAAAAAGCAAATGGATCTGATTTTAGCAACCTCTCACCTGAGTGTGTAAAAATCTCATACTTATAAAGCTTACCTGTTAGATCCCTATTTATAATTAGAATCCATACTCCTTCGTCATTAACTTTCTGCAATTCATACCCTTCACCATTCCAGTTATTAAAATCCCCCGCAAGCCTAATCTGCTTTGCATTAGGGGCCCATACGCAAAATCGTGTATAAACCTGATCGGAATTATTAAAGATATGAGCGCCAAAAAGCTGATGACTTTGGAAGTAATTTCCTTCGTGAAATAAATGTAACTGATAGTCCGTCGGAAAAAACGTATTCACTGTCATGGCTCTCCTCATCCCCAATGAAAATGTATTTCAAAAACCAATTATAATTGCTATTAATCAATATTCCTCATAAAACTTTTTTATCTTTTCTGACAATAACCGTTGTGTATCGACATTTTTACTTTTGATTTGACAAATTTCGACAGCATTCATCAAATTTCCTTTCAATAATCGTCAAAATTATTTAAAAATTTCTCAATATTTTTATGATTTTCGTCCAAAAAAGTTATTTGATTTTAAATATTAGATAGTTCGAAATCAGGATAAATCTATGCGTATGTAAGCGTTACCAGCGTTTTCACTACAGAGAAGATACTGGTAATTATTATATTAATATAATAATTACTACAGAATATTGTCCCGTTTAAATTTTGTATTTGGGATTAGACCAGATATGGCATGAATGGAAAAAGCGGAGAATACTTCATTAAATAAATTTAAACACAAAAAAACTGATAACCTATTGTTATCAGTTTTTTTGTATGACCCCTACGGGACTCGAACCCGTGTTACCTCCGTGAAAGGGAGGTGTCTTAACCGCTTGACCAAGGGGCCTTAAATATGGCGGAGAAGGAGGGATTTGAACCCTCGCGCCGGTTACCCGACCTACACCCTTAGCAGGGGCGCCTCTTCAGCCACTTGAGTACTTCCCCGTTTGGCTCCGCAGGTAGGACTCGAACCTACGACCGATCGGTTAACAGCCGATAGCTCTACCACTGAGCTACTGCGGAACAATTAAATTTGCTGCTGTGAAGAATTTTATGG
>NZ_BCUX01000049.1 GCF_001591445.1 Neobacillus drentensis NBRC 102427 | reverse complement strand
TCTTATTTGTTTAGTTTTCAAAGAACAATTTCTTTATCGCTCAAAAGCGACTTTATTATCTTACCAAGTTATCAACCGAAAGTCAATAACTTTTTTTAACTTCTTTTTTTCTCACTGTCACTGTCTCGCAGCAACAGATATTAATATACCACCATTAAAGACCTAGTGCAATAGTATTTTTTGTTTTTTCATGGAAAATTCAAAGTAATAATATTCTAACTCTTCTTTCCTGTTTTCATTAAAAAAAGTGCCAGTAGCCCCGGCACTTTTTAAAACTCTTATTTATGACGCATGAGCGGAAATAATAGGACATCACGGATAGATGGTGAATTAGTAAGCAGCATAACCAAACGGTCTATTCCGATTCCTAATCCTCCTGTAGGCGGCATACCATACTCTAGCGCTTCAACGAAGTCTTCATCCATCATATGGGCCTCGTCATTTCCTTGTTCACGTTCTTTTAGTTGCGCTTCGAAACGTTCTCTTTGATCAATTGGATCATTAAGCTCGGTAAACGCATTCGCATGTTCACGTGCTACGATGAATAATTCAAAACGATCTGTAAACCTTGAATCGTCATCATTTTTCTTCGCAAGCGGCGAAATCTCCACTGGATGACCGTAAATAAAGGTTGGCTGGATTAGCTTTTCTTCTACCTTTTGCTCAAAGAATTCATTAACAATGTGACCATAAAGCATATTGTCATTTATTTCAACACCATGTTCCTTAGCAAGATCGCGAGCCTCTTCTACACTCATCTCTTTCCAGAAATCTGCACCAGTGTATTCTTTAATCGCATCAACCATATGAAGTCTTTTCCACTCAGGTTTAAGGTCTACTTCATATTCGCCATATTGAATAGTAGTAGAACCCACTACTTCTTGAGCAATGTGAGCTACTAAATTCTCAGTTAGACTCATAATATCACGATAATCTGCATAGGCTTCATAAAGCTCAATCATGGTGAACTCTGGATTATGACGGGTTGAGACACCTTCGTTCCGGAATACACGGCCAATTTCATAAACCTTTTCCAGTCCGCCAACAATTAACCGCTTTAAATGAAGCTCAATGGCAATCCTCATAAACAACGGCATATCAAGCGCATTATGGTGTGTAATAAAGGGACGTGCTGATGCTCCACCAGCGATAGAATGCATCATCGGTGTTTCAACCTCTAAATAACCGTGGTCATCTAAGTAGCGACGCATCGATTGAATGATACGGCTTCTTGAAATAAAAGTCGCCTTACTTTCCTGACTCATGATTAAATCCAAATAACGCTGACGGTAGCGTTGTTCCACATCCTTAAGTCCGTGGAATTTATCTGGTAATGGACGGAGTGCCTTTGTTAAAAACACAAAGTTAGTTACTTTTATTGAGAACTCTCCCATTTTTGTAACAAATAAACTTCCAACTACTCCAACAATATCGCCTAAATCAGTAGAATTGAAAATTTTATACCGCTCTTCTCCTACTGCATCTTGCCTTACGTAAACTTGAATTTGACCTGTTAGATCTTGGATATGAGCGAAACCAGCTTTCCCTTTTCCCCGCTTGGTCATGACCCGCCCTGCAAGAGTAACACTTATATTTTTAACTTCTAGCTCTTCATTCTCCATATTTCCATATTGCTCAATCAATTCGATAGTGCTATGAGAACGTTCAAACCTCTTACCGAATGGATCTAACCCATCTTCTCGCATTGCATTCATTTTTTCCCGTCTAACTTTCATTTGGTCATTTAATTCTTCCTGACTCATTACGATCAACTCCATTAAATTTCTTAATTATGTAAACCCACTAATAGTTACATTTTTTTTGCATACTTTATTATTTTACACAAACTTGCCATCTCAGACATCAAAAATGTTTATATATATAAAAAAACTGCCAGTAATCTACTGGCAGTATCAATAATAGTATAGAAAGTGACAAACGAAATGTCAAATTCACCCTACAATTAGCTGTCCTTGTTCTTTTTCCTCAACTTCTAAAACTAAATCATTTAATATTGTCACTAAGTGATCTCTAGAAAGACAATCATTAATGGCATTACGAGCATTTGCATTGCCGCGTACCCCTTTTAAATACCATGCCGCATGCTTACGCATTTCACGAACAGCTATATTCTCATTTTTAAGTGCGATTAAGCGGTCTAAATGAAGGATACAAACATCTATCTTTTCTCTAACGGTCGGTTCAGGCATTAATATCCCTGATTCTAAATATTGAACGGTGCGATAAATCATCCAAGGATCTCCTAATGCCGCTCTTCCTATCATTACCCCATCCACACCTGTTTCCTCGAGCATCCGTTTCGCATCCTGAGGGGTCTGGACATCGCCGTTTCCAATCAACGGAATGTTTAGGTTTTGCTTTACTTCACGGATGATATCCCAGTTCGCTTTTCCCTCATACATTTGAACACGTGTACGACCATGGAGTGATACAGCTTTTCCTCCAGCACGTTCTACTGCCTGGGCATTTTTCACCGCATAAATATGCTGCTCATCCCAGCCCATCCGCATTTTTACAGTTACTGGCTTTTCCACTTCTGCAACCACTGCAGAAACCATCTCGTAGATTTTATTTGGATCAAGAAGCCACTTTGCTCCCGCATCGCATTTTGTGATTTTTGGAACAGGACAACCCATATTAATATCGATAATATCAGCATTGGTATTCTTATCAACAAATTTGGCTGCTTCGACAAGGGTTTCCCTCTCGCCGCCAAAAATTTGCAAACTAAGCGGTTTTTCACGCTCATCGATGTAAAGCATATTCATCGTCTTTTCATTCTTATTAACGATACCTTTATCACTTACCATTTCCGCACAGACTAACCCTGCACCAAACTCTTTAACAGTTAGTCGGAATGCGGAGTTACAAACACCTGCCATTGGTGCCAATACGACAGGATTCTTCATCTCAATATTTCCAATTTTCAACACGCGCAAACGACCTCCTCTTTGGTCTCTTTATTTCTTTCAAACTATAATTGCAAAGTGCCAGCATCAACCACTGCGCTAAACGAGAATCAGCTTATTCTTTAGGCGCTAAATCATCTACACTAATTTTTAGTGAAGAAGCGATCCTTTCAAGCAAATCACCTGCTGGCAGGCGGTTTCCTCTTTCAATTTCGCCTAAAATTGATACAGATACACCTAGTTCCCTCGAAAAGCTTTCTTGTGTATAGCCTTTTAGCTTTCGATAGGCTCGAATACGTCTTCCCCATTTTTCCGCTTCCATATTCGGACTCCTTCTTTGTTAGGTAATTCTTCTAATGATGATTCAAGCAATTGATTTATCTTTAAAAATTGGCTGTCATGAGTTATTTCTAAAAGTGGAATGATTACAAATGCCCGCTCTAACATCCTAGGATGCGGAACAATCAACTTCTCGCTTTCAATATTTTCTTGGTTAAAGGTGAGAATGTCAAGGTCAATTGTGCGCGGCCCCCACCTGATTCCCCTTTTTCTTCCAAGTTCCAATTCGGTTTTTAAGCATAATTCTAATAACTCCATTGCAGTTAACCCCGTTTGAATCTCAATTACCATATTCAAAAATAAATCTTGGTCTTCATAACCAACAGGATCTGTTTCATAAATGGAGGAGTAATTTACCAAATGAATGTCAGAATAACTTACTAATTGGTCGATTGCACTCGTTATATTATCATAACGGTCTCCGATATTCGAACCAAGGGCAATAAATGCTGTGTTTTCCACTTTTATCTTCTCCTTGTAATTTCTACTGCAACCGAATTGTAATGACCCGGAATCGGCGGATCAGGCTTTATTACCTTGACGGTAACCTCGGAAATGTGACCAAACCTTTTCAAAACCAGAGCAGCAATATTTTCTGCCACGGCTTCGACTAGCTTATAGGGTGGACCCTCGACTATGTCTTTAGATATTTGATAGAGCTCAGCGTAGTTGACAGAATGCTCCAGTTCATCTGTTTCACCGGCTTTTTTTAAATCAAGGGACACGGCTAAATCGACAGCAAATCGCTGCCCCAATCGGTTCTCTTCCGGGAAAACTCCATGGTATCCGTAAAATTCCATCCGATTGATATAGATTTTATCCAATTGTTTCACCCTTTCCTATTAGGGCATCCATCATTTTTGCCATTCTGCTCATTTCCTTGACATCATGAACACGAATAATGTGACAACCCTTTTGAATTCCATAACAAATCGTTGCTCCGGTACCTTCCATTCTTTCATGAACAGGCAGGTCCAACGCTTGTCCAATCATTGTCTTTCGGGAAGTACCTAATAAAACTGGATAGCCCAGTTTGACAAACGTATCTAAATTCTGCATGGTTAGTAGATTTTCTTGATAATCTCTTGCAAACCCAATCCCCGGGTCAACGATAATCCTCTCATCCTTTACCCCTGCATTTTTTACAATCGCAATACTTTCATAGAGGTCATTGATGACATCTCTCATAAAAACCTTGTAGTCTCGATTATGACGATTATGCATAAGCACGATGGGAACATCATAGTCAGCTGCCACTCGTCCCATATTTTCATCGGCCTTTGCCCCCCATACATCATTGATAATATGGGCACCTGCTTCTATGGCCTGTTTGGCCACTTCTGCCTTATACGTATCAATGGATATCGGTACCTGAACATGTTCTGTGATCGCCCGAATTATTGGAATCACACGCTCTAATTCTTCCTCGACCGGGACAGCCGCAAATCCAGGGCGTGTCGATTCCCCGCCGATATCAATAATATCTGCACCATTTGCCACCATTTCTTTTGCACGTTTAACGGCATTTTCTATTTCATTGAACTTACCGCCATCTGAAAAGGAATCTGGAGTTGCATTTAAAATGCCCATTATCATGGTTTTTTTACTGAAATCTAAAGTATATGGTCCACATTGAATTTGTTCTTGAGTTGTGCTCATATCAATTCCTCCTATGCAGCCTTTTTTCACTCTTTTTATCATACATGAAAATATAAATAGTTTACAAAAAAACATGCAAGAGTCTCGACTTGCTTATGCGGCGCTCCGACTCTTTTCCACAAAAAAAGAAGCATCGGCAATCGCCAACGCCTCTCAATTTTTATTCAGCATCATATTGGTAAAGCGCAGTACTTAAATAACGTTCACCATTATCAGGAATAATCGCAAGGACCTTTTTACCTTTTCCTAGTTCCTTTGCAACCTTTAACGCTACGTGTATAGCTGCTCCTGAAGAAATGCCCCCAAGGATACCTTCTTCTCTAGCTACACGTCTAGCTGCAGCAAATGCTTCTTCCGTTCCAACTTGAATAATTTCATCATAAATATTCGTATCCAGTGTATCAGGTACAAACCCTGCACCAATACCTTGAATTTTATGAGGACCTGGTTTGCCGCCAGATAATACAGGTGAATCAACTGGTTCAACTGCATAAATTTTCACATTTGGAAACTTCCCACGGAGGACTTCGCCTGCACCAGTAATGGTTCCACCAGTTCCGATTCCTGAAACAAAACCATCTAATTGATCCATTTGTTCAACAATTTCTTTACCTGTTGTTCTTCTATGAACTTCAGGATTTGCTTCGTTCTTAAATTGTTGCGGCAAGAAATAACCATGTTCCTGAACTAGCTCTTCTGCCTTAGTAATAGCGCCCTTCATGCCAGCTGGACCAGGTGTTAACACAAGTTCTGCACCGTAAGCACGAAGGAGATTCCGTCTTTCTAAACTCATCGTTTCAGGCATTACAAACACAGCTTTGTAACCTTTTGCTGCAGCAATCATTGCAAGGCCAATTCCTGTATTTCCGCTTGTAGGTTCAATAATAGTATCGACACCTGGTTTGATTAAGCCTTGCTCTTCTGCCGCTTCAATCATAGCTAAAGCGATACGATCCTTGACACTACTGCCGGGATTGAAATACTCAAGCTTTAAATAAACCTCTGCACTATTTTCATCTACTAATCTGTTTAATTTAACAATTGGCGTTTGACCGACTAATTCGGCCACTGAATTTGCAACACGTACCATAAAGAGCACCCCTATTCCGAGTAAGTTGATTGGATTTATTATATTATTAAATTTACCAGTATTATACTGTGTTTGTCAATTGTTTTGTTTTGGTATTTTTCCAATATTTCAAATGTTGTAAAGGAAAAACACAGAAGTATCTCCTGTGTTTTAATATCCTTATTTTCCGTAAATCCAATCCACCTTAGCATCATCCCAAAAAGTAGCGGCAGATACAGGAGAATTCATTTTTTCAAGCGCCATTTGACGGCGAATTGGCTCTTTCACATCCTTAAAGGCATAGTTCCGTCCAGTTATTTTCTCTTCCAACTTAAGGATGGCATAACCTTGTTCAACGTTAATCGGCTGACTGTATGCCCCCGTCTTTAATTCCTTAGCTATTTGAATATATTCAAGTGGGTATCTTTCATCTTGTTCGCTAATGTATCCGATATCTCCGCCTTCATTTGCGGAAAATTCATCGATCGATCGTTCCATCGCTAACGTTGAAAAATTCGAACCCTCTGCTAACTCTTGTATCGTCTGGTCTGCTTCTTCCTTCGTACCTACAACGATGTGTGATAAGTGATAAGCAGCAGGGACATTAAAAAGTTCTTTATTTTTTTGATAATAACTCTCTAATTCATCGTTTGAAACTTTCACATCTTTTGTTAAAAGTTCCTCTAACAGGAGATTGGTCCGGATTTGTTCCTTCAACCTTTTCTCATTCTTGAGATTTTGCTTACCGAACGAATTATATGTGGCCTTCAGCATTCTAAATTCTCGCTCAACATCCTGATTGGATATCTTGATTCTATATTTTGCAGCCATTTCTTCGATAACCTTCTGATCGACCATATCTTTTAGAACATCTTTCCCATATCTAGCTTCTAGTTCATTAAGCCATTCTTTTCTTATGATTGTTTTTCCCCTGACTGTCGCTACTGTCTCTTTATCTTCTGCTCCGCCTGCCAGATTTACCTTGGATAGAAAAAAGGCGAGCGTTAGGCAATTTACCAATATTAGGGCCGCAATAACCGTCCATAACTGCTTCCTCCCCAAACTCTCTCCCCCAATCAAAAAGAACAAACACCTATTTATCTTGCATCCTTTTTGAGTTCTTCTAATTCATCACGTGAAAAGAGGTACTTTTCATTGCAAAAGTGACAATGAGCCTCGGCCTGTCCATCTTCTTCAATCATTTCCTCAATCTCCGCAGCACCTAAACCAACAATCGCATTCGCAAAACGGTCTTTCGAGCAATTACATTCAAATCCCACCGGCATGGTTTCTAAGATCTTTACTTGCTCGCTTCCAAAAAGTTCTCCTAGGATTTGTTCCGGTGTTAAACCTCGTTCAATTAATTTGGAAATAGGCTCAATCGTCTGTAAACGCTCTTCAAGTTTTGAAATGATTGGGTCAGGTGTACCTGGCATCAATTGAAAAATAAATCCGCCTGCGGCTAATATCGTATCATCGGGATTCACTAACACACCGACACCTACTGACGACGGAACCTGCTCAGAGGTGGCAAAATAATAAGTAAAGTCCTCCCCTAATTCACCTGAAACCAATGGAACCTGCCCGGAAAAAAAGTCACGCATCCCGACATCCTTAACGACCGCCAAAGTTCCTTCCGTGCCGACCGCGCGGCGGACATCAAGCTTGCCATGTTCCGTTGATTCAAAATCAACCTCCGGATTGGTTACATAGCCACGAACCTCACCCTTAGCGTTACTATCAACGACCATAGGGCCCAGCGGTCCGCCGCCATTGATCTTAATCGTTAATTTATCATCACCCTTTAACATAGCCCCCATCATTACCCCTGCGGTCAACGTGCGGCCAAGGGCAGCTGAAGCGGTCCGCCAGGTTTGATGCCGTCTTTGTGCCTCACTTACTGTTTCGGTTGTACGAACGGCATAGGCTCGAATATTGCCATCATAGGCAAGTGCTTTTACAAGATAATCCTTCATTTGTAAACCCCTTTCTAGCTGTTATTCCTTAGGATATCCACGTTTCTCTTATAGATAAGCTGTAAGCCTTTTAAAGTTAAAAACGGATCGACCACATCAATAATTGTTGATTCTTGGGCAATTAAACTGGCTAGTCCACCTGTCGCAATTACGGTAGGCTTCTTCTCACTTTGATCCATCATCCGCTTGACAATCCCCTCAACTTGACCTACGTATCCATAGACAATTCCTGCCTGCATGGCTGCCACTGTATTTTTGCCGATGACTGCTTCTGGGCGGGTAATTTCAATTCTTGGCAGTTTGGATGCCCTTGAATAAAGGGCCTCTGTCGAAATGCCGACTCCTGGGGCAATTGCTCCACCCATATATTGACGATCCTCATTCACATAGCAATAAGTAGTCGCTGTTCCAAAATCGACGATAATCAGTGGACTTCCATATTCATGAATAGCCGCAACGGCATTGACAATACGATCTGCACCAACTTCTCTTGGATTTTCATATTTAATATTTAGACCCGTTTTTATTCCCGGCCCGACCACGAACGGCTTCACATGAAAATACTTTTGGCACATTCTTTCGAGCGCAAACATAATCGGTGGGACCACAGAGGAAATAATAATCCCGTCAATATCTGAAAAAGAGAGGCCCGCATGATCAAACAATGCTTTAATGTTCATTCCAAACTCATCTTCCGTACGGTTTCGATTCGTTTCAACACGCCAATGATATTTAAGCTCCTCTCTATCATAAACACCCAGAACAATATTGGTATTCCCTACATCAAATACGAAAATCACATCTATCACTCACTTTTCAGATTATTCTCTTCTATACTGAAAACATAATAACATAAAAATGTTTATTGATAAAAAAGAAAAGCGCAAGCGCCCTGTTCAGCAGCGTATGGCCTGGAGCTAGCCTAAAAAAAGAGTGCTTCAGAGAAGCACCCTTTATCCTGCTATTATAATTTAGTTTCGTCATCAGAAGGGTTAAGCGGCTCAACCTCATCCTTTTTCGTACTAATATTAACCTTCACGTCTTCTACTTTTTTCGGACCGATTTTAACGGCTTCTAAAGCGACATTAGGCGCTGGCATATGGCCATGGTCAATCAGATATTTAATCTGTTCTGCAACCAACGTCTCTACTTCAAGTAGTGTATTAGCAATCAGATCCAGCTTATCACGATTTTCAGTGAGAATCACTTTAGCTCTTGCATAACATTCCTTGATAATTCTTTGAACTTCTAAATCAATCTCATACGCAATCGCATCGGAATAATTTTGTTCATTATGAATGTCACGACCTAAGAACACCTGACCGCCTGAACCTTGACCAAACTGAAGTGGTCCAAGTTTATCGCTCATCCCATATTCAGTTACCATCTTACGGGCAATTCCTGTAGCACGTTGGAAATCGTTATGGGCTCCTGTACTAACTTCGCCAAAGACAATCTCTTCCGCCACACGTCCACCGAGTAATCCAACAATTTTATCAAGTAACTCAGGCTTCGTCATAAAGTAACGGTCTTCTCTAGGAAGCATAACGGCATATCCACCTGCCTGCCCACGCGGTACGATTGTAACCTTGTGGACCATATCTGCTTCATCTAGTACTAAACCGATGACCGTATGTCCGCCTTCATGGAAAGCAACAATATTACGTTCTTTTTCAGAAATAACCCTGCTCTTCTTAGCCGGACCGGCAATAACACGGTCTGTTGCCTCATCAATATCTTCCATATCGATTTTCTTCTTACTGCTTCTGGCAGCCACTAACGCCGCCTCATTCAATAAGTTTTCTAGGTCTGCACCAGAGAATCCAGGTGTACGCATCGCAATATTCTTTAAGTTTACCGACTCATCTAACGGCTTATTACGTGCATGAACTTTAAGAACAGCTTCACGTCCGATAACATCGGGACGATCAACGGTAATTTGTCGGTCAAAACGGCCTGGACGTAAAAGGGCTGGATCCAGAATATCGGCACGGTTTGTAGCTGCAATAATGATAATTCCTTCATTAGCGCCAAATCCATCCATCTCAACAAGCAATTGGTTCAAGGTTTGCTCACGTTCATCGTGTCCGCCGCCTAAACCGGCACCACGTTGACGTCCAACTGCATCAATTTCATCAATAAAAATAATACAAGGTGCATTTTTCTTGGCGTTTTCAAATAAATCACGTACACGGGAAGCACCGACCCCGACAAACATCTCAACGAAGTCCGAACCGCTTATCGAGAAAAACGGAACGCCTGCTTCACCTGCAGTTGCTCGTGCAAGCAAGGTTTTACCAGTACCCGGAGGACCTACTAAAAGCACTCCTTTTGGAATACGGGCACCCAGTTCAGCATATTTCCGAGGGTCCTTTAAGAATTCGACTACTTCCACTAATTCTGCCTTTTCTTCATCAGCACCTGCCACATCTCTAAAACGAACCTTTTTCTTATCATCGTTATAAAGCTTCGCCTTGGATTTACCAAAGTTCATCACACGACTGCCGCCGCCTTGGGCTTGGTTTAATAAGAAGAAGAATAAAATAAAGATAATCACAAACGGAATAATTGAGGTAAAGAAAGTCACCCAACCGCTTGTTTCCTTTGCAGGCATTACTTCAACTTTTGAATCAGCTTTATTAATTTTGTTAATAATTTCTTCACTATTTGGAACATAAGTTATGAATTGTTGTTTACTTTTCGCTTTAAGCACACCACGAACTTCATAAACACCTCGTTCAGGCTGCATTGTGAACGACTTTACTTCGCCTTTGTCTAATTGGGTAACAAACTTATCATATGAAATATGATCGGTCGTCTCATTACTTCCATTAAAGAAACTTACCACGCCAATAATGACTAAAAATATCAATAAATAAAAGATGGTATTACGGAATATCCGATTCATCTCTTACCTCCTCCCACGATAGGCAAACTATACTAAATGGTATCATAAAAAATCTTACAAATTCAAGGAATTACACTCATTCGTAAGGTTATATATTGTTACTTTAGGAATGAGCTGATAAGTAAGTCTAGAGATTATTGCTGTATACTTCAGGTTTTAAGACACCGATATATGGAAGGTTTCGATATTTTTCAATATAATCCAAGCCATAACCGACAACAAACTCATCTGGGACAATAAAACCAACATAATCAGCCTTAATGGCACTTTTTCTACCTGTCGGTTTATCCAGCAATGTCACAATCTTGATTGACTTTGCCTTACGATATTTAAATAGGTCAACCAAATAACTAAGGGTTAAACCGCTATCGATAATATCTTCAATAATGAGAATGTCTCTTCCTTCGACAGATGTATCTAAGTCTTTGAGAATTTTCACTTCACCGGAAGAAACAAACCCTGTTCCATAGCTTGAAACATCCATAAAATCCATTTCAAGATAGCAATCCATTCGTTTTAATAAATCCCCCATAAATGGCATCGCACCTTTTAGAACACCAATAGCAAGTGGAAATTTATCCTGATACTCTTCCGTTAACTGTGCTGCCAGCTCGCGGATTTTCGTTTGAATCTCTTCTTCTGTAACTAACACTTTTTCGATATCCTGTTTCATTCTAATTGTGCCCCCTAGAAGATACTACTTTTGATATGTGAATAGTATATATTTTTCAGCTGCAAAATCTATACCTTCAAATGAAGATTTTTTTAAACCTGGAAGCCAGATAATAGAACCTTCTTTGTCGGTTAGTACAGGCCACATATTACGTTCCTGAACTGGTACTTTCTGATCAATGAATATTGATTTTAACTTTTTTGACCCTTGCATTCCCTTTATTGACATCCGATCGCCTATTTTTCTAGAACGGATTATAATGGGCCACTTCATGCTGCTTACTTTAAACAATGCCGTATTTGAATCTGTTGTTGGAATTTCTCTCTCAATATACTCAGCTCTAATTTCCCCTCCATTCGGCAATACAATCATTCCAGGCCCTGTCATTTTAAAATGATAGGATTCACCTTCATTCGGTTGAAATTGGAATGAAAGGGAATGATAGGAACGAAAAACGTGTAATCCATTAGGAAAATTAAGTTGACCTGATGGTTGAGAATGATGAACTATGGAAAATATTTGATCGATATGTACTGCAGATAAAGAAGCAGGTTTTTCTTTGTAAAGATAGTTTAATATTAGATGAATCCCTCTTCTTTGTAAAGGTAAAGGCATTTCAAGAAAGCTAATAATGTCAATGGTAATTTTGTCTTCTTCTTTTTCAGTGATTACTTTATTCATTCGTTGTCCTGTTAATTCCTGAAGAAAAGTTTCATCACTTGTTATTTCCTCACTAAATCGTTGAAATTGTTCATGGACATGTGGATTTTCCTTTTTTAAAAAAGGGACAACTTCTTTGCGAAATCGATTCCTGCTATAGATCCCTTTCTCATTACTCGGGTCCATTCGCGGGCTAAGTCTATGCTTTTGGCAATATTCCTGTATATCATCCCTTTCCAGTCCCAAAAACGGACGGAAAATCGTTCCACTTGCAAATGGCCGTGAAAATGGTATACCTGCACGAGCCATGCCCGTACTGCCCCTCGTTAATCTCATTAGCATCGTTTCCATTTGATCATCACCGTGATGAGCAAGTGCTAACCAAGGATACTGATACTTTTCCATAATCTTCGAAAAAAACTCATACCTTACATCTCTTGCAGCAATTTGTGAACTTTTACCCGTACTCCTGATAATTTCCGGCACATTAATCCGAGTCATTTCAAACGAGATGCTATTCTGTTCACAAAAATCTTTAACGAACATCGCATCCTCATAGGACTCTTGACCACGAAACATATGGTCTACATGGGCAACAACGAGGCGCATATTCTGTTTCTCTTTTTCCGCAAGCAAAAAGTGAAGAAGTGCCAGCGAATCCGGCCCTCCCGAAACACCAATGACCATCTTTTTAGATGTTAAACTGAATGTCTGGTGAGTAAGAAAGGCCTTAACCTTAGTTTCCAACATATGATTGCATCTTCCTTAAAACAAAGTTTAGAACTTCAAAACGTTAAGAATAACATTAGTCTACCACTATTAAGAATAAACTATCAAAGCATTGGCATTACAAATTGCTTAGAAAATTTTCCTAATTATCCGCTTAAATAACTACTTATAAAATTACCTTTCTTCTTATACGGATGACCTAAGAAATAGTTTCAACCTTTATAATAATTTATTGAACGTGTACCAGGCATATAAAAGGCCTAACACGAGGGCTATTAACCAAAATTCCATCCAGCCGCTCTTTTTCTTCTTTTTCCGATAGTGCTGCCGTGTTACAGGCTGGTTCGCGTTTGAGTCCTTTCGGGGCGGCTGTTTTTGAGCAGGCTGGCGTGCACTATTAGGCTTTATGAGCGGATCTGCTGCTTTTTTATCGACCATTAGATCTAATAATTCAGCTCTCATTTGTTTCGCGCTGCCATATTGGCCTTGAAGAGCTTTTAGGATGACCTTTTCCCACACTACTAGCTCTGGTTTTTGCCGGATGGCCTCTTTTAATTGAGAGATTCCTCCACTGGTTTTCGTCAGCCTTTTTGGATAGGCGGTATTAATCATAATCATCGCCACCGCAAACAGGTCATAGGTCCGCTCAGCCTTCCTAGAGCCTAATCCCCAATACCCACGGTCATAGAATTCAGTGAATTCCTTAATCGCTCTTCCTTGAATTGTCGTGCCGCCGACGTCAATACATCTTACTTTTGGCGGAGGTCCTGTGACTATTAGGTTTTCAGGCTTTAAGTCACCAAATACCCAGCCATTTTCATGAAGTTTGTCTAAATCATTTAAAAGCTGTAAGAATAAAACACTGGTCCATGATTTTCCCTTTTGTTGTAAAAAGGAGAGAAAGTCAGGACCCTGAATATATTCCATCACATAAAAAGAAATGCGTCCGCGATTACTCTGCCAATCGTCGACATCAAGCAAAGAAGGCCCAAGGGTTGGGGGTCCCTGGACCTTTGCTAAGGATTTTAAAACATTTACCTCGGAAGTGACCGACATCCCATTGTCACTCATTTTTAAAGCGACTTGTGTGTTCTTATGCTTGGCAAGGTAAACCACCCCGTTTGCTCCAAATCCAAGTTCCTTTATAATCGTATACTCCTTTGAATGCCACTTTCCTGTAATGACTGTCCCCGGGCTTACCCTACATTGACTCTTCAAAGTATGATTCATCATCACGTGAAAGCAGGCTCCTTAAGGATTGTTTTTCTTCAAATGAGGATAATGCGGTCCGTAACGCTGGCCCTGTCGGCGTAATTCCACCAGTTGACAGCTGGGAGAATACGCTTGTCAATGTTTGCAGTTTTGGTGTCCAATCCAGCAATTTTTCGACATCTTTCTTTTTCCCGGGAAATACATAGACCGAAAATTGATTATCACCTGTTCGAGCGTTCAAGCTTAGAGAGAGGTCAAGCAGTGCTTCCTTCACGGTCGGAAGTTTGTGTTTCATACTTGCACTTGTATCGACAAGAATCAACACCTCTAATTCGACAGTTTCTCCTAATTCATCGACAACCTCCATCACTTCCCCGCGTTTCTCGGGGGGAAGGTCTTCCATGGTTTGTGAACGTCCTAGAATTTGCTGCAATTCACGGTTGACCACTCCTTGAATGGTTTGGTTCATCGCTTTACGAGTGACCATTTGAACGGTTTGCGAGAGTTGCTGAGCATAGACAATCTGACTGACGCCACCGCCTGACATCGCAATCCCGTCAATTTCAGCTATTCCTTTTTCGTCAATCGTATCCTGTTCCATCACACCGATTACATTAACGGTGATTCCCTGTTCTTTTGCTAGTGCAGCCATAACAATTGGATCGTCCCCTTGATTGGAACATCCATCAGTAATCAGTAAAATTTGACGTATTTTCCCTGTATACATAACCTTCTCCCTCCACAACATGTATTGGTACCATTTTCGACGGGATGTAAATGATTTATACATATTTTAAAGGGAGATGGCATAAAATAACTTGTTTACGCCTGACGCTTTAATTTTTGAACAGGAATGGACGCCCACTTTGGCGTATTATGTTTAATTTTTGCTACGGTCACGGTCATGTCATCATGAATGATTTCCGATCTCGACCGGATCACTTCTTCTAAAATTAAATCAGCTACCTCCTGCGGATTATCTGTTTCTAGTCCTTGTAATTTTCTTTTCATCCATAAATCATAATTCTCAACATGCAACGGACCTTCAAACACCCCATCGCTCATCATAATCAAGAGATCCCCAGCTTTTAGCTGTTCACTGACCACGTCCACTTCAAATTCCTGAATCATACCTATTGGCAGATTACTTGCCTGGATTTTAATAATCTTATTCCCTCTTTTAATAAAGCTCGGTGTTGAACCAATTTTAAGAAATTTGGTTGAAGCATTTTGCAGGTCAATCATCGCTAAATCTAATGTAGAAAAAATTTCATCCGTCGTCCGAAGTGAGAGAATGGAGTTAACTGATTTAATCGCTACCTTTTCTTCAATCCCTGATTGGAGAATTTTTTGTAAAAGAAGCAGTGTTTCTTTACTTTCGTAATGAGCCCTTTCACCATTTCCCATTCCATCACTAATGGCAATTGCATATTTCCCTAATCCAAGTTCAATCGTCGAATAACTGTCTCCCGACACCAGCCCGCCGTCCTTAGCCGCATGGGCAATACCTGTCTCTACCGTATATGCCTTGGAGGACCGGAATGTCACATGACAAAAGTCATTCGAATAAGTTGCACATTCTTCCTTATTTACAACAATCGTTTCCCCCAGAATATCAGATAGCATCGGAGCAATTAATTTGTCACATTCACCATGGCCATCGCAAAACGGTAAAGACATCTCAATATCGACATTTCCTTGCTCAAGGCTATAGATCTCCACTTGTTCAATATGGATTCCGAACGATTGCATTGCCTCCATAATTTGTTCTTCCTGCTTGTGGTGGTTTTCTCGTTCCCGTTGAATTTCTTTTGCGAAATTATCCATTACTTCGGACACACCTAACAATTGTTCAGCAACCAGCCTGCGGCTTTCCCGAACTTGCTTTTTCAACTTCTGATTGGCTTGAAAAAACGTTAATTCTTGTCCAATCGATTCATACACTCGTTTTGAACGGGTACATATCTTTTCCCACTCACGGGATAGTTTAGGAGAAACATTTCCATCGTTTTGATCCATTTCATGAATAATTTCTTCCATATAGGCATAGGTTGTATTAAAATTATTTGCCCAGCATTGATCCTTCTTAAAGCAGGTTTGGCAGGTTTTTTCAGTAACGTTACTCATAAAGTAATCCATTTCCCGATCACTTTCATCTTCCTTCGGTTGACTTTCCATTTGTGAAAAGCTTTTGGACAGGGCATGGAAGACGCTAGAGAACTGTGACACCCGCTGTGCCGTAACATCGCGCATTTTACGCATATATTTTTGTTGCTCCGCTGTGTATTCCGGTGTACCAGGGATATACTTTGCTAATCGAGAAGTTAATACCTGAGGTGTTAAGAGGAATAGAAAGATGGCTGCCGCTGTCTCCAATACCGTAAGCTGGATGGAACCGCCGCCTTCCCCATACATGCCAATTAGAAGCGTAGCGATAAATAAACCGATGGAAACACCAATTTTTTTCCCTTCCTTCATCAATCCCCCCAAGACACCAGAAAAAGCAAGCAGGCTCATATGGTAAAAACTAGAGACACTCGCCAGACTAAATATCAACCCCGTGACGACCCCAACAGTGGAGCCAACTGTTGCCCCGGCGATAAACGAAAATACCAATACTAAGTATCTCGACATGATATGCTCAATCGACAGGTCATAAACCTTCCAGCCAATTGTCCCCGTCATAATTGAAGCAAGCATGATAATCAGACAAACGATTTCTTCTGTTTTTAACAATTGTCTCCGTTTGTTAAAGGTTAACAATGGAATACTTTGGAGAAAGATGAGCGTCAAAATAAACGCAAGACTGGTTTGGACCCCGACCATCATTAAATCATAGAGTGTCAATTGTCTTGAAAGAATAAACGCTTCCGCCAATTTTCCGAGTCCAAGGACAATAGCGACAATAAAAGGCGTCCATTTCATATCATTGATGATCCATTTCTTACAAATTCTAAAGACTATCATAAATAAAATGGTAATTATAAAGGTAAAGGCCGCATTTGTGAGTGAAATAGTTACTGCTCCAATAATTAGTCCGATCAGGGCAAGCGGTGCCCGATCTCGCTTAATTAAATACACGGAGGCAAAAAAGGGTAGGCAAAAAGGAGTTAGTTTTGCCAAAATCAAAGCCCGTCCAAGTAAAAAGCCAACCAATAATAACAAGTATCCCTTTTTTATGAAAAAGGACTCTAGCATTAGTTGAAATTTTTTCAATCCATTTTGCAAAGCCCATTTGGATGAATGCAGATTAACTTCTCTGACTGGTTCTATGAAACTAGCATTTGTCTTTTCCATAAATCACACTCCCTATTCTTTCACTGTTCAGACTATTATAAAATTAATAGTCAGAAAAGTTTGTCAAATTAGTGAACAGGCTTTAAAAATCGTTCGACTGTTTTCACTATAATCATTCAATTAATATTAATTAGTGTCGTAGAGTGTCAGGCTCTATTAAACTTGGCTGTTGATTTCCGCTCCAGGCGCTTCGCTTTCCGCGGGCGGTCCGGGGAGCCTCCCGCAGGAGTCTTCGCGCCTTCCGCTCCAATCAACTTTGCTAATAAATCAATAATTACTCTTACCACTGCCATTATTTGAACAGCAAAAAAGACAGGCCATTTCGGCCTGTCTTCTATTTATGATATTGAGTGAAGCATCCTTATAAGTTAGCAGCAAGTTACCCCCGCTTAGCTCCTCTTCCTCCGCGCTTGGACTCTGTGCTCCGTTTTAAGGAAGATAAACGATCCTCGCTATCTTTTAAAAATTTTGCCATTTTGGTTTCAAAATTTTCTGGCTTAAAATTATTGCGATCGTTGTTTCTACCCTGGCGTGGACGTTGTGAGTTTGAGTTTGAATAAGATCGTTGCTGCGACTCCGGTCGATCCTTCGCCTTTTTAATCGACAGTCCAATTTTTCCATCCTTCTCAACATTGAGGACTTTTACCTCCACTTGGTCGCCAACCTTTAAATGGTCATTAATATCTTTGACGTAATTGTCAGCAACCTCGCTGATGTGCACGAGTCCTGTTGAGCCCTCCGGCAGCTCCACAAACGCACCAAACTTAGTTATTCCTGTTACCTTCCCCTGTAACTTGCTGCCTACTTCAATTGACATAAAAAGAATGTTCCTCCTTAAAAGTATAAGAAATCAATATTACTCTATATTATACAAAAAGAAAAAAAACAGTGTCAATATGGCTACAAATTGGTTCATTTCCCCGTTTTTTCATCAGGAATATTAAAAATAACTTCATTTTTTTTTGAGAAGAAATATTCTTTCCTAGCTAACTTCGCAATATAATCATCGTCATTTAATTTAATAATATTTTCATTCAGAATATCTCGCTCATTCTTTAACTCCGTTAGCTGGTGAGTTAGTTCCTTCTTTTGGGCCATTTTAGCACTGAGCTTAGCAGTTTGGGCAATGTTACTGGAGATCATTAAATAGGAGAGAATACTGGCCAGTGCCAAAAACATCGCCAATCGCCTTACTAATAACTTCTTTTTCCTAGCTGAGGCAATTTCTGCATACTCCTGCTGTTTAACATACGTCGTCTGTATCTTAGAGACACTTTTCTTTTGTTCTGCTCCCATTCCCCTCACCGCCTTACTCTTTTGGTTTTTTCCATCTATTAAACAACTTACTTATATAATTCCTGATTTTGTGAAAATTTCCTGCCGTTTTATTATATAACTTCTCGACGGATTTTTTAAGACTTTTCGGCAAAAGTTTCCAAAAAATCAACACAATTTTTTGTAACGGTACAAAGATTATTTTCAAAATCAAGAGTAAAACCTTGCCAATAAATTTGATAAGGGTTAAAAGGGCTCTGCCAATTGCAATGATAATGACAATAACCAGCTGAATAAGACCCACGATTGGTTTATAAATCAAGAGTTGAAACATTTTTTTAATAAAACGGCTGACAGCAAGGATTGTTTTTATTGTCAGCTCAAGCAAGTGAAGGTAAGTCCCTTTAAATAAACTCTGATAGGCGGCAAATCCACAAAGAAGCGCGAGAAAGATATAAAATCTTAGTTCCCCATTATTCACTAAAAATAACGTGTAAAAAATAATCACTGCTTGGATGATCCAAAATAATAAATCATTAAAAAAGACAATCCACTGCTTTCTTTTCGGCCGATTTAAAAACCGTTGATAGGTATCGAACATAGCGCCAAATAATGACCCCATTCCAATCATCGAAAGCAATGTTATAAATTGAGTTGAGAGGGTCATCGGAATAACTTACTAAAGAACCCTTTAGCTTTCTCCCCATGCTGCTCATCAAGGTAGACTAAATCGAAAATTTTCCCCTTAATTGAAACAATCCCCTTTTCCACATCGAGATTTTTCATTTGCAGATTTTGTCCTTTGATTGCTAAAAATCCCATCGATGTTTCTAATAAAAATTCTTCATTATCAAAACTTTCCACTTGTTTGACACCGGTAATCTCAAGAAGCTTTCTGCCTCTCATGATGACATCATGGTCTGGAACGCTGCTTTTTGTTGGATTATTATCATAGTACTGGTTCATTAACATCCCCCACAATCATTTGTACAACCTTTTTGATACATATTTATGTGAGGGATTTAAAAATTAGAACCTGGTTACTAGAATGGAAATTCTGATTGGCCAATTCTTTCTTCATTAATAATCGTATACATCTCTCCCGCTTCTTCTTTACGGGTTGTATCCTGGATACGGTCAATCCGAGCAGTAACTTTTCTTTGCCCAAGGCGAATCGTTAATTCATCGCCGACTTTCACCGTTGAACTCGCCTTTGCCTCTTTCCCATTAATTTCGATTCTTCCTTGGTCGGATACTTCTTTTGCCAAAGTCCTTCTTTTGATTAAGCGCGATACTTTTAAAAATTTATCCAATCGCATGAGTAAATCTCCCCTTATTTTATAGTCCTTTTAATTTTGCTTCATCCCAATACTGGTCCAGTTGCTCCAGGGTATGCTCCTCAAAGGTCTTGCCGCTGTCCTTTACTTTTTCCTCGACAAATTGAAACCGGCGGGTAAATTTTTCGTTTGTTTCAAACAAGGCTTCTTCCGGGTGAATCTTCAAGAATCTCGCTACATTTACAAAAGCAAATAGTAAATCGCCAAATTCACCCTTTGCCCGAGCCATGCCCTCGGCTGTTCCGTCTAATTCATTCACAAATTCTTCGAGCTCTTCTTTCACTTTCGCTATAGCCGGGGTGATTTCCTGCCAATCAAAGCCAACCTTTGCTGCTTTCTTTTGGAGTTCGAATGCTCTTAACAAATTCGGTAAAGCCAGCGACACACCTTCAAGTAAAGAAGCAGGCACATGCATATCACCTTTCTCCTGCTTCTTAATTTCCTGCCAGTTTATTAAGGCTTCCTCCGCATTATCAGCCTCGGCATTTCCAAACACATGAGGATGACGGCGAATCATTTTCGCTGATAATCCCTCAATAATGTCATCAATCGAAAAATAACCATCATCCTCTCCAATTTGAGCGTGCAGCATGACCTGGAGCAGGACATCCCCCAGTTCCTCGACCAAGTGATCAATATCTTCACTATTAATCGCGTCAATCACTTCGTAAGTTTCTTCTATTAAATATTTTTTTAAGGATTCATGTGTTTGCTCCCTATCCCAGGGGCAGCCAGTCGGACTCCTAAGTTCAGTAATAATCTCCCTTAGTTTTGAAAAATTCTTTAAGAGAATTTGTTCCTCTTTGACGGGAGGAATATATACGGAGGTCAGATTGTTAATCGATACATTTCGATCCAGTTCATATAAAGGGACTTCTTCGATGATTTCCTGACTGCTTCCAGCAGCCGTGACGATATATACCGGGTAATCATCCGGTAACTTTTCCATCAACGTTAGTTTAACGTTAGAAGCAATAAATTGGTCATATACTTGGCTGACAATTATATGCTGGTCAATTTGCAGCTGTGCTTTGTTGAGGGATGTGCCATCCAGTAATTGAAACCCTTCGATCGGATCTATTTTTAAAGCTGTAAATAGGGCATCAATAAAACTTTGTCCACCACCAATGATTATTTCTATATTCCTTGTTGGACCATAAGCTAACAGAAGCTGCACGGCCCGCTCTGCAACAAGCGGGTGTCCGGGGACCGCATAGACAATCGATTCGTTTTCTGCCTTTTGTAATAGTGTCTGGACAATTTCTTCATATACTTCCTCAAATTGATCATGTTTTTCATAGACGGAATCAAATGAAGAGTAGCTTAATCCTTCTTTCTCCAGTTCAGCAACAACCGGATGCTCTTTCGTCCGTAAGAATAGCGAGCTTGCATTAAGTAATTTTTTATAAACACCAACAGGCAGCTGTTCCAAATCTCCTGCACCTAAGCCTAGAATTTCAATTCTTCTTACCATCTTTATTTCCTATCCTTTCGGGCGATTAATTTAATTAATTTACTTCCAAATGGAAAAAGTGCCAATTCTTCCTCACGAAAAACTTTACCTCTAATAATAATCAATAAAAAGACGAAACCACCTGCAATAACTCCGCTTAAGGATTGGAAGGCAGCTTCGGTGCGACCATAACCATCCGTGCCGAACATGAATAAATAAACCTTTAGAAAAAGGACCATTGCTGCAGTGGCGATGATAACAGTTTTCCAAAAATGAACCGAGAATAGCGAGATGCCTACTGTCTTTTTAAATTGAATCCAGAGAAGTGCTGTGACCAATCCCAGCGAAATAAGCGATGCAATGGCAGCCCCCATTGTTCCATAAAAAGGCACGAATAGACAGTTTAAGATATATTTTAACGGAAATATGATTAGAGCGGCGATTGCGGGAAATAACAGTACACCCGAGCCCTGCATAATGGCGATAATTGTGGATGCAAGTGATGTAAACAGAATCACAAAACTCAGTACCCCTAATACTGCCGAACCAGCTTCATTTTCAAAAAGCATCGTATTTGTTGGTCTAATGATTGCCCATAAACCTGATGATGCACCTAGACCGAAGATAATACTCACTTTAAGCGCAACTTGAATTTTGTGGTGTAATGATTCAGGTTTTGCAGACAGCCGCTCTTTTGTGATTAAGGGAACAAGGGTTAACGACATGGAGGCAGCAGCGATGGTTCCTAACTGGATTAACGGCTGTCCGCGGTCAAATATCCCCTTTAGGCTTTTGGCCAGGTCCTTTTCAATCCCACTTTCAACTAGCAGGGAGTAGAGATTCAACGCATCAGCTAATTGTATAAAGATCATAAACATCCCGCTTATACAAATCGTCAGGCCCTGATAGACAAGTGCCTTTAGAATCTTTTTGGCATCACCGGCATATCTTTGAAACATCCCGCGCCTTGGCGCTATTACCTTCCATTCTTTACGGATCCATATAAACATAAACAGAATAATACCTGAAATCATACTGCCGGTAATTGAGCCAAACATAGCCCCTCCGCCGACAAGATACAGGGAATATCCTTTTTCCATAAAAAGATAGGCCAAAAAGAGGATCGTCACTACTCGTGTCGTTTGTTCCCCCACCTGTGATAATGCCGTCGGGACCATATGCCCTATCCCTTGGTAATACCCTCTTAGGACAGACATGATCGGAAATAGCAAAAACACAATTGAGACAACCCTTAGTAGGATGGAGAGGTGGGGGTCATTCATCCACAAGGCAATACGGTCTGCGCCAAAGTAAAGGATAACGAAACAAATAAATCCAAAGAACTGCAAATAAAGAAAAGATACAAATAGAAGTAAGCGAGATCTATCGTCATCCCCTTTTTGCTTTTGCTCCGCATAGAGCTTAGAAATGACAACAGGAAAGCCAGTCGTCGAAAGAACAATGGCAATTCCATAAAACGGATAGATTTGTTGGTATATGTAAAAGCCAATATCGCCGACAATGTTTTGAAAAGGAATACGATAAAAGGCACTTAATATTTTCGTCATAAAAGCCGCAAGCATTAAAATAAAGGCTCCTCTAAATAGAGCCTTAGATGGATTCACAGACTTCTTCATTCACTCACCCTATCAAAAAATACAAACTCGAAGGTAATTATAGCATAGGGAAACCGCATTTAAACTAAATAAAAAAGACAGCAATGGCTGTCTTTTTAAACTTTGCAAAATAGAATTAGTTCTGTTAGGACTCCATCTGGCGAGCTAAGAAACTAGCCGCCGTTTCAACTGCCTTATGTTCCACTTCGCCAAGGGTTCCTTCTTTGGAGAAAATGATCACTGCCCCGATTGGATCACCATTTGCAATAATAGGGCCGATAGTATATGAAGTTACTGCCTCTTCATTTCCATCCACTAAAGCGATATCACCCTTTTGAGTGGAAAGCACCGAATTCCGTTCTTCCATTGTCTTTTCAACGATTTCACTAATATTTTTATTTAAGTATTCTTTCTTAGAACCCCCTGCCATTGAAATAACGGTATCTCTATCACAAATTAACACAGGGTTTCCAAGGCTATCAAAAAGTGCTTCAGCATATTCTTTGGCAAAATCACCCAATTCACTAATAGGTGAATATTTTTTCAAGATGACTTCTCCGTCTCGATCAACAAAAATCTCTAACGGATCCCCTTCGCGGATACGCAAAGTTCTGCGTATTTCTTTAGGAATGACAACACGACCCAAATCATCGATTCGACGAACTATTCCAGTTGCTTTCATCCAATGTTGCCTCACTTTCATCTGATGATTATTCAACTTGGTGAGTGACAATATTACCTTTTATATGTAATCATCACCAACTTTGAACTTAGTATCTTTCATCTGGAAAGTTCTATACATAATCGTAATAATTTTTCAAATATATTACAATTATTCCAAATTGGATTAATTCACAGTGTTTTCATGACCCTTTTTCGCCTGAGACAGTCCCTTAACCATTTCAAAGGCAATATTCAGCCATTCTGAGGTTTTATAATCCTTGACCTTGATAACAATTTTCAGCCTTGGTCCTTCCATCCCAGGAGAAATATTTCGGCCAAACTGACTGCCAATATGGAAAATCTTACTTCCGTCAATCGTGTTGGTAACCGGTTCAGACACGAGGATGGTTACCTCCTGTTTGGCCTGCTTAATTTGCTCTACCCCATTTAAAAGGGCATAAACCTTCATTTCTGCGATTTGGAAAAGGCAGGCAACCTCCTCCGGATATTCACCAAACCGGTCCTGCATTTCCTCTTCAAGCTCTTCAATATCCTTAAGGTTCTCCGCACCTCTAAAACGTTTGTACATCTCTATTTTTTGATGCCCATCCTTAATATATGTATCTGGAATATAGGCATCAATTTCAAGGTCGATTTCAACTGATTTTTTTTCGGCGGCTCCCGTCACCCCAATGGCCACTTTTCGCTCTTCAATCGCTTCTTTCAGCATTTGCGAATAAAGATCAAAACCAACTGAGTCAATAAAACCGTGCTGTTGGGCTCCCAATAAATTACCCGCACCACGAATCGATAAATCCCGCATAGCAATTTTAAAACCGGAACCTAGCTCAGTAAATTCCTTAATCGCTTGAAGACGTTTTTCTGCTACTTCTGTTAATACTTTATCTTTTCGATAAGTGAAGTAGGCGTAGGCAACACGATTAGACCGGCCGACCCGTCCGCGGAGCTGATAAAGCTGTGAAAGGCCCATGCGATCGGCATCATAGACAATGAGGGTATTCACATTTGGTATATCCACACCAGTTTCAATAATCGTCGTACTAACAAGAACATCAAACTCACCCGCTAAAAAGCCGATCATCACCGTTTCTAATTCATTTTCTGTCATTTGACCATGGGCACAAACCACACGTGCATCAGGGACAAGCATCGAGATTTCCTCTGCTTTTCGTTCAATATCTTCTACTCTGTTATATAAAAAGTAGACTTGTCCGTCGCGGGCTAGTTCCCTCTCAATCGATTCCCTTACTAAAGATCCATTATATTCCATTACATAAGTTTGGACAGGAAACCGATTTTCCGGCGGAGTTTCGATTACAGATAAATCACGGACTCCGAGCATCGACATATGCAGAGTTCTAGGAATCGGCGTTGCCGTCAATGTTAACACATCGACATTTGTTTTTAGCTTCTTAATTTTTTCCTTATGGGTAACCCCAAACCGCTGCTCCTCGTCAATAATCAACAACCCTAAATCACGATAAACAATATCCTTGGAGAGCAGGCGATGAGTCCCTACGACAATATCAATTGTCCCAGCCTTTAACCCTTTAAGCGTCTCCGTTTGTTGTTTTTTCGAGCGGAAGCGGTTTAACAGACCGATATTAATCGGATAATCCTGAAATCTTTCCCGCATTGTTTCATGGTGCTGCTGCGCCAAAATCGTTGTTGGCACAAGAAAGGCCACTTGCTTTCCGTCTGCGATTGCCTTAAAGGCCGCCCGAATTGCCACTTCTGTTTTTCCATATCCCACATCTCCGCAGAGGAGACGGTCCATCGGACGCGGTCTTTCCATGTCCTTCTTAATCTCATGAATCGAGCGGAGCTGGTCGTCTGTTTCTTGGTAAGCAAAGGATGTTTCAAATTCCCTTTGCATATCGCCATCCGGCGAATAGGCATAACCAACGGCTGCTTCCCGCTCTGCATATAATTTAATTAAATCGTCGGCAATATCTTCAACAGAGGACTGAACCTTTTTCTTTACCTTTTTCCAATCTGTTCCGCCTAGTTTATAAATCTTCGGCTCTTTTCCTTCTGAACCGACGAACTTCATTACCAGATCGATTTGTTCAACTGGAACATAAAGTTTATCTGTGCCCTGATAGCGGATATGGAGATAATCCTTATGAATTCCGTTAATAACAAGCGTTTCAATGCCTAAGTATTTACCAATCCCATGATTAACATGGACAACATAATCACCTATCTTCAGCTCGGAATAGCTCTTAATTCTTTCAGCGTTTGATAGTTTTTGACGATTAGTAGATTTTTTGACCCGTTTATTAAATAGTTCTTCCTCAGTGATTACGGCGATTTTCTGAATTGACAGCTCAAAGCCCGCTTGCAGGTTCCCCTTCATGATTTGAACCCGGCCAGGTAACAGCTGCTGATCTCCGGTCGTAATGCTGGCATGAACTTCATAGTCCTCAAGCACACGCTCTAACTTTTTTACCCGCTCTTCATCCGGTCCTAGGAATAAAATAGAATAATTGCTTTTCTTCCACCTGTCGATCTCCGCTTTTAATAAATGCATTTGCCCATGGAAGTTTTGCATTTGCTTACAGGAGATATTAATGATGTTTTGTGGACTTGTATTCGCTACATGACGTAAAAACAAGGACATATACACAATTGGCCTTTCCTTCTTTTGCAAAAGAACAGCTAAGTCATGTGATATATGTAAATCATGGATAATTTGGCCTGTGCCGAGTAAACTTGTATACCATTCTGCTTCTTCTTTTACTAAGGAATCATTCATTTCTTGAACTCGGCTGACTTCATCAATAAATACAAGGCCATTGCTTGGCAGATAGTCTAGTAAACTAGTAGCCCTATCGTAGGCTAGTGATAGGTATTTAAAGACTTGGTCAGGTTTTCGACCGTTTTTTAACTGCTCCAGTTCAAAACTGATATTTTGCGATAACTGCATTTTTGCATTATCATCTTTTAGTTTCCGAAGGCTTTTGCCCAATCCCGCTTCCAGCTGATCAATTATGCGGCTATAATTCTCTGCTTCTAACAATACCTCAGTAGCAGGTCCAATCATCATTTCAGAAACCTTCTCTTTCGAGCGTTGATCTTCAAGAGAGAAATATCGAATGGAGTCAATTTCCGTGTCGAATAATTCTATTCGAAGCGGATTTGCTTCGGTGAGTGGATAAATATCTATAATCCCGCCTCTTACGCTAAATTCCCCTGGAGTTGTCACCATTTCTTCTCGAATATAACCCATTTTGACAAAGGTATTTAAGGTTTTTTCGATATCGATATCTTCTCCTAATTTTAACGAGAGCTGGTATTCCTTCCATACATTCTTTGGAGGAACAATTTTCTTTAACCCTGCAATTGGGACAATTAAAATTCCCTTCTTATGCCTACTCCAGTAGTTTAAGGCTTCAATTCTTTGTGCTTTTAATTCCGGACTGGCAATGCTCATCTCGGCAGCAATTAACTCATTCGCGGGAAAAAGGAAAACTTCCTTCTCACTTAATAGATTGACAATATCATCATAGAGTTTTTGAGCTTGTAATAGATTATGGGTGACGAGCATGATCGGTCTTTGCATTTGTTCGTAGATTGAAGCCGTTAAAACGGTTCTAGAAGAACCCGATAACCCAGCAATCAGCTGCTCTCTTAATCCCTCTTCCACTCCCGCAATCACGGAATGGACATCTTCCTGCTTTAAAAATAACGATTTTAACGCTTTCAAAGTTTCTCCCCCCTCCTCATCAAAGTTCATATTAATAACGTTCTTATATTAGTAAATTATAAATAGAAAAACGCTTTGGAGTTCAGTCCAAAGCTGGTTAGTGAATAAGGAAATCGTATTGATGGTACTCTGGATTCCGCTCTAAAGCTTCCTGACAGTCTTCACAAATGGCCGTGATGTGAATGTCGCCGGACGAGTCATACGCAACCATTTCTAGTCTTTCTTGATCGGTTAGTTTATGAAGACCGAGGCTTTCGCTGTGTATCGATGCTTTATCAATTGAACCAATTTTGGTACCACAATGATGACAATGGTAATGGATGGCCACGCCTGTCCCTCCCTAATCTAGGATTCCATATTAGTATTAACCCACTAGGAGGAACTTATTCAATTAGATTAACCATTGTTATTTATGATCCTTCCCTAACGTTTTATTGCTCTATTGTATGAAAGAACGGCTTGTATCATGTGCAATTTACTGATTATATTCATTCATTACCTGAAGGAAGGGCTTCTCCAGCCATGCCGAGCATGCTTCTGCACTTTTCTTCACGGCATCCTCAGTTGGAGTCTTTTCATCGGGGTGAAAGCGCCCTAGAACATAATCAGGGACACTCATCCCTGCTTGCGGTCGGTCTATCCCAATCCTTATTCTGTTAAACTGCTGCGTGCCGAGATGGGCCACTGTGGACTTTATCCCATTATGGCCGCCCGGGCTCCCTTTTTGGCGAAGTCTGATCTTTCCGACAGGCAAATCAAGATCATCATAAATGACGAGCAAATCTTCGATGTCAACATCATAATAATCCATGACAGCTCGTATCGATTCCCCGGATAAATTCATATAGGTAAGCGGTTTTAATAATATTACTTTCTCTCCACTATGAAAACCAATCCCATACAGTCCTTTAAATTTAGACTGGTTTAGCGGGATTGTAAATTTACTGGACAGCGCATCAATTACTTCAAAACCAATATTGTGTCTTGTATGTTCATATTGTTTCCCCGGGTTACCTAAACCAACGATTAATTTCATTTTGGGTCCCACCTCTTCCGGTTTAGCCAACCTTTTAAATAGTTTACGAAACATCATTTTTTCTCCCATGACTAATTAATGCGATAAAAGACGTAATCTGAAGAAGATTACGCCTTACACTCTTAATTTACAGTGAACTTTGAATGTTGTCTAGCCCGAACTCTGTTACTTTTTTATTCAGGTGTGGTCTCTCTTCCTTCTTCGTTATCCGGATGACCCCCTGCTTGCTGTTCACCTGCATTAATTTCCTCTTCCTGCTTTGGTGGAAGAATCGAAGCGACAACCTCATCATTTTCATGGTTGATTGTAAAAGTTCCTTGATAGAGAATATCTGCAATTGTCAGCGTTTCGCCTACCTGCAGATTTGTTATATCGACTTCAATTTGCTGCGGAATTTGATCTGGTGTGGAAGTAACCGCTAATTGATGAAGAGGCTGTTGCAAGACGCCGCCGTCTTTTACACCTGCTGCCTCACCAACGAGAACGAGTCTAACATCCACATTAATCTTTGAAGACTTATCTACAGCTAAGAAATCAACGTGAATAATCTCTTTTTTAATAGAGTCCTCTTGGTAATCGGTTAAGACAACGTCTTGTTTGCTGCCATCAACATCAAGTGAAATGACGCCATTCCTGCCCACTTGACGAATCGTTTTTGTTAAGTCTGCTGAACTAATCGACACGGGCTTATTATCGACCTTCGCACCATAAATGATCGCAGGGATGTTCCCGGTATCTCGAATTGCCTTTAATGCGGAATGGCGGAATTCCTTCCGTTCTTTTGCCTGTAATACTGTACTCATGTTTAGTTACCCTCCTATTTTATCAAAAACTGTCTATATAAAAATGCCCCAAAAGAGGGAGGTCTAAACATTTTTTAAACAGTTCATTTTAAAAAAGGAAACTGTAAACAAGCAAAAGGAGGATCTGACCGATATGGCCAGATCCTTCATTTATGATCAATCAAATAAAGTACTTACGGATTGCTCTTCGTGAACACGAATAATGGCTTCACCTAAAAGTGGTGCAACGGATAAGTTAATAATTTTATCAATCTTTTTCTCTTCCGGAAGGGCAATCGAATTGGTAATCACTAATTCTTTGATTTTTGAATTTTGAATTCGTTCGATGGCAGGACCCGATAGGACTGGATGGGTACAGCAAGCGTACACTTCAGATGCACCGTTTTCAATTAATGCATTAGCAGCCAGTGTAATTGTACCGGCTGTATCGATGATATCATCAATTAAAATGGCAATTTTCCCTTCAATGTTACCGACGATATTCATTACTTCGGCTACATTTGGTCTTGGGCGGCGTTTATCAATAATCGCAATTGGAGCTTTTAATCGCTCAGCCATCTTTCGAGCTCTTGTCACTCCACCATGGTCTGGAGAAACAATGACAATGTCCCCTTGAAATTCTCTGGATTTAAAATATTCCGATAAGATAGGTACACCCATTAAGTGATCCGTCGGAATATCAAAGAAACCTTGAATTTGTGGAGCGTGCAGGTCGAGACAGATGACACGGGTTGCGCCTGCTGTTTCAAGCAAGGTTGCCACTAACTTCGCTGTAATCGGCTCACGAGCACGTGCCTTGCGATCCTGACGTGCATAACCGTAATATGGCATCACAATGTTAATTGTTTTAGCAGAGGCTCTTTTTAGGGCATCAATCATGATTAATAATTCCATGATATTTTCATTAACGGGCTGGCTGGTCGACTGGATTACATAAACATCACCACCACGGATACTTTCTTCGATATTGATTTGGATTTCGCCGTCACTAAATCTTGTGACTGAACATTTACCTAATTCCACACCGATGAATTTCGCGATTTCTCTTGCAAGAGGAAGATTTGAATTTAAACTAAATACCTTCAGATTTGGGTCTAAATATTGATTCGACATGATAGCCTCCTAAATTGATTCGCTTATTTCTTTAGATTCAGCTTTTGGACGTAATTTTCCTTATTCACTTGCTGTGCCCGGGCAATCGATAAAGCTTCACCCGGTACGTCTTTAGTGATGGTCGAACCGGCAGCCACATAGGCACCTTTCCCAATCGTGACAGGGGCAACTAGATTGGAATTGCAGCCAATAAAGACTCCATCTTCAATTTTCGTTAAATATTTATTCTTACCATCGTAATTCACTGTTATCGAACCACAGCCAATATTTACATCGGAGCCTACCTCTGCATCACCAATATAACTAAGATGTGAGGCTTTGCTTCCTTTTCCAAAGACAGCTTTTTTTATTTCAACGAAATTACCAATTTTCACTTCGTTGTGAATCATTGAATCCGGACGAATATGGGCAAAGGGCCCAATGTTGACCTGAGCGCCAATCGAGCTGTTATGGGCCACAGATTGACGGATTACTGTTTGGTCACCAATATGACATGAATCAATTTCAGAGTTTGGACCGATTTGACATTCTGAACCAATAACTGTTTTTCCTTTAATCATCGTTCCCGGATAGATAACCGTATCTTGCCCTATTTCTACATCGGTTTCTATATAGGTATTTGCCGGGTCAATGATGGTTACCCCATTCCGCATATGTGCTGTATTTGTACGGATACGCATAATTCGTTCGGCTTCCGCTAACGCCACACGGTCATTCACACCCAAAGTTTCTTCAAATTCGGCGGTTTGAAAGGCAGTGACCACTTCCCCTTGCATCTTGAGTATCTCAATCACATCCGGTAAATAATATTCCCCTTGAACATTGTCATTAGAAACATTCTTTAAGGCTTCAAATAATGCAAGATTATCGAAGCAATAAGTACCCGTATTGATTTCATTAATCTTTCTTTCGTCTTCAGACGCATCCTTATGCTCGACAATTTTTTCTACTAAACCGGCTGAGTTTCGAACGATTCGGCCGTATCCCGTTGGGTCTGAAATTTTGGCTGTAAGAATGGTCGCTTTTGCATTCAACTCTTCATGATGTTTAAAAAGAGCTTCCATTGTTTCAGCTTTAATTAAAGGAGTATCCCCACAAACGACAATCGTCACTCCTGCTTTCCCATCTAGCATGCTCTGTGCCTGGTTAACGGCATGGGCAGTACCTAACTGCTGGTCCTGAAGAGCATATTTACTGCTGTCACCTAATTGTGCTTGCACCATTTCTGCACCATGCCCAATAATTGTGACAATTTCCTGTATATTAAGCTTCATTACTTGGTCGACCACATGTTGAACCATCGGTTTTCCGCATACTGGGTGTAATACTTTATATAGCTTAGATTTCATCCGCGTTCCTTGCCCAGCGGCTAATATCACAGCATAACGATTATGCATGTTTGAGTCCTCCAATAAACCTTTTTATCCACTAAAAATATTAACGTAAATGGGCGCTCTTTTCAAGGTATGTGAGGGAAGTGTCTAATTTTGCAATAATTAGTTAATTATCAGGGGATTGGGGTTCAAAGGGGAAATCGGGGAATGTTAACGTTTTCAAACAATAAAAAGAGCCTTCTAGAAGAAAGGCCCTAGTTGTAAAAATCCTTAGGAAGCTCCGGCTTCTTCAAATTCTACTTCCAATTCACCTAAACGGTGGTACTCAGCCAAAACAGCTTCCTGAATTTTACCGCGTGTTCCGGAATTGATTGGATGCGCAATGTCACGAAATTCTCCATCCGGAGTACGTTTGCTTGGCATAGCTACAAATAAACCGTTGTTTCCGTCGATCACACGAATGTCATGAACAACAAATTCATTGTCCAACGTGATAGATGCGATTGCTCTCATCCGTCCATCCGTATTAACTCGGCGTAATCTTACGTCTGTTACTTCCATGTGCTCACACCCTTTTTTGATTGTTAAAAAGCTAAGTAATTAAATTCAACAACTTTTTCTGAAATCCTTCTTTATATTCAAAATATTTTAGAAAAATTAGGGCAAAATAGTGAACAGTTGTAAATCTGGAAGTGAATTAGAATTTATTTAGTTATTTAACGAGTGCAACCACTTCAATTTCCACTAAAACATCTTTTGGCAAGCGGGCAACCTCGACACATGAACGAGCAGGTTTATGGATAGAGAAGTATTCACCATAAACTTCGTTTAATGCAGCGAAGTCATCCATACTTTTAATAAATACGGTTGTCTTTACGACCGTTTCAAACGATGCACCTGCAGCCGTTAAGACAGCTTGTAAGTTTTGAAAAACTTGATGAGCTTGTTCTTTAATATCGCCGGTTACCAAGGCCCCATCAGCAGTTAATGGAATTTGTCCTGAGCTATAGAACATATTATTTACGATAATTCCTTGTGAATAGGGGCCAATAGCAGCCGGTGCTTGATTTGTTTGAACTGTTTTCATCGTAATACCCTCCATCTATTTATTAAAATAATTCCCAGCTTGAACATTAATCATTTTTCCCTTTACGTCCACATCAGATAGCTGGACGAGTGAAATATATTCATCGACAAGCCGCTCCTGAATTTTTTCGGCCTCAACTAAAACGGCAATTCCAGCCAAATGCCCATTAAATTCTTCGAGCATACTAATCATTCCTATGACCGTACCGCCAGCCTTCATAAAATCATCGACAATCAAGACGCGCGAATCTTGTTTCATGCTGCGCTTCGATAGGACCATCGTTTGAATTCGTTTGGCAGAACCGGACACATAATTAATACTGACTGTCGGCCCCTCCGTTACTTTACTATCCCTTCGGACAATAACAACGGGGACATTCAACTGACTTGCCACGGCGTAGGCAAGCGGAATTCCTTTAGTCGCAACTGTCATCACCACATCTATTTTCGCATCAGTATAGGCAGAGGCAATAATCCGCCCAGCCTGTTGCACGACGTTAGGATCACCTAAAATATCAGTTAAATATAAATATCCTCCCGGTAAAAGTCGATCAGGATTGGCAATCAGCTCACACAATTCATTGATAAAGGGTTCCGCTGCTTCTTGACTTACCTTTACAAAGAATTTTACTCCGCCTGATGCCCCCGGGACTGTTTGGATGGTGCCAATTCCTCTTTTTTCAAATGTTTCTTTAATAATCGCCAAATCTTCGCTGATCGATGATTTCGCCGAGGAATAACGCTCGGCAAAAAAGGTAAGCGGTACGAGCTGTCGCGGATGATCTAGTAAATAATTTGTCATATCAATCAAGCGTTCACTGCGCCGAAATTTCATAATACGCCCCCAAAAACACGAATATTCTAGTTATAGAATACCATTTTCGTACGTTTTTAATCAAGTGAGTGTCGTTCCCCTAACATCCGGACCGCAAATACTTGATCACAGAATCCTCTTAATCCATTATAAATTCGGTGCATTCTTGAATCATGCTGAACAATACCAAAAACCGTTGGACCACTGCCACTCATTAATACAGCATCTGCACCAAATCGTTTCATTTGTTCTTTTATTAGCGCAACTTCTGGGTGGAGGTTTAAGGTAACATCCTCTAAAACGTTCCCCACATTTTTGCACACCTTTTTGTAATCATGTTCATTAATCGCTTCAATCATGCCGGGAATGTCCGCATGGGTCATTTCATTGATATCCAGTCTTCGATATACTTCAGCAGTTGATACCCCTATAAACGGCTTTGCAAGGATGACCCAGCATGTCGGCGGAGCAGGTAATTCGGTAATCATTTCGCCTCGGCCCTTTGCCAAGGCCGTCCCGCCATAGACACAGAATGAAACATCCGATCCAATTTCACTCCCCAGCTCAGCCAATTGATCCAATGTTAATCCGAGATCCCAGAGCTTATTTAAGCCTCTCAAAGTGGCAGCTGCATCACTGCTTCCCCCCGCAAGCCCCGCGGCAACAGGAATGGTTTTTTCAATTGAAATCAACACACCTTTTTTGACATGGAATCTATCCTTCAAAAGCTGGGCAGCTTGAAAGGCTAAATTCCGCTGGTCGTCAGGAACATAGCGATTGTGAGAATGAATATGTATTTTATCTTCGTTTAATAATGATAGTTCAACCCGGTCAGCCAAATCAATCGTAGTCATAATCATTTCCACTTCATGATAGCCATCAGGGCGTTTGTGTAAAACATCTAATGCTAAATTTATTTTGGCCGGTGCTTTTACTAAAAGCCTCACTACGTCCACCTACTTCTATATTGTCCGGTTCCGAAAATCCACATTTTGTCCTATTTTACCACAAAACGATAAAAGTAAGACGTGTGATATGCGAAATCCTATCAAATTTCATAATTTATTATTAATTTTATAAGAAATAAGTCATTTTTTGAAGAAAATAAAAGCCAGAGGAGCTTGTCCTCTGGCCTTGCTGTGGTATGTGATTGATTAATCTCATAAGCGGAAGTGCTTTATTCAGAAGTTAACCCCTTGGACCCCGGCCAGCTAACTGTTCTTGTGCTAATTCAACGGCACGCTTGACCATATTCCCTGCATCCTTTGCCTTAATGCCGCCCCATCCTTCTCTTTGAACGACATCATAAAAGCCAAGCTCTTTCGCAAGCTCTTCTTTAAAGTGACGGGACATAATCCCTCTTCTTCTTCTGCCCACCTAAACAACCCCTTTCATACCACGGCATTTTTAGTATGGGAGAAAAGTTAGCTTTTCATGAAACTATTTATAAATAGCAAAAAGCAGTAAACAATTGTTTACTGCTGTGTATTGCTTATATACTAATTTAAGGCTAAGTGTCCTGATGCATCTTCGTAGAAAGTAATTTGAACTGTTTCTGTTAAAACATCGGCATAACTGTAAGAAACACGTTCAAATGAGTTTTCATCCTGATCTAATTCAATAACAAAAACAGATGGATAAGTTTCAGCTAAAACACCGGAACGTTCGATTGTTTTTCGACGACCTCCGTTAGCTTTAAGCAGTAATCTTTTCCCTAAATTTGTGTCTAGAGCCTTTTTGATATCGGCTAAGGTTTTTGGCATTCGGTCCACCTCACTGTGTAAAGTATAACACACTGACATAGTTATGTCAAACAAAAACATAAATTATATCAGTCAAACAAAAAGATTGTCAATATTTTTTATTCTACTTTTTCTACTAAATTTCAACATTCTTAGAGTTACCTTATATATGTGGGAATATGTATCGGCTAAGAAAATAAAAAAATAAGCCTTATCGGACAGCAAAGGCTTATTCATCCTCTTCTTGAATCGGCCGATAAGGCATTCCCGTTCGTAACACTCCCCTTGTATCAATACCTCCAAGTCCCTTTTCACCTGTTAATGTATTCCTTAATACGTCCCAGACATTAATTCTTTCCATAAAAGGTGTAAAGCTAATTTTGGCGACTATATAAACGGGGTCGAGGGCATGAATGTTAATCCGTTCAGGCGAGCTGGCAAAGTTTGCCCCCGCATGAATTAATGATTCAAAGTGCGATTGGCAAGCACCGGCAAAGATCACCAACTGATCTAAGTGAGGGATCTTTTTTCGTGCTTCCTTAACCGTTTGGACAAAATGCTTAGAATGGCGATATGCATTAATATCCGTCTTTTTTCCTTTTGCCTTTGAATACGCATCATGGCCGGTTATAACGAGAATATCGGGACGATACAGATTAATCAATCCCCCGATTCTTTCGGGCATTTCTTTTTCATTACAGTGTATACCTAAAACAGGGATTCCCACTTTTTCATACAGTATCATACATTTCTTCAAGTAGGATGGATCCCCATCCATATGAAGGACCTTCCCTGGCATTTGAAAATAATTACTTGGTTTTACATATCCGCCAGTCGCTTCATATTCCTGACGATTCTTAATTAATTCGACATCCTGTTTAAACAGCTTAAAAGACTGTTCCTCAAGTGTTCGGTACTCCTTTTCCAGCTTAACTCTTTGTAGATGGTCGACGACGACCAAATCCTCGTATGGCGCGTCAGCTACAAGACGAAAATCTTCTCCGTATAGGACTGCAATTTTCTGGTCATTTACTTTTCGAATATTAATTATGCGAAATAGAATATCACAGTTATACGAACGCCTGCCGACAATATCCGTTATTTTTATATCCACTGCCGTCACTCCAATAAGACCAGCACAAGGGCCTTTAAATAAAGTTTCTCTCATAGGCTATGCAAACACAGGCATCTATGTGAAAAAAATAGACCCTTTAAAAAGGGTAACGGGTTAACTTTAGAGGAATCAAAGGTTCGAGTAACCAGTGGTACTTAAAATAAGCGGAGGTTTTCCGGTTAAATCCATAATGGAGCTCGGTTCGAGGTATATAAGCGGAGGTTTTCCGGTTAAGCAAGGGAAAATTACCCACTTTCATGTTTTTCGAGGCAATAGTCGGAATTCCTCCGTCTATTTAGTCTATTTTCAGTCCTATTTCCTAAATAAGTGGAAATT
>NZ_BCUX01000048.1 GCF_001591445.1 Neobacillus drentensis NBRC 102427 | reverse complement strand
TTTATTCACAAATGAAGGAGCGCTTTTATATTAATGCTGTAAAAATGCCAATTGAATAAAGAATAAGACCGCAAACACGTAAAGCAAGGGATGGATTTCACGCCACTTCCCTTTCACTAATTTTAAAAGCGGATAACTGATGAAACCAAGCGCGATTCCTGTGGCAATACTTGATGTAAGCGGCATGCTCAAGACGGTCAAAAAGGCAGGGAAGGCTTCATCCAGTTCGTTCCAGCGGATTTTTGCAATACTTCCCATCATGAGACTGCCGACAATAATCAATGCCGGTGCGGTAATGGCAGAAATCCCGGAAACCGTACTAACCAGTGGTCCGAAGAAGGCCGACAGGATGAACAGGATTGCAACCGTCAGGGAAGTTAAACCAGTTCGTCCTCCGACTGCGACCCCTGATGTCGATTCAATATAGGCGGTTGTTGGGCTCGTCCCAAACATCGCACCAACTGCAGTACCAATCGAATCAGCGAGTAAAGCTTCTCTCGCCCGCGGCAATTTGCCGCCTTTCATTAAACCAGCTTGGTTAGCAACACCAATCAACGTACCAGTGGTATCAAAAATGGTCACTAGTATGAATGAAAAGACAACGGCATAAAGGCTGTGCTGAATCACATCGGTCAACGCTGTCACTGGATTAGAAATAATTAATCCTTCTGGCAAAGTCGGCATGGCCATAAAACCATGAGTAAATTCAAGCTGGCCGGTAAAGAAAGCAATTAGCCCAGTTAGGACCATTCCAAAAAATATTGCCCCATTGACTCGGAGTGCCATCAATACCAATGTAATCGCCAGTCCGACTATCGCTAACAGAGCGGAAGCTGAATGAAGATCGCCGAGACCGACAAGATTCGTTGGATGTGCAGTAATAATTTTTGTAAGACGCAAACCGATAAAAGCAATAAACAAACCGATTCCGGCGGTAATCCCGTGCTTAAGGTTATCCGGAATGGCATCAATTAATTTTTCCCTCAGGGGAGTTAACGATAAAATGACGAAGATAACACCGGCAATAAAAACAGCGGCAAAGGCTGTATGGTAGGTGATCCCCGGATGGCTGCCGACAACAGAATAAGCGAAGTAGGCGTTGAGCCCCATGCCTGGTGCAATAGCAATTGGATAATTAGCAAAAAGCGCCATCCAGAGCGTAGCGACGACTGCCGAAATGATCGTCGCCGTGAACACCTGCGCAAACGGAACCCCAGCATCGGCGAGAATAACGGGATTGACGACGACGATATAGACCATCGTAAAAAAGGTGGTAATCCCTGCAAGCAGTTCTGTTTTTGAATTAGTATGGTTTTCTTTAAGTTTAAACATCATTTTTCCTCCAAAATACGAACGTTTAATTAAGACCTAAACTATATTATTCGTTTTTAGGTAAAAAGACAAGAGTTATCTCTTATTTTGTTCCATTTTTGTAACAGTTATACTGGTGCCTGACACCACCAAGGGAGGGATTCCTTCCACCAAAAAAGAGAACCACCCCATGCCTTGTAAACAACAAGCGAAGGGGGTGGTTCTCTTTTTTGATTATCAAATTTTTAACTAACTGTCCTATTCGATTTAGAGGTTGGTTTTGTCCGTACCTTTGCCCTTTTGTGAACGCACTTTTCTTTGTACATCTCCTGGTCAGCACTTTCGAGGATTTTTTCAAGTGTGATTACGGTGCCTGGTTTATAGTGATAAAAACCGTAGCTAGCTGAGATGGAATAAGGCTTTTGTTTGGTTCCATTAATCTCCTCAAACCCCCGCTTAATGTTTTTCACATGCTGCTGGACATCCTTCATTTGTTTTTGGAAGAAGACAATGATAAATTCATCCCCGCCCAATCGAAATAGTACGTCCTTATTTGTAATATGATGGTTGATCGTATCACAGCAAGTCTTGATTAAATCATCACCTGTCGAGTGGCCGAACAGATCATTTGTTTTTTTCAAATCGTTAATATCGATATAGCAGATAATGAATTCTTGAGATTCTGAACCAGCGCTCAATTGCTGGCTGAGCAGTTCCAGCCCACTTCTACGATTAAGCACTCCAGTAAGCATATCAAACGAAGCATGTTTATAAAGTTCTTCCTCATTTTTTTTCAAATCTGTGATATCTGTGACGCCAATCAGAATACAAGCTTCATCCAGGTAATCGACCAATTCTAGACTCAGCATGACCCATTTGCGAAGATCAGGAGTGATTTGCTGTTGCACGCAATAGTTTTTAATACTTTTCTGCTCTTTCAGGCGACCGATGATATTGTGTTTCTCTTCCTCGCTTTTAAACAAGAACTTTCCGTCTAATGGAGTCGTGTCGGTACATTGCAGATGGTAGTATTCGCTTGCATGGCGATTCATCAGCAAAATCTCATCATTATCCAACCTTATAAGGAAAATCGGGTTCGGATGGAGGTTGAATAGTCGCCTGAAATTTTCTTCATTCCTTTTTAGTTTCATTTTATTTGAAAAATCGTTTTTACGAAAAGAATAAAATGATAGGGCTATCAAAAATGATATCACTAAGGTACCTGTTGAATTAATCGCTTTCGATAAAAATGAGAAGTGTTCATGTTCGATAAGATATAAACCTGTAATGAAAAATATATGTATACCCAAAAATAGGATCAAAAGGTTTCTTGGCTGTACTGGGAAAAAGACGCCAACCCCTAATAAAATAATAATATAGGAGTAGATATTGCCGGTAAATAATTGACTATTAATCGACGAAGCTGCCCCGATTAGTAAGTAGCAGAGGATATAACAAGTAACGACAATCCTCTTGGAAAGATTTTTGTAAAAATGATAAATGAATAGAAATATAAGAGAGATGAGAAGACCTATGATATGAATAGCTGAAAGATTGAATTTAAATGTAGGACTGCTCAGTTTATTAAATAGGAAAAAGTCAACGATGAAAAAACAAGGATAGGTAAAAATTAACATATAAGAAACGAGCTTAATTCTCTCAAATAATACCTCGTAGTTATTTTGGATAAACTCTTGATGGGGAATAGAATTCATATCTATTCTATTAAAAAGATTGTTTGGAAAGGACTTCAAATATTCCACCCCTTTTATTACCATTCCTCGAGTATTTTAGCATAGATTAGTAGGCCTGTCACAAAATAGTACGGTGTCATTCACTAACAGAAACTGCCAAGTAAATATTGGTGTCAGGCACCACAATCATATGCAAAAAGGCCCCATTTCTATCCATGACGTAAATGTTGGTGTCAGGCACCAAATTCATATGAAAAAAGCCCAAATCTGTCCACATAGGAAAGTTTTGGGCTTTTAAGGTTATTGGTTTATTTTTATTTCTTCTGTTTGCTTTTCACCATAGATCCCCTTGGATTCGAGGAATTTTTGGATTCTTTTCAGGGCTTCTTGCAGATGTGGCATGGAGGCTGCGTAGGAGCAGCGAATATACCCTTCGCCGCTTTCCCCAAACACATTGCCAGGTACGACCGCGACTTTTTCCTTCATTAGCAGTTCTTCGGCGAATTGTTCGGAACTGAGGCCAGTTGCCTTGATGGAAGGAAATACGTAAAAGGCTCCCCCAGGAGTGTGGCAGTCCAAGCCGATTTTATTCAAGGTATGCACGACATAGTTCCTTCTCATTCGATAGCTTCGTTTCATCGCATCCACTTCATGAAAAGTATTCCTCAACGCTTCGAGGGCGCCGTATTGGAGCATGGTTGGTGCACACATGGTGGTGTATTGAAAAATTTTCAACATTACCTCGATAAATTCTTTAGGAGCAGCAAGCATTCCTAAGCGCCAACCGGTCATTGCAAACCCTTTTGAGAATCCATTGATTAAAATGGTTCGCTCGTACATCCCTTCAATCGCCGCGAAACTTGTATAGGTTTCTTCGTAGGTCAATTCCGCGTAAATCTCGTCGGAGATGACGATTAAATCGTGCTTTTCCACGATGGCGGCAATTTCCTTTAGTTCTTCCTTGTTTAAGGTAGAGCCAGTTGGATTGTTTGGAGAACAAAACAAGATGGCTTTTGTTTTTTCGGTAATTGCTCCTTCAAGTTGCTCGGCTGTTAATTTAAACCCATTAGCAGGTGAAGTGGAAATCGCGACGGGAGTCCCGCCGGCAATGGCAACCAACGGGGCGTAAGAAACGAAAGCTGGTTCAACAATCAGCACTTCATCGCCTTGGTTTAAAATGGCGCGGAAGGCGAGGTCAATTGCCTGGCTAGCCCCGACGGTGACGATGATTTGGTTTGTTGGATCATAATTGACAGCAAATCTCGTTCGAAGGTAATTTGAGATTTCCTGCCGTAATTCTAATAACCCCGGGTTCGCAGTGTAAGCGGTATAGCCTTGCTCCAGCGATAAAATCGCGGCCTCGCGAATGTTCCAAGGGGTTACGAAATCTGGTTCGCCAACCCCTAATGAAATGACATCTTTCATACTGGCAGCTAGGTCGAAAAACTTTCTGATCCCAGAAGGCTGTAGTTCTCGAGCGGTTTCAGATATATAGTGGGAATACTCTTTTTTCATGGTGTAATCACCATTCTCCGGTCTTTATCATCGCTGCCGCCAAAAATCACTCCATCATGTTTGTATTTTTTTAACATGAAATGCGTCGTGGTTGAAATGACATTATCAATTGTTGACAGTTTTTCCGCTACAAAGGTCGCGATTTGATTCATGGTCTGTCCTTCAATCGTGATCGACAAATCATAGGCACCGCTCATCAGGTAGAGAGAGGTGACTTCTGGAAAGCGATAAATTCTCTCAGCGACCTCATCGAATCCCACGCCGCGCTTCGGTGTTACCTTGACATCAATCATCGCGACGATGTTTTCCTGCCCCTCGACTTTGCTCCAATCGATGAGAGCCGGATAACTGACGATCACCTTTTCTTCTTCTAATTTTTTAATGGTATTTCTAACGGTTTCTTCGCTGCTCATTACCATCAAAGCAACCGTTTCTACGGAGATTTTATGGTTTTCTTCGATGAGCTTTAATATTTCCAATTCCTCGTTCGTTAGTTTCATGGGAGTCCTCCTGAATTGTATTTCATACTATTGATTTTAAAGGAGAATGCTTACCAACTCAAATGAAAGTGTATGGATTATTCTCTTTTTTTTGACAATTGGGTGGTATTGTAAATCCAATATCATAGTTATATAAGCCTAGTAGTCTATTATTTTTAACTTATCTACATTTCATGCCAATTACTCATACAATTGGTTAAATTTGTAAAACACGAGGGTGATAGGTATTAGGATAATACCTGTTCAACGAATTTTTGAGGTTCCTTTTGTAAAATTAACGTAAAATTTAGTAGATTCTAGAAATATGTAGAATTGTGATGGAATACGTTATAAAATAATGGTAGTTCTATTATATTTTGGAAGGTGAGGGTGGGAATGGAAATTTTTTAACCTAGATAGAAGGCGTTCATAATTCAACAATAGAAAACTAGAAATTGGAGGGATATTATCTGTGACTAATTTAGTAAACAGATCGAAAAAGTGGATCAGCTTGGCACTTACAGCTATTTTGTTGTTGGCGATGGTGTTACCGTCGAGTGTTAGCGCTTCCACGGAGACGGTATCGTTGGCGAAGTGGGATTTCAGCAAGGGGAACCTAATCGCTACTTCAGGTACATCTGCTAACTTAGATAAAGCATTATCCACAACAGGAGCTGTAATTGATGCAGTATATGTTGCGGGTCCCGGAGCGTATAATGTTCCAAGTGCAAAAACTTGGACAGCAGCCCCTGCATCATGGAATGTAACAATTTCAACAAAGGGCTATCAAAATATTACTCTATCGTCTAAACAAAAAGGATCCAATACAGGACCAAGAGATTTCAAGGTTCAATATAGTTTGGACAACTCTACATGGGTTGATGTACCTAATGCTACGGTAACAGTAGCAAATGACAACTTTATAAGCGGAGTATTGTCAAATGTCACATTGCCTAGCGCAGTAAATGATAAGGATTTGGTCTATGTAAGGTGGTTAAAAAGCTCAGGTATAGGGATTAATGGAAGTGCAGTTGTTTCTACTGGTACTAGCCGCATGGGTGAAATCGAGTTCAAAGGCGAAACTGTAGCAACAACACCTCAACCAGATCCAGGTGCCGTGCCTGGTCAAGGGAAGATTGTTTTGGGAGATGAGGCACTAGCTAACATTACCTTCAGTCTTCGCGATACAGCAAATGGTGTATGGCATGATTTCACATCTGATGCAAATGGTGTTTTTACTCATAATCTAGCAGATGGTACGTACAAAATCGAAGGACTTTGGGTTGCACCAACGTGGTATCCGCTTGGCCAAACCGTTACGATTAAAGATGGTTTAGTCGATGGCTTACACGAATTAGCATTCGACGGTTTAAATCCAGTCGAAGGGACATGGAATGTATCGGGTACTGTAAAAAATGGTTCACAACCATTGGCGCAGCTTCCATTTAGTTTACATAGTACTGATGGGAAATGGTATGATGCCAGAACAGATAAGAATGGTAAATTTAACTTTAAATTACCTGATGGCAGCTACCAAGTCGATGGGATTTGGGACGGGTCAGCCGGAAAATGGTACGAGTTAAATAAAACGTTTACAGTGAAAGACGGCAAACTTGAGGGCGCAACCGACCTACAGCTTGATATTGCTGGAGTATTCAACGTCACTGGAACACTTACAAAAGGAACGAAGGCATTAAATGATACTGTTTTCAGTATCCGCACAGCATCAGGTGATGTGAAATGGGTGGATGTGAAAACAGATGCAGATGGAAAATTTGCCTTCAAACTTGCTGATGGATCTTACACAATTGAAGGAGTTTGGGATACTGTTAGTAAAAAATGGTTCGAATTGAAAAAGGACTTTACTGTTGCAGGTAAACTAGTATTGAACATTGATGTTCTTAAGGATGGAACGGGTGTTATTTCTCCAAACGTAACTGGTATTGTTAAGAAAGGCACGGAAGTATTACCAAACGTTGTGTTTAGTATTCATACTGCGACGGGTGAAGTGAAATGGTATGACATCACAACAGATGCAAATGGAGTATATAGCACAACATTACCTAATGGAAGCTATGTTCTAGAAGGTATTTGGCTTGGTACAGAAAATCACTGGTACGATTTACAAAAAGAATTTACAGTTGATGGTATCACAGAATTCAATATCGATGTGTTAGCTGGACAAGCTGATAAGAAGTTCACCTTGAACTTAATGCACACAAATGATACACATGCAAACATTGATAATGTAGCGAAGAAAATGACGGCTATTAAGTCCGTTCGTGCAACAAAGCCTGATGCATTACTACTTGATGCAGGTGATGTGTTCTCCGGAACATTATATTTCAACGAGTATAAAGGTTTAGCAGATTTAGAGTTTATGGAATTAGCTGGCTATGATGCGATGACTTTTGGTAACCATGAGTTCGACTTGGGTACTGAAACATTAGCAAACTTTGTAAAAGAAGCGGACTTCCCGTTTGTCAGTGCGAACGTAAACTTTGCAAAAGATGCAAATCTACAATCCCGTTTCCACAACGACGTAACAACTGCTAGTCCTGTGGGCGGTGAAATTTACAACGGGATCATCAAGGTTGTAAATGGCGAAAAAATCGGTATTTTTGGCTTAACAACAGCTGAAACAGCGACAATTTCTAGTCCTGGAGCAGGTGTAGCATTTGAAAATTATATTGATGAAGCACAAAAATCAGTGGATGCCTTAAAAGCACAAGGCGTAAACAAAATCATTGCTTTAACACATATTGGTTTTGATGATTCACTTGTTTGGGATAATGACCAACAATTAGCTGCGGCTGTTGAAGGAATTGACGTCATTGTTGGCGGACACTCCCATACGAAACTTGATGCACCATTCTTTGATACAACTGGCGATGAACCAACTGCTATCGTTCAAGCAAATGAATACAACAAGTTCCTTGGAACATTGGATGTAACATTTGATGCGGCAGGTAAAGTAATCGTTCCTGAAACAACTGGCAAACTTCTTGATATTGCTACTTTCACAGATGATGCAGCAGTTGCAAACATCCTAAACACAAAATATAAACCAGCAATTGATGCGAAAAAAGCAACTGTAGTTGGTACGGCAGCTACTCCGTTAGTAGGTGGCAACCCTCCTGCACGTGTAGGAGAAACCAACCTCGGTAACTTCGTTGCTGATGGTATGCTTGCAAAAGCAAAAACGCTCAACCCTAATACAGTGATTGCGCTTCAAAATGGCGGCGGTGTTCGTGTAACTCTTCCTGCCGGAAACATTACACTTGCTGACGTATTTAAAGTTTTACCATTTGGTAATGCTTTAGGAATCATGGACTTAACAGGTGCTGAAATTAAAGAAGCCCTTGAGTTCAGTGTGAAGGATGCACCAGCAGCATTTGGCGGATTCTTACAGGTTTCGGGCCTGAAATTCACTTATGACAGCACGAAACCAGTTGGTTCTAAGGTTCAAACAATGGAAGTTAAAGGTCAAGATGGAAGCTACACAGCTTTAGATCTTACTAAAAAATACTCTGTTGCTACGAACATCTTCACTGCAAAAGGCGGCGACGGATTCACAATGTTTGCGAAAGCTTACGCAGAAGGCCGTGTAAGTGAGCCTGGATTTGTGGATTGGGAAATGTTCAGAGACTTTATTGAAGCACAGCCAAATAAAACGGTTAATCCTCAAGTGGAAGGGCGTATTATCAACGTAGCTCCACAGGTAGTTCCTGCTGCTTCTTTCAGCGGTACGGAGGCAGCTCCAAAGGTATACTTCGGAAATGTCGTCGTTGATGTAACCGGTGTAACAAAGCTTGAATATGCAACCGTAAAAGGAAATCTTACGATTAAAGGTGGCACTAACGTTGAACTTTCAACTGTAACAGTAGAAGGAGATACAATTTTTGAGGATTAATTAAAAGCTAAATTCCTTCGGCACTAATCTGCCGGAGGAATTTACAACTAAAAATCATATCTCCAAATATACACCCAACCGAACCAGGAGGTGCAAGTATTTGTCTAGGAAAAATAAAAAGAATCTTAATATTATCCTTGTAGCAATATTGCTTATTAGTATGGTATTACCAAACTACTATATTAAATCTGCAATTGCTGCCACCAACGCTGCTGATCTCTTTATCTCTGAATATATTGAAGGCACCAGCTTTAATAAAGCACTCGAGCTCTACAACGGGACGGGCGCTGCCGTTAAATTAAGTGAATATACACTTGAACATTATAGTAATGGTGCGGCTACAACCACTTTTAAAATGTCTTTATCCTCCGATCCGTCTGCAACACTTGCCAATGGATCGACATTTGTCATTTCACGCAGCGACGCGGATGCTGCTATCGTGGCTAAGGCAAACTTATTAGACGCAGGTAAAACCGTGATCAATTGGAATGGTGACGATGCGGTTGTTTTAAAACATAACGGAACGATTGTTGATGTTATTGGTCAAGTAGGATTTGATCCAGGTACTACTTGGGGAACAACTGTCAAAACAATGGACCAAACGATTGTCCGTAAAAGTTCAATTACTGCTGGTGACAGCAACCCAAGTGATGCCTTTGACCCAGCAACCGAGTGGGATAGCTTAGGTCTTAATGTGTTTACAAACCTTGGTATCCATACCATGGATGGCGGTTCTACTCCGGTAGAAACGAAGGTTGCGAACGTAGCTGCATCACCTGCTTCAGGTGCAGTTGCAGACGGTACCTTGGTATCTTTAGCAACGGACACAGCTAATGCAAAAATTTACTACACAACTGATGGCTCTGCACCAACAGCCTCAAGCACTGAGTATACAGCTCCTATTAAAATCAGTGCCAACACGACGATCAAAGCCATTGCTGTAAAGGCGGACCTAGAAAACAGTGATGTTTCCACGTTTGCTTATACCGTTTTACAAGCAAGCACGATTGCTGAAGTAAGAGCAGCAGCCCTGCAATCAAACGTTCAAACGAGTGGTGTGGTTACAGCTGTTCTAGGCAGAGCGATTTATTTCCAAGATGAAACAGCTGGAATTGTAGCCTACACGCCAACTGATAGCACAACGATTCTACCAGGCGATAAAATCACCGTTTCTGGTAAACTAACGGAATATTCTACGTTGCTTGAAATCGAAGCCAATCATGAAAATATTATTGTGACTGGGAAAGACGCGGTTCCAGCTGCTGAAGTATTAACTGCGGCCCAGTTACAAGAAAGCAAAGAAGCGAAACTAGTAACTGTTAAAAATGCAACAGTCGGCGCATTTTCTGGTGGAAACTATACTGTAACTGACGCTGATGGAACAAGCTTCCAAGTTCGGCCGCCAAGTTCAACGATGATTTCTACTGGTACAACCTATGAAGCAATTACTGGCGTTCTTAGCGCATTTAATGGTGTTTACCAATTAATTCCGCGGAACGAAGGCGATATTTTACTAGATTCAAGTATTGTTCAAGTGGTTGTCGCTACTCCTGGAGCTGGATTGGTAACGGCAGGAACAAACGTAAGCTTAGCAACAGGTACACCTGGGGCTGCGATTCACTATACACTTGACGGCAGTGAACCAACTACTGCGAGCCCAGTGTTTACACAACCGATAGTTATTTCAAAAGCAACAACGATTAAAGCCATTGCAATTAAAGAAGGAATGACAAATAGTGCTGTTGTGACGTTTGATTATGTGATTCAAGATGGCGCGATTCACATCTATGATATCCAAGGCAAATCACACAACTCCCTATTTAACGGTAAAACAGTAACGGATGTTGAAGGTGTCGTTACCTATATTGATGGAACAAGTCGCTTCTTCATCCAGGATCTAGTGGGTGATGGAGATAATAGTACTTCCGATGGGATCATGGTATTTAAATCAGCACATGGTGTAGCCATTGGTGACCGTGTGAAGGTATCAGGAAAAGTAACTGAATTCTACGGCGAAGGTTACGCTGAGAAAACATCAACTGACCTAACGATTACGGAAATTGAAGCTGCTACGATTACAAAAAATGGAACTGCTGCTCTTCCAGCACCAATCAAACTTGGTGTCGACCGAATTGCGCCAACAGAAATCATTGACAATGACCAATTTGCTTCCTTTGATCCTGAGGAGGATGCAATTGATTTCTGGGAAAGCATTGAAGGTATGTATGCACAAGTAGATGACGGGAAAGTTATTGCGCTTCAAAAAGATGGACTAGTGTGGGTTGTTCCCGGAACGTATCCAACAAACGTCAATCCTGGCGGTTTACGGATTACTGCAACAGACACAAACCCAGATCGTATCGGGGTTGATGTCAGAAATGGTTCAACAGCTAATAAATCATACAGAGCAAAAATGGGTGACTTCTATACGGGAGCCATTAAGGGTGTTGTGAACTACGGTTACAGCAACTATAAATTAATGTCTCAAGAAGCAAGTCTTCCAAAATTAACAGAAACACCAATCGTTCGTCCTGCTACAAAAATTACACCGGCTTCTGACAAATTAACGATTGGAACATATAACGTTGAGAACTTTTCAACCGTTACTCCAGATGCAAAAGTAACTAAAATTGCCGATGCGATTGTTACAAAGATGAAAAATCCTGACATTATCGGCTTAAATGAAATTCAAGATAACAATGGTGAAACCGATAATGGTACGGTAGATGGAGCACAAAGTGCTCAAAAGATCATTGATAAGGTTGTTGCTCTCGGAGGACCAACATATGCATATACAGAGATTACTCCAGTCAATAACCAAGATGGAGGAGCACCAGGCGGAAATATTCGTGTTGCCTTCCTTTACAATAAAAATCGCGTCTCGTTAACCGCAGGTGCATCTAAAGGAACATCAACACAAGCAGTCGGATTTGAAAATGGTAAGTTAACATTGAATCCAGGCCGTATTGATCCAACTAATGCTGCGTTTAATTCAAGCCGTAAACCACTTGCTGCTCAATTTGATTTCCAAGGCCAAAGCGTGATTGTCGTGGCTAACCATTTCAATTCTAAAGGCGGAGATACACCGTTATTCGGTAAAACACAGCCGCCAGTTTTAAGCAGTGAAGTTCAACGTCATAAGATTGCAGCGATTGTGAACAACTTTGTTAAAGATGTAAAAGCAAAGGATGCAAATGCAAACGTTGTTTTATTAGGAGACTTCAATGATTTTGAATTCACGAAAACGCTCGAAATCGCCAAAGGAAATGAATTAACGAACATGGTTGATAAAGTTCCTGCCGATGAGCGTTACAATTATTCCTACCAAGGAAATGCCCAAGAATTAGACCAAGTACTAGTGACGAACAATATGGTAGCTAATACAGCTGTCGATATTTTACACATTAACTCAGGTTTCATGGAGGAGCATGGACGTGCAAGTGACCATGATCCAATCATTATCCAAACACAATTAAAAGCTGCCGGTGAAGTTTTACCGCCAGTAACACCACCAGCATCAACCAAAGTTTACAACTTAAATGGCTTTAAAACGAAGAAGTTAACCGTAAACAATGCAGGTGCTGACATTACAGTAAGTGCTGATTCAATCATTACAGAAGGTATTGTCATCAAAGGTTCTTACGCTAAGTTAAATGGCGATGGCTTAAAGAACACCGTGATTACGCTTAGCCCGACAGCACCAGGTGCAGTCATTGACTTTGGTGGCTTAGTGGTAAAAGAAGTAGTCATTGATAATGCAAATATCAGCCAAATTAGAGGCATCGAGCAGGTTCAAAAGTGGACAGTGAAAGATGGCGTCGATACATCTGCGATTAAGTTCACGAATGTGGGTGGAGTGGTCCTTCCTTCTCCAATCGCTGCCCCGCCAAAAGTGAATCAAGCGCCTGTCGTATCTAAGGCTTTGCCAAACGTTTCAGTTCAAGTCGGCACACCAGTTTCCGTTAATTTAAGCAGTCATTTTACTGACCCAGATGGCGATGCTTTAACGTACACAACCACTGCTGGCACCGTTCAGGGATCGACGTTAACGGTTCAAACGCCTCTAGAAGGAACGATTAATGTAGCTGTAACAGCAAATGATGGAACCAAAACAGTTAGTGCAACATTTACAGTAACGGTAACGGCTGTACCTGCTAACACTGTGGAAGCTTATTACCAAGCAGCAGCTGGAAAAACAGGTGCTGCCCTAAAGCTTTCTTTACACACGATCATTAAAACACAAACAAAATTAACGTATGCTCAAGTAACCGAAGCGTTAAAGAAAACCGATGAAGATCCAAATAATCCAAATAACGTGATCCTTCTTTACACCAACCGTTCACAGGCTAAAACAACGTTTGGTTCTGGTGTAAATGACTGGAACCGTGAGCATGTTTGGGCAAAATCCCATGGTAACTTTGGAACAAGTGTAGGACCTGGAACGGATATTCACCATTTACGCCCAACTGACGCGTCTGTTAACAGTACACGTGGACATTTGGATTTTGATATTGGCGGCAAGTCGCAAGGGGAATGTGCCGATTGTTATTACGATGGTGATTCCTTTGAGCCTCCTAATCGTGTAAAAGGTGATATTGCTAGGATGCTTATGTATATGGATGTTCGTTATGAAGGCGATGGTGGCGAGCTTAATCTTGAGCTAGCTGACAAAGTGAATACGTACCCAACACCATTCCATGGAAAAAAATCAGTTCTTCTCCAATGGAGCAAAATGGATCCACCGGATGCCTTTGAAAAGCATCGCAATGATGTCATCGAATCCATTCAAGGCAACCGCAATCCATTCATCGATCACCCTGAATGGGCAGACTCAATCTGGCCGGCAAGCTAAAACTAAAAACGAAAAAGCATCTACAAATTGTACTGCACCCCAAAAGTTAGAGTTAAAATCTGACGTTTGGGGTGTTTTTTTTATGGAGAAATATAAGTTATTAGCTGTTTTAGAGTATCAAAAAGGGAAATTAGGCGAAATCGATAAGTTCTAATGTAGAACCAATCTATTTTCGGCTTATCTTTGTTTTTTACCTAAATAAAAAAGCACCCAAACGGTGCGAACTAATAAAAATTTAATGTCAATTTCGGTGAAATAGGAAAATTGGATTAATTGGAAAAAGAAAGGACGAAATGGCCTAGTAAATTTAAATGTTTCACTAAAATGTTATGAATATTATAAATACTTAGTTAACCATTGTAAAGAATCAGTGATTCTTATTCTTTTTCCTGCGAATTTTTATATCATGGGATTGTACCAAATTTTGAAACAATCAAGGAGGAAGTAAAAAATGAAGGAATTAAAAAATTGGATGTTAGTGTTAATGGCGTCTTTCATGTTGGTAGGAGTTGCCTCAGGTTGTAGCAATGCAAAAACAGATGCGGATACAGAGCAAAATCAAGATAGTGGCGATACTAACCAAGACAGTGGGTCTGATCAAGAATCAGGGCAATAATATTAAAAAGTGATAACAGGCGGGCCTAAACTTTTGGGCACCCTGTTATTTTTTTTACTTTCTAGGCACTCGGAGCATGATTAGCCCTACGTTGATCAGCCTGGTGATATTTCTATTATGGAAAACATGAAAGAACGAAAGCGACTGAAATTTACAAACAATATCATTTCTTTACAAAACTATACAAACCATTAATACTCAGTTAACAAATAAGGATTAATCTTATACCTGTAAACAAACAACAATCATAATTCTTAGGGGGATTTAAAGAAATGAAACGTGTGAAAAATTTAAGCCTGCTTACATTGCTAGCTGCATTAATGGTTTTCATGGCTGCTTGTGGAGGCACAACTTCTACAGATAAGACAGAAGGAACTGCGAAAAAAGAAACGCCAAAGACTGAAGAAACGAAAGAACTTTCTGGCTCATTAACTATTTCTGGCTCCTCTGCGATGCAGCCTTTAGTGGCAGCTGCTGCTGAAGAATTTATGGCTACTAATCCTAAAGTTGATATTCAAGTAAATGCTGGTGGATCTGGTACAGGCTTATCACAAGTTGCTGAGGGATCCGTTCAAATTGGTAACTCCGACGTATTTGCCGAGGAAAAAGAAGGTATTCCAGCGGATCAAATTGTCGACCATAAAGTAGCTGTTGTAGGTATGACTGCCGCTGTTAACCCTAAAGTAGGGATTAAAGATATTAAAAAAGCAGATCTAATTAAAGTTTTCACTGGAAAAATTACTAACTGGAAAGAACTTGGCGGAGCCGATCAAAAAATCGTTCTTGTCAACCGTCCTGATTCTTCAGGAACTCGTGCTATTTTCAATAAATTTGCTCTTGATGGCGCAACACCTGCAGAAGGAATTACGGAAGATTCTTCAAACACAGTTAAAAAGATTATTAACGAAACTGATGGTGCGGTTGGTTACCTTGCTTTCTCATATTTCACTGATGAAACAGTAACTCCTCTTGCAATTGACGGTGTTGAACCAACAGCAGAAAATGTCCAATCAGGTAAATTCCCAGTTTGGGCTTACCAACACTCTTATACAAAAGGCGAAGCTACAGATCTTGCGAAAACATTCCTTGATTATATGATGTCAGATGATATCCAAAATACTTTATTACAAGAACAAGGATACCTGCCTGTGACAAAAATGCAAGTTGAACGTGATGCTAAAGGAAATCAAAAAAATCTTTAAGAATGATAGTTTCATAATTTCATATTCATTCGTTTAGTAGATGAGAACCAATTAAAACCTTTATTTTAGGAGGATTTCAATGAATAAAAAGAGATTAGGTAAAAAAGGTACTGCTTTTGCTCTAACACTAGCGTTAACAATTCCTGCTCTAACACCTGCCGCGGCCGCATCCAATAGTCAGGTGAAGATTGATTCTGTTAAATTTAACGGTATGGCATCGCCAACTACTATTGATCAAATGGTAAAAACATATTCAACTGCATCTGTTGATGTGAAATACAGCAATGGAAAGGTAAAAAACTTTCCGCTAACTTATAAAAAGCTTTTTAAATCAGAAGATAAAGTTGCAATGAACAATGGTGAATTGATTGCTGCCGGTACGCCGATTGATTATTATGGTGATCCAATCATCGATACTAGTGTTCCTGAAAAACCAACACCATTTGTTTCAGATGCTCCGGATTCTAACAGCTTACTAAACCCAATTAACGGCAAGCTTTACATGGTAACACATTATGAATATCAGACAATAGATGCGGCTGGCAATTCTGCATATGGGATTGTTCCTGCTTCGATGTCATTAACAACGCTAGACCAAGATACGAAGACCGGTGAACTGAAAGAAAAAGAAGTAAAGAAAATTGATTTTTCTGATGTCAATGGTTTATGGATTCCTTGTAATGGATCCCTTTCTCCATGGAATACCCATTTAGGTTCGGAAGAGTATGAGCCAGATGCTCGCAGCTTTGAACTTAATCCAAGTTCACAAGCAAGAACTCAAGTTGAAAGCTTTGCTAAGCTTTACTTTGGGGATAAATCAAAAGCAAACCCATATTTCTATGGTTATGTTCCAGAAATCCAAGTAAAGAAGAGCGGTAAAGTCAAAGTAGAAAAACATTACAGCCTTGGCCGTTTTTCTCATGAATTAATGAAAATGATGCCAGATAACCGTACTGCTTATTTCGGTGATGACGGCGGAAACACAGGTTTGTTCATGTATGTAGCCGACCAATCTGAAGATTTATCAGCTGGTACGTTATATGCAGCTAAATTCGCTCAAACTGATACTACTAATGGCGGTACTGGAGATTTAACTTGGATTAAGCTAGGACATGCTAACGATAAGGAAATTAAAGCGATCATTGATAGCGGCATTAAATACAGTGATATCTTTGATTCTGCTGATACTCCACAAGCAGGCTATACACCGATTAAACAATATACTAATAGTAAAGTAGAATATGTAAAACTTAAGCCTGGTATGGAAAAAGCAGCAGCATTTCTTGAATCACGCCGCTATGCAGCATACCTTGGTGCCACTACTGAATTCAACAAAATGGAAGGTGTCACCTATAACGCAAAAGATAAAAAGGTATATATTGCTATTTCCGATCAAAGTGGCAGCATGGAAAAAGACACTAAAGGTGAACCAACTGATGATATTCAATTGCCAAAGATTAAGTCTGGTGTAACGTATCAATTAGACTTAAACGGAAGTCAAAAGGATAACAATGACAGTGTCATTCTTAGTAAATATGTAGCTACTTCCATGTCAGGTCTAGTCGTGGGTGAAGACCTTGCAACTGCAGATGCATATGGTAACACAGCTAATCCGGACAAAGTAGCGAACCCTGACAACTTGAGCTACTCTGAAGAAATGAGAACATTATTTATTGGTGAAGATAGCGGCAAGCATACCAATAACTATCTATGGGCGTATAATGTCGATACGAAAGAGTTAACACGTATTTTATCGAACCCTGCAGGAGCAGAATCCACTGGATTATTTGCTGCAGATGATCGTAATGGTTTCTCCTATATTATGAGTAATTTCCAACATCCAGGAGATGGAGTGAAAGATTACAATATTACTGCCGTTAATAAACAAGATTTATTAGATAAATTGGATAAAGAAATCGGTATTAATAAGACTGGTGGTATTGGCTATATTTCAGGTCTTCCATCATTTACAAATATGCCAGATTTCACAGCTCCCGCGGCTCCAACTATTAACCAAGTAACCGATCAATCAACCTCAGTAACCGGTAAAGCTGAGGCGAATGCAACGGCTAAGCTTTATGTAAATGGAACATATCAAAAGAGTACCACTGTTGATAAAAATGGCAATTACAAATTTACAATTGCAAAGCAACGTGCAGCAACAGAAATCAAGGTTACTGTGACTGACGAAGCAGGGAATGTAAGCACGGCAAGAAGTATTAAAGTAGTTGATAAGACGGCTCCTGCTAAACCATCTGTAAATAAAGTAACCTATAAGTCTACAATTATTACAGGAAAAGCTGAGATTGGTTCAACCGTCTATGTTTATAATGGGAAAAAGTTTGTAAGCAAAGCAGTTGCAGATACAAAAGGAAATTACAAAGTCAAAATTAAAACACAGAAAAAAAGTACAACCCTAACCATCTTTGCTCTTGATAAAGCCGGTAACAAAAGCAGTTCCGTTACTATTAAAGTGAATTAGAATTAATAAACAAATTGGGTGTCAGGCACTATGTGAAAATTTCACATGGTGCCTGACACCTTTTTTTGCTAAACAGCCATTTTAGGCGATTGAACGGAGTGTCAGCGAAGTTTAATTGACTGATTTTCAAATACTAATAAATGAAGCCTCAGCAAGATGCTATGAAAAATTGTTTTTTTATAGATTATGATATAATAATACAGGTAATAAATTTCTAGCTAAGGGGAAATGAATATGATTCTCGTCGTTGGCGGAGCGGGTTACATTGGTAGCCATCTTGTGAAGGAATTAGTGGAGAAAGAAGAAGTGGTTGTTCTCGATAACTTAACGACTGGTCACCGCCAGGCAGTTGACAGCCGTGCTGTCTTTGTTGAAGGTGATCTTGGCAATGAAGAAGATTTACAAATGATCTTTAAAAGTTATCCGATCAAAGCCGTTATGCACTTTGCTGCCTTTAGTTTGGTAGGAGAGTCTGTTGTCGACCCTTTGAAATATTATCAGAATAATGTGGCGGCAACACTTACCTTGTTAAAAGTCATGATGAAAAATAATGTAAAAAACTTTATTTTCTCTTCTACCGCTGCTACCTATGGAATTCCTGATGTGGAACTGATTGATGAAACTACACCAACTAAACCGATTAATCCCTATGGACATTCAAAATTAATGATCGAGCAAATCCTATCTGATTTCTCAAAATCCTATGGACTAAATTATGTGATTCTACGCTACTTTAATGCAGCGGGCGCTCATCAATCAGCTGTGATTGGCGAGAGTCATGACCCGGAAACCCATTTAATCCCTATCGTCCTTCAACAACTGTTAGGGCAGCGGGAAAAGGTATCCGTGTTCGGATCGGATTATGATACGGCTGATGGTACATGTATTCGGGATTATATCCACGTTACAGATTTAGCCAGTGCTCATATCCTCGCACTCGAGGCGCTATTAACCGGAAAGAAATCTACAGAGATTTATAATCTTGGCAACGGACTGGGCTATTCAGTTAAAGAAGTTATTGAAACCTGTGAAAGAGTAACCGGTGTCGAAGCAAACGTAGAAATGGCGGACCGCCGTGCAGGAGATCCCGCCATGCTTGTCGCTTCCTCGCAAAAGATTTTCAGCGAACTAGGCTGGAAGGCTGAACGAAACTTGGAAAGAATCATTGCGGATGCCTGGAAATGGCATAAACAACAACAGTATTAAAACAGCTCGGTGCCTAACACTATCACCGTATTTTAAATAAACAGGCCCCACTAAACTTAGGGGGCCTGTTTTATATTTTGAATCGAAAAACTATTCTGACTGCACAGCCATTATCCATTGCTAGTACATCGGTTCAGCGGTTATAATCTAGTTAGATAGTAAAAATTAGTAAACAAGGGTGCTGGTTCCTTTTTCCCTTGTTTAATATGTGCAGGAGGAAAGATAGTGAAGGTATCTAGTAAGTTAATCTTTGTGCTAATTCTCTCATTAGCGTTAGTAGGTTTAAGCGGATGCGCAGAGAAGGAAAAAGCGACAAGTGAAACTGCGAAAAAAACGACGAGTGAATCAGCGACAAAAACAGTTGAGACAAAAACCGCAGACGCAAAGACTGCAGCGAAAACAGAAGAAAAAAAGACGGAAACTGCTGAACCTAAAAAACAAGAAAACCAAGAAAAAGAGATTCATGATTTTGTTCTGGAAAATACTAAAATCGTTCAAGTTTCGAATATTAGTAGACGTGTCCATGAAAAACATCCTGACTTAGGTCCATTCTATGTGGTAAGAGGAATTGATGTAAGAGGGCAAAAAAGTGAAGTTTGGGTTAAAGATATGAAGATATTTGAGATGATCAACACGAAATAATCAAAAGGGGAAACGGTATGGACAAACTGGTCCAGTCGTTTCGCTTTTTGTATGTTAAGAACAAATAGAGTATATAAAACTAACAAAATATAGATGGTGATGCCCAGATTCACTCGGCAGAGCTTTTTGTGATACCAATAAAAAATAGGAATTTACGAGAAAACACGACTAGCAATAGATTCTAGACGTGTTTTTCTTTAGGGGGAATATGATAAATATAAATTTACCAAACTGTTAATTAGCCCTTGGTAGTTCGCTGTTCTGTTTGGTTTTTTTAGATATCATTTTTATACGGATAAAGTTTAACAATGGTTTTTCTAAGACTGAATGGAACACGCACCCAACTCCCAAACTTGCTAAGGCAATTATGATCATTAGGACATTTTCATTTATCATTTTCTCTAATCGTAGTAGGATTGAAATTTTAGACCAAACAATAATAGCTGGATAATGGGTTAGATAAATTGAATATGATGCATTTCCTAGATACAAGAATATATTAGGAATTTTAGTCTTTTTCTTTGACTCTAAATCCATTCGTGCCGCACCTAAAATTAGTAGAAAAGAAGAAAACCCATAAGTAATTACTCGATCAACTGGTAGTATTTCAAACTCTCCATTTATCCCGGCAATAATAAATCCAATTATTCCTGAGATCACTAGCAGCCAAGGAAATCTAAATGAATAACGAATAAATAAATAGGCAGCGGCCATTCCTAGAATGAACTCCAGATTAAATTTACTAAAGATAAAGTCTAAATAAAAGAAATTATTAAAATGAATCAGCCCAGCAAAAGATGCCATAGATATTATTGCCCAACTAATCACTAATGGTATTGAATACTTTGGTTTCAAATTTAATAGAGTTAGGCCAAAGACTAAATAAAAGAAAATTTCATGTGTTAACGTCCACGCCACACCTAAAATAGGAGGGGTGTCATTAGGAATAAGCAAAACTGATTTGACTAAAACGGATATTTCTGTTTCTGTCCCTTGTGCCCCAATCGTTGGTGACAGAAAGAGCAAAGGAATAAGGGGAATAACTATTACCCAGTATGTTGGGTAAATTCTAATAAACCTCTTCTTAAAATAAGAGGTAAGATTTGCTCTTCCTATATCATTATAATGAGCATAGAGAATAATAAAACCACTGAGCACAAAGAAAAAATCTACTCCATATGCACCAAAGGGGTTAAATATACCCCATGCGAAGTCTGTATTTAACATCGGTTCCAAGAGGTAGGAGTTATGATACAACAGTACTAAAATAGCTGCTATTCCTCTAAATAATTGTAATGAAGATAACTCTTTTTTCAATATTTCATTCTCCTATCTCTTAGGCGTTACCTAATTAATGGGTGTATTCTCCCCAGTTTTTGGTTTGCTTTTATGTTGATCAGTAAAGAGTAGCCAGCCAACAACTTGATAAAAAGCAATAGTAATCCCGTTTCCTATTAGTCCAAACATTGCTTCTGTCATGCTAAATAATGTAAATGAAAGAATAATTACTAGAGGAAATATTGTCACGATATGCTTATTACTTTGTATGGTATGAAGGAATGCTAACAATATTAATAATAGTAGAAATACTGATAATAATATCGATGGTATAATCCCATAAGCTCCAAGTATATATATTATGCTATTATGAGCACCCTCAATAAAATTTCGGAAGTAGTCTTCTCCATTTCCGAATAGAGATGAATCATTGCCAACAATCTTCCACACCCCAGTTCTTCCGCTCAAGAGATTTCCTTCATTATAGGTCGTAGAAAATTTTTCAATCATACCTTTAATGAACATTTCTTTGATGGGCGAAAACCAACCAATTAATCCGAGTAGGATTATAACAAGGAAGGGCTTAAAATTTCTCCATGCCACCACAAAATAAACAGAAATGATCAATGTGATAAATCCTACAACTAAAAGCGATGTTCGGCTCGATGAAAGTATTACACTAACTAGAGAAACGATCATAGCAATAATAAGAAGGTTTTTTCCAACTTTTCTTTTTTTAGATAAATTAATAAGCGTTAAAAAACCAGCAATAAATGAAACTGCAGCTATTTGTCCAAAACCATTTGAGTTGCCCGCTATCCCTTTGTAGGGTAGAGAATCTATTGGCACTGTAAGATAAGAAATTAGGATATAAAGAAAATTTGCAACAAATAGCGCCTGATGAATAACACGAAGGTCACTTTTAGTTATAAAAGCCATTACTGTAAAGTATATAAAAGGGACGAATACTAAAAAGAACACTCCTTGAACAGGAAATGAATGATGAATAATTTCTGAAAGTGCAACAGATAGACTAAATAAAATCCAGATAATAAAGATATAAGTAGCAAGATAGGAAGAGAATTGATAAAAAGTTAGTCTCTTCTTTTTAATATAAGTAATGATTAGGATGGCAAAAACAACGAAAATAAGAATGTATCTTGTATAGAGAAGTTCTGGCGTTAGCGGGTGATAAGCATTTCCGATTAGCACAATTGAAGCAGAAAAGTATATCAGTGTAAAAAGAATAAAATTTATTTTTCTCATCCTATTTCCCACTATAAATCTTTTCTAAATACTTTGCGTTTTCGTCTACATCGTAACCAAATTTTTCTAGGTTTCTTTTTCGTTCATTCCAGCCTGGAATTCTCTTTATAGCAGTTATTTTTTTCAATTCATCTGCCCATGCCTTTGCTCCCTCATGTAAATCTTTAAAAGTAACAAGATTCATTGATAAATCCACCTCTTTAGGAAGGGTATTCGATACTAGGCATGGAACTCCTGCCGCTTGTGCCTCAATAACAACATTTCCAAGACCTTCATAGATAGAAGGAAAAAGAAATACATCCAGTTTGCTCAAAATCTCTGGGACATCGGATCGAATTCCAAGCAGTTTCACAGAATCTCTTAATTGATAATCTTGAATGATGGCTTGGATCTTGTCTTTTTCGGGACCATCGCCAACAAGAATGGCAGAAGCATTCGGATGTTTTTTCTTAAAATGATAAAATGTTTCAAGAAAAAACGAATGGTTTTTAACAGAGTCGAAACGGCCGACATGGCCAACTATAGGCGAATTTATTGGGTTGGCCCTATTTCGTTTCGAAATTTGTTCATATACGTTTAGATCAAAACTGTTGGGTAAAATTATCGTATCAGCATTCTCCCCAAATAGTGATTCTCCAGCATCGAGCGAACAAGCAAACAAATGGGTTGCATGTTTTCGAAGGTTATATTTCATATATGATAAGTAGACTTGTCGAAAAATAGTTGCATTCTTCCCATCTGAGGTTGTATGACTATGGGCGACTCGAATTGGTATGAGGCCCTTTTTGGCTGTTTCCAAGATAAAGCCGCTGAAGGAATGTGTATGACTATGAACCGCACAAAACTTATTTTCGCTGAAAAGTTGGTATATCTGTTTTTGATAAGATTTTATATTTTTCATCTTTGGAGAGGGTAACCGAAAAATTCTACCCCCTAAGGCGATGATTTCATTTTCGTAATAGCCAATTTCGTCACTGTGGACTAAAAAATCAAACTGAATCTTTTCACGGTTCATGGCCCTGTATAAATTGATAACCATTGTTTCAGCGCCACCCACATTCATGGCCCTAAACACATGAAGAACTCGCTTAGTCATTGATATCACTCCATTAGTTAGAGTTCTGAATCGATAGTCTATGATGTTTTTTCGCTTGAACAAGATACACCATCACTGTTATGGCAAGCGTAAGCTGCTGTATCGCTGTTGTAATTATAGAAACAATGGCCGCTCCGGTTAGTCCAAAATGAGGAATGATTATGATACTCAGTATAATGGTTGAGATGACCCAAATACTAGATAAAATCGGTTGAATGGAAAATTTCCGCATCGCAGTCAGTGCAAATCCAAAAAAAGAACCTGCATACATAAGCGTTCCTGCAATCATAAGTAACACAAAAACCTTATGAAATTTTATATAATCTTGGGTGTAAACAATGCTAAGGACTTGTTTACCTATAATAAGTGTAAGGATAATACCACATAATCCATAAATGAATCCTAAGAGAACAAATTTCATTAATAGCTTGGAGAATTTAGTATACTCTTTATTGCTAAAATAGCTCGCTAATCGGGGACTAATTGTTTGCCCAATGGCATTTATGACAAGATTACCAGCTGTTACGATATAGAATAGCGCAGAAAAATATCCAACTGCTTCCGTTCCGCTGATCCGTTCAATCACATAGCGGGGAATGTTGGAATAAAGAGAAATCATCATCATCACTACACCAAGCGGAAAGCTTGTAAGAAAAAGCCTTTTAAGCGAATGAATATTAAATGATGATGCGTCAGTTACTACCATTTGTTTTGCTTTTGGGCTTTCGAACATTACAAGTACAAATAACCATGATAATGCGAAGCCTGTAACGGCAATTAATAGGCTTTTCGTAAGGGTGATAAGAATGGCTATGATGAATAAAGATGAGAATCCTCTTATGACCAGGGATTTTGCAATCATATCCATTCTTTCATGTTTTTGAAACAGACCATAATGAAGCTCAATGACCGATTCTACCAATTTAGCAGTACCTACTAAAAAAATAACAAAGGCTACTTGTCCTTTATAGTCACCAATTACTATTACAATCCCTAATACGACAAGGGCTATAAAACTACTTACCCCTTTTAGGAAAAGATACTGTTGAAACGAATATTCATTCTTGATATCGGTTGCTAACACGGAGCGTAACTGAAGGTCAAAGATTAAAATAATTGGTGCTGTGACAGCTAACCCTAGGGTAAATCCACCGACCATTTTAGGAGAACCTAATTTAGCAAGTACCATAATGATTCCCCACTGGGACAAGGCATAAATCAAATTTCCAATTAACATGAATGATACATTCCTCTTAAGTGACAAAGGAACCATAAAACTAACCCCCACTAAATAATACTACCAATAATAGACCTTTTTTGTTTCCTCACACATCTGTTCCACAGTAAAGGCACTCGCTATATTTAAAAAGTATCGTCCCTGTTCCGTACGTAAGTGATCATTCGAAAGTATAGAAACAAGCTTATGGTACATTGCTTGATCATCATTGATTTTGACCAGTAAATTCTTGTTACCCTCAGGGTCAACTACTTCCTTTACTCCGCCTACATCTGTACTTATCACAGGCAGGCCACGCCCACAGGCTTCGAGTAATACATACGGAAGCCCTTCTTTGTGGGAAGTAATCACCATCGCATGCATATTGTCCATCCATTCATGTACATGGTTCTGCAGCCCTTTTAAGCGGATCATGGAATGTAAATTTCGTATGTTTATCTCCCTTTGATAAAAATCAAATAAGGGGCCATCGCCAAGCAGCCAGAACTCTACAGAACTATTATTTTCTTCCTTAAAGTGGGTTGCTACACGCAACAGCATATCAATATTCTTTTCAGATGAAAACCGACCAACAAAGCCGACTATCTTTTTATCCATGACCCGAAGCTTTTGTTGCTTTTTCTCCCACTCCGCTACCGAAAGAATCGTGCCCCCGGGGATGCCATTATGGATGACAGACATTTTTTTCGCACGAATCCCGTGTGCTATTCCTTGCTGAAAATCGTAAGTGGAAACGGTGATAATGTTGGTAGACATCCAGCTGAAAACCTTCTCTAGTAAAAGGTAAAAGGTCTTCTTTTTCGCTGATAGGGTGGGGTCTGTAAAAACAAATCCGTGTGCTGTATAGATGTTTTTCTTTACCCGATTTAAAAATCCAGCCAGCCTTGCAATAATTCCTGCCTTTGAACTATGAGAATGGACCACATCATAGTTTCCTTTTTTGATAAAAAGAAAGACCTTCCATAATGCTTGGAGATCCTTTGCTATCTTAATCGTCCTTGGGATCGGGATGACCATTGTTTCAATGCTTCTTCTTATTAACGCTTGTTTAAGTGGCCCATCTTCACCTAAAACGACATGGACCTCATGCCCTTGCTTAGAAAACCACTCAGAGAGGTAGAGTAAGTGGTTTTGAGCTCCGCCAATATCTGCACCTGTAATAACATAGAGAATTTTCATTTAGGTAACGGTGTGGATTACACCTGCAACTCCTTTTATAAAGGCATCCTTCGTGAAATGGGCCTCGTATCTTTTGCGGGCATGCTGTCCAAGAAACTCACATAAAGCAGGGTCGTTATGCAAAACCTTTAATTTAGCAGCCAGTTCCGGTGAGCTCCCCTTATTAATGATAAACCCTGTTTGTCCGTCCTCAATTAACTCTGGGACACCGCCGACATTGGTTGCAATCGTCGGCAGCCCCAATGCCATCGCTTCAATGATCGAAAGCGGCATGCCTTCTGTGTCTGAAGGCAAAATCAACACATTGGAGGCGAGTAAAGATTCCCACGGATTTTCCAACCATCCTAAAAAAAAGACGGCATGAGAAATCTGATGGTGATGGACTAGTTCGTGTAAGCTTATTTTATAAGCATCATTATGCCAGGGTGGGCTTTCTCCAATAATATTTAATTGAACGTTCAGCCCTTGTTTCAGCAGCTCAGCACAAGCTGAAATGGCGAGGTCCTGTCTTTTTCCTTCTATTAAAGTACCTACCATACTTATTGTAAAAATAGGCTTTGCTTTTCTTCGTTCCATAGCCGCGAGTTCGACGCCATTGTGAATAGCAATAAACTTAGATTTCTGATTCGGGTAAAGAGCACTGTATGTATTTAGTAAGGCATGGGAGACGACAATGATCTTATCGGCTGCTCCGATCGCTATTTTTCCCAACAGATTATTTAACTGTTCTTCGCCGTGGATATGCCAAATCACCTTACGACCCAGCAATTTTGCCAGCCAGCCAATGATGAGCTGTGAGCGGAATTGACTAGTATAAACAATGTCAATCCGATTTCGTATGATATAGGACATCACGTGACAGAGGTGGGGAAGCATATGGAGCAATTGGAAAAAAAGAAAGAGGACCCCAGTGTTCACCTGCCCTTTGCGAACTTTATTGACGGTCTGATGAATGGGAATCACTGTCACCGTTTTCCCCTCTGCTTTAATTCGACTGTTCAATGGCCCATCAGTTGAAGTCACAAAAAAGGTTTCCATTTCTTCCTTTTCAAGGGAGATGAGAAGCTCAAGTTCGCATTTTTGCGCCCCTCCCCATTCGGGACGGCTTTCGTAAAAAAGAATTCGTTTCAAGGTGCTATCGCCATCCTTTTGCGAACAAAATAACAGGGATTGATTTCATGAAAATCTTCAAATCTAGCAAGACTGAAAAATTATTAATATAGTATAAATCCAGCTCTAATTTTTCTTCGGGCTTAAGATCGTAGCCACCGTTGATTTGTGCCCAGCCTGTTATCCCAGGCTTTACTTGAAGACGATGACGGAATTCAGGAAGATCCTTTTCGATTTCTTTAATAAAAACTAAGCGTTCGGGGCGGGGACCTATCAATGACATTTCCCCTCGTAAAATATTAATAAATTGAGGGATTTCATCGATTCGATATTTCCGAAAGTAGCGGCCAACCACCGTAATCCTAGAATCGTTTTCATGGGCCCATTGTGGACCATCTTTCTCTGCGTCCTCTCTCATTGTCCTAAATTTAAAAATAAAAAAGGGTCTTCCATCCACACCGATTCGTTCTTGTTTGTAAAAAATAGAACCTGAGGAATTAGCCTTAATTAAAACGGCCGCTAGCAACATTAAGGGGGCGAGGATGACAAGTGCCAAAAGGCTAAATAATATATCAATTATTTTTTTGGTATAATAGTAAAGAGGCTTGTTTTTATAGTTTGTAACGACAAGGTTTTGCTGGTTTACTATTTTCATCCATTCATCCCTCTATTATTGATAGATTAAGTCGCTTTTTTCAATTAGACATTATTATGTAATCTTGCAAATGGTGTCTTTTTTTATATTAATTTGGATTAAAATATTAAGGATATTATCCCAAATTATATTACAAATGTACTATATAATCCATAATATATTAATAATGGGATTAGTGGAAAAGGTTGGTATTCGATATGAACCTAACGTAGAAAAGAATCTTTCGATTTAAAGGATTCATTATTTAGACTTATTTGCAAATAGTAAAACCATTTACCTAGCGAGAGAACTTGGGTATGATTTTTTTATGGGTTATTATATGATGACGTTGAAAGGCTGTGGAAGAGTTGAAATTATTCTTTAAAAACTATCGATTCACGCTGCTTCTGCTAGCTGCTATTTTAATAGGCGGGGTGGCAGGTTTAATTTTTGGAACAAAAACAGCGGTGGTTAAGCCGTTTGGGGATTTATTTCTAAATTTAATGTTCATGATTATCGTCCCGCTGGTGTTCTTTAGCATCGCTTCTGCCATTTCAAATATGAACGGCATGAAACGACTTGGAAAAATAATGGGCAGTATTTTGGTTGTTTTCCTAGTAACAGCTTCAGTAGCGGCGATCCTTGGCTTAACCGGTGCTTCGATTATTCATCCAATTGAAAATGCCGATATTGCTTCTATTAAAGAGGTGATGAACCAATCAGCCGTGGAAGCGGATGCGGAGGACTTAACAATTCTAGACCACCTGGTCGCCACATTCACGGTGTCTGATTTCAATTTATTGCTCTCGAGAAGCAACATGCTCCAATTGATTGTCTTCTCTCTTTTGTTTGGAATTTCGACTGCGCTTGTTGGGGAAAAAGCGAAACCAGTGGCTAATTTCTTATCAGCGGCAACGGCCGTGATGATGAAGATGGTCAACATCATCATGTACTATGCACCAATAGGACTAGGCTGTTATTTTGCAGCGGTCATCGGCGAGCTCGGCCCGCAAATCTTAGAGGGATATGCCCGTTCGTTTGTACTCTATCTGATTCTTGCGGTGATTTATTACTTTGGATTCTTCACCTTGTATGCTTTTATCGCTGGGGGCAAGGCAGGAGTAAAGATTTTTTGGAAAAATGCTATTACCCCATCGGTTACAGCGATTGCAACGTGCTCAAGCGCAGCCTGCATTCCTGTCAACTTAGCGACGGTCCGAAAGATGGGGGTGCCAAAGGATATTGCCGAAACGATTATTCCTCTCGGTGCCAACACGCATAAGGATGGTTCCGTGTTTGGCGGCGTCCTGAAGATCGTCTTCCTATTTGCATTATTTGGGAAGGATTTAACGAGTATCTCTAATATCTTAAGTATACTGGGGGTCGCCTTTCTAGTCGGTGCGGTCATGGGTGCGATACCTGGCGGTGGAATGATCGGCGAGATGTTAATTATCAGTGTTTACGGCTTCCCACCAGAAACATTGCCAATAATTGCAGTGATCAGCACAATCATTGACGCACCTGCGACATTACTCAATTCAACCGGCAACACGGTGTGCGCCATGCTAGTTACTCGCTTAGTTGAAGGGAAAAACTGGTTGACTAAGGCAGTTAAAAGCGGAGAAATTGGTGCCTGACACCAACCATCAATTGGCTCGATAAACTAGTTTATAGTCTGCTGTGAGAATTTTAGGTTCTTGCAGCATTTTTTTGGGTGGATAATATTTGGTATTTGATGGTTCTTATGTAGTACGTTAAGATTAGGTTATTAAATTTGCTAAGGGGTCCTTTTTATGGATGGGAAAAGTACGGAACGTGAAGGAAATCATGACGTTGAAGTTTCGAGTATTCAATTATTAAATGAACGGCTCGACTTAACTTTAGCCTTCAGTAAGAGATATCAAATGTCAAGTGCGGTAGGTTATCTGCGTATATTCTTGCCGTTAGAACTCTCACATCCTAAAGACAATGATACCGAAACAATTCTCCTTAATAAAATTTCAGCAAGATTGCATGGTTCGCTGCGAGATATTGATACTGTAATCAAGGTCAATTCCAGAGATTTTATGATAATAATCGCTGATATTACCGAGCATGACTGTCAAATAATCTGCGAACGGATTATTCATTCCATTTCAGCTCCGTATCCGAATGATTTTCATTATTTTTCGATCAACAGCAGTATGGGGATTTGCATGTACCCTTATGGATCCGAAGAACGGGATGAGCTAAAAACGATGGCAAAGATACAAATGTATGATGCCCTAGAGCTGGGTGAAAATCGCTGTTCTTTTTATAAAGGGGATTTAAATCAAACCGCTTACCGCAAAGTGATCATCGAAAATGATCTTCCGTATGCACTCAAAAAAGGGCAGCTTTATGTTCACTATCAGCCGCAATATTGTTTGAAAAAGCGGGCTATCGTTGGTGCAGAGGCATTAATTCGTTGGAACCATCCGAGTTTAGGTGAAATTTTCCCGGGGGAATTTATCAGCTATGCAGAAGACGCTGGCATGCTAACCGGTCTGTTTTTCTGGGTTTTTGAAGAGGTTTGTAAAAAGATGGCCTGCGTGAAGGGTCGGTGCTTGAAATATTCGATTAACTTATCGGTGAATCAGCTCTTACTTGATTCTCTTATCCTTGATATTTCGAATATTCTAAAGCGGTACTCCATCCCAGCCGCACAAATTACCTTGGAGATTACTGAGAATATTGAGATATACACGGTTAAAAAAGTAAATGAGAAACTGCACTTACTAAAAGAAATGGGCTTCACGATCGCCTTAGATGATTTCGGAAATGGCTATTTCTCGTTTTCAGACTTTATAAAGCTGCCGATTGATTTTATTAAGCTTGACCGTGATTTCGTGTTTAGCCTTTTGAAAAATAAAAAGCATAAGGGTGTTATTACGCCGATTATTCAGATGGCTCATAACTTGGAACTAAAGGTTATTATTGAAGGAATTGAGGACCACACCCAGTTTACGGAATGGGTGAAACTCGACTGTGATTTGATCCAAGGGTATTTTATTAGTGAGCCGATTTCGTTTGAGGAACTGACTGAATCGATTGCTGAAATTGAGACGAGAGTGGCGGGAGATTTTTCAGTGAATGAACTGCAATAAAAGGGTGGATTATTAATGAAGAAAACGGTAAAGGATATTATCTATATTTTAGTAGGATCGCTTATTTTCGCAGTGGGTGTCAATTATTTTACGATCCCGAATCATCTCTCAGAGGGTGGCATTTTAGGGATTACGATTATTACCCACTATTTGTTTGATTGGTCGCCAGGTGTCGTGAATTTTATATTGAATGTAGCGCTGTTAGCCGTAGGTTATAAATTTTTTGAAAAAAGAACGTTTATCTATACACTGATTTCGATTGCAGCTTGCTCATTGTTTTTATTTTTAACCGAGGATATCGGCCATCGATTAACTGAGGATACATTTTTAGCTTCGATTTTTGCGGGTTTGCTGGTTGGTGTCGGGCTGGGGTTAATTTTCCGAACGGGAGGATCCTCGGGAGGGTCGACGATTTTAGCGAAATTGGCGAATCAGTTGCTGGGCTGGAGTATCGGCAAGGGTATGCTGATTATTGATATTTTAGTAGTAGTTGGCTCGATTTTCATCATCGGCTTGGAAAAATCAATGTATACGCTATTGATTGTGTTTATCGGCGCGAAGGCGATTGATTTCATCGTGGAAGGTTTGGATGAAAAGGTAGCGGTGATGATTATTTCCAATTTCCCTGAGCAGGTCTTGGATAACATCACCAGCCGGATGTCGCGTGGGTTAACGGTCCTAGACGGCCGCGGCGGCTACACGGGACAGAACAGAGAAGTTCTGTATATCGTCGTCAATAAGCAGGAAATCGTCCAATTGAAGAGTATTATCAAAGAAGTGGATGGAAACGCATATGTTACAGTCCATAACGTCCATGAAATGATCGGACATGGGTATAAAGCAAGTAAAACGAGTGCCTGACACCACATTGGTGTCAGGCACCATTTATATTTTCTCAATACTTACTCGTCCTGAGAAGAAGGTCGCACCGCCGCCCATATCGGCAATCCGGTCGGGAGTGAGGGCGTTTACTAGCTGTTTTGTGTCCCCAGAATCCGCCCATAGACCTTGTGTGGCTGCCACTCCAGGAAGGACATTTTCCCCAACCGCCGCCTTTAGCACGCATTCCCCGCGCTGGTTCCAGACTCGAACCATATCTCCATCTTCAATCCCCGACTTCCGTGCATCATGGAGATTCATATACACTCTCAGCTCCTTTTCCAAGCTAATATGCTTTTGATTGTTGGAAAAAGTAGAGTTTAAGAAATGATGATTTGGACCGGGCACAAACTGATACGGATGATCGCCGTCGTTTACTAAAGGTATATACGTTGGCAGCGGGGGATAGCCATCCTCTTTCATCTTCTGTGAAAATAATTCAATTTTTCCACTAGGGGTTGGCAGGTTCCCAGGGAAAATGGGTTTCACTTTTGCTTTCAGGAATGGCTGTTCCAAAAGTGTTTCATATGTTATTCCAGCCAAATAAGGATTAAGATGATAATCCAGGGCTTGTTCAATCATTTCCGCTTCTGTCTCCTGAAAGAGCGGTTCAGCGAAGCCCATTCCCTTTGCGAGTAGCCTGAATACATCGAGATTGGACTTGGACTCGGCATACGGTTCGATGACCGGCTGCTGCAGTTGAATGTAATGATGCCAATAGGATGTGTAGATGTCTGTATTTTCGAAGGAGGATGTCGCTGGCAGAACAATATCCGCGTATTTGGCCGTCTCTGTTAAAAATAAATCATGGACCACGGTAAATAAATCTTCACGTGCGAGGCCGTTTCTGACCTTGTTAGATTCCGGTGCAACTACAGCAGGGTTTGAGCCGTACACATAGAGTGACTTCACGGGCGGATCCAGCGTGAGCAGAGTGTCGCCGAGTAAGTTCATGTTAATCACGCGGGTTTGTTTATTTTCCAATAGATTCGGTCGCTGCAGGTTTGCAGTATTTGAAGCAAGATAAGTAGAATTTCCTTTGATCGCACCACCGCCCTTTTTTAGCCATTGGCCGGTGAGGGCTGGAAGGCAGGCGACGGTTCGGACGAACATCCCGCCATTATCGTGATGCTGGGGTCCGTTGCCGATCCGAATAAAAGCAGGCGATGTTTCGCCGTACATCCGTGCCAGCTTATAGATATCTTCGACCGGTACACCCGTGATGGCAGAAACCGTGTGAGGCTCATACTTGACGACATGTTCACGCAGTTCTTTGTGTCCAACCGTATATTTTTGTAAAAAGTCCTGATTGACTCTATTTTCTGAAAATAAGATGTGCATCATCCCTAAAGCAAGCGCACTGTCCGTGCCAGGTAAAATTGGAATAAACCAATCTGCTAATCTACCGGTTTGGTTTTTGTGAACATCAATAACAATGATTTTTGCGCCGTTTTGTTTGCGGTTTTTTTGAGCAAGGGCGACCTGATGCATGTTGGTACTTGCCGCATTAATCCCCCAAAAAATGAAAAGCTGGGAATGAATCGTATCCTCAGGGTCGATTCCTAGACTGCCGCCCATCGTATATTTATAACCTGCTGAACCAGCGGATGAACAAATGGTTTGGTCTAACCGGGAAGCCCCGAGGCGATGGAAAAACCGGCGGTCCATGCCCTCCGCATTAAGCCTGCCCATGTTTCCATAAAAGCTGTAGGGAAGAATGCTCTCGGGACCGTCGGAATCGATCAGTTCCTTCCAGCGGGAGGTAATGGTCTGGATTGCTTCCTCCCAGCTGATTCGTTCAAATTTGCCTTCGCCTTTGGGACCCGTGCGTTTCAACGGATAGGTGAGGCGGTTTTCATCATAAATCCGTTCGGTCATATTGCGGACCTTGTTACAGATATGCCCTTTTGTAACCGGATGCTGTGGGTCGCCATCCACCTTGATAATCTTCCCGTTTTCCTTATGCAGAAGTAACCCGCACTGATCCGGACAATCAAGCGGACAAACGGCCTGAAAAACACCCTCTCGCTTATCAATAAAAGTAGCCATAGCCTAGTTAATCCCCTTTCGTGATTCATTTGGATTTATGTTGGTGTCTATGTTGGTGTCAGGCACCATTCGTGGACATATGTACTCTCCGTATGGACGCGTTTCGCCGTTATGTTTTACCGTTTATTCCTAATATTGTTACTATCATAACATCAGGCACTCATTAAAAAAGAAAAAAAACTGGAGAATTCCAGTTTTTTTAGTTATGTGATTAATTAACTTTAATCGTTCTTGTTTTACTTTTATTTCCGGCAGCATCCTTCGAATAAATCTGAAGTGAGCTTCCTTTTCTTTGCTTACTAATTTTTAATTTAAAAGTGCCGCTACTGCTGGCAGTACCTTTGGAAAGAAGCTTACTTCCTTTATAAATATAAACAACAGATCTTTTTTCCGCTTTCCCAGAAACGTATGTGGTTTTACTAGTTACCTTATTTACTGATGGAAGAGTAGGTGCTTTTTTATCAATGGTAAAAGTAAATTTGTTTACTTTTCCATAACCATCTTTAATTGTTACTGTATATTTTCCTTCTTGAGTAAATGAATTAGAAGCTGGCCAAGTGATATTTCGACCATTTTTAATAACAGTTTTGCTTGTTAGTTTGTTATTTGTCACTTTTACGACTACGTTTTTATTTAATACAGCATTATTTTTAACTGATTTTCCATCACCTGAGACGGCGCTAATGACTGGAACCACCGTTACATTACTAGTTGCATATTTTCCATTGCTAGTTTTAACGGTAATTTTGGCGGTACCAGGTTTAATGGCACTAATGGTTCCATCTGATGTTACCTTTGCAACGGAACTATTACTAGTTGACCACACTAAATTCTTGTTGGTAGCAGTAGCAGGCTGAATGGAGGAAGTAAGCTTTTCAGAAGTCCCAACGCCCAAACGTAAAGCTGTTTTATTGATACTGATTTTTGTTACATTAACAGGTTCTTTATAACTTGGATTTGTGGTGAGCCATGCATAGGTATTTGTTCCATTTGCAGAATTATAGCTTGTTGGAATTCTAACTAACGGGTAGCCTCCCACAGATTTTTTCACCAGAATTCCGTAAATGACAGTGGATTCACTGCCAGGGTAAAGGGAAACATCAAATTGACTAAATCCTTCAAATTGATCTGATAATGTTGCGGTCGCAATTGGAGAAAGAGACACGCCACTCGGAGTAAAGAAACTATTCCCTGAATAAATGATATCTGTTACATCTAGTTGCTCCTCAGGTCCCGATACATGTTTCATATTAAACTTAAGCAAGATCCATTCCTCATCTGAACCGGGCTGTTCATTAAACATATTTTCACTGCTAACAATTTGATTGGCTTCTTCACCATGAATAATGTCCAATAGTTGAACTTCTACTGTTCTTTTAGGATCCCATGAGTATTTTTGCAGGGGGAATGAGTGTTTAATAAAAGCAGAATAAGGTGTTTGGCGATCACCAATACTTGCTTGAACTGCTAACCCGACAAGACTAAAAACGATTGCAAAAATTAATAATACCCTTGAAGCAGTTTTTATTGACTTCATCTATTTACCTCCAAATTCAATTGAATTCTATTTAAGTATAAAGTTCCAAAAAGAGGCAAAAAAAATACACTTGAGAGTCCAAGTGTATTATTTCAAAAGATTGTAATTAATCTTTGAGGAATATATTACTGCCCAAGCTGTTTGATTTGATCGAGAATGCTGCTGATTTCCTGGACACTTTGAAAAATTTCAGTATTTTCAAGGACAGAAGGGTCGAGCACTCCATTTTTATAATTTTTTAAGTACAGGTCAATTCCAGCGGTTAGTTTGTTGTTTTGGTCGACCAGTTGCTGGTGTAAATCAACCGCTATTTCAGGAGCTTGAAGTTTGTTAAAGGTAGAGATTTCTTGTTTCATATCCTGGAGCATCGTTTTGAGTTTAGCTGCGGCTTGCTTGTCGCCAACTGCTTGTTTGGCAATTGAGGGAGCATCATTGGCAAATGCCGTCGCCTTGTCTAAATAGTCCTTCGCATCATTGGCATACGTTAGGGTATCTTTCGCATCATTTATCAAGGAACAACCGCTCAGGAGCAATCCAATGATCGCAGCTAAAACTAATAACTTCTTTTTCATGCAGGAACCTCCGTTTCATTATTTCATTCTATCTAAAAGTGAAGGATACTAAACGGTGTCAGGCACCATTGGTGATATTTTCAAGACGGTTATATTAAAAATTATAGAATAGTAAGCACCCGATAACCTCGTTACACGTAGGATATTCATGAGAATTAACGGGAGGTTTTACGATGTATCCATACACTAATTACTACGATGCCCTATATAGACAAAATAATAAATTGATACGAGAAGTGGAAAAAGCGATGAGTGGAGAGTTCAATGCCATAAATTGTTACTCGAAATTAGCGGAATTAGCTCATAATGAGAAGGAGAAAGGCCAAATCCTAGAAATTCGCCAAGATGAAATAAGGCACTATCAACAATTTGAACAGATCTATACGAAGCTAACTAGGAGAAAGCCCCAACAACCAAAACTCAGCGAGGAATGCCCAAATGTTTACTTAGATGGATTGGAGTCTGCCTTAGAGGATGAGCAAAAAACAGTGGATTTTTACCATGAAGTCGCTGATGGTGCTTCTGATCGATCGATTAAAGAGGCTTTTCGAAGAGCGGCAGCAGATGAGCAAAATCATGCGGTTTGGTTTCTGTACTTTTTTACAAAAAATAAGTAGCCATTCTGATGAATTCCAACCGGCTTTTTCTGGGATTCCAGGAATTTAAAAAGAACACCCTTGTCATTTTGGCAAGGGTGATTTTAATATGTTTATCGTTATCTTAATCCCCGGTGCCACCGCTGTCTCCACCTGAATCTCCGCCACCGTCGGAACCACCGCCGTCAGCAGGGCCGTCTGAATCACTTTCGTAGTCATGAACATAATCATTGCTATGAGAACTTTTTCTTCCATTTACTAAACTTGGGAAGATAAAAAAGGCAGCGATAATTGCTAAGGTTCCAAAGAACTCCTGCACTCCAAAAATAAGATAAATGCCATAGACCAGTAGTAATAAACCTACCAGCCATTGAATTACTCTTACCGTTTTCAGAGACATCCCCCCAAATAGAACGTAAGAAATTTAACACCCTACAAAATAAATATTACAATCTAGGACTTTTTATACATTTTTTTGAAGTGCCAAACCGTTAAAGTCTTGTTAAATGAGTAGTTGGTGGTGTGGGAAAGAGAGAAAAGCTTTCCGTTGAATATTGAGTTAGAGTATGATGCCTGTTCAAGCTGA
>NZ_BCUX01000047.1 GCF_001591445.1 Neobacillus drentensis NBRC 102427 | reverse complement strand
AAACTGGTCATGAAAAAAATAAGTCAGTAGCGTAACTTAGTTAACAAAAGACGATTCGGAATCCCGAGTCGTCTTTTTCTCATTTTTACTTAGCATTTGTGCTATATTTTATTTTTAATGATAATATTGTTACCGCTAGCACTAACGTAATAGCGTTTGCAACAATGATTGGCGTATCTTTTACAAATATCCCGTACACCAGCCACATTAAAACCCCTCCAGTGAACAAGCTGTACATGACTAAGGATATTCCTTCCGTGTTTTTCTCTTTAATTGTCTTAATGGCCTGTGGAAGAAAAGAGATTGTGGTCAGAATTGCAGCTATATACCCAAAAATTGGAACGAAATTTAAACTATCCATTATTTATCACCTCTCAATTCTAAGAAACGATTCACAATTTAATGTAATTTTTGGCACAAAAAAAGGGCTGGCAGCCCTCCATGAATTACCTTATCATATATACCCTTGTTTCATAAGGTCCTAATGTAAAATTTTTAAGTAATCTCTTAGTATCAACCTCATAATTGTTAAGGACAAGTTGAGAAGTTGAATAAGATAAACTACCCGGAACACGAAACCTCGTTCGTTTCCCACTAAAATTGTTGATTACAAGCGCCTTTTTCTTCCCCAAACTTCGGGTATAAACAAACAGTTTCGGATGATTCGCAACTAATAGGTCGTAAGTACCATAAACAAACACTGGGTTTTCTTTTCTTAAGCGAATTAATTTTTTATAAAATGATAAAATCGAGTCAGGATCATTTAATTGAGCCTCTACATTAATCTTTGTATAATTTTGATTCACACCCAGCCATGTTTGTTCTGCTGTTGTAAATCCTCCCATGTTAGATGCATCCCATTGCATCGGTGTCCGGGCATTATCCCGGCCCTTTTCCCAAATGACCTTCATAATTTCGTCATGGGAACGGCCTTTGGCTGTTTCAACATGATAGTAGTTAATCATGCCAACGTCGTTGTAATCCTCAATAGATGGGAATTGGACGTTTGTCATCCCAATTTCCTGACCTTGGTAAATAAATGGAGTACCTTTCATTAGGAAATATACCGTTCCAAGCATTTTGGCACTCTCTTTCCAATACTCCTTGTCATTTCCCCAGTTAGATACCCGACGAGGCTGATCATGGTTTTCGATGAATAAGGCATTCCAGCCTCTGCCTTCCAAACCTGTCTGCCATTTGGTTAGAACCTTTTTCAACATACGAACGTCAATAGATCCATCTGCATCCTTATCCCACAAATCTAAAAATTCGAACTGAAATATCATATTAAAATAGCCGTTTTCTTCGCCTACCCATTGATCTGCTTCTTTTAGGCCGACACCATTTGCTTCCCCAACGGTCATGATGTCATAATTTTTAATGGTTTTTTGAGAGAATTCTGAGAGAAACTCATCAATTCCATCGACGTTCATCATTTTTGGAAAGCAAGGCACATAATCTAACTTGTCTGGGTTAGGCATATCAGGGAGTCCCGGTTCTTTCTTAATATGTGAGATGGCATCTACACGGAAACCATCGATTCCTTTTTCCAGCCACCAGTTCACCATATCGTATAAAGCTTCCCTTACCTCAGGATTTTCCCAATTCAAATCAGGCTGCCTTGCTGAGAAGATGTGCATGAAATACTGTTCAGTTTCTTTATCATATCTCCAAGCAGGGCCACTGAAAATCGACTCCCAATTGTTCGGCGCTTTTCCATCTTTTCCATCTCTCCAAATGTACCAGTCACGTTTCGGGTTGTCTTTAGAGGAACGAGACTCGATAAACCATGGGTGTTCGTCGCTCGTATGATTGATGACCAAATCAAGGATTAATTTCATTCCACGCTGATGAACGCCTTCAAGTAGTTCGTTAAAATCATCCATCGTCCCGAAATCTTCCATAATATCTTGGTAATCGGAAATATCATAGCCATTGTCGTCATTTGGTGATTTGTACATCGGCGACAGCCAAATGACATCTATTCCTAACTCTTTTAGGTAGTCTAATTTTGCAGTAACACCATTTAAATCACCAATCCCGTCCCCATTGCTGTCCATGAAACTGCGGGGATAGACTTGATAGGCTACACTTTCTTTCCACCATTTTTTGTTCACTCTTGCACCTCAGTTCTATCAGCTTTCCAAACTTTTTATACCCACCACATTTGCGAGACTGGCTCTTCAATTAAGACCGATTTTAAGTTCGTTACTGCGCGATTGAACCCTTCGTTAATAGACATAATTGGATCCTCATGTTCGATACTGACCACATAATCATAGCCGTAGGTTCTTAAGGCACTCATCATGTCAGACCATTCTTTCAGACTATGTCCACAGCCAACCGAACGGAACGACCAAGCTCTTGTTTTTACCGCCCCGTAGGGCTGCATATCCGTTAATCCATACATATTCACATTTTCCTGATCAATGTACGTGTCTTTCGCATGAAAATGATGGATTGCATTTTCTTTTGCTAAAATTTTAATCGCTGCAACTGGATCAATTCCCTGCCACCATAGATGACTTGGGTCTAGGTTAGCGCCAATCGCATCACAGGTTTCCTCACGCAGCTTTAAAAGTGTATATGGTGTGTGGATTAAAAAGCCGCCGTGGAGTTCAAGTCCTATTTTCACGTTGTGTTCCTTAGCAAATTGGCCAACTTCCTTCCAATAAGGAATCAGTTTTTCTTCCCATTGCCACTTTAAAACATCGCCATATTCATTCGGCCATGGGGTAACAGGCCAGTTAGGGTATTTTGCTCCTTCATGATCTCCTGCTGTTCCTGAGAAACAGTTCACAACCGGCACTTCGAGAAGTGAGGCAAGTTTAATCGTTTTTAGGAGTGTTTCATGCGAGTTTTTCGCAAATTCTTTTTCAGGGGAAATCGGGTTTCCATGACAACTAAATGCGCTGATTGTTAAATTGCGCTCCTCGATTTTTTGGAGATATTGTTTGCGATCTGCCTCGTTTTCCAATAACCCATCTAAATCGCAATGGTTGTTACCAGGATAGCAGCCGGTTCCGATTTCCACTGCATGCAGCCCTGCTTCTTTCACTGTATCAAGCATTTCCTCAAAAGATTTTTCAGCAAATAATACTGTAAAAACGCCTAGTTTCATATGTAATTCCCCTCTCTTTATAGAAAAATTAATTTAGCTCGCTAACTTTAACAATTTGTTTTGTTTCATTTGATTGTAAAGCTGCTAAAATAACCGCTAGTGATTTCAGGCCTTCTTCACCAGGCACAGGTGGTTCTTGATTATGAATAACAGCATCGACAAAATGGTTGATCACATGTGTGGTCCGTTGTCCACCAGCATCATTGGACTGGATTTTTCCAAGTTGATAATTAACCACATCTCCGTTTACATACTGAACGACAAGAGAATTATTAGGATCATCCTCTAATCGAAGAATCGCCTTCTCTCCATAAATAATCGTCGAGTTATCTTCCTTACTGACATAAGCCCAGCTCGCTGCAAGTGTTCCAATAATCCCGGTTTCAGTTTTTAAAACACATACTGCATTATCATCGACATCCGCGAAGTCTTTAGCACTTGTTTCAACAAAGGAACCCACCTCAGTAATTTCCTCATCTAGTACATATCTTAGTAAATCAGTCTTATGGACGCCTAAATCACCCATTGCCCCAACGAATGCTTTATCCTTTTCAAAAAACCAGCTTTCTTTCCCATCTACACTCCATCCCTCTGGGCCGCCATGCCCGAATGCTGTGCGGAAGCTATAAATTTTTCCAATTTCCCCGCTAGCAATCAACTGACGTGCTCGTTGATGAGAAGCTACAAAACGCTGATTATGAGCAATCATTAACTTTTTTCCACTTTCTTTGGCTGCGGCAATCATTGCTTCTGCTTCCTGTTTAGAAGTGGACATTGGTTTTTCACAAAGTACATGTAATCCTGCATTTAGGGCAGCTATCGAGATTGGGGCATGAAGGTAGTTTGGTGTACAAACACTGACTGCGTCGACGGTGCCGCTGCTTAATAATTCTTCATAATTTGTGTAGGCTCCGACCTCATACTTTTCAGCAATTTCTTTAGCCCGTTCTTCATTAATATCACATACTGCGACTAGTTCTACGTTTTTATTGGCTTGATATTCAGGTAAATGGCGATGCTGGGCAATACTGCCGCAACCGATGACTCCAACTCTTAACTTTCCCATTATTTTTGTCCCCCTTTGATTTGTTCAAGTGGTTCCGCATTTCCATAAACAGGACGTTCCCTTTTGACTGGGGCAGCCCACTTTACCGCATTGATAATGACACGTTGAATCTGTTCATTATGGTAGGTCGGATAGGTTTCATGTCCCGGCCTGAAATAAAATACTTTTCCGTTCCCACGTGTGTAGGTGATTCCGCTTCGGAATACTTCGCCGCCTTCAAACCAGCTCGTAAAAATAAGCTCATCCGGCTGAGGGATATCAAAATGCTCCCCATACATTTCTTCTTTTTCTAATTCAATATATTCAGAGATTCCTTCTGTAATCGGATGGCTTGGGCTCACAACCCAAAGGCGTTCTTTTTCGTCAGCTTCCCGCCACTTTAAATCACAGCTGGTACCCATTAATGTTTTAAAGATTTTTGAAAAATGTCCGGAGTGAAGAACAATCAGTCCCATGCCTTCTAGAACACGCTGTTGAACTTTTTGTACAATCTCATCTTTTACTTCACTATGGGCTAGGTGTCCCCACCAAACTAGGACATCGGTGGCAGCAAGTACCTCATCTGTTAGGCCATGTTCTGGCTCATCAAGAGTGGCGGTTACGGCTGTGATCCCTTCTGCCTGAAGGAATTGGACGATAGTCCCATGGATACCTGTTGGATAAATATCTCTAACGATCGGATTTTTTTGCTCATGACGGTTTTCATTCCATACTGTAACCTTCAACATGAAAACGACTCCTTTTCGTGATTACTTTATAGTTAATTTTAGAGATTGATAGAATTAATGAAACGGCTTACATTGACAGATAGGGTGGAAAATATTGAACTTCATGGCTACCTGTTGTATGAGTCGAAATCCTTTATTACTTCGTTCCTTTCAGCTGCTTTAAATATCGTTTCAATCAACTGTAGGACTCGAAGCACTTCCGTATTTTTAACAATCGGTTTAGCTTTTCCTTCAATTACGGAAACCACGTTATCGTAGAAACTTTCCATCGTTGGTGCTACCTCCGGTAAATCAGATGTGCTGACGGCTGATTCAGAAGGCGGGGCCATAGTTTTCGTTAAGCCCTGTCCTGCTTGAATTGGTTTAGGTGCCTCAATATCTACCCCGAAGTTTTGCGTCACTATCTTCCCAGCTATACTCCAATCGTCGATTACTGCTGTACCGGCAGTCCCTTTTACATACCACCTAGGTAATTGAATAAAATTCGTTGTCCCCACTTCAATTAATGCGGTGGAGCCATTTTCAAAGGTGATGATTGTCTGGAAACCATCATCCACTTCATCTCCTAAGACATAGCTTAAATTGGCATAGACACTGGTAATCTTACTATCTACCATAAAGAGCAGTTGATCGAGTAAATGAACACCCCAGTCTAGAAGCATTCCTCCGCCTGGCGCTTTCAGATGGCGCCAATCTCCCGGAATTCCATTGGCTCCTTGGACACGTGATTCAATATGAAAAACCTTGCCGATGATCGTTTCATCGTATATTTTTTTTATAGTTAGGAAATCTTTATCCCACCGGCGATTTTGATGGACGACAAATTTGCGCTGAGTCACTTCTGCTACTTTCATAATTTCTTTTAAATCTTCGCTGTAGATCGTGACAGGCTTTTCACAAATCACATGCTTATTTGCATTTAAAGCCTTTATAGCTATATCTTTATGTACATCGTTTGGCGTGGCAATCAGAACGAGATCTACATCCTGATCGGATAAAACTGCTTCGTAGCTTTCATACACTTTATAACCGTCCGCTAAAGCTGCAGTTCTTCTTTCCTCCAAAATATCAAAGGTTCCAATGACGTTAATGGTTTGGTTTTCCTTTAGTAATTTCGCGTGGTAGCTACCCATCCCGCCATAACCTACTATCACTAAATTATAGAGTTTATTTGTCATTTTCATTACTCCCTTTCGGTCCAATTACGCCTTACTTATTTGATTCCATGTTAAACTTTTTCAATACAAAGAAACATAGATGATATAATTGAAACATCAACTATTTTGCTATTTTATTTTTTCAGAAGGTGGTCATATGACGACAAATATATTATTTTGCGGCTATTCCTTTCACACTAATGGCTATCATTCGCAGCATAAATCTGGCTATCCCTCTTACCTCTTTCGCCTGCAAACAGAGGGGCATTGTGAAGTCGTGGTAAAAGGAAGAAAAGTAAACCTAGAGAAAGGAGATCTCCTCCTCATCAAACCGGGTGATCACTACGAACTGCTTGTAAAGCCTGGTCAAATCAGCGGGGATTTCCACTTAGTTTGTGAAGGAACTTGGGTGGATGATTGGTGGAGCCGTTCAACAAAACCTGATATCGCACGAATCGATTTAGACGAAAAATTGCTCTCTTTATGGCGTCATATCATGATTGAAAAACGCCGTCCAGCATCGATTGAAAACGAAGAACTCACTGGCTATTTACTGCGAGCCCTCTGCTTATTGCTGGAGCGGACGGTAAAAGAAACGGTCACGACCATCAATCATCCTTATGCGGTAACACGAATGATGCGATACATTGAAGAGCACGCAACGTCTGTTTTTAAAGTAGAAGAGGCGGCTCTTCATGCTGGACTTAGCGTTTCTCGGTCCGTCCATTTGTTTAAAAGCAGCGTCGGTAAAACGATGATGGAATACGCGCTTGAGATTCGATTGTCTGCAGCCATCGAGCGAATGAAATACAGTTCGATGACACTGGAGCAGATTGCGGAAGAATGTGGATTTGGAGCCTATTCTTATTTTCATAGAGTCTTTAAAAAAAAGTACGGGGTCGCACCGGGTGTTTATCGACGAACTGAGTAAATTGTGCGTTAAACAGCCCTTCTTTTAAAAGGAAGGGCTGGCTTTATCACGTTTAAAATTGGTGAACTTCTTCTTGGGTAGGTAAAGCAGAAATAGCTCCAACTTTTGTACAAACGATTGCACCAACTTTATTGCTAAAGCTAATGATATTTTTTAGCTGTTCGAAGTTTTCCAAAAGTCTTTTAGGCTCCTCACCGATCGCTAACTGGTAGAGCGTTGCGCCTACGAATGCATCCCCGGCACCGGTAGAATCAATAGAATCTACTTTTACACTTGGAACAATTTCTATCCTTTGCCTATTAGAAACCATCGTTCCTTCTTTTCCTAGAGTAACTGCCACAACTTTTGCACCTAGTTCATGAAGCATAGCGATTCCATCTTCTCTATCATTCATCCCTGAAATAATCATTAATTCTTCATCGCTTACTTTTACAAAATCAGCGATAGCGATTCCTTTTTGTGATAATTTAATAAAATCGTCTATTCTGCCTTTCCAGAGATCTATTCTGTAGTTAGGGTCAAAAGAGATAAATTTCCCTTCTTCCCTTGCCGCTTGTATCAGATTTACATAAGTAGATTGAAATGGTTCAGCTAATAAAGCGGTGGCTGAACCGAAGTGTAGAATACTCGATTCCATTATTCTATCTTTATCAAGATCATTCTCCGTTAAAAAGGCGTCTGCCCCGCGATTAAAAATAAAATCTCTTTCACCATTAGCTTTTAATGACACAAATGCCAGCGTAGTTGGATGTTCATCATCTAAGACAAGCATCGAGGTATCGACATTCACTGCCTCTAATGTATTTTTTAAAAAATGTCCAAACGGATCATTTCCAACTTTCCCACTAAATAGGGCACTGCCCCCCAGTTTCACAATCGCTGCACAAACATTTGCTGGCGCTCCACCTGCTTGTTTTTCAAAATTTTTCCCTTCGACTAGATCAATGTCCACATCTGTACAGAAAAAGTCGATTAATAATTCGCCGATACAAATGACTGAAGAATTGTTTTTCATTTAAGCTCAACCTTCCTTTCAAATTGTTCAATATAGTAACTTGCTCTTGCCCTTCGAAACAAAGCCCTAACCGGATATTTCGATTAGAGCTTTGCTAAAAATAAAATTACTTACCCCATATAGATTCTAGTTCCGTTAATTTTAATGAGAATACGTGGGTTTTTCCTTCATCTGAAAATAAGGCAATTTTATCATATGGTTTGTTTGGAAAGATTAAACTAGTAAATACTACCTTGCCATCATTTGCAAATACCTCTATGGAAGAAGCATCCATAAATATTTGCAGCTTGAATCTGTCATTTTCTATCTTTAGAGATGCTTCTTGTACGGCTGCGAATGATTCTGAAAAACTATTATCTCCGGCATTAGTTCTGTCAACTGCTATGACTTCCTTTTCCACATCATATCGAATTACTGTCTTTTCATCATCAGTGCTTTGTAAAACGAGTCCAAAAGAATCTGAAGTTCGTTTTTCAAACTCCAGATTCACTTCCATTAATGGACTGAACATGTTATAAGAAATGGGTTGGTTTGATTCAATTGTTAGATTTTGATAACCTTGTGAACCTTTTCGAATCGAGTTAATTTCCGGTACCACTCGCTGTACCAAGCGAACTCCATCCTTACTAGAAGTTAACGATAATTCTCTTGGCAAGGTCATCGCACTCCGCCATTCTTCAGTTGGCACTTGATTTGCGTAACGCCAATTACTCATCCATCCAATATAAATTCTTCTTCCATCTTTAGATGGAATATCAGACCAGCTTACCCCAGCATAATTATCCCGGCCATAATCTAACCAGAGAACTATTTCATCAGGATTATTATTTACAAATGTAGTTCCGTCAAAATCACCTACAAAATATTGTGTTCTTGATCCTTCTTTGAATTCATGGTTATCACCTATGCTGACAAACATAACCCATTTTTGATTATGTTCATCACCATTGACAGGCAATTGAAACAGGTCGGGGCATTCCCAAACGCCTTCATGTGAACCAGCTTTATTTCCAAATTCACTAGCAAACTCCCAATCTTTTAGGTTAGCCGATGTATAAATGGTAACGGATTGTCCAGTAGCTAATACCATCACCCATTTATTCGTTTCATCATGCCAAAAAACCTTTGGATCGCGATAATCGGTTATATTGACATCAGAGAGGACTGGATTTCCCTCGTATTTAATCCACGTTCTTCCGTTATCATTGCTATAAGCAAGACTTTGGCGCTGGCGTGGTCTGTCGGAATCTGGATAGTTATCAGCACTAGTATAAATGGCCACTAACCCAGGTCCATCCTGAAAAAACCCTGATGTGTTATTCCAATCCACTACGACACTCCCAGAAAAAATCGCTCCATGCTCATCTGGATACAGCCCAATCGGAAGCTGTTCCCAATGAATTAAATCTTTACTAACCGCATGGCCCCAGTGCATCGGTCCCCATGTCGTACCAAATGGATGGTATTGATAAAAAAGATGATACTCATCATTAAAAAAGACCATTCCGTTTGGATCGTTCATCCATTTTTCTTCTGGTGAGAAATGAAATTGCGGACGATGCTTTTCTTTATATAATTGTTTCATTATTTGTCGCTCCTTTTAATATTTTGATAGATGGAATTATCCTATTAAATTGGAACAAGGCTGTACGTATGCTTGTACTGTACAGCCTAAGCCAACTATTAGATATCGTTTATTTTGTGTTTCTGTCATATCCATCTTGTTTAATCTTTAACCACTCTTGTAAGCCTAAACGGTCTAATTCTTTCAAATATCCATCCCACTCTTTTTCCACTTTCCCATTTTGAATCCATTCCGCACGTTTTCTCATCACATAAGCAAACATATCTGTTTCAATGGTAGTCAGCTTGTCGCTATCTTCTAAGGAGAAGAATACCCTTGGATATATATTTTCTGCAGTCATATGAGGAACCATTACGTCCTTCATTAGCCCTAATCTCCATGCTGCATCATCTGGTTTGGTGGTAACCTTTCCATAGTACTCATCTAATATCGCTAATGGTCCGCCAATATTTGTTTTTTGTCTTAATTCTACTGGTGCTGTACCTTCTAAAGGAAGATGTTTTAACATACCTGCCGCTTCATCTAATTCAAAGATATTTTGCTGCGTTTTATCGCCATAAGTTCCCCAGTTATCTTGAACAGATTGTTTTGGTTCATATAATTGATCAATCCATTTTGCCGTCAATTCAATGTTCTTATCCGCACTGGTGATAACCATTCGACCTCGATCAAAGCCCATTCCATTGGTTCGCGCTACATTTACGTGGCCATCAGGACCAGCAAGAGGCTTCATGAGGTCGTATTTGTCATTCATGCCTGTAATATTGCCTTTATCCCAAGTGAAATATAAACCATAACGATTATCTTTACCTTTAGATACATAGGTGTTCCAATCTTGTTCAAATGCTTCCACATCGATTAGACCTTCTTTATATAACTCATTTAGAAATTTAATACCCTCTTTATATCCTTCATCTGATGCTGTAAACGTAACTTTACCATCATTGCTTACAACCGTATGATCCCAGTTTTCTCCTAGACCAAATGAGCCAAATAAGAATGCCAGGTCTTCCCCGCCTGCTTGCTTCCCAATAAACGACATTGGGATTTCATCCGCTTTGCCGTTGCCATTTGGATCTTTTGTTTTAAAAGCAATCAATACTTGCTTTAATTCTTCGGTTGTTGTCGGCATTTTTAAACCTAGTTTGTTTAACCATTCCACATTGATCCATGGGAAATCATCAACCGAGTGAATACTTTCTTTTCCTGAACCTAACTCCTCAATCCATGGGAAGGAATAGATATGTCCATCAGGTGCCGTCATCATTGCTTTATATTCAGGGGCACCCTCTAGAACCTTTTGCAGGTTAGGCATATACTTCTCAATTAAATTTTCAACAGGAATAATTGCCCCATCTTTTGCTAGTTTCAATAGATCATGGTCATTAAAACCGGCATCCAGGATGGCATCCGGCAAATCGCCGCTAGCCATTGCTAAGTTTCTTTTCTCGATAAAAGCATCTGAGGTGTAGTTCTTCCATTTAATATGAACACCGGACTGCTTTTCTAATCGCTTATAAATTATCTTTTTATTAGGGTCAGCTGGAGCTAATGGCGAGCTTTGTGTCATAAAATTCAATGTCACTTTTTCCTTTAAAGGAAATGATACATTCTTTAATTTATATTCTTTTGATGATGCTGTTTCACTTTTGCTAGCGTTACTGCAGCCTGAAACTAGTAATACTGATGCAAGTGATACAGCTAGTACTCTTTTTACATTTTTCATTAAATAGCCTCCTAAGTGTTGTTATACGCATTTACATGTTTCTATACTAGCTGCTCATTATTTCAATGAACCTGCCATGACACCTTTTTCAAAGTACTTTTGGAAGAATGGATACATGACCATTAGCGGCAGACTGGAAATGACAATCGATGAGTATTTAATCATTTCAGAGAGCTTTTTAAGTTCAGCCATTGACTGCTGATCACTAATCATTCCAGGACCAGCCTGGTTTTGAATCAATATCGATCTTAAAACTAATTGTAATGGGTGCAATTTTGGATCTTCGAGATAAATCATTGCATCAAAATAAGAGTTCCATTGACCCACAAATGCATACATCGCTAATACGAAGATGATTGGTTTTGATAGCGGCAATACGATTTTAAAGAAGATTAATAGATCTGAAGCTCCATCAACCTTTGCTGCTTCATGCAATTCATAAGGAATGCTTTTAAAATAAGTCCTTGCCAGGATAATATTCCATACATTCACTGCTCCCGGTATTAAAATGGCCCAAGGGGTGTTTAACATTCCTAGGTCTTTCACTACTAGGTAAGTTGGGATAAGCCCACCGCCAAAGAACATCGTTATAATAAATAATGTCATGAAGAAATTTTTCCCGACAAAACCATTTACCGATAACGGATAGGCAGCGAAAATACAGACGACAACAGTGATAACGGCAAATCCTACAGAGTAAAGAATGGAATTGATAAAGCCGCGCACCATTGCATCATTGGATAAAATCAATTGATATCCTTTAAAACTCCAATCTGAAAAATTGAATGAAATCCCTTTGTTTAATAGAACGGTAGGATCCATAAATGATGCTAAAACGACATAAACCAAGGGAACTAACACGACTAATACAGCGATGCATAGAAAGATATTATTAAAGCTTAATATGATTCGGTCTATGCGGGTGTGCTTAATATTCATATCAAGACTCCTTTTTTGTTAATATAAACCTTCTCCTTCGTTTAATTTCTTGACAATTTTATTTACAACAATTAATAGAATTACGTTTATGACTGAATTAAATAAGCCAACTGCTGTTGAATAAGCATAGTCACCTGACTGCAAACCTACCTTATATACATAAGTTGGCAGGATTTCAGATGAAGGTAAATTCATAGAGGTTTGCATTAAATAAGCTTTTTCAAATCCAATCGACATGATCCCTCCAGCAGCCAAAATAAATGTTACTGCCATTAATGGTTTCAGTGTCGGTAAATCAATATGGATCATTCTTTGGAGAATATTTGCTCCATCAATCGTTGCTGCATTGTGCAATTCAGGGTCAACATTCGCTAAAGCGGCGACATAAATAATTGATGACCACCCTGCTGCCTGCCATATACCAGAGATAATATAGATCGATCGGAAGTAATCTGGATTTGACATAAACATAAGCGGCTTTCCTGCTATAAAGCTAACCAGTTGATTAATAGGACCTGTTGGTGATAAGAAAATAAATACCATACCAACGATAACAACTACCGAAATAAAATTTGGTGCATAGAGCACAAGTTGAATATTTTTTTTAATGGCTGCTCTGCGTAATTGATTTAGCATTAGTGAAAGAATGATTGGGACTGGAAACCCTACGATTAATCCAAAAAAACTAAGTTTAAGCGTATTCATAAAAATGTCAGCAAAGTTCGGTGAAGATAAGAATTTAGTGAAATTATCTAAACCGACCCAATCACTTCCTAAAATACCTTTGATGGTACTAAAATCTTTAAAAGCAATAATCGCTCCATACATCGGTATATATTTAAAAATGATTGTTAGAATAATCGCTGGCGCAACAAGCAAATAAAGATGGTAATTTTTCTTGATATATTCGAGATTTTTTTTCAGTTTCGATGCTGCTTTCTTTTCCGCATGGATCTGTATAGCTGGTTCTTTTTGGACATTTACTATTTCTTGCAAGCTTTTAACCTCCTATCAATTGGCTTTGATTTTATTGCTTTATCTGGTTTTAACTTTAACAAATTTAGAAAAGGGGAGAGTTTAATATCTTTGGAAAACGAGGTTTAAAATTTTCGGCAGTTGAAAACGGTTCCATTTTATTAGGACAATTAGACCCCCGATTTAATAAACATCTTCAGGAGAATCTCAAAAAAAATCTCCTCTAGTACCAGAACTAGAGGAGCTGCTATCATAAAATATTATTTTATTACCGAACGGGTTATTTACATATAGAGAGGCATATTTTTCTTAAATTGATGCTCCCTATTTATTGGATTTCTTTAAGACCTGTATTGATTTTTTCAACCGCTTCTTTCGCCGCAGTCTTTACATCCTTACCGCCTATTCCTACATCCTCAAATAATCTCCTAATTGCATCACTGACCACGGGATATGCAGGAGTAACCGGACGGTTCTTTGAAAATTTTTGAGTTTGCTGTAAAAATATGTTCTTAGGATATTCATTCAGCTCCGGGAAATCTTTTGCTACAGAATATCTTGCAGGAACATCACCTGTTATCGTTACATACTTTTTCATTCCTTCATAACCAGTCACATATTTAATAAACTCCCATGCTTCCCTAGGGTGTTTTGATTTTGATGTGATTCCAAGCGCCCATCCTCCATTTGGAACAAACTGATACTTCTCCTTTGGCAGTGGGGTTACTCCAAAATCTTCTCCCAGCTTGAATTCAGGGTGATTTTTTTCCAAATCTGCCAGTGTCCAAGAACCAAGCACAGTCATCGCAAGTTTGCCTGACTCAAACACAGCTGGAGGTAATTCAAATGCGGCAACACCATTTTTATGATATAGATCTTGATAAAATTGAAGGGCATCTAATGCTTCTTTTGAATCTAAATATCCACTTGCAGTAGTTCCATCCGGGCTTAAAATATTAGCACCAAACTGCCAAAGAAGCGGTGTTTTAAAATAAGCAGGAGATTCTCCATCATTAAATCCCTGTGCAGGATCAATTCCAATCACGCCTTTTGCAGGATTATTTACTTTTTTTGCTATCTCTAATACTTCATCCCACGTTAAGGGTTTATTGGGGTCTTCTGAGGGAAGAGGTATTCCGGCATCTTGCAATAAATGTTTATTGTAGTATAAAGCAATACTTGACTCTACAATCGGTGCGAGGTAAATTTTCCCCTTATAAGTTAATCCTTTTAAAGTAGAATCAGGGATATCATCGATCTTCCCTTCTTCTCTCATATAAGGATCGATTGATAATAATGATCCGGTATTTGCGTATAGAGCCAGTGTAGGGCTGTCAATCGTCAAAATATCCGGAGGGTTTCCTGCAGCCAGTTCTGTTCGCAGCCTTATTTCATAATCACTATAAGGAATTGACTTCATATTCACCGAAATATTGGGGTTTTCTTTTTCAAAAGAAGAAACTAATTGTTCAAATGCTTTATTTTCTGCGACGTTCCCTCCATTGCGCCAGAAATTCAGGTGGATTCTGCCTGAAGCATTCGTTTTATCCACTTTATCTTTTTGGCTGCCAGAGAATGTATCAAACAAAACATACACTAAAATACCCAAAAGTATGATTGCAAAAACAGTGAACCATTTTTTCATCTACATTCCCTTTCTTTCTTTGAAACTTAGGAATCTAAGGAATTACGAAATTCTACCGGTGTCTGTCCAACGTGTTTTTTAAAAACCGTACTGAAATAGCCGGAGTTTGAAAAGCCAACTAAGTTTGCTACATCAATGATTTTAAGCTGTCGATCTCTCAGAAATTGCCGTGCCTTGTCCATACGTAACTTCACCAAATAATCACTAAAATTCTGCCCCACATAATTTTTAAAGGTTTCCGATAAATGAGCACTATTAATATGAAACAGTTCCGATAATAGGGTCAAAGAAATTTCACTGGCATAGTGCTGGTCCAGATAATGCCGAACACTATCCACAATTAATTTTCCATTTGAAAATCGGGCCAAACGTACTTTCTCAATAATTAACTGCGCTAATTGCAGTAGGTGTTCAAGCACTTTTCTTTGAGAATTGAGCTCCCAGATACTTTGTTGGCAATTCCAAATCGTCTTTTGAATATCTTTCGTTTCGATATCATATTTTCTTGCCAGTGACCCTAATAAAAATAACACTCGATTGGCAGCAAACGAAAACGATAAAATCGATTGATTCCTGTTCTCTCGCAATAAAGTGTGCATATTTTCTCTAAACGCATCGAAATTAGCATTTTCAATGGCATTGGTTAACTTTCTTTCAAAATCAGGTGAAAACTCAAATGCTTCCTCTTTTGTGATCGCTTCATCAACCACCTGAGAATAAGAGCCTAGTTGACTTTGACTCCAAGCAAGCAAACTAGAAATATAACCTGTCTTAAAATTAGCTAGACCGGTGACCACATTGCCAATTCCGATTACCGTTTCTAAATTCAGCAATTCCTTCACATTCCGCTGCAAGGAATCCACTAAACGTGACGAATGATTAACACTTCTTAAATCTATCCTCTGTAAAAAATGAATCATATTGGCATAGCTTGGGTCGTAAAAGGAATAAGTTCCTACATGCTCCTTAGAGATCTCCTTGCATAACATTTGAAAAGGAAGCCAGAGCTCTTTTAATCGATTGGGATTACCAAAACTGCCTCTAATTTCGACGGTGATAAATTGTACGACTGCGTTCTCATTGACAAGTTCCTCTAGTTGAAGTTGACGGAGTCTTTCAATGACCAAATTAAGCTGTAACCATTCCTCTTTTACTAAATAGAGCAAGTATTGTTCTTGTACTTCTTGCAATTGGGTAAGAACAAGCTGACGCATCTGGGCCGTTTCAATTTGTTTTCGCCTTTCTTCCTCTATTACTTTTCGGACTTTTTGTAAGGCTTCTACTAATTCATCAGGGGCCACCGGTTTTAACAGATAGTCTTTAACCCCTTCTTTCATGGAACCACGGACCAATTCAAAATCGGAATACCCCGATAATACGATTACTTTTACTGATGGAAATTCCTGCTGACATTGTTTAGCCAATTCAATTCCATCCATAATCGGCATTCTCATATCTGTAATAACCAAATCAATTTCCATATTACGGAGTAATTCCAGTGCTTCTTTCCCATTGGAGGCCTCTCCTGCGATTTGGAACCCTTCCTCTTCCCAATCCACTTTCATCCGCAAGCCTTTACGAATTTGAATTTCATCATCCGTTATGATGACCTTCATCATGTATATCACCTCGATTAAAATTTATACACAATGTAATCCTCGTGCCTACATTCTTTTCAGATTCAATCTTATAGGTAAAATTTTGACCGTAGTAAAGTTTTAATCGACCAAGGACATTCCTGAGACCAATGCTGTTTCCTTCGCTCGCTAAGACACTAATCGTTTCATTCTTTGTTTCTTCACTCAATAAGTCTGCAATCACTTCTTCAGACATGCCGATCCCTTTATCTTCTAGAACTATCAATATTTGATTATTAATTTTTTTCGTTTTAATAAAAATTTCAGCTGTGTTTTTTTCTATAAAACTATATTTTACAGCATTTTCAACAAGGGGCTGGAGAATGAATTTAATCATAGGAAGATTTTTTGTTTCCTGATCCTCCACAATATCTATCGTAATAGCATCCTCATATCTCACCTTTAAAATATCCGTATAACTGCGGATATAGCTAATCTCTTCACCCAATTTCACCACATCATTTTGCGTATTCAAGGAATACCTCATCATCCGGCCTAAATAGATGCTAACATTCATGACCTCTTTATTTTTCCCTTGAACAGCTAATCCCCCAATGATTTCAAGTGTATTGTTTAAAAAGTGAGGATTGATTTGAAGTAATAGGGCTTTGTATTCTGCATCTTTTCGACGGATGTTGGCTTCATATTCTGTTTCAATTAAATTCTTCAATTGATCGACAGTATGGTCGAATACCTTTACAACGTAACCAACTTCATCGTTAGAAGATTTTATGGTTGGTAAAAAGCGTTTGGCACCAGAAAAATCCCCACGTTCAATAAATTTCATTGCTTTTGCTAGTTTTCCTAACGGGCTAACGATTTTGGATGAAAGCACGAAAGAAGCAACAATGGTTAATAAAAAAACGAGGGCACTGATTAATAGTAGGTTGCGTTGCAGAATATTCACTTTTGAGAATAAATCAGACTTGGTGACTTCACTAACTAGAATCCAATCACCAACGGCTAACTTTTGAAAAAAAACAAAGTATTTTTCTCCATGATAATCCGTTTCTAATAAACCTTTTTGCTTTTGATTGTTTTTTATTATAGATAAACTATTTTTTAATACCCATTTTGGGGTATCGATCTTCCCCTCTAACACATTTGCTCCCTGCTGATCCAATAAATATGCATTTCCTTTTTTTCCAATCGAGATTTTTCCTAAGGCTGTTTCCAGCAAGGTTGAAGGGAAATTCACCTTTATAAATCCGTAGGAAACTACCGTATTCAAATCAACGAGGGGCAAAATAAAACTATTACTATTCCCTTGTCCTGGCATATAAGGATCAATATGTGACTTTACAAATCGTTGTTCATGGATCGTAAAGTCTTGAAACCAATCTAGGTTGTGTAAGTTAGGATTATTGCCCCATGCCCCTTCCCCATTATTCAGAACGACGGAGATAGACATCCCATTAGAATTGTTCACCATCATCGAGGATAGCAGCATTTTTAGTTGATTCTTCTGTAATAAGCTCTGTTCTCTTGGTAATTTTTCATCTTTTTTTTCTAACCTTAACCACTGCTGTGTGGTTTGATTAACAAGGACCTGCTTCCCTAAATCCTCGGCCTGCGTTGTGATCGAGTCAATATAGAGCGAATACTGATCCATCGCTTCTATCGTTAAATCCTGTGTTTGTTCTTCAATAATAGATGTAAACCAGCGTGGGATGATAATCGACAAAATGATTAATGGAATCGTTAACAAACAAGTAAAAATAATAAATAAGCGATTCCGTAAGGAAAAAAACATGGTATCCCTCCAAACAAAAAATAAAACCCTTACATTCAATTACTGAATCTATATGTTTTGACTATTATTATCTATTCAATTTAACATATCCCCTTGGAACTTACCACGGGATATCCCATTTATAGTTGTTGCCAATTTAGGGTTTACGCATTTTTCTTAGACTAGTAACTTCATTTAAAATCATAAAAAAGATGGTCAAAAAGTTTCCACTTTTTGACCATCTTTTTGCATTACTATTCTTAGTTCCGCGGATCAACAAAATCAGGATAATCAGTTATAATTCCATCCACATTCATATTTAACAGAAATTCTGCTGCTTCATGGCTGCGGACAGTCCAGGATTGTATTTTCATACCGTTTGCGTGAACTTGATTGACTAATTCTTCGGTCACAATACCATAGCTTGGGTTAAAGTAATCAGCGTAGGAAGCAAATTCCCTTAACGCTTGTTCCGTTGTGTCTGCTCTATTAGATGTCAGGACACCAATTGGTACTTTCGGCAGCAGGCTATTGATTTTCTTCATGGATTCAAAATTAAAAGATTGGATAATGATTTTCTCATTTTGCGGTTTATCCAAGTTTCGTTCTTTTAATTCTTGAGCTACCATTTCTTCAATTCCAGGATAAAGTTCAGGTGACTTCAATTCCATTAAAATACCAATTTTTCCATGATATCGGTCTAGAATCTCATCGAAAGTCGGGATTTTTTCCCCTTTAAACTGTTCTCCTTTCCAGCTGCCTGCATCAAGACTTCTGATCTGCTCAAGCGTTAAGTCTTTAACATACCCCGTTCCATCGGTTGTTCTATCAACCTTTGTATCATGAATGATGACCAATTTTCCATCTTTACTTCTTTGAATATCAATTTCAATATAATCTGCTTTCATGTCTACCCCTTTATCAAAAGCAGCAATCGTATTTTCAGGCGCATACCCTGATGCACCACGGTGGGCAACGGTATCCACTTTTCGTAACTCTGCAGCAGTTGTTTCGGAAGCAAAAGCCTGCTGAAACGGACTTAACAATAAAGTAAAAGGAAGGACAGCTTCAAATAATGATGTTTTTCTCATTTTCCTCATCTCCCTTTTCTAGATGTGCTACTTAGAAAATTGTACTTGAAAAGTGTTAAGTCAATATGTAAATAACCTATAGACGTCATTAATATAATGTAAAAAAGCATAGGTAAATCAGCACTCATTAATTTACAAAAAGTTCATGCTTTTTCCTTTTGCCAAAATAAAAATGAGCAGAAACCCTGATCGGCTCTGCTCATTTCAGATTCATATGGACTTCACGATACTCATTCGGAGTAATTCCCTCGACCTTTTTAAATACTTTACGAAAATATTTGTCGTCTTGATAGCCTATCATATTGGCAATTTCGTAGATTTTTAATTGGCTGTTTTTTAGTAAGGATTTGGCCTTCTTCAACCGAAATTTAACGATATAATCTGAGATATTCACATTAAATTCTTGTTTAAATTTTCTCGAGATATACTCTCGGCTGATATAAAAATGCTCGGAAATCTCTTGCAGTTTTACATCCCGGTCGAAGTTTGCCTGCAGATATTTTTCGATTTCATGAATGATGTTACTATTTTTCTGAAGGGTTTTTTTCTTTACTTTTTTCAAGAAGATAGCAATCTCTCGTTTTTTTCTCTGAATGTATTCTTCCAGCTTAAAGTTACCCGTCTCATCGAAAAATAGATCCATCCGTTTTTCGATTTCCTCTGTTGCTAAAACAGGAAGATGATAGTGTTTAAACCACTTATTGCTGATGACCAAATATTCATTTTCTAGGTGAAGCAGCTGTTTTAATGTTAGAAAGTGGTCGGCTGTAAAATCAGACTCGATTTGTCGGATTACTTCAACAAAGGCTCCGTTCTCACCGGCTTGAACGGCCATTTCTATTTGCGATGAGTAGTCCATAAGATTTCTTAATGAATGGCTTGGCAGGTTGTCCTTTACATAGACGCGACTTTCTACAGCAGCCAAGATATTACGATTAAAATATAACTGCTTGGCAAAAAGATAGGAATCCATTAAGCTGTTGTTCTTATTAACCGGCTTCCCTAAAACAATGGGACAAGAAATATTCATCGTATCCCTTAGCATCTGATAAATTCGTTTTAAAAGCTCTTCGATTTGCTCAAATTTGTTCCAAAAGATAATAACGACTTCACCTTTATGTGATAAATAACGAAATCCAATTCCACACTCATTTTCCATCATAATCTCATTAATGACATTCAGAATCGTAAAATAGGCTAAATCTCGATCCCCTTGAAATGCCTCAATTGTCTTTCCATTAATCCGAACAAGGGCCACTTGATATTGATCAGCCAAATGAATCCCGAAACCCTCATATAAATCGTCCGTTAAATGATCACTATTTATCAACTTGGTAAGCTTTCGGTCACGATAAACTGGTTTCATTTCATTGATCAATTGAGAGCTATTTTCTTTTCTTTCCCTGTCTAATTCTTCTTTTTTCCATTCCTTTACAGCTGTTTCCAGGGTATGATTTAAGATTTCGGGGTCAATCGGCTTTAAGAGATAATCAGAGCTTCCGAAATGAATGGCTTTACGCATATAGTGGTAATCATCATAGCCTGTTACTACGATTGTTTTGCTGGGGGGATGGTTTTCTTTGATCCATTCTAACAGCGAGACACCATCCATTTTTGGCATTTTCATATCTGAAAAAATAATCTCTGGCTTATACTTTTGAATGAGATAAATGGCTTCTTCGCCATTCCCCGCTTCATAAATTTTATCAATTCCATTATGTTCCCAAGCCCCTAATATCTTAATTCCTTCACGAACGTGCTTTTCATCATCAACGATTAATGCTTTCATGAATGCTTCACCTCTTTTTGGATACCATTAGGGAACTGAACGGTCACCGTAAATCCACTTTCTTCATTACAGTAAATCGACATTCGCGCTTGATTTGTATAATAGATTTGCAGGCGATCATAAATATTTTTTAACCCGATAGTTTCTCTTTGCTTCTCTTCACTGGATACCCCATGTAATAATTCCTGCCTGATATGATGTAGTTGTTCTTCACTTACTCCTATTCCATTATCTTTTACAGAAATAGATACCATTCCGTCTTCTTGCACCTTCGCGTCAATTTGAATGAATGCTTTTTCTAACTGCTGGTCAAACCCATGTTTAAAACAATTTTCCACAATTGGCTGTAAAATCATCTTCGGTATGAGGATTTCTTGGACTTCTTTGGAGGCATTTAATTCAAATTCAAACTGCTCATCAAAGCGTTGTTTTTGTAATAATAAATAGGATTTCACATGCATCAACTCAGAGATAACTGGGACAATGTCTTCCTTCATATTCATACTGTATCTCATGATTTTCGATAACGAAGTGAGTAAAGAATAGACTGGCACGGCTTTGGATTTTAATGCTAAGGTCCCGATCGATTGAAGAGCGTTATATAAAAAATGCGGGTTAATTTGCGAACGCAAGACACGCAACTGTGATTCTTTATTTTCGATATCCAATTTATACTCTCGTTCGATTAAATCATTGATTTTGGCAATCATTAATTTGAAATGCCGTCCCAACATCCCGATTTCATCGTTACCTAAGGAACCAAAATCTGACTTAAATTCTCCATTTTCTACTTTTTTCATGTTATCAATTAATACCTTTATCGGGGCAGTGATCTTAAAGGAAACAAACATGGTAGCAATTAACACAACAACCAGCGTCACGATACCGATCAAAATATTGATTAGTGCCGTTTCTCTAGCGCCTTGATAGAGTACATTGTAAGGAATTCGTTTTACAATATACCAATTCTTGTAGGGGGCAGAAAACTTATCATGAACAATCACACCCGAGAATTGTTGATCCTTCCATTCCATACTTTTACTTAAGGAAGATTTCTTCTTCACTTGCCCGAACCACTTTTCTTTATTTTCCTTACCGATAACGTTTTCATTTGAAGAGTAGATAATGAATCCTTTTTCATCCATAATATACAAGTCTTCCAAATCCTTTGTATATAAGCGGTCGGCTATCGCACTTATTTTTGAAAGATTGATATCAATTGACAAAAAACCTAATAAATTGTCAGATGGAACATCTCGAAGAATGTTATGAAAACTTAACACATTTTTCTTTTCCGAGTTTGGAATGACGGAAATATTGTTATAGCTGTAAATTTCATGAGGTGGTTCGATGAGAGAAAAGCCGTCATATCGAGTTAATTTGGAATAATAGGGATGCGACAAAATACTCTCATATTTTCCCCTCCCGCTTATTCTTGAATGATAATTCGTATACGAATCTTTTCCAATATCAATATATAGATGCATTTGTTCGATCTCCGGACGTGTATTAAATAAATAGGCAAGTGCGCGGCGAACTTCCTCCTGATTCGCACCTAAATTCTGTGATAGTCCATCCCTCATTACATTCATAAAAGGTGTGTAACGATATAGAACGGAGGACATTTGTGCCACATCTTCCAAATAAACCGTTAGTTCTTCTTCCCCTTTCACAATTAGATCATGGTTTGTCGAAACAAAGCGATTATTAAGCGACTTGGTGGTTTGATAATAAGTAATCGCAATCGAACTCCCGAAAGGAAGAACCGTTACTAGCAATAAAAATATAATTAGTTTTTTTCGAATCCCCCACTGCATATATCAACTTAGTCAGTTCAGAATGAACTAACCTTCCTCCAATTAATGAATTTTCTCCATTGTAACAACATTCCTTATCCAATGAAATGGCATATATTGACTTGTCTATCATTTTTACTGTTCAATATTTTCCACCCTAGTGGTCAATGTAAGCCGTTTCATAATTTTCATTATTCTCTAAAATGAAGGTATGGAGGTGCAGGTAATGAATAGCCATAGTAAGTTGGAAAAAGTTGAAACCTCAGCATTAGAACTTCAAAAAAATACGAAAGCTTTAACGTCAGTTTCCTTAAATAAAAATAAGAAACTGAAAGATGCAGGATTATTTGCTCTATTTGTCGGACCCGTATTGTTAGCCTTTACGCTCATTGTTCTGATCCCTTTCTTCACAGGTATTTATTATGCCTTTACAGACTGGAACGGGATAACAGGAGCTGTCAAATGGGTGGGCTTGGACAATTTCAAGTACATCTTTACTAAGGACAAGCAATTTCTGGATTCCTTCAAACTTACAACGAAATACACTTTAGTTGCTATTATCTTAACGAATGCGATTGGGTTTGGATTAGCATTACTTGTCACCCAGATGCTGAAAACGAGAAATATTTTACGGACAGTTTTCTTTATGCCCAATTTGATTGGTGGTCTTTTATTAGGTTTTATCTGGCAGTTTATTTTTGTCAAAGGCTTTGCTTCGATTGGAGAGTTGACCAAGATTCCGCTTTTTGAGTTGGCCTGGTTAGGCGATGCCAATACCGCTTTCTGGGGAATCGTGATTGTCAGTGTTTGGCAAGGTGCAGGCTACATTATGATTATCTATATCGCTGCCCTGCAAAATGTCCCTCAAGAATTAATTGAAGCAGCAAAAATTGACGGGGCCAATCGATGGCAGATTCTTCGTCACATTACGATGCCACTCGTGGCACCAGCCGTAACTATTTGTTTATTTTTAACAACGGCATCATCATTTAAGGTCTTTGATGCGAACCTTTCCCTGACAAATGGAGGTCCATTCAAGTCAACCGAAATGTTAGCACTTAACATTTATACAGAAGCATTTGTTAATAACCGCTATGGAATTGGTGAAGCAAAAGCACTTATTTTCTTCCTTGTCGTTGCAGCAATATCAGTTATTCAAGTAACGTATTCGAAGAAAAAGGAGGTTGAGTCCTAATGAGAAGCAGGTATACAGGAAAAACCTTTATTGTTGAAATCCTTGCCATCGTGCTCGGTATCGCCTTTTTGGTTCCCTTCTATTATGTGATCTCAAACTCCTTGAAACCATTCGCTGATATATTATCGAACACATCGGCCTTGCCGAAGGTTCTGGAGTTTCAAAACTATGTGAGCGCCTTTGAAAAATTGAACTATTTAAAGGTATTTACAAATTCTCTAATTGTTACTATAGCAAGCAATGTTGTTCTAGTGATCTTTTGTTCGATGGCTGCGTACATGCTGGTTCGAACAAAAAAGAAGATCAGCCATGTAATTTTCATGATCTTTGTTGCAGCGATGATTATTCCCTTTCAATCGATTATGATTCCGCTCATCAAAACAGCGGGTACATTTGGACTATTAAACAGCGTCTGGGGCCTAGTCATCATGTACTTAGGGTTTGGCTCTGGGATGACAATATTCTTATATCACGGTTTTATCAAAGGAATACCTGTCGAGCTTGAAGAGGCAGCAATTATTGATGGCTGTACAAGGTTTGGCGTATTTTGGAGGATTGTTTTTCCACTATTAAAACCGATTACAGTTACCATCGTTATTTTAAACAGCTTATGGATTTGGAATGACTTCTTATTACCATCACTCGTTCTTCAGGATCCGGAATTAAAAACGATTCCATTGGCAACGTTCTCCTTCTTTGGACAGTATACAAAGCAGTGGGATTTGGCACTTGCCGCATTGGTCATGGGCATCATTCCGTTGTTAATCTTCTTCTTTGCGATGCAAAAACACATTATTAAAGGAATTACATCTGGTTCTATTAAATAAGGAACAACCTCAGCTATCTGCATGACAGATAGCTGAGACAAATATAAAATAGATTTAACTACCAGGAGGGAAAATTAAATGGGGATCAAAAAGTATTCGTTACTTGCAGGTGTATTATCCGCTTCACTTCTTTTAGCAACAGCTTGTTCTAGTGACAGCACGTCAGGAAATAAAAAAAGTGGTGAAAAAGACGGTAAAGTAGTGGTCGATCTTTTTAATGGAAAAGTTGAAATCGCTGATCAATTGAAATCGCTAACAGACCAGTATACAAAAGAGCATCCAGACGTTACTTTTAATATTGAAACAGTAGGTGGCGGCGCGGACGGTGCTGCAGCACTTAAGGCGAAGTTTGCTTCCAACAAAGCTCCTGATATCTTTGGGAATGGCGGTTATCAAGAGGCACAAACATGGAAGGATAAATTCGAAGATTTATCTGATCAGCCTTGGGTAAAGGATGCCTATGAGAGCGCACTACTACCTATGACTATCGACGGAAAAATTTATGGACAGCCTGTTAATATGGAAGGCTATGGTTTTGCTTACAATAAAAAGTTATTTGCAAAGGCCGGAATCACCGAACTGCCAAAAACCTACTCAGAGTTAGAGGCAGCATCGAAAAAACTGAAAGCCGCTGGGATTACTCCTTTCTCTGTTGGCTATGCTGAATGGTGGGTGTTAGCAAACCACGGGCTGAATGTTCCGTTTGCTTACCAACAAGCAGATGACGAGAACTTCATTAAAGGTTTAAACGAAGGTACTAATAAAATTGAAGGCAACAAATACTTCAATGACTACTTTAAGCTTGTCGACTTAACAATTAAGTATGGTAATAAAAATCCATTAACCACTGATTACAATACAGAAGTAACCCAATTTGCCAACGGTGAAACTGCAATGATTCAGCAAGGGAACTGGATTCAGCCGATGCTGGATAAATTAACTCCAGGCATGGAAGTTGGTTTCATTCCATTGGCACTTACGGATGATGCCGCACAAGCAGATAAATTAATGGTTGACGTTCCTACGAACTGGGTTATTCATAACAAAGCACCTGAAGCTGATAAAAAAGCGGCAAAAGATTTCTTAAACTGGATGGTAACATCTGAAGAAGGCAAAACAGCCTTAGTCAAGGAGTTTAAATACATTCCTGCATTTAAAACCATTGAAGCAAAAGCAGAAGATATTGGACCACTAGGTGCAGATCTTCAAAAATATTCACAAGAAGGCAAAACTTACTCTTGGCAGTTCATGAAGTATCCTGATGGTGCCGGTCAAGAATTCGGCGCTTCTCTACAAGCATACGTTGGCGGCCAAAAGTCTAAAGCGGAAACAGAAAAAGCGTTGGATGCTACTTGGGCTAAGCTAAAGAAATAACTAGAAAAGCGGAAGCGTCCGTTTAGCGCACGACAGGACTGGAGCGCTCTGACTGAGATAAAGGAAACACGGAGAGCGGAGCGATTCGATGTTGACTTATCGTAGGGAAGAGAGCGAAGTACACTAGTCGCTGGACGCTGGAGCTGGACAGTTTTCTAAGTTCAATAACCTATATTTCTTAATAATTATGTCAAGGGCTCTTCTCAATTCGAGAAGAGCCTTTTGTATTATTAACGATCCGGGCTATTCACCATGATTCCAGCAACTTGCGTCAATCGGTCATAAAATGCGTGTCCGGCTGGCTGCTGATCAAGGCCAATTTCTTCAAATGCTTCTTTCATGCAGCGAAGCCAGCATGCAGCTCTTCTAGGTGTCACTTCAAAGGGCATATGCCTGTGTTGCATGGCGGGCGGGCCAAATTCCTGACTGTAAAGGGCTGGGCCTCCTAAAAATTGCGGCAAAAACATTCTCTGCTTGCGCTTTATTTCTTCCATATCCCCTTCAAACAATGGTCTTAATTCCGGGTCAGCATATACGCGCGGATAAAAGGCATTAACCAATTTATCAATCGTTTCCTGCCCGCCTATTTCCTCATAAAGCGATTTAAGTTTGTACTCCATCTTCGTCACCATCCACTTATAGTTTTTCCCCTATTTTAGATAATTATAAAGTTAAAGCAGAGTTGTTTTCGTGATTTATATCACGGAAAATATAAAAACAGATAAATTTCCATGCTTTGGAAAGGTGTTTAAAACAACTTTCTAAAAGATTGTGGTATCCTAATATAATATGCTGGGACTTAATTAAGATGGAACTAGCGTTCTTTTAAGAGGTGTAAGAAATGAATAAGGCATGGATTTACGTAGGTGTAACTTGTTTGTTTGAATTAATTTGGGTATATGGATTTAATGAGGCACAAACGTGGTGGCAATGGGCCATCGTCATTGGCGTTATTTTTTTAGACTATCATATTTTGCCTAAAGCATGTGAGACTCTCCCTACCGGTACCGTTTATGCAATATTCGCCGGAATAGGTACCATTGGTACGGTCTTAATGGATATCTATCTTTTTGGGGAAAGCTTTAGTTTTGGGAAGGCCTTTTTTATCATGATGATTGTTATCGGGGTGATTGGATTAAATATCTCGGACAAAGAAGAAGCTGATGGAAAAGACTCCTTGAAGGGAGCTGCTTAAAAATGGGCTGGTTGCTTGTCTTTTTAGCTGCAGCAAGTGAGGTTGCCGGTGCAGCAGGGCTCAAATTATATAGTCAGAAAAAAACGTTCAGCAACGGAGTTCTCTATATTGGCGGATTCGGTGCATCGTTGGTATTTTTATATATGGCATTTCAGTATCTTCAACTTAGCATTGCCTATGCCGTATGGGTCGGGATTGGGACGGCAGGTGCTGTTTTTATTAATATGTTCCTGTTTGGTGAATCCAAAAACCTTGGCCGCATCATTAGTGTGCTTGTGATTATCGTTGGTGTTGTCGGGTTAAAGGTACTATCCTAATACTAAAAATGGGTCAGCCCCCACGGTTAGTTACGCGCGTAACTTATCGGGGACTGACCCTTGCTTTTACGGTGCTACTATTTCGACTTTAATCCGATCAGGGTCTTCGAAAAAAACAGGCTTTGATCTCCTATCGGCTTACCTAATTTTCCCGAGCTCTTCTATAAACGCTGGCCGGCGTTTATATTTTTCTCTTAATTCTCCAATTAGCTTATGTGAATGGATTGTTCCACACGCCTTTTTGTAGGTCTTTATGATGGAACAAACTGTTCGATATTTTTTTCGATCGGTGGCCTCCTCAGCTGAGTACTCAATATACTTAGTAAAAAGCTCATTTACTTCTTCTAAATTATTTTTTATTAAATATTGATAAAGGTCCGTAATTGTCGAGATATGATTCTGACAATAGATTAAAAGCTCAGCCGTTAAATTTTCCTCTTTTAAAATTGACAGGTACACAGAGGGCTGGTAATCCATCTTGTTAAAATCATCAACAATTTTTTTCAAAGCAAAGTCCCATTCGTTTGCGGGATATAATTCTTTTAGTTTTAAGTAATAGCTAAATTCATTTGTGAATAACAATTCTCTTGCTAACTGCTTCTGTTGTTCAATATCTCCAATCATTTCATAAGCTTGATATCGATATTCCTTCCACTTATGGACAAGACCACGATATACCTTATCGGCTTCTTCTCCATCCAAACAAAGTTGAATCACTTTCTTGTAGTCGCCTTTTCCTAGTTCAAGAGCGATTGCCTTTTCACGAAATTCACTTTCAAGGATATTTTCATAAATAAATTTCTCCGCTCGGTCAGCCCCATCACATCGTACAATGATTTCGAATTGCAATAATTTTATTTGTGTTTTTTCATATCTATCATGCCAAGTTGATTCTGGCCTCGACTGGAGGGATTCCAGCTGTTTTTCTAACTTTATTCTCAAATCCTTCACAGGAGAATAATTGGTACAAGTTTTTAAAAGAGCATAGCGCCAATCGCTCCAGCCATCGTAATGCGCTTTTAGAGCTTCTTTTATAATCGCGTCAAAAAGTCCCTTCTTCTCTTTGTCATTTAGATTAGGCAGACTAGTAGTAACGGCAACATCAATTGTTCTTATCGCCCAATTCATAACGTCACCGATCGACCCATTTGAGTCATCAGAAAAATTTAGCATTTTTACAACGGGCGGCATGACAGCAAGGGCTAATAAAACCGCACTCTCCCATTTCCCTTTTGCTACTTTTTCCTGTGCTTTTTGAAGAGTCAATTCGGCCCCTTGAAGTGCTGGTCCAACTTGACGCCAATCGATAAATCCTTTTCTTTTTGCCCCATTTATAGATGCTGTAATAAGCTTTTTCGCAGATGAAATTTCGTCTTTTTGAGGAGTGTATTTGAAAAGCAGCTGTTTTTCAATATCGGGGTTATCGTCGGACAGGTCAAGAATAATCTTTATTAATTCTTCTTTATTTTGATTCGACAGGATTGTATGTAAATCAATTTCGCTTGATCGTGAGGTTGTATTTAGCTTTGTTGGAATCATGTTTTTTCACCCCATTCGGATACTATATACTTTATTGTAGCAGGTTACAGAGATTTGGGGCAGAATATTAGACACTTGAATATTAAAAAAACACCACAAGGTTTTTGTCACTTGTGATGTTTCTATTTTAAGAAAATAACTTTTGAATTAGGGATTTAGGTTTTTTCCGCAGTTTATTCGGAATCTTATTATTATTTTCGAAAAAACTTCCTTATTCAAAAATAGTGTCATTGACTGATACTATTTTTTATAATAATATAATAGATTGCGAGTGGTTCGAAATCCTCCCACTAAAAAAAACTAAGGAGAAATGAATATGGAGAATAATACATTATCACAAGCACTAGGTGGCAGCTCCAATGGGACTCCCACAACAGGCAAAGTGCACAACAATGTGCAAGCAATTGTCATAAACGGGATTATCGCAGCATTGTACATTGCTGTCTCAGCACTAATCCAGCCCTTCGGATTTACCCAAGTCCAGTTTCGAGTTTCAGAGATGTTCAATCATCTGATCGTTTTTAACAAAAAATATATTTATGGAATTATTTTAGGTGTATTTTTAACCAACCTTCTCTTCTCACCTATGAAGGCTTATGACCTCATTTTCGGTGTCGGTCAATCCGTACTTGCCTTGTTAATCACAATTGCGTGTGCACGCTTGATCAAAAATATTTGGACTCGTATGATTGTTAACACACTTGTTTTTACCTTCACGATGTTCTTAATTGCCCTCGAACTTCATTTGGCTTTTGATTTGCCATTTATGTTCACATGGCTCACAACAGCGGTTGGGGAATTTGTTGTAATGGCTGTCGGTATGCCGGTCATGTATGCAATTAACAAGCGAGTTCATTTTGAAAAAATGGTTTAATCATATTAGGGTTGCTGTTATTAATGAATACAGCAGCCCTTTTTTATGTTTTATGTTATATGTAGAAGACCTTTTTAACTATTACAAGGGGAAAATGCAAATAAATCGATTCGATTATTATGAAAATTATGGTAGGATTGGAGTTGTTAGCGTCAGTAATTCTGAGAGTAGAGAGGAGAAAATCATATGCCGCAACGTCCTTTAGCAAGTGAATACCCAGAGTATTACAAACCGTATGTGAACTTAGTTCCAGAAGGTGATTTATTAACACTTTTGAAAGAGACTTTGGTAAAGACGATTGAGCTTTTTGAGTCGTTATCGGAAGAGGATGTCCTTTTTCGTTATGCCGATAATAAGTGGAGCATCAAAGAAGTCCTTGGCCATATGGCAGATACTGAGAGAATTATGAGCTACCGCTTACTCCGAGTTGGTCGTGGTGACCAAACGGCTTTGGCTGGTTTTGACGAAAATGATTATGTCCAAGGTTCGCAAGTTAATATACTGCCAATTAAAAATATTCTCGAAGACTTCATTGCGACGAGAAAGGCTACCCTAACGTTAATTCAAAATTTGCCGGATGTGGCCTGGGCAAATATTGGCTTTGCCAATAACACGGAAGTCACAGCCCGTGCCATTGCCTACATTATCGCCGGTCACGCTCTCCATCATTTTAAGATAATTACTGAAAAATACCTTTCAATATTAAACTAAACTTAAATGAGCCCATAGGAAGATATTTTCCCGTGGGCTCATCTTTCTGTTGCGAACATTTGTTCTTCGTTTTATAATAGGAATATCGGTAATAATAAGAAGTGGGACATATTGAACAGCCTGTCCAAACTTATACCCAACCGAGGATATCAAAAAAACTTTAAAACTGAGGAGAGATTTATGATGACGTTACGTTTGATTCCCTATTTTGTGATGAATGGAAATGCCAAGGAAGCTATTCAATTTTATGAAAAGGCTTTAGATGCACAAGTTCTTTTTTCTCAATCTTTCGGAGAAATGCCAGGAAATCCGGATTTCCCACTACCTGCCGAAGCAAAAGATCGTATAAGTCATGCGACCATTAAAGTGGGCGAAACTGAATTAATGTTTTCTGATACCTTCCCTGGCCAACCACATCAAAGTGGAAATCAAGTGACCATCTGTATTTCAACGAACGACGCAGACCAAGCACATAAATTCTTTGAGGCCTTACAAGAAGGCGGGCAAGTGACTATGCCACTTCAAGAAACGTTTTTCAGCCCTGCATACGGCAGCGTTTTAGATAAATTTGGGATAACCTTCCAAATATTCACTGAAGGCAGACAATAGAATTTTTACATACTAGATGCATGCAATTTAGCCCGGTCCATATGTTGCCGGGCTTTTTTCTATCTATAAAAAAAACTAATCAAACGTTTGATTAGTTTTTTAACCCATTTTTGTACGTGAAACTGTTGGTTGATATTTTCTCATCGGTGACTTTTCTAGCACTTCTTGAAGATAAAAGTTACCATTCGGACTTGTTTTCTTAAGCAACTCCAACAAGTATGTAATATCATCTAGTGCTCTATGTGTTTGATAATTTGTAATGTTGTGTGCTTGTAATAGGGTCAATAATTTTCCATTGGGAAAGCCGTAGTTTTTCCATGGGATGTTTCTCATCGTACAATACCACTTCAAATCGTTGACTTCTGGATACATGTGATAAAGAAAGCTTCGGTCGAAGGAGGCATTATGTGCGAAGACCGAATCAGCACGATGGAAATACGTTTTAATTTTTACATCATAAAAGCTTTTCCCTTGAACCAACTCATATGGGATGCCATGAACTCGGTAAGCTGTGTCATAATTATTCCTTGCTGAACGGGAAAGTGGCTCACGCAAAAAGGAGTCTTCCTCGATAATATCGATAACTTCACCGGTATCTGCTCGATAGGAAAATAATTTTAAGGCAAGCTCAATTACTTCATCCTTGGTAGGCCCTAAACCAGTTGTCTCAACATCCAATACCAAACCCAATTTTTCTGAACTCATCTTGATCATCCCTTAACACTGAACTTTATCCCATTATACCAAAGCTTGCCATCGGACTCTATCTCCAAAATGTACCTTAATGTGAATCCTAAAGGAGCGGCGAGTGACCGCGGACAGAATTTTTCCTTGTGAGCGGTCACTGTGCTCCTTCCCCACATTAGCAACTACTAACCTTCCATTAATCTATCCCTCTGCCCTATCCCCGCAAGAAATGCCTTAAGGATAATCAGCAAACTTTCATTCAAATCCAACGCCATCTTAAAGCCGCCTTTTTGCTCTAAAGCAGAAAATCCATGTAAAATACTGCGCAGACCCCTGACCGCATGGAGGGCATGCTCCCCTTCCAAATGATAGGCCTGCAAAACGCGGACAGAAAGATCAACGATTTTCGCCCCTGCCCTCTGCACATCCACATCTTCTGGGTCCGGGGCGAGTAACGTCGCCTCATAAATCCCTGGATGCTTACGGGCAAAATTCACATAAGCCTGACTTACCGCAATCACAGCTTCGGTGCCTGACACCCCAATCGCTGCATCTGCCATTACCTCATAAAGTTTATCAATTCCGTAAATAGCTAATTTCTTCCTTAAACCAGGGAGTCCATCAAAATGATTATATAAAGATGGCGGGCGAATCCCAATTTTCTTCGCCAAGCTTGCTAAGGTAACTTCCTGCACCCCATATTGGTCGGCAATTTCTCCCGCTGCTTCTATTATAAATGAGATATCGAGACCGATTTTTGGTCTTGGTGACATATAAATTACTCCCTATCCTATTTTTCGTTCCAGATTTTTGATTGCACGTTCCATTGCGTTTACTGGATTTATCATGATTTCTCCGTGACCAACCGCAAGTAATTCGGGTTGATAATTCACTAATTTCTGTGCACTCGTCCATGCGGTTTCCTTACTCCATGTGCCAAAGGACGGGAATGGAAACAACGGCTTCATATCCCCTGCAACAGCGATTCCACCTCGTGTTTGAAAGGCATCTCCAGCAATCAATGCATTTGTGCGCAAATCTAAAAATGACATCGAGCCTGGTGTGTGCCCCGGCGTTTCGATCGCTGTTAAGGAACCAATCAGGTCGCCTTCTTTCAATAATATATTGGCTCGCGTTCTTAATTTTTTTGGCACACCGCCTTTAATCGGGGTTTGTGCCTCATGAGGATCAAGGGATCGATCTCCATTCATTAGTCTGTGGTCACGAATAGAAATATACACCGGTAAATCTGGCAGTAATTCTTTGATGGAATCCAGTGCGCCCACATGGTCTTCATGAGCATGCGTGAGCACAATTTTGGTAATCGGCTTTCCAATCGTATCCGCTGCCTTCATTATCCCCTTTGTACAAAAACCAAGCGCTGCATCAATTAACGTTACCCCATCCTCTTCCTCCACCAAATAACAGTTAACCGGGAAAATATTTGCCATGAACGTAACTTGATACAAGTACCCCTGTTTAATCATCCTCACAGTTTCCATCTCCTTTTAACTAATACCATTAGTTTTATATTAACTAATGGTATTAGTTTTATCAAGCCTTTTTTTGTAAAAAATGTAATTTCTTCTTACAAATATATATTCATCACTCTTTCCAAAAGTAGCGAATGATGGAGCCTAAAACCCCGTTAATAAAATGTTCACATCTTTATTACAGAAATGTGAAATGGTGAACAATTTACCCTAACTTCAAAATAAGTTTGATATAGTAAGAATGTAGTTAACGAACAAACAAAAAAACTTACTTAAATAGGGAGTGTTTCACATGGTAGTCAATTGGTTACGACAAAATAAAGTTGCTGCAGGAATTTTAACAGTTCTTCGCTTATATATCGGTTATTCTTGGATAACAGCTGGGTTCCACAAATTAACGGGCGGGTTCGATGCTTCAGGATTTTTAAAAGGGGTTATTGCTAATCCAGTAAAAGGGCCAGATGGCAGCGTTGTTTATGGCTGGTACGTAGATTTCTTACAACATTTTGCATTACCAAACGTAGATATTTTTAATACGATTGTTCCTTTAGGTGAATTTTTAGTAGGACTTGGACTTATTCTTGGATGCTTAACAACAGCTGCAATGTTCTTTGGTCTTGTGATGAACTTCTCTTTCTTCTTAGCAGGTACTGTATCTCATATTCCAACAGATCTTTTCATCGGAGCAATTATTCTTTTCTCTGGTTATAACGCAGGCCGCATCGGTCTTGACCGTTGGGTAATCCCATTCATTCGCAAAACTGCTTTTAATGGTAATAAAACTGTAAAACAAAACGGTTAATTCAAACAAGAGCGTCTCTGATTCCAGGTTCTAAGTTGGAATCAGAGACGCTCTATTTTTTTATCCGGGAAAGTTCTTTAGAAGCGGGATGAAAGACATAAGTTTTCATTGGAGCAAGGTATTTGTCCTTCATAAGCGGGATGAAAGACAATAGTCTTCACTGGAGCAAGCGATTTGTCCTTCATAAGCGGGATGAAAGACAATAGTCTTCACTGGACCAATAAATTTGTCCTTCATAAGCGGGATGAAAGACAATAGTCCTCGCTAGATCAAGAGATTTGTCCTTCATACCTGTCGCTTACGGATTGTCTTAGCAACAGGATGAAGAATTTTGTATTCGTTTGAAATTTGTTCAAATCTTTTTTACGAATATGTGAATTAGCAAACAATTCACCCTAACTTCAAAATAAGTTTGATATAGTAAAAACATAGTTAACGAACAAATAATAAAACTTACTTAACAAGGGGTGTTTCACATGGTAGTCAATTGGTTACGACAAAATAAAGTTGCTGCAGGAATTTTAACAGTTCTTCGCTTATATCTCGGTTATTCTTGGATCACTGCCGGGTTCCATAAATTATCTGGCGGGTTCGATGCTTCAGGATTTTTAAAAGGGGTTATTGCTAATCCAGTAAAGGGACCAGACGGCAGCGTTGTTTATGGCTGGTACGTAGATTTCTTACAACATTTTGCATTACCAAACGTTGATATTTTTAATACGATTGTTCCTTTAGGTGAATTTTTAGTAGGAATTGGACTTATTCTTGGATGCTTAACAACAGCTGCAATGTTCTTTGGTCTTGTGATGAACTTCTCTTTCTTCCTAGCAGGAACGGTATCTCATATTCCAACAGACCTTTTCATCGGTGCAATTATTCTTTTCTCTGGCTATAACGCAGGCCGCATCGGTCTTGACCGTTGGGTAATCCCATTCATTCGCAAAACTGCTTTTAATGGTAATAAAACTGAAAAACAAAACGGTTAATCTAAACAAAAAGCGACGCCATTCTGGTCTTCCTTCCAGATGACGTCGCTTTATTTATTTGATGAGTGATTTCTAAAAGCTCTTATCTTCTTTTAAACTTTCCTTGTTCACGTACCAATTGGTTACCTGTGTAAGGATGGCAAATACAAAAAAGAAGTTCATAGCCCATACATTTATAAACGGAGTTAACCCGCCATATTCAATCGTTTCTAGACCTTTTAGGTTCATTACAATCATTGACTCGATAAAAATAAGCACAAAACCAACAACACCAGCAATAGCCGCTCTAATCATATCGATTCCCCCCACAATTGCTTATTTTTTTATCTATGTATGAAAAGCAAGGTGTATTTTTGACAATTCAGTGAACATCTCCCCTCTATTATAGTGCAAAAAATGGATAAACAACACCCTTAAAAATAAAAAAAGTGCCTGACACCACATTAAATTTCTTGTGGGTGTCAGGCACCGTTCTCATTTCATTTTTTTTATAAATACGACCTTTAAATAGTTGCCTTCTGGAAAGTTTTTGCTGGTCTTGAAATCCTCGGGAAGTGAAAATTGCTCCAAGAGTTTGTATCTGCTGCCAGATTCTTTAAAAGCAATATCAATAAAACTTTTAAATTTTTCCATCCCAAAAGCACTGCAATTCGTGGATGCAACAATGGTTCCGTTGTCCTCTGTAATCGAAATGGCTTCTTTTAGAAGATCCTTGTAGTCCTTTTCTGCACTAAAGACAAATTTCTTTGACCGTGCAAAGCTTGGTGGATCAAGGATGACCACATCAAACTTCACCTGTTTTTTGACGGCATATTTAAAGTACTTGAAAACATCTTCAACCATAATGGCCTGCGTTTCAGGGTCAATACCATTAATAGTAAACTGCTCACTCGTCTTACTCCTGCTTCGATTGGCCAGATCAACACTTGTCGTTTTCGTGGCTCCTCCTAAAGCGGCAAACACGGAAAAAGCCCCTGTGTAAGAGAAGGTATTTAATACTGACTTCCCCTTTGAATATTTATCTCGAATTGTGCGTCTTACATCCCGTTGGTCTAGGAACACACCGACCATGGCACTTTCATTCAAATATACAGCAAAGTTGACGCCGCTCTCTTTAACGATCAGCGGAAACTGCCCTCTTTCACCTGCAACAAAATCATCTTCCTCGATATATTGCCCTTTTTCATCAAAGCGCTTTTTCTGATAAATTCCTTTGAATTCAACCAGTCCCTTTAAAGCATGAATGATTCTTTCCCTAAAATGATAAATACCCTTACTGTACCAAGTTAACAAATAATACCCGGCAAAATAATCGATCGTTAATCCACCGATGCCATCGCCTTCACCATTAAACACCCGAAATGCAGTGGTTTCTGAACTTTGAAAATAGGATTTCCTCTGCTCGATAGCTTCTTTTAAGCTTTTCTCAAAAAACTCTTGGTCAAAAGAGACATTTTCTTTGTTACTTAGTACCCAGCCAATGCCCTTATTTTGCTTACCAAAATAGCCTTTGGCAATAAACTGGTTCCTTTCGTCAACTAATTTAACAATGGAACCCTCTTCTACGGAGTCATCTACATTTATGACGGCTTCCTTAGAAATAAGCGGATAGCCACTTTTTAATTTATTTACAAACTTTGATTTCACCTTTAAGCAGACTTCTTTATTCATCTTTTCATCCCATCAATTTTAATAATCCTACCCGTATTGTAGACAAATTCTCACTTTACAAATCAGTAGTAAAGCAATATCGTTATCATAACATTATTTCTGCCTGTTCTAAAACAAAACCCGCCACTAATCTAGTGGCGGGGG